>NZ_JBZCNJ010000005.1:46439-354624 GCF_058269255.1 Arthrobacter sp. TJ-217
CATGCTGAATCCACTGACGCCGCTGACGCCGCGAGAGACGCTGGCATGCTGAATCCACTGACGCCGCTGACGCCGCGAGAGACGCTGGCATGCTGAATCCACCGACGCCGCTGACGCCGCGAGAGACGCTGGCATGCTGAATCCACCGACGCCGCTGACGCCGCGAGAGACGCTGGCATGCTGAATCCACTGACGCCGCTGACGCCGCGAGAGACGCTGGCATGCTGAATCCACTGACGCCGCTAACGCCGACCAGGAGTATGACGGTAGGTCGGTCGCATCTGTCCGCCCAGGCCCAAGAAATGTCGGCCGCGATGCGGAACCTGTACTCGGAGATCTCAGGATGGAAAGCTCATGCCGATCGCAGGCGCCGAAGAATCTCATCGGTCAGTTCCCTGTCGGAAATCTCTTCCAGCGCCCAGCGTTGACCGGCTGGCCCCGCCGCTTCCGCCTCAGTGATGAGGCCCATCGCAACGAGGCCATCCAGGGGGCGAATTCGGTAGGCGCGGCAGATAGAAACAACTGCCTCCGCCCTAATCGCACCATCCAGCTGTCTAGCGAGAGTGCTTGGCTCTAGGCCTGCTTTCACCGCCATTGCCCTCACGCTGCGTTCGGCGGTTGCGTCGAGAAGGTAGCTCTTTATCTTAGTGGTCACCAACGAACAGTGTCTCACTCTTGAGACATAGTCAACATAGTTGCGAAACCGCAACTGCGCAGGGATGCCCATCAGACCCGAGCGATAGGCCGGGCAGCCGCTCGGCGACGAGAATGGGCGCGGATCTATCTTGCCCGAGCCGTTAATTATCGAGCACTCTCTTACTCTTATTCAAGCCTGACTTTAGAGGGTGCCGAACGTAGGCCACTCTGCTTCCATCGCACGATGGCCTTGGGTTGCCCACGATCTATCGGTCCGCCAAAAATCTCATTACTTATTGAGTGGCTACAGGACAGTCCGGATACTGGGCGTCACCGGTCAACTTCCCGACAAGACTCGACACGGTTCGTGAATCGCCTCCACAGATTTGCCGTTCCGTCACGTTGCCGGTGGCGGTTCGATGAAGGAGCCGTGGTTGGTCCTTGAGGTACACGATGTCGCCGTCTCGCTCGGCCACGACATATATCTGTTGCGCAGTTCCGTCGATGATCGCTGACTCAGGGAATATCCAAGGGGGGCTGAGGAAAAATATGGGAGTAATTAGGGAAACCAGAAGGGGTTGTACGAGATCGAAGCGGAATTTCAGCCAGCCAAAATTTCGCTTCCACTTACGCTTCTGGGCGAGCCGATACGTCGCGTGCATGGCAAAGAGTGAAAAGCTGATACCTGCTACGAAAAGCGACGAGTAGTAGAACCCGGCCAGGACGAGCGCCGTCATGAGTATCACTAGAATCTGGCCTTCCATCCCGGCCCCTCTGGTCATTCGAGCGACATGGATATATGCGTACACCGCGGCCGCTAGCGCCAGAGTTGGAACTACGTTGATCACCATCGCAGAAACAGTAGTCAAGAAGTCGACATTGCCTGCGATCGCCAAGGCGGTGGTCATGTTCCCTTGGGCGATGCTCAAGATTTGGAGGCCATAGTAGATCGCTCCGATTGCGCCAATAGTGACAGGTATTCGTAGACCCGCCCTGTGCATTGCCATAAGCCTGTCCGATGCCTTCCAACTGGCCCCACGACGCGTCGGGCAATGACAGCTTAGGGCGATAGCCGCAGATTCGCATTTTCGCCGGTGTGTCACCGGCATCTCGTTTGTAAAGACGCCGAAGAACGGGGAAGGAGGGGTTACCGCATTTCACGAGTCAATAGGACCCCGATTAGGTCATTCCGTGATAGCACGTCGGCATACCCGTGCTTAGCTCTAGACGCGGTCGATTGGCAGAATGGGTCGTTGTGAGCGGGGCCGCCCACGTCGACTGGCGTCGGTTTAGCAACCGCGACGCCAGCGCAACACTCGGCCGCGCGTATGCCATTGGGCAAGCCGGCTCAAGTAGGATGAACGCCCCGAAGGCCTTGGAAGGAGGGTTGCGGAAAGAAGGTGTGGCTGTGCGGCAGTCAGATTTCGTCCGCAGCGTCGCTTACGTCCATCCAATTCATGCGGACGGATGTGTTCAGATGGTTAGTGACCCTCTCAACGCCCCTTTCTACGGCCTTATGCTCAGCGTTGGACAGCGGGTGTCCGAGTCGAAACTTCTTCGCCATAGCGAGCTGAGACGTTTGGGTGACCCGATCAAATGCGAGACTGAGTAAACCTTCCCCATCAGGCCGCGCACTGCCGTCGCGATCTATCCAAGTGGCCATCCGGGGCATGCGCTCCACCATTCGCCCGGAATAGATCGCTGAGCCGCTGAAATACATGAAGGCTTCTCGTTGATCCCGGCACCACCTCGCCGCTGCGCGGTAGGCGAAGCGCTCCGTGTTCTCTTCTGAGGCCCCAGCCACGTACTTCCAGTTCTCTGCGAAATGGAGCCAAATTTCCTGTTGAATATCCTCGGCAGTGAAGATGTTCGAACCTTTGTGCTGTCGCAACGCGGTCCTTCGAACCATTGCTTGCTGATGGCGGAAGAAGTCCGGGGACAAGGTGTCGGTCAAGGCGGGCAGGTCCCTTTCCAGGATTTATGGGATTGATTTGTTGGCGAGTTATTGCAGAACGACGGGATTCAAGACGTGCATGCGGACGTGAGCCGGTTAGTCCGTAGCGGGCTACTACAAGCACCCACCCCCTTGACCAACGCGGGATCTATTACCTTCATTGACAGCTGTGTCCCCCGGGGTGGTGCCTCTATGGTTTTCGTCAAGCCGCTGGGGACATGTTGCGTGGTTGGGGGTCCTGGTAGAGGGTTCCGTCGCGGAGCATGGCGAAGAGGACGTCGGAGCGTCGGCGGGCGAGGGCGATGAGGGCCTGGTTGTGGCGCTTGCCTTCGGCGCGTTTGCGGTCGTAGTAGGCCCGCGAGGGCGGGTGGTGCAGGGCCGCGAACGCGGAGAGGAACAGGGCGCGTTTGAGTTTCTTGTTGCCGCGCCGGCTGGTCCACCACTAGCAGGATCTTCCCGTGTCCGGCGAGCCCGGCGAAGATCTCGCGCAGCTTCGCTTCGTCATTGGGCAGGGCTTTATCGAACAGCCTCCTGCCCGCCCGGTTCAGGGCCACCGCGTGGTGGCCGGACTTGCCGACGTCCAAACCGATGAACACCTCCACGTCCTGCTGATCCACGATCACCGCCATGCCTGCTCCCTCCTCCGTCACGGTCGTGTGCTGGCGGGTCAGCGGCGGCAGGTGTCGCATCCACGTTACGAAGGACCCCTCGTCGTGCCTCTATCAGCGATCAGCTGCCGCCAAGCCGGTCCCGGTGACAACACCCCCCGGATCATTTACAACTGGGGGCAGCAACCATGCCGGAACCGACCGGCCAACACACCCTCATCCTGCAACAGGACCAGGGCTACGAAAAAGGTAACGGGGGCAGCGCGTGCATCAGGTGGGCCGTTTTCACCGAGAGGCGAGGATGTTGATAGGTGCATTACCGGCAAACGTCAGACGGCACGCCCGAAGGGTACGACTGGTCGGCATTCATCGGGGAACAGTCTGCTGCAGTGCCCACCGGTCCAACTCGGCGAGGTTGTACCGGACGGTCCCAAAGAACCGGGCATATCGAGGGCCATCGCGCACGTGTGCCGCCAAGGTCTTTGCTGCTATGCCGAGATATGTCGCGGCCTCGGCCCGGTTGAGCCACGTTGCCCCCGTGATTTCTCTCGCAGTCGCTGCGTCGATCATGTTTTCAGCTCGTGTCGGCATGGTGCCCCAATCCGTGTTCATTTTTCGGACAACGAAAAAGAGCCACGAGGGAGACGACCCAAAAGGTCAGTCCCTCGCAACTCTCTCGTTAATTTGTATTCAACTCGGTGGCATAGGCCAAGTGAAGGAAAACTTCAATCGAATTCCCTCAACCCGTCAACAGCACCATACAGGTAGTGCAGCGGGGGCCAGCCTATGCACGCACAAACCTGACCCATGAGCCGCTTCAATAATGTCTTGGGGAGCCGGATAATCTTGGGTCCATGGCGATCAAAAGGACAGGCTCCTCAAAGAGCCCCTGGGTGGTGGACTGGACCGACCTTCACGGTAAGCGTCGACGGAAGCGATTTTCGACAAAGAGCGAGGCCCAGGACTTCGACGCGAAGACGCGACAGTCGCTGCGCGGGGGAACCTACATTAATCCGAAGCTTGCCCAAAAACTGACGGTACGCGCGCTGTATGAGGATTGGATCGAAAGGATTGCGACGGTGGGCGCCACGGGCCGCAGGCCCGCCAGCTTGAGAACCGTGGACAACTATCGACGGCAGTATGAAAACTACATCGCCCCCAGGTGGGAGGATTCCCCGATTGCGAATGTTAGCTACGAGGCGACCTCGGATTGGATCACCACCCTGAAAGGCAGGGACGGGGGAGGCGCTGGAGCAGCGACGCGACGAGACGTCGCACTGACCTTTGGTCGACTCATGGGGCATGCGGTCAAGAGGAAATACCTTCCAAGCAACCCGGCTAAAGACGTCACTGGCGAAGCCGACTACGTGCCTGAAAAGCGCAGGAAGAGCGAACATGTGTACCTGACTCTTCCCCAGCTACTGAGGGTGGCGAGTTATGCCAAGGAGTACGAGTTACTGATCATTTTGGCAGGGCTGACCGGCCTGCGATGGGGGGAAATTACCGCCCTTACAATCGGGGACGTACGCTTGGGCGATAGGCCGCAGCTCACGGTTACGAAAGCTTGGTCCGAGGTTCGTGGTCAAGCCCTACTTGGCCCGACCAAGGGCGGCGAGAACCGAGTCGTTCCAGTCCCAGCAAGTCTGTCGCACAGACTCTCAGACGCAATGGCCGGGCGCTCAAGCGGGGAGCTCATTTTCCGCTCCGTGCGGGGCCATCGGCTCCGAAACAGCTTGTTCACTCGCCGCCACTACAAGCCGGCCATCACCGCGGCGTCAGAGGGGCAGGAGAATTTTCCTCGGCCCACCTTCCACAGCCTCCGTCACACGGCGGTGAGCCTCGCAATCAAGAACGGGGCGAACGTGAAGGTCGTGCAGAGGATTGCCGGACATGCATCCGCAACCATGACACTGGACACTTATGCCGGGCTTTTCGACGATGACCTCCACGACAGCGCGAAGCGCCTTGATGATGCGCTCGCCAGCCTCAACTTCAAATAAAATGTCACTTTTCCGTCACCATAGGCAGTCACTTCCCATGTCTTGCAACGGACATAGCTCTCACTCGTAATGAGAAGGTCGCCAGTTCGACTCTGGCAGGAGGCTCAACGAAACCCCTGGAATCTGCGGATTCCGGGGGTTTTCTGGTTCCAGCTCCCAGCTGTGTGCCTGCGGCGCGCCCGCTCCGCCCTTTACGGTCAGGGCGGCTTGCGGGATGATCGGTGCCGGGAGTTGATGTGGAACAAGAACCCGATCTGGTTGACCATACTGCCGTCCGCGCCGCACGGTTCATCACGTCGAACGCCGGCGGGCCGCTTTCCCTCGCCGATATCGCCGACCACGTTAGCTACAGCCCCTTCCACCTGGCCCGGCGCTTCGAGTCGTACATCGGCATTCCGCCCGGCAGGTACCTTGCGAACTCACGGTTCGCACGTGCCAAGAAGCTGCTCCTCGAAACCGATGAACCGGTGGTGGATATCTGCTTCGAGGTGGGATTCACCTCCCTTGGTACATTCAGCAGGAGGTTTGCCGAGGATGTCGGGTTCAGCCCGGGCCGCTTCCGCGTGCTGCCGCACATCCTGGCCGACCACCCGCCCCGGCCTGTCTATCTGCCGCCCCGTCACCCGGGCGGCGGCGTGGTGACCGGAACCCTTGAACTGCTCCCCGCCGCTGCCGAGGCGGTCGGTCATACCCCTGCGGTATATGTTGGCCTGTTTGCGACGCCGTCTCCCCGCGGCCGGCCGGCCGCCGCATGCCTGCTTGATGGCACCGACACGTTCGTGTTCCTCAACGTTCCGGCCGGAAGGTACTGGGTGCTCGCCTACGCTGTTCCGGGTGCCGCGGATCCGGTGGGGCAGTTGGCTCCGCCGCACAGCGTCCTGGGACGGGCGCCGGGGCCGGTCGTGATCACGCCGTCGTCGGCCTTTCACAGCGTGGGCATCGTGCTGGCGCCCGCGAGGGACTGGCAGCTGCCCGTGCTGCTCGCCGCTCCCGCTCTTGCCTCGGCCGGCACCTGATCGACGGGACCTCCGCCGCAGCCGGACGGGCCCTCACGGCCCGGACTGGCGCACCTCGTCCCGGCCCAGCTGGCCGGCCAGCCACTGCCGTTGGGCGTGGCGCTGGTGGCTCTGCCCGCCCTCGTGGTTGTTGAACGGGTAGGCAATGATCTCCTTGACCGTCCCGGCGTAGGAGTTGAACGCGGCATAGACGGTCGACGGCGGGCACACTGTATCCATCAGGGCCACTGAGAACAACGCCGGTGCTGCGGCCCGCCGGGCGAAGTTGACCGCGTCGAAGTATGAAAGCGTGGTGAGGGCCGTCTCCGCCGTTCCCCGGTGCACAGCGAGATACCTGACAATCTCGGAGAACGGGTCGGTCTCGCAAATCTCCAGCGCCCTCTCGAAATGGCACAGGAAAGGGACGTCGGGCAGGACCGCCGCGAGGTCCGGAACCAGGCCGGCAACCGCAAGGGAGATTCCTCCACCCTGGCTGACCCCGTGCACCGCGACCGTGTCAGGGTCGACCTGCGGCAGCGCGCGGGCCGCTTCGACGGCACGCACGGCGTCGGTGAAGACCCTGCGGTAGTAGTACGACTCCGGGCTTCCGATCCCGCGCGTCATAAAGCCCGGGGTGCTGGCCCCGGAGCCGTGCGGGTCCGGTGTCGAGCCCTGCCCGCCGGCGACGGCGCCCTGCCCCCGGGTGTCAACCAGCAGGTGCGCATAGCCCGCGCTCGCCCAGTGCAGCTTCTCCCCGGGCAGGTCCCTGCCGTCGTTGTAGCCGATGAATTCGACGACGGCCGGCAGCGGCCCCGTGGCTTGGGCGGGGGTGGTGAGCCAGGCGCTGATACGGTCACCGCCGAAGCCACGGAAGGAGACATCCCGGACGGTCACCGTCGTGTACGGGGTGTCGACCACCCGGGCGGCGACGTCGAGGTCGTGCTCCCGCGCCTGACTGAGGGTCCGATCCCAGAATGCGTCGAAATCCCCAGGCTCCCGCACCGCCGGCCGGTATCCCACGAGTTCGGCGAGCGGCAGGTCGGTGCGGGGCATGGAGGCTTGTCCTTAGCGGAAGTCGGCGATCGTGGGGTCGGCGCCGAAGCGGCCGGCTTCACCCTTGTCGAGGGCGTTGATTGCCTGGATGTCCTCGTCCTCGAGCGTGAGGTCCAGCGAGGCCCAGTTCTCCTCGATCCGGGACAGGGTCACGGACTTGGGGATGACGACCATGCCCAGGGCCAGATGCCACGCAAGGACAACCTGGGCGGCGGTGGCGTTGCGCCGCTTGGCGATATCCTGCAGCACCGGATCATCGAGCAGGCCCCTGCCGGAGCCCAGCGGTGAGTACGACTGGTGCAGGATGCCGTTGGCTTCCTCGAAGGTGCGCAGTTCCTGCTGGTTGAAGTAAGGATGGGTCTCAACCT
Source organism: Arthrobacter sp. TJ-217 (assembly GCF_058269255.1). Lineage (NCBI taxonomy): Bacteria > Bacillati > Actinomycetota > Actinomycetes > Micrococcales > Micrococcaceae > Arthrobacter > Arthrobacter sp. TJ-217. The sequence continues at coordinate 54,054 of NZ_JBZCNJ010000005.1, forward strand.
GGTTAATGACCGGCGTCACTCCGGTGGCGTCGATGAGTTCCTGCAGCGTGTCGACTGTGAAGTTCGAGACGCCGATGCTCTTGATGCGGCCCTGCTTCTGCAGTTCGATGAAAGCCTTCCACGTCTCCAGGTACTTCCCCTGCTTGGGCTGCAGCCAGTGGATGAGGTAGAGGTCGAGGGATTCGAGCCCGAGGCGGTCCATCGACTCATCGAAGGCGCGAAGGGTGGTGTCGTACCCCTGGTCGCTGTTCCACAGCTTTGTCGTGATGAATAGCTCGTCCCGCTCCAGCTCCGATGAGGCGATGGCGCGGCCCACGCCCGCCTCGTTGCCGTAGATCTTGGCGGTGTCGATGTGTCGGTAGCCGGCCTTGAACGCCTGGCCCACCACGTCTTCGGCCACATTGTCCTCGACCTGCCATACGCCGTAGCCGAGCTGCGGGATGGTGGAGCCGTCGTTGAAGGTCAGATTCGGTGATGTAGTCATATCAGGACAACTAAGCACACTTGAGATTTATTTCGCAAGGCAACCATCGGATGTTTCAACCCGCCCCGGCGGTCAGCCGGGCAGCTGCGCCTCGGCCTCCACCACGTCCTCGGTCACCAGTGCCGCGCGCCTGCGCACGTTTTCGAGACCCGCTGACGCCACCCCCCAGCGTTCGCCGTCGAGCCGGGTCATGGCGGCGGCCTCAGCCGTCGTTGCGAGGGTGTTTCCGGCGCGGGACAGCGCCCGGTGCACCTGGATGCCGCCCCCTGGAATGTCGAGCCCCTCGCTGGGCCAGCTTGCGTGGGCGAGCGCGCACACGGCGCGCACCCGGGGCAGCAGTTCGGCGAGGGTGTTGGCAACGGCCACGAGCTCGTTGTACAGCTCGTCGTCCTCAACGCCCTCAAGGACCTGATGGTAGCGGTCGAGCCCCCGCCGGAAACGGTCATGGGCACGCCGCCACACCCCTGTACCGAGCTCAGCGTCATCCTGGCGGCCCTGTCGGGCCGCTGCGAAAAAGGCCATGTAGTACTAGAGGTACTGGCCGGGACGGCGGGAATCCGGTGGGTGTGTTTCGTCGTGGCCCCGGGCGGCGACGCGCTTGGGTTCGCCATCCTCACCGACGACGATGCCCGGGCCGATCACCGTCCCCGGCGGAAGCTGACGGAGTTGAAGCTTTGCGGCCAGCTGCTGGTTTGCCATCTGCTGGGCGGCAAGGGCGGTCTGGATGCCATGGAACAGGCCTTCAAGCCAGCCAACGAGCTGCGCCTGGGCCACCCGCAGCTCGGCGTCGGTGGGCACCGAGTCCCCGTTGAAGGGCAGATTGATGCGCCGGAGTTCGTTCACCAGTTCGGGCGCGAGGCCGTCCTCAAGCTCGGTCAGGGACCGGTCATGGATTTCGGCGAGGCGTGTGCGGCCGGCATCGTCGAGCGGGGCCGAGCGCACTTCCTCGAGGAGCTGCTTGAGCATCGTGCCGATCCGCATGACTTTCGCAGGCTGGTCGACGAGTTCGGCGAGCGTGGCCGGCCTGCCCTGTTCAGGGGCCCCGGGTGCTGCATCGGGGCCGCCGGCCTTCGGCGTCGTCTCCTGGCCGCCGTCCTCCTGCATCGGCCCGGCAGGCGGTGGAACGCTGCCCGATGGGCTCCCTGGCTGTTCACTCATGTGCCTATATTCTCACGCCCGCCGCCTGCCCGACCGGGAAGTGACGTTCGACGGGCACCTGCGCGGCGGGCCCGCCGGGCCGCGTTAACGCAAGAACCGGCCGGAGACTCCCCGTGGGAAATCTCCGGCCGGCCCGGATGCCGAGGTGCCCCTAGCAGCAGCGGCCTTCGGGATTGCTGTCCTGACGGTCGGTTTTGTCCCGCCAGAACTCCCGCTCGCTCATTGGCTTCTTGCTGCTGTGGGTTGCAGCATGGTGCTCAAGGTACGCCTGGTACGCGTTTTCGCCCATGACCCCCTTGAACAGCCAGGCCAGTTCGCGCGCGGTTTCACGCGCCTTGCCGAAGACGGTTGCCGTGCTCATCAGTGCCCCGACCTCACCGGGCGCTTATTGAGCTCAAGGGCGTTCCACTGCCGTTCGAGATCCTTCTCCGCCGGAGTGGCGATCAGGCCGGACGGTGCGTAGGAGCGTGAGGGAACCGCGGGGTCCTCCATGCTGGTTCCTCCGCCGTTGCGGTAGGCCTTGATCGTGGCGAGGATCGCCGTGATGATCACGATGATCGCCAGCGTCACGAAGACGATGGACAGGGTGCCCTGGATGAAGGTGTTGGTGACCACCTTCTCCATCGCCTCAACCGTCGGGGCGTTGCCGAAGCTCTGCTCGCCGGCGGCAAGGGCGTCCTTGAACGCGTTGTGTTGCGCCCAGTAGCCGATGGCGGGCACCGGGGAGAAGATCTTCAGGAACGACGCCGAGATGGTCACCACGGCGGCGAAGGCCAGCGGAAGGGCGGGGATCCACAGGTATTTGAAGGCCCCCTTCTTCGCGCAGATGGCCATGCAGACGGCAAGCGCGATGGCGGCGAGCAGCTGGTTGGCGATGCCGAACAGCGGGAACAGGGTGTTGATGCCGCCCAGCGGGTCGGTGACGCCCATGATCAGGATCGCCCCCCAGCCCGCGACCATGATCGCTGTGCAGACCCAGGCCCCTACCCGCCAGGAGGTGTCCTTGAAGCGCGGAATGAAGTTGCCGATGCTGTCCTGGAGCATGAACCGCGCAACGCGGGTTCCGGCGTCGACTGCGGTGAGGATGAACAGCGCCTCGAACATGATGGCGAAGTGGTACCAGAAGGCCATCGCCCCGGACCCGCCGAACAGGCCCTGCATGATCTGGGCGATGCCGACGGCGAGCGTCGGTGCGCCGCCGGTGCGTGACACAACAGATTCCTCACCGACATTGCCGGCCAGCTGGGTGAGTGCCTCGGGTGCGAGGTTCACGCCGGTCAGTCCGAGGCCGTTGACGAAGGCGACAGCGCCCTCAACCGTGCCTCCGGTTGCCGCCGCCGAGGAGTTCATGGCGAAGTAGATGCCGCGGTCGATCGAGAGCGCCGCGACGAGCGCCATGATCGCGACGAAGGACTCCATGAGCATTCCGCCGTACCCGATGAAGCGGGTCTGGCGTTCTTTCTCGATCAGTTTCGGCGTCGTTCCTGAGGCGATCAGTGCGTGGAAGCCCGAGAGGGCACCACAGGCGATCGTGACGAAAAGGAACGGGAAGAGCGGGCCGGGGACGACCGGGCCGGCGCCTGTCGCAGCGAATTCGCTGACAGCCGGCACGCTGATTTCCGGACGCGTGATGATGATGGCCACGGCCAGCAGCACGATCGTCCCGATCTTCATGAACGTCGAAAGGTAGTCGCGGGGTGCAAGGAGCAGCCAGACCGGCAGGACGGCGGCGATGAACCCGTAGATGATGATGCCCCAGGCGATGGTGACGCGGTCGAGGGTGAAGAGCGCGACGCCCCACTCGGTTTCGGCGATCCAGCCGCCGGCAACGATGGCGAGCATCAGCAGGACGAATCCGATCAGTGAGACCTCGGTGACCTTGCCCGGCCGCAGGTAGCGCAGGTAGACGCCCATGAACAGCGCAATGGGGATGGTCATGGAGACCGAGAACACGCCCCACGGGCTCTCACCGAGGGCATTGACGACGACGAGGGCGAGGATGGCCACGATGATGATCATGATCGTCAGGGTCGCGATGAGGGCCGCGGTGCCGCCGACGACGCCAAGCTCCTCCCGGGCCATCTGGCCCAGTGAGCGGCCGCCGCGCCGCATCGAGAAGAACATAACGAGGTAGTCCTGCACCGCACCGGCGAGGATCACTCCGAAGATGATCCAGAGCGTGCCGGGGAGGTAGCCCATCTGGGCTGCGAGGACCGGGCCGACGAGCGGGCCGGCGCCGGCGATCGCGGCGAAGTGGTGTCCGTAGAGCACGCGGCGGTCGGTGGCGACGTAGTCCTTGCCGTCGGCCTTGTACTCGGCGGGGGTGGCCCGGCGGTCGTCGGGCTGGAGCAGCTTCCGCTCGATGAACTTCGAGTAGAACCGGTAGGCGATGAAGTAGGTGCAGACAGCCGCGAAGACGAACCAGATGGCGTTGACTGTCTCACCCCGGACGATGGCCAGCATCACCCAGGCGATGCCGCCCAGCAGTGCGATGCCTACCCAGATGGCGATCTTGGCCGGTGTCCACCGGCGGTCCTCCGCGTCAGCCACCGCCGCGTCGATTGCGGTGGGCGGAAGGTCGGGGTCGGTCTTGAGCACTCCTTCGTGCCCGTGCGCCCCGTTGTGCTTCTCACTCATGGTGCTCCCTATGAATACGAGTGGTGTGATGCACAGAAAGGTAGCAACGTACTGAGGTGCGCGTCACATCTCAAGGCCTTCTCCGGGGTTTAGTCGCCGAAAGGCCGTGGATCTGCGGCGAACGACGCCGCTCCGGCATGCCCGTGCGTCCCCCACCCGGTGGTGCGGGCGGGGAGCCAAGGGTCAACCGGTGGGACCTACCGGTCGTCGTCGTTGGCGTTTGAGCCTTCGCTCAGGCTTGAGTGGGTCCGGGTGCGTGGATCTTCGCCCTCGTTGGCGGTGTCGTGCGGCCCACTGTCAATGCCGTCGGGCACCTGGTCGGCAAGGTTCTGGGTCAGGCTTTCGGCCGCCTGGGACAGTCCGCCCTTGTTGTCCTCGTTTTCATCTGCCGGGGTCTGGTTCGACACGGAGTTCCTCCTCGTCGTGGATGCCGTTCGGATGCCTCAAGCTTTCCACGGTTGACGGGCTTTCGGAAGCACACTTACGGACCGGCGGGGGACGCTTCGACGGCGAGCAGGATCTTTCCCGTGTGGTCCCCGGAGTCGAAGTACGCGTGCGCTGCCGCGGCCTCGGCAAGGGGGAAGGTCCGGTCCACGAGGGGCCGCACCCGGCCCTGGCCGACGAGTGGCCACACATGCTCCCGAACGGCGCTCATGATCCGCGCCTTCTCGCTGATTGAACGTGGCCGCAGCAACGTGCCGGTGAGCCAGGCACGCTTGGCCAGGAGCGCACCAAGGTTGAGTTCGGCCGTCACGCCGCCCTGCAGCCCGATGACCACCAGGCGCCCGCCGTCGGCGAGCGCCTCGATGTTGCGCTGCAGGTACTTGGCGCCGATGACGTCGAGGATCACGTCGACACCCGCCCCGTCCGTCGCCGAGACAGCCTCGGCGACGAAGTCCTGGTCGCGGTAGTTGATGAGCGTCTCGGCCCCCAGCGATGCGGCGAGACGCAGTTTTCCGGCGGATCCCGCCGTGACCAGCGGAACCGCACCAAACTCGCGGCAGAGCTGTATCGCCATCGTGCCGATCCCGCCCGCGCCTCCGTGGATCAGCACCCGCTCCCCGGCCTTCAGCCCGGCCGTCAGGAACAGGTTGGAGTAGACAGTGGCGGCGGCTTCGGGCAGGGCGGCGGCTTCGACGAGGCTCACGCCGCCGGGCGCCTCGAGGACCTGACCCGCCGGAACGGCGACCCGCTCGGCGTAACCCCCGCCGGCCAGGAGTGCGACGACCGCGGCGCCCTCACTAAAGCTTGACCCGTTCGGGTCGGCCACCCTGCCCGAGACCTCAAGGCCCGGATAGTCGGATGCGCCGGGAGGCGGCGGATACACGCCGCGGCGCTGCTGAACGTCGGCCCGGTTCAGGCCGGCGGCAACCACCTCGATCAGCACCTCCCCCGGGCCGGGCACGGGATCGGGAACCTCGCGCAGTTCGAGGCTTTCGGGCCCCCCGGGACGGCTGATCACTACGGCTTTCACTGGCTGTGTCCGATCGCAAAGGGATTTGGGGGGAGCAGGTTCACCATGAAAGACTACTGAGGGGAAGGTTGTCCGAGCGGCCGAAGGAGCTGGTCTTGAAAACCAGTGGGCGGTTACCCCGTCTCAAGGGTTCGAATCCCTTACCTTCCGCTCCCTGAGAAACGGTTCCGGCTTCGGCCGGGGCCGTTTCTGTTTAAGCACGATCGGCCCCCACACTCCTCCTTCTGTCAAGGATCCCGGAAAAAAGCCGCGCGGGATGGCGCGTGCTCTTCCCTTCGCCGTCATCGGGAGTTAAGGATGATCTGGTTGACTGCTCGCGAACCACGAATGTCACATGCGTCACTTATTCTTGGCGCAGCTCCACCCGGCCAATAAGGCCGACCCCCACTCATGGCTGTACCCAGCCAGAATTACTGAAAGTCGGACCGAATGAAAAACTCGCCATGGAAAGGCGCGCTGAGCGCGGCGCTGGCGGTAGGAATGTTCGCCACACCGGGGGCAGCGCTCCCGGCGGCCGCGGAGGAAGCAACCCCCGCCGCCGGAGCATCAGTTCTGATCAACGAGGCCTATGTCACGGGCGGCAGCGATGGAGCGCCGTTCCGCAACAAGTTCATTGAGCTCTACAACCCCACCGACGCCGCCGTGAACCTCGACGGCTGGTCGCTCCAGTACCGGTCTGCGACGGGCACGGCGGCCCCGACGGGCACCACCCCCCTGACCGGCACCATCCCTGCCCGCGGCCACTTCCTGGTGCAGGGTTCGAGCAACTCTACCCATGGAGCGCCCCTTCCCGCCCCAGACGTCGTGGGGAACCTCAACTTCAGCGGGAGTTCCGGGACAATCCTGCTCGCCCGCCAGAGCACCGCTGTCAACCCGCTGGCCACGCAGTCGGTCGTCGGGCACGCCGTCGTGGCTGACCTGCTGGGCTACAGCACCTCGAACACCTTTGAGGGCGCCGCCGCATCAGGGCCGGGCGGCACCCAGAAGTCGATGAACCGCACAAACGGCGCCGACGCCGACAACAACCGGGCGGACTTCGCGCTCTCCAGCACGATCACCCCCACCGCCTCGTCGGCAACTCCCACAGACCCGCCCACCGATCCGCCGACCGAGCCTCCGGCACCGGTGCCGGCGGTGGTCATCCGCGAGATCCAGGGTTCCGGGGCTGAAACCCCGTTCAAGGGGAAGACTGTCACCACCCGCGGCAAGGTGACGGCGGCCTACCCCACAGGCGGTCTCGCAGGGTTCTATCTCCAGACCCCCGGCACCGGCGCGGCCGCGGACCAGGACGCATCAGATGCAGTGTTCGTCTTCTCCCCCGCCACCGTCGGTTCTGTCGCCGTCGGCGACCATGTCGAGGTGACCGGGACGGCCGGGGAGTTCTTCTCCCTGACCCAGATCACCGTCGCCGCGGGTTCGCTGACCAAGCTCAGCGAACCCGCCGAGGAAGTCAAGGCTCCGTCCCTTCCCCTTCCGGCGTCCGCAGAAGCCCGTGAGGCGCTCGAGGGTATGCTCCTGACCCCCGAAGGCACCTTCAGCGTCGCCGACAACTACTCGCTGAACCAGTACGGCGAGGTAACGCTCGCGGCCGGCACTAAGCCGCTCCTGCAGCCCACCGAAGTCGCTCCCCCGGGCACCCCCGAGAACGCCGCAGTGGCCGCCGACAACACCGCACGTTCGGTTCGGCTCGACGACGGCGCAACGACCAACTTCCTCAACGACGCCAACCGGAACAAGCCCCTCCCCTACCTCACGCCGGACCAGCCGGTCCGGGTGGGCTCGACGGCCACCTTCACCTCGCCCGTCGTCCTTGACTACCGCAACAGCGCCTGGAAGTTCCAGCCGGTCGGTGAGCTGACTCCGGCGACCGCCGGAACCCTGCAGCCGGTCGCCTTTGCGGGCGGGCGCCCAGCCGCTCCCGCCAATGTCGGAGGCAACCTCAAGATCGCCTCATTCAACGTCCTTAACTACTTCCCGACGACCGGCGACCAGCTCACCGGGTGCACCTACTACACCGACCGCGCCGGCAACCCGATCACCGTGCGCGGCGGGTGCGACGCCCGCGGTGCCGCGAACGCGGAGAACTTCGAGCGGCAGGAGGCGAAGATCGTCTCGGCGATCACCGCTCTCGGTGCCGACGTCGTGACCCTCGCCGAAATCGAGAACTCAGCGAAGTTCGGCAAGGACCGCGACAACGCGCTCGCCACGCTGACAGCAGCGCTGAACGAGCGCAGCCCCGGCGTCTGGGATTACGTCCGTTCGCCCGCCGCGCTGCCTGCCCTCGAGCAGGAAGACGTCATCCGCACGGCGTTCATCTACAAGAAGGCAGCGGCCGTCCCGGTCGGCGAGTCGGTCATCCTCAACGACAACACGGCCTTCGCCAACGCCCGCAAGCCCCTCGCGCAGGCGTTCGAGCGTCCCGGCGGCGGCGCGGAAACCCGCTTCCTCGCCATCGTCAACCACTTCAAGTCGAAGGGTTCCGACCCCAAGACCGGCGAGAACGCCGACACCGGCGACGGCCAGGGCGCCTGGAACGCCGCCCGGGTGCAGCAGGCCACCGCCCTCGTTGGCTTCGCCGATAGGATGAAGGCCGAGGCGGGAACCGACAAGGTGTTCCTGACCGGTGACTTCAACGCCTACTCCGCCGAGGATCCCCTCCAGGTCCTCTACAAGGCCGGCTACCTCAACCAGGGCGAAAAGACCGACAAATACTCGTACATCTTCTCCGGCCTGAGCGGCTCGCTCGACCACATCCTCGCCTCACCGGCCGCCGATGCGACCGTGGCAGGGGTGGACACCTGGAACATCAACGCCGGCGAGTCAGTCGCCCTCGAATACAGCCGCTACAACAACAACATCACCAACTACTACTCCCCCGACCCGTACCGGGCCAGCGACCACGACCCGGTGATCGTGGGGCTGAACCTCGACGCCGCCGACGCGACCACCGAGCTGAACCTCCTGAACATCAACGACTTCCACGGGCGCATCGACTCCAACACGGTGCGTTTCGCCGGAACCGTTGAGAAGCTCAAGGCCGACTTCCCTGAGGGCAGCTCCGCGTTCCTCTCGGCCGGTGACAACATCGGCGCCTCGCTGTTCGCCTCGTCGCTGCAGCAGGACAAGCCGACGCTGGACGTGCTTAACGCTCTTGACCTGCGTGCTTCGGCCGTTGGAAACCACGAGTTCGACGGCGGCCTTGCCGACCTCACCGGACGCGTCAGCGACACGGCCAAGTTCCCCTACCTCGGGGCGAACGTCTACGCCAAGGGCACCGAGGATCCGCTGCTTGAGGAATACGCCCTCCTGGAGGTGGGCGGGCTCGACGTCGCCGTCATCGGCGCCGTCACCGAATCCACGGCAACCCTCGTCAGCCCGGCCGGCATCGCCAACGTTGAGTTCGGCGACCCGGTTGAAGCAGTCAACCGGGTGGCCAAGGAGATCGAGGCGGCCGGGCTTGCCGACGTCATCGTTGCCGAGTACCACGACGGCGCCGGCGACGGCGTTGCCGAGGGCGGAACGATCGAGGAGGAGGTTGCCGCCGGCGGGACCTTCGCCGACATCGTCACCCTGACCACCCCACTCGTCGACGCGATCTACACCGGGCACACGCACAAGCAGTACGCCTGGGATGCACCGATCCCCGGCGCCCCCGGGGAAACCCGGCCGATCCTGCAGACCGGATCCTACGGCGAGTTCATCGGCCAGATCACGCTGACGGTCGACAGCGCCACGGGCGACGTCGAGTCCTACGTGGCGCGGAACGTCCCCCGGACCACCGACAGCAACGAATCCCTCGTCGCTGCCTACCCCCGGGTCGCCCAGGTGAAGGCAATCGTCGACGCCGCGCTGAAGGAGGCAGCCGTGATCGGCGGACAGCCGGTCGCATCGGTGACCGCCGACATCACCACCGCATTCACCGGAACCACCCGCGATGACCGGTCCTCCGAATCGACGCTGGGCAACCTGGTTGCCGATTCGCTGAAGACGAGCCTTTCCTCGCCCGAGCGCGGCGGTGCGGAGATCGGCGTCGCCAACCCGGGAGGCCTTCGCAACGAGCTCTACTACGGACCCGACGGGGTGATCACCTACGCCGAAGCCAACGCGGTTCTCCCGTTCGTGAACAACCTGTGGACCACCACCCTGACCGGTGCGCAGGTCAAGGAACTCCTTGAGCAGCAGTGGCAGCCCGAGGGGAGCTCGCGCTCTTTCCTCGCGCTGGGGCTCTCCAAGAATGTGAGCTACACCTTCGACCCGGCGCTGGAGCGCGGTTCGCGTATCACCTCGGTGACCGTCAACGGCGAGCCGATCGATCCCGCCCGGGGCTACCGGATCGGAACGTTCAGCTTCCTGGCCCAGGGCGGCGACAACTTCTCCGTCTTCGCCCAGGGCACCGGCGTCAAGGACTCCGGCCTCGTCGACCGCGACGCCTGGATCTCCTACCTGAAGGACAACAGCCCGGTGTCGCCGTCCTTCGCCCGCCGCGGGGTTGTCGTCGAGAACGCACCGAGTGCGGTGCGGGCCGGCGAAGCGGTGTCCTTCGGGGTATCCCGTCTGGACCTGACCTCCCTCGGCAGCCCGGTCAACACCTCGTTGAGCGCGGCCTACGTCGGAAGCGACGGCACAACCACGCAGCTTGGGACAATTCCCGTTGCCGCAGGGGCTGCCGCCGTCACCGTGACGGTTCCTGCGACGGCGTCGGGCGCGGGGCGCATCGTGCTCACCGCCGCCGAGTCCGGAACCACCGTGACGCTCTTCGTCACCGCCGAGCAGGGAGCCGTCAAGCCTCCGGTCTGCGGTGACGGAAACGGCAAGGGTGGGGAAAAACCGGGGAAGGGCGCCGATAAGCCGGGCGGCCCGAAGTGCACCCCGCCCGGGAGGCGCTGACCCGGCCTGATCCCTCAGCGGTTACGTTGAGTCCGCAGATCACCACCCCACGGGACGCCCGTGGGGTGGTGATCTGCTATTTGGGGAGGGTCAGGCCTGGTGTTCAGCGGTTTCGCGGGGCTGCAGGGCCCGAAACGAGGCGAGCAGCGCTGCGGCGATGTCGTCGGCGTCGCGCAGGGTGCGTCCGCCCGCGTCGAGTGGAGCCCCGGCCTCGGCGGCGATCGCCGTCCCCCACTGCACCGACGCCAGCTGGAGGCCGAGCACGTACAGGTTGGCCTGAGGCTCACCCGTGCCGCTCACGGGGCGGTACGGCGGCAGCGTGACGTCGAGGCCGGCGGAGAGCACCGGCACGCCGTCTTCGGCCATGCGCAGCCGCGGCCGCACAACGCCCTCCTCGACCATCTGCCGGAGCAGCACTGACAGGCTCGTTGCCACCTGGTTCGCCGGCATCATCGCCTCAACGAGGTAGCCCGCCATGAAACCGGTGCCCGCCACCCACGGCGAGGACGCGCGGAAGATTCCCTCATCCGGGTCGATTCCGAACTTGGGGTTCGACCCAACGAATTCGACGAGCCCCGCCCGGGCCAGGGCGGCGAGCTGGGCGATCCGCAGCGGCGGCGGCCCGCTGGCGAGCCCCTCGACGAGCGGTTCGAACCAGCCGCGCAGCTCGGCGTCCCAGGCCGCATCGGTCAGCCCGCCGTCGGCCACCACCTGCTTGATCACCGAACGGCCCGCGTTGAGGGCGCCGATGGCCATCTTCAGCGGATCGTCCTCCCCGCGGGCGGAGCTTGCGGCGTCTTCGTCAAGGTAGTCGATGACGGCGGCGGTGAACGCCGCGCTGTCGGGGAACCTCCGCCGCGCGAACGGCTGGGCCAGTGCCTCGACGTCGAGCCGCAGCGTCACGGGCAGCGCGCCTTCGAGGACTGCCTCGAGTGCCGCCTGCCACCCGGGGCCGGGGATGTCGAGGGCCGCGCGCAGCTCGGCGAGCACGGTGGGGGCGGGGCGCAGGAACCGCTCGGGCTGCACCCGCGCGAGCGTGGAGTAGTAGGCGGCAATGACGTCGCGGTGGAGCAGGGGCCACACGTCGTGGTCGAAGCCGGGCTGGATGCCCGCGGCTGTGAAAGCGCCAAGCGCCTCAAGGGTGCAGTACCGGAGGGTGACGCTGCGCGGCACGTACGAGTCGATGACGGCCTTCGCCCGGTAGGGGACACCCCTGCGGGAGGCGGCGATGAGGCGCGGTTCCTTCCCGGACGGGATGTAGGTCAGGCGCCCGTCGGGGCCCTCGGTGAACCTGCCGCCGCGGCCTTCGGACAGCTGGATCATGACGTCGAAGAAGTTAAGTCCCAGCCCCCGGACGAGTACGTCCTTGCCGGCCGGAAGGCGTTTCCAGTCGAGGTCGCCGGGAACGGCCGGCGGCCAGTACTGGAGTCCGTGGAGGGCCGCGCCGTCCTGGAGTTCGCTCTGTTCCGGGCTGAGCCGGGCCGGCAGGTGCCCCAGGGCGAGGACGACGCCGTCGGCGCTGAGCCGGGTTCCCCCGCCGAGGGTCAGGTCCCAGCGCGGGCCGGTCCGGGTGAGCGCGAGCACTTCATCGGCGTGGTGGACCACCCGCACGCCCTCGCCCGGATCCGCCGCGAGTGCCGCGTAGACCCAGGCGAGGTACCTGCCGTACAGGGCCCTGCTGGGGAAGTCGGCGCTGCCGAGGCGTGCGGCCTCGGCCGTTTCATCGGCGGTCAAGCCGTCGATGGCTCCGGCGGCCGCCGCTGTCCGCCACTTCTCGAAGTCGAAAGGGACACGTGAGGCAGGGACCTCGCGCGCGGCACCGCGGACGGGAACCACAGTGGGGTAAAGGGCGGGGGTGTTCATGAGGAAAAGCCGCGACTGGTCGGTGCGCCAGACATGGCCGGGCCCGGGCGGGAACGGGTCGATCACGTGGATGGTGAGCTTGCCGGAGGGCACCGGCTCGGCACGCCAACGGGCGATCAGCCGCTCCACGACGGAGGTGCCGCGCGGCCCGCCGCCGATAACGGCAACCTCTGCGCCCTCCATGGTGATCATCCGCCAAGCTTATCGAACGTGCACGGACCGCCTGCACGCGCTGCCGGGCCGGGCCTGCATAGGATGGCCCAATGAACAGCACTCCGGCACCGCACTCGGACGCCCCCGACGACGAATTCCTCTGGCTCGAAGACATTTACGGGGACAAGCCGCTCGACTGGGTCCGGTCGCACAACGCCGTCACCGAGGACCAGCTCATCACGCCGGAGTTCCTTAAGCTCGAGCAGGACATCCTCGCGGTGCTCGACTCCACCGAGCGGATTCCCCTGGTGGGCAAGCGCGGGAACCACTACTACAACTTCTGGCGCGACGCCGCCAACCCGAAGGGGCTCTGGCGCCGCACCACCTGGGACAGCTACAGCTCACCCGAACCGGAATGGGAGGTGCTGCTCGATGTCGACGCCCTCAGCAGGGCCGAAGGCGTTGACTGGGTCTGGGGCGGGTCGATGTTCCTGCGCCCACCCGAGGGCGAGCCGTACCGGCGGGCCCTCGTGGCTCTCTCCCCCGACGGCGGCGACGCGTCCCGGTACCGGGAGTACGACGTCGACTCCCTTACCTTCGTGGCGGACGGCTTCGACATCCCCACGGCGAAGAGCCGGATCAGCTGGGCCGGGCCCGACGCCCTGCACGTCGCGACCGACTTCGGGCCGGGATCGATGACCTCGAGTTCCTACCCCCGCACCGTCCGTACCGTGCGCCGCGGCGAAAGCCTCGAAGACGCCCCACTGTACTTCGAGATTCCCGAAGAGCACATGATGGCGGTTGTCGTCCACGACTCCACCCCCGGCTTCGAGCGCGACATCGCGGTCGACACGATCGACTTCTATTCACGGCGCACCCACCTGCGCAATGGTGACGCGTGGGTGCAGCTCGACGTGCCAGACGACGTCGACGTTTCCCTCCATCGGGAGTGGATCGCTTTGCGCCCGCGCACCGACTGGACCGTCGGCGGTGCCGTTCACCAGGGCGGATCCCTCCTGGTGATGCCGCTCGAGGCCTTCCTTGCCGGAGACCGCGCCTTCACCACGATCTTCGCCCCGGACCCGGCGACCTCCCTCCAGTCCTGGAGCTGGACGCGGAACTACCTGCTGGTAAACCTCCTTCGCGATGTCTCATCGGAGATCCTCGTGCTCGACCCGGCCGACGGCTGGTCCGCTTCCCCCCTTGGCGCCCCCGGCCTGTCCACCGTCGACGCCTATGCGGTTGACGACGAAGACGAGGACGCCGGCGACGACTACTGGCTGATCGCTACCGGTTTCCTGACCCCGTCGACGCTGCACCGGGGCACGATCGGTGCCGGGAGCGGCCCGGTGAAGGCCGCTCCGTCCTTCTTCGACGAGGACCGGTTTGCGGTGGAGCAGCACTTCGCCGTCTCCAAGGACGGGACGCGCGTGCCCTACTTCCAGGTGGCGGCCAAGGACCTGCGGCTCGACGGCGGCAACCCGACGCTCCTGTCCGGGTACGGCGGCTTCGAGCACGCCCTGACCCCCGCGTACAGCGGCGTGATCGGGCGCGGCTGGCTCGATCGCACCACCGAGGACGGCCGGCACGGGGTCTACGTCCTGGCGAACATCCGCGGCGGCGGGGAGTACGGCCCGGGCTGGCACAGGGCCGCGCTCCAGGAGAACCGCCACCGCGCCTTCGAGGACTTCGCGGCGATCGCCGAAGACCTCGTGGCCCGTGGCGTCACCCGCCCGGAGCTGCTTGCCGCTTCGGGGCGCAGCAACGGCGGCCTCCTCGTGGGGAACATGCTGACGAACTATCCCGAGCTCTTCGGCGCGATCTCCTGCGGTGTCCCGCTGCTCGACATGCGCCGCTACACCAAGCTCTCTGCGGGCTACTCCTGGATCGCCGAGTACGGTGACCCGGACAAGCCCGAAGAGTGGGAGTTCGTCCGCACGTTCTCCCCGTACCATCTGCTGCGCAAGGGCGCCGCCTACCCGAAGACCCTGATCTGGACCGCGACGAGCGATGACCGGGTGGGGCCGGTCCAGGCGCGGAAGATGGCGGCGCGCATGGAAGCGATGGGAGTGAAGAACGTCTGGTTCCACGAGGCGCTCGAGGGCGGCCATGCCGGTGCCTCCGACAACCGGCAGGCGGCGCGGATGCACGTGATGACCTTCGAGTTCCTGTGGAAGGCGCTGACCGGCGTCCTGTAACCGGGGGCGTCAACGGTTTTGCTCTTGTGTGCCCTTCTGGGTAACCTTGGGTGGCTAGCAATAGCCATTGGAGACGTGCCAGAGCGGCCGAATGGGCTTCACTGCTAATGAAGTGTGGGCCTAAAGCCTACCGGGGGTTCAAATCCCCCCGTCTCCGCGTCAAGACCCCCTAGCGATAGGGGGTCTTTTTGCGTTGCGGGTCCGGAACAGATCCGCAACGCACGGCTCAGGCCCGCAGCGCCAGGGTGAAGGGAAGCACCGATTGCGCTCCCGCCTTGCGCAGCGCCCTTCCCGCGACCGTGATTGTCCACCGGCTGTCGGCAAGATCATCGACAAGCAGCACCGGACCCGGATTGGCGGCGAACCACGCCGCTCCCTCCTCGGGGACCTGGAAGCGGTCCCACACGGAGGCGAGCCGGAACGCGCTGTTCCCGCCCGGCTGCCCCTCCGGCCACCCGTGCGGAAGGTTGAGGGCGCCGAGGTGGGGTATGCGGCCGATGCCGGCAAGGGCCTGGGCGAGGGACGCGATCAGGGCCGGGCGCCGGCGCGAGGGCATCGACACGACGGCGACCGGCCGGGTTTCCCAGTTCCACTGGGCCAGCACCTTCACGCAGGCCTCGACGACATTCGGCTCAAGGGGTGCGTCGGGCGCCGTCTCGGCGAGCAGTTCGCGCAGGACCGAACCCCAGCCAAGGTCGGTCATCCGTGCCAGCGCCCTGCCCGGAGCCGAGACCTCGTCGGGCTTCAGCTTGCCCTTCACCGGCACGCCGAGCTTGTCCATCCCCGAGGGCCACTGGCCGCGCGGTTCAAGCTCGACGCCCACCCGGCTCAGCGCCTGCTGGGCGCTGTCGGAGGCTTCCTGGGCGACGTCGTCGGAGTACCACGCTCCGGCGCAGTTGTCACAGCGTCCGCAGGGGGCTGCGGCGGGATCGTCGAGGGCGTGAGCGAGGAACTCCATGCGGCAGCCGGCCGTGTTCTCGTAGTCGAGCATCGCCCGCTGCTCGGCGACGCGCGCCTTCCGGATCCGGCCGTAGCGGTCGGCGTCGTAGGTCCACGGATTTCCCGTGCTCTCCCACCCGCCGGTGACCTTGCGGACGGCACCGTCGACGTCGAGGACCTTGAGCAGGAGCTCAAGGGGCGAGCGTTTCAGGTTGACCCGGGCCTCCAGCGCCGGGGTGGAGAGGACGGTGCCGGGTTCGAGGGCTTCGAGGACGCGGTGCGCGGCGTCTTCGGAGGGCATCGAGGCGGTGGCGAAGTATTCCCAGATGTCGCGGTCCTCGGGGCCGGGAAGCAGCAGCACGTCGGCGTTGGGCGTGCCGCGTCCGGCGCGGCCCACCTGCTGGTAGTAGGCCACCGGCGACGACGGCGCTCCGAGGTGCACAACGAACCCCAGGTCGGGCTTGTCGAAGCCCATGCCCAGCGCGCTTGTCGCGATGAGCGCCTTGACCTCGTTGGCCTTGAGTGCCGCCTCGGCCGCTTCGCGGTCGGCAGGGTCGGTGCGTCCGGTATAGGCGCGCACCGGATGCCCGTGCTCGCGCAGCAGGCGCGCGGTGTCTTCAGCGGCCGAAACGGTTAGGGCGTAGATGATGCCGCTGCCGGGCAGCGAGTCGAGGTGGGTCAGCAGCCAGGCGAGCCGGGAGCGGGCGCTGGGCAGCCGGAGGACCCCGAGGCGCAGCGAATCGCGGGCGAGCTTGCCCCGGAGGGTGAAGACGTCGGTGCCCCCTGTGCCAAGCTGCTCCTCGACGTCGCGGACGACACGGGCGTTGGCCGTGGCCGTCGTGGCGAGGACCGGCACCCCGGCAGGGAGGGAACTGATAAGTTCGCGCAGCCGCCGGTAGTCGGGGCGGAAGTCGTGACCCCAGTCGGAGATGCAGTGTGCTTCGTCGATCACCAGCAGGCCGGTCCTGCGCATCAGTTCCGGCAGCTGGTGTTCCCGGAAGGCGGGATTGTTGAGGCGCTCCGGCGAGACGAGCAGGACGTCGACCTCGTTTGCCTCAAGCCGAGCCGTCACTTCCTGCCACTCGGTCTGGTTCGCCGAGTTGATCGCCTCGGCCCGCACCCCTGCGCGGGCGGCCGCGGCGACCTGGTCGCGCATCAGCGCCAGCAGCGGCGAAACGATAAGGGTTGGGCCCGCTCCGCGCGAGCGCAGCAGCAGGCTCGCGACGAAGTACACCGCCGATTTCCCCCACCCGGTCCGCTGCACCACGAGGGCGCGCCGACCGCCCTCGACCAGCGCTTCGATCGCCTCGTACTGCCCGTCGTGGAAACGCGCGTCCTCCCTGCCCACGAGGGTGCGGAGGATTGCTGTTGCCTGATCACTGAGGGTGGTTGTCTCGGCCATGCACCCCAGTATCCCAGCCGGCACCCCCTCTTTCCGGGCCGGGGCCCCTTTGGGGATATCCCACGGCATGCACAATGGGGGAGACAAAGGCCGGGGAGCCAGAGATAGACTGCGAGCGTGAACAGTACCTATGATCTCTCTGCATCGTTCAAGGCCTACGACGTACGCGGCATCGTGGGTGAGACAATCACCGTCGAGACCGTGACGGCGGTTGGGGCGGCTTTCGTCGATTCGCTTGGCCTCGCAGGGCAGACGGTCCTCGTCGGCGGCGACATGAGGCCCTCCTCGCCCGAGTTCTCCAAGGCGTTCGCGAAGGGCGCCACCCGCCGGGGAGCGGACGTGGTGCTGCTCGACCTCATCTCCACCGATGAGCTGTATTTCGCCAGCGGAACCCTCAACGCCGCCGGCGTGACCTTCACGGCGAGCCACAACCCGGCCGAGTACAACGGGATGAAGCTCACGCGCCCGGGCGCGGTTCCGGTCTCCTCCGAAACCGGCCTCAAGGAAATCCAGTCCCTCGCCGAGCAATACCTCGAGCGGGGCTTCATCGCCTCGGTTGACCGGCCCGGACAGATCAGCGTGCACGACGTCCTCGAGGACTACTCCCGCTTCCTGCGTGCCCAGGTCGACCTCTCGGCGTCGCGGCCGCTCAAGATCGTCGTCGACGCCGGGAACGGCATGGCCGGGCTGACCACCCCTGCGGTGCTGGGCGACCGGCTGCTGCCTGCCCTGCCCTTCGAGATCGTTCCCCTGTACTTCGAGCTTGACGGCTCGTTCCCCAACCACCCCGCCAACCCGCTTGAGCCGGAGAACCTGCGCGACCTCCAGGCAGCGGTTGTCGCCCATGGAGCGGACATCGGCATCGCGTTCGACGGCGACGCCGACCGCTGCTTCATCATCGACGAACAGGGCGATCCCGTCTCCCCCAGTGCCATCACGGCGATGGTCGCCCGGCGCGAAATCGCCCGCGCCCAGGCCGCGGGCGAGGAGGAACCGGTGATCATCCACAACCTGATCACCTCCCGCGCGGTGCCCGAACTCGTCACCCGCTCCGGCGGCCGGCCGGTCCGGACCCGCGTCGGCCATTCCTTCATCAAGGCGGTCATGGCCGATGAGGGCGCGGTCTTCGGCGGCGAACACTCGGCCCACTACTACTTCCGGGATTTCTGGAACGCCGACACCGGCATGCTCGCCGCGATGCACGTGCTCGCCGCGCTCGGCGAGCAGGATGGTCCGCTGTCGGATCTTGGCCGCGAATACGAGCCGTACTTCTCCTCGGGCGAGGTCAACTCAAGGGTTGCCGACGTGCCGGCCGCGGTGTCCCGCGTGCGTGAGGAATTCGAAGTCGACGGCGTCTCAATTGACCGGCTCGACGGGGAGACCTTCACCGCGGACAACGGCAACTGGTGGTTCAACCTCCGGCCTTCGAACACCGAGCCGTACCTGCGCCTCAACGCCGAAGCGGTGAACCCGCAGACCCTGAAGGAGATCGTGAACCGGGTCCTGGCGCTGGTGCGCCAGTAACTCTCCGGCACATCTGCCTTCGGGCCGCGCGTGCTCCCCTAGGATGGTCGAATGAAAACGGGGCTCGAACGCGTTCAGGCCGATGCCGCGGCGCGCGGCATCCCGGTGGAGTTCATCGCCCGCTCGGCAATTGACCCAAACACGGCCGACCGGTCGAACTTCGTGAAGTCAATGGTCGTCAAACGCCACGACGGAACGTTCCTGTTTGCCCTCATCCCCGTTCCCCGGAAGATCTCCTGGCCCAAGCTCCGCACGGTGGTGGGGGTGAACAAGCTGGTGCTGCCCGATGCCTCAACCGCGTTCGAGGCAACCGGACATGTGCGGGGCACCATCACGCCGCTCGGCAGCACAACTCCGTGGCCGGTGTTCATCGATGAACGCCTCGCTGGCCGCCGCATCGGCATGGGCAGCGGGGCTCTCGACACGGCTGTGTTCCTCGACTCCGATACCCTCATCCGCAAGCTCACCGCGACAGTCGCCGACATCTCCGACTAGCACGCAGGAAGACGGGCGGCCCCGCCTACGAAGGGCCACCCGCCTTCCGGCCCTAAGGCCGGTTCAAACGCTCAGTTCAGCTGCTTGGCGCTCAACCGACAGTGAAACTCAACCGACAGTGAAACGCTCCTTGAGTTCGTTGAGCTGCCCGCGGAGTTCCTCGGGAAGGGATTCGCCGAACTGCTCGTACCACTGCTCGATTCCCTCAAGCTCGGCTGCCCATTCGGCGGAATCGACGTGCACTGCGGCTTCAACCTCGGCCGGGGTCATGTCGAGGCCGGTGAGGTCGAGGGCATCCGGGGTCGGGACGAACCCGATGGGGGTCTCCACGGCGTCGGCGGTTCCCTCGATGCGCTCGACAACCCATTTCAGGACGCGCGAGTTGTCACCGAATCCGGGCCAGGCGAACCCGCCCTCGGCTGTGCGCCTGAACCAGTTCACGAGGAAGATCTTCGGCAGCCGCTCCTGGTTGGCCTTCGAACTCAGGGCGATCCAGTGCTTGAGGTAGTCCCCGGCGTCGTAGCCGATGAACGGCAGCATCGCCATGGGGTCCCGGCGTACCCGCCCGATCTGCCCGGCCGCCGCTGCGGTCGTCTCCGAGGAGAGGGTTGAGCCCATGAAGATGCCGTTCGCCCAGTTGCGGGACTGCGTCACAAGCGGCACCGTGGTCTTGCGGCGCCCGCCGAACAGGATGGCCGAGAGTTCGACGCCGTCGGGCCTGTAGTATTCCTCGGCGAGCATATCGATCTGGTCGATCGGCGTGCAGAACCGGGCGTTCGGGTGCGCGGCAGGTTCCCCGGACTCGGGGGTCCACTCGTTGCCCCGCCAGTCCGTCAGGTGGGCGGGCACTTCCTTGGTCATTCCCTCCCACCACACGCCGCCGTCGTCAGTCAGGGCGACATTGGTGAAGATCGAGTTTCCCTTGGCGATGGCTCGCATCGCGTTCGGGTTCGTCTCCCAGCCCGTGCCGGGGGCGACCCCGAACAAGCCCGATTCCGGGTTGACCGCGCGCAGCTCACCCTCCTTCCCGAAACGCATCCACGTGATGTCGTCACCGAGGGTCTCGACCTTCCACCCTTCGATGGTGGGGTCGAGGAGGGCAAGGTTGGTTTTTCCGCACGCCGAGGGGAACGCGGCGGAGAGGTAGTAGCTCTTCTGCTGGGGCGAGGTGAGCTTGAGGATCAGCATGTGCTCGGCGAGCCAGCCCTCGTCGCGGGCCATCACCGATGCGATCCGCAGCGAGTAACACTTCTTGCCGAGCAGCGCGTTGCCGCCATAACCGGAGCCGAAGGACCAGATGGAGCGTTCCTCGGGGAAGTGGACAATCCACTTATCGTCGTTGCACGGCCACGGAACGTCCGTTTGGCCCGGCTCAAGCGGCGCGCCGAGGGAATGGAGTGCGGGGACGAAGTCGGCGTCGAGTTCGGTCATCCGGTCGAGCACATCGGTCCCGATGCGCGCCATGATGCGCATGGAGGCAACAACGTACCCGCTGTCGGAGATTTCGACGCCGAACTTGGGATCCTCCGCGTCGAGGTGTCCCATGACGAATGGGATCACGTACATGGTCCTGCCGCGCATCGACCCGTTGAAGAGCAGGCGCAGCTTGTTCTTCATCTCCCCCGGATCCATCCAGTTGTTGGTGAAGCCGGCCGCACGCTCGTCCTCGGAGCAGATGAAGGTCTGCTCCTCGACACGGGCGACGTCCTTGGGGTCCGAAAACGCCGCGAAGGAGTTGGGGAAGGTTTCGGGATTGAGGCGGACCAGGGTGCCGGCCTCGACCAGCTCATCGGTCAGCGCCCGGTTTTCCTCTTCCGATCCATTGACCCAGTACACGCTGTCCGGCTGTGTAAGCGCCGCGACTTCCTCAACCCAGGCAAGCAGGCGAGCGTGGGTGGTGGGCGCTGTGCCGGCGGTTCCCACCGCGGCAGCAGGACTCTGGTCGGCCGTGCCGAAATTACCGTCAACCTTCTGGCGCACGGAATCTCCCATTACTGTTCCCTTCGTTGGGTGCATGGTGTGTATCGATGCTAAGGCGGCGGAACCGGCGCTCCGGCGGCTTTTTTGCCGTGCGGGGTGCCCGGCGTTGAGGGAAAACACTGCAACTGCACGGAATCGGCCCGGCCCATGCTTCGTTTATGTGACGAAGGTCACATAGACCGGTCTAGTTCACGGGGAGCCTTAGAGGCAATTAGGTGCAGATGCTTTTTGCCTGTAAAGTTGTCTACGGCCAAACGGCCCGCTGGTAAGACGGAAGGCGCAACGCCGGAAGAGCTTATTGGATGCGTGCGTAGCTCAACGGATAGAGCATCTGACTACGGATCAGAAGGTTGGGGGTTCGAATCCCTTCGCGCGCACATCGATGTGAATGAGGCCCCGGTTCCGACCGGGGCCTCTTTTCTTTTCCGCTCCCGTCCGTAGACCGTGCTCCTTCGCCCGGGGACACTGCTCCTTGGCGAGGGTGGACCAGCCCGGGCTGTGCTCCGAAGCGGATTGGCGGGCGCCACCCGTAAAGTTCCGTTAATAAACCCCCGGTCGAGGAAATCGCAGCCGCTGCAGGCTTCGATCCGGACCGGCAGGGCAGCCGCCTCCCGACGACGAATTCCCACGCCAGCGCGCAGATTCCCGCCACCCGCCATGAACACCAGCGTCGCGGCACCCCCGGCCCTCCCTTCCGTTCCCCGGCGCCCGGCCCAAGGACTCTTGCCCCGTTCCGGCGCAGGTGGAAAGCTCTGCACATGAGCGAAGCACGGGAAACCGATGTGATTGTGATCGGCGCAGGCGCCGCGGGCGAAAACGTGGCCGGACGGGTTGTGGCCGCGGGCTTGGAGGCGGTGCTTGTCGAATCGGAGCTTGTGGGAGGTGAATGCTCCTACTGGGCATGCATGCCCTCCAAGGCACTGCTGCGCTCCGGCTCGGTCCTCAACCGCGCACGTTCGGTTGCCGGCGCGCGCGAAGCCGTCACGGGCAAGCTCGACGTGCAGCAGGTCCTTGAGCGGCGGACCACAATGACGAACAACTGGGACGACGCTTCCCAGGTGAGCTGGGTCGACGGCGCGAAGATCAGCCTGCTGCGCGGCTCGGCCCGAATCAGCGGCGAGCGTGAGGTCGAGGTGACGAACGACGACGGCGTCACCCGCGTCAGCGCCCGCCATGTGGTCGTCCTCGCAACCGGCTCAACGCCGAACGAGCCGCCGATCAAGGGGCTTGCCGGCCTTGACTACTGGGGCACCCGCGATGCGACCTCGGCGAAGGAAGTGCCGGAGCGCCTCGCAGTGCTCGGTGGAGGCGTCTCGGGAGTCGAGCTGTCCCAGGCCTTCGCGCGCCTTGGCTCGAAAGTGACAATCGTGGCGCGGCACCGGATCCTGGGGAACTACCCGGCCGAAGCGGTCAAGTTGGTGGAGAAGGGCCTGCGCCGGGACAACATCGAAATCCTCACCGACACCTCAACGGAGTCGGTCGAACTCGATCCCGACGGGCGGTTCATCCTCACGGTCTCCGGGAACCGGCACGTCCGGGGGGACAAGCTCCTCGTCTCGACAGGGCGCACAGCGCACACCCGGGGGCTGGGCTTGGAGGAACTGGGAATTGATCCCAAGACGTTGTCCTTCGACCAGACCGGGCGCGCTGTCGGCGCAGACTGGCTGTATGCGGTCGGTGACGCCGCTGCGAAGGTGTTGCTCACCCACCAGGGCAAGTACGAGGCCCGCGTCACCTCCGATGCCATTGTGGCGCGTGCAGCCGGTACGCTCGGCGACACGGCGCCCGAGTGGAGCAAATACACAGCCACGGCCGACCACTACGCCGTCCCCCAAGTGGTTTTCACCGATCCGGAGATCGCAATGGTCGGACGCACCGCGGAACAAGCACGCGCCGACGGCATCCGCACCTCCGAGACCTCGCTCCCCATCACCGTCGCGGGGAGTCAGATCCATTCGGACGATTACAAGGGGTGGGCCACCATGGTCGTTGACGAGGACCGGAAGGTCATCGTCGGCGTCGCCTTCGCCGGACCCGACGTCGCTGAACTGCTCCACTCGGCCACAATCGCGATCGTTGGGGAAGTGCCGCTCGACCGGCTCTGGCACGCAGTACCGCCGTACCCCACCGTCAGCGAGGTCTGGCTCCGTCTGCTCGAAAAGTACGGCCTCTAGGCCCTGGGTAGAACTAGGCCCTGGTACAACTAGGCCCTGCGTACGACGAAATCGGTGACGGCGGCATCCCGTCCGTCCAGTTCGGCCCAGTCGCGGTCGTGCCTGAGGACTGTGAGTCCGGCGGTGGGATAGTGGGTGGCCATCTCCATGACGGCGTCCTCGTCGGAGTCGACCGACGCCAGGCGCATGGCGAGATCCTGGACGCCCGGCATGTGCCCGACGACGAGAAGGCTCGTGACCGTTGCCGGAACATTATTGATGATGGCGAGGATCTCCTCGGGGCGGGCCGCATACAGCCCCTCCTCGAGCTTCGGGGTTGGTGCCTTGTCCCCGAGCTCCTTGCACACCCACGTGGTCGTCTGCCGGGCGCGCAGCGCCGTGGAGCACAGGATCAGGTCGGGGACGGAGTCGTTGTCAACCATCCAGCGACCTGCGAGCGGGGCGTCGAGGTGCCCACGGGTGCTCAGTGAGCGCTCATGGTCGGGCACTCCTGCCCGCCATTCGGCCTTCGCGTGGCGCAGCAGCATGAGCCGCTTGAGGTGATCGGTTGCCATGGGCTGAAGTCTATCGGCCCGGGAAGGCGTCCTAGATCGAGTACTCAGGTGCTGCCCACACCACAACTTCAGGGTGGTCGTAGAAGCGGTACCCCTGCCCGCGTACTGTGCGCACGGTGTTGGCCAGGCGCCCGAGCTTGGAACGCAGCCGGCGGATATGCACATCGATGGTGCGCTCGTTGGGCACCTCGTCGACGTTGCGCCACAGACCGCAGAGCAGTTCCTCGCGGCATACAGTCCGGGCCCCGTTTTCAACCAGGTAGTTCAGCAGCTCGAACTCCTTGAACGTGAGGTTCAGCGCTTCTCCGTCGAGGTGCACTTCACGGCGTGAGAGGTCGATGAGGACTCCGCTGGGGCGGGCCGCCGCACCGGGCTGGGGGTGCTGGTGGTCCGTGCGGGGGCGGCGCATCACCGTGGGATCACCGAGCGCGGCACGGACGACGTCGATGTCGCTTCCGGGTGCGTCTGCCGGCGCGAGGGCCACTGCTGCGTGGCTTTCCGCTGTGGGAACGATCGAACGGACATAGGCCCGCACGTCCTGTGCCAGGCGAGACAGGGTGGTCCCGTTGGCAGCGGCGGTTTCCTCGTCGAGGGCTACGTAGAGTACGAAGCCCCGTGCGCTCGTGTCGCCGGAAACGGCCTGAGGCCCGGGAATCCCGTTGGGCGTCACCACAGGAGTGGGCGCGGTGATTGGGTGCTTGGTGCCGCCGACGGACTGGAGGGGTCGGTGGGCAGGCGGGGCGAAGGATGGAGCAGCCGCCTGGGCGTAGGTAGAGTGCCCCTGCCCGTACTGCGGCCTGAGGGCACTGCCGCCACGGTTCTGGGGAGTGCGTAGGGATATATGGACGTAGCCCGATGGAACTGACATGAAAACGACCTCAATGTGATTCGCCGTAATGACGGCGCGAATGCTGGGGCGCCCGGTCTGAACGAGATCTAAGTGGTTCCCGTCGGCGATCGGGGAATGCGTATTTAGGTTGGGGTAGAACCGTTACGCGTGCATTCGACAACTGCGGAATCCCACGCGGTGCGCGGGGCCCGCGGCGAGAGCTGCGGCTGCAGATGCTCCTGAGTTGGTGTTCACGCTCCAAATTATTGCACGCAATAATCCCTTACTCGCAAGTAACAAGGAACTCAACATTCGTGGAGTACGTTACGCTCGCGCGCCGCGATCAGCCGACGATCCCGTAGAGCCGGTCACCGGCGTCGCCCAGGCCGGGCACAATGTAGGACTTTTCGTTCAATCGCTCGTCGATCGAGGCAAGTACGATCGTCACGTTTTTGCCCTCGAGTTCCTCCTGCAGGGCCGCGAGACCCTCGGGAGCGGCGAGGAGGCAGATGCAGGTCACGTCGGCCGCTCCGCGCTTGAACAGGAACTTGATTGCCTCGCGCAGCGTCCCGCCCGTGGCGAGCATGGGGTCGAGTACGAATACCTGCCGCCCGGTCAGGTCATCGGGTAGCCGCTCGGCGTAGGTGATTGCCTCGAACGTCTCCTCGTTCCGTGCCATGCCGAGGAACCCGACCTCGGCCGTCGGCACAAGGCGCGTCATGCCCTCGAGCATGCCCAGGCCCGCCCTGAGGATCGGCACAACCAGCGGCGTGGGCTTGACCAGTCCGGTGCCTTCGGCGCTGGTGACGGGTGTTTCTACGGTCACCTTCTCCACTCGAACGTCACGGGTCGCTTCGTAGGCGAGCAGGGTGACAAGTTCCTCGGTCAGCATGCGGAACCCCGGAGAGGACGTCCGCTTGTCCCGGAGAACGGTCAGTTTGTGAGCAACAAGGGGATGGTCGACTACCAGTACGCGCATAGGTCAAAAGTACCATTGGGATCATGACCCCTTCCCTTCCCGGCTCCGCTTCCGACCACGAGCGGTGGATGGGCCTGGCGCTTGAGGCCGCCGCCCGAACGGGCGCCAGTGGCGATGTGCCAATCGGCGCCGTCGTAGTGGGGCCCGGCGGGGAGGTACTCGGCACCGGGTGGAACCAGCGGGAGGAATTCGGAGATCCGACAGCCCACGCGGAGGTTCAGGCGATCCGGCAGGCCGCAGCGGTGCTGGGCGGCTGGCGGCTGGAGGGCTGCACCCTGGTTGTCACCCTCGAGCCGTGCGCCATGTGCGCCGGCGCTTCGGTGCTCGCCCGGATTCCTCGGGTGGTCTTCGGTGCATGGGATCCCAAGGCGGGAGCGTCAGGTTCGGTGTTCGACGTGCTGCGTGAACGCCGGTTGAACCACTGGACCGAGGTGTTCCCCGGAGTCCGCGAGGCCGAATGTGCGGCCCTGCTCAAGGACTTTTTTGCAAGCCACCGGACGGGTTCCGCCCCCGCACTGTGATGCCTACGCTTGATGGACAGGCACCTCCAAGAAGCTTTTCCGAGAAGCAAGGAGCACTGATGGATACCCAGCAGGACGGCATGCAGGAACTGAGGAAGATCCTGGACAAGGCGGACATCGCGATCCTCACCACAACGAACCTGCAGGGACAGCTCGTCAGCCGCCCGCTTGCGGTGCATGGGAAGGACTTCGACGGCGACCTGTGGTTTTTCACCGAGGACCCCTCGCCCAAGGCGGACGAAATCCGGGCCAACCCGCAGGTGAACGTGTCGATCAGCACCGGGAAGGGCTACCTCTCGATCGCAGGCACCGCCTCCCTCAGCCGCGACCAGGCGAAGATCGACGAGCTCTGGGGTCCGTCGGTTTCGGCATGGTTCGAGAACGGCAGGGACGATCCGGCCGTCTCCCTCATCAAGGTGGACGCGCATTCGGCTGAGTACTGGTCGATGGACTCCCCCCGGGTCGTGTCCGTCGTCAAAACGGTTAAAGGCCTCGTCACAGGGCACAAGCCGGACCCAGGGAAGAACGAGGTCATCGAGCTCTGAAGGCCCGGATTCGGGGGTTCACGGACGCCGGCCGGAGCCCGTTTGGGCACTGGGCGCCAAACCCGGTAAAGTAGCGGCGTTGGTGACGTGTCCGAGCGGCCGAAGGTGCAACACTCGAAATGTTGTTTGGTGTAAAAGCCAACGTGGGTTCAAATCCCACCGTCACCGCCAACTGAAAAGGCCCCTACTCCCCCGCTGTTGCTGGGAAGTAGGGGCCTTCGCTTTGCCCAGCGGTGTCTCATTGGCAAAGAATTGGCAAAACTCTTCGCGAGACATGCTTCCGCACCGGGTCACGAAGCGGGCGCAGGCAGATTTCAAGCGACCCGCGCTGGGGGGCGGCTGCCCTCAGGACATGCTGTCCTCGGTGCCGGGAAACAAGTCGAGGAATTCCTGCGCGCGCCCCTATCACCGTCCAGGATGGCTGAACCCGATTCGATGGACCGGCCTAGGGGAGAACCTGCGAAACAGACGGTGTACTCGGTCGGCTCTCGGCATCCCAGACAGTGTCCTTCTAGCGCTGACCAGTATTTTTAAGGCTTGTGGTGTTGGCCTGTACCCCAAGCAACACTCTAGAAAGAGTGGCAAAACCCGTGGGAGCACCATGACCGACCGCCGCACTTTCGCACATGGCTTCTGCGCCCTCGTTGGGACCCGTCGATGCCTGTGACTTTTCTCGAAGATGGCGGGCTTTTTGGAGACTGATTGGCGGGGTAGCTGCGCCAACAAGCACAACAGGACGCAAGGGGTCGGCGTCCCCTGAGGCTTTTTGCCACCAGCGATCGAGCAGGCTTCCCCGGTATACGGTCCGGGCTGCCGGAGCATCGGTCGTGCATCAGATGCCTTAGCGATGGGTTCCATGACGTTGTGGCCGTTGGGTTTCGGGCAGCAGGTCTCGGCGTGTCATAGCTTACGGGGCCGCCCTGCCCGGGAACGTTCGTTTCCAGTGAGGTCGTCTATGCCGCTTTGAGCGGACTATCGGCTACATGCACCGTATCGCGTCTTTTTCGTTGTGCTTTCGGTTGATTCATGGCAGAGGAAAGAGGGTAGGAGCGGTCTGCTGGTAGACCTCCGCCTGTATATCGACCGCTGATCAATCGGTTTTTCACCAGCACGAGCTTTCCAACCGCCGTTCTCCGGCCGGTCCCGGAGCTGTGCATCAATCGATGCCTGACATTCGGTAGCTTCACCGGCGAGGGATGCGAAACGCTGGACGCAGCGCCTGCGTCGGTACCTGGTGAGACCATGGAGTATGTCTTTATCACTCGTCGAGGTCCTCAAGGTTCTCGGCAACCCTACGCGTTTTCAGATTATGGAGTGGTTGCGCACGCCCGAAGAGTCCTTCGCGGAGTACGAACCCATTGCCGATCGCGAGGAGTATGGGGTGTGCGTGACGCACCTCGCGGCCAAGACGGGTCTTGCGCAGCCAACCATATCGGTCTACATGAACTCCTTGGAGCGGGCCGGCCTCGTGGAATCGACTCGAATCGGCAAGTGGACGCACTACCGGCGCGTCGGCACGCAGGTGGACGAGCTTATGGCGCAGCTTCAACACCGGATCTAATAGACGATTTGCTAAATGTCTATATGATGAGGGCATGACTTTCACTGATTCGAGCAACCCCATCAGGCGTGCGTTGATCGTTCACGCCCACCCCGAGCCCGCCTCGTTCTCGTCCGCCCAGGCTTCTGCAGTTGCCCAGCAGCTGAGGTCGGAGGGCGTCGAGGTCGACTTCATTGATCTGTACGACATTGGCTGGAACCCTGTTCTGAGCCGCGAACAGTTCATGGACGGCCCGGGCTACTTCAAGCCCCAGGCCGAGCAGATGCAGGCCTTCGCTGAAGGCACGCTCCCCGAACCGGTCGGGGCACACCTGGCCAAGCTGCAGGACGCCGACCTGCTCGTGCTGTCATTCCCGGTGTGGTGGTTCTCCATGCCCGCAATCCTCAAAGGCTGGATCGACCAGGTGTTCGTGCTCGGCGCCATTTTCGGCGGCGAGTACGGCATTCTCGACGAGGGCGGCATGACGAACAAGAAAGCCATGATGCTCCTCACGACGGGAGGCGCTGAGCAATCCTTCGCCTCCGGCGCAGCCTCCGCGCCCGGCGGCTACGGCGAGCTCGATGACTTCCTCTACCACGTCCACCGCGGGATGTTCGAGTTCGTCGGGTACGACGTGGTGCAGCCCTTCGTCACTCACGAGCCTGTACGCCTCAGCGATGAGCAGCGTGAGCAGGCACTCGTCAAGGCTCGGGCCTACGTCACCGAGACGCTCCTGATCGAACCGGCCGCTGTCCGCTGAGACGTTCATAACCGAAGAATTGGAGCACAGTCATGATCACTAAAACCAACATCGATGTCCCTGGGCTCGGCGACTCCCGCAAGTACGCCTACCTGCAGTGCGTAACGGCCGGCGATTTCGCGTTCGTCGCCGGGCAGACCGGCGTCGATAAGGACTACAACATCGTTTCGCCCGAGTTCGGTGCCCAGGCCCGTCAGGCCCTCCACAACGTCGGACTGGCTCTCGAGGCCGCGGGCACGAACCTGGCCAACATCGTCAATCTGACGGTGTACCTGGCCGACGCCCGCGATGCGTTCGAATTCATCGACATCTGCCACGAACTGATGGACGAGAACTTCGCTCCGACCGCCATTGTCGGAGGAATCGACTTCGTCCTCTCCGGTCTGCGCATCGAGGTACAGGCCACCGCTGTGATCGAGCGTCCCTGAGGCCAGCGCACCTGAGGGAGGGGGGACGGCCCCGCTGCCGTCCCTCCCTCCCTACACCGCAGCTGCGGTGCTGCTGATTGAAAGAAACACTATGCACGTCCTTCTTACCGAAGCGACCGGCTACATCGACTCAGCCGTCCTCAAGGCCCTCATTCAAGGTCGCCACTCCGTCGTCACCCTCGTCCGCACCGAGGACCCCGCCGACCGCCCACGCGACCCGGAAGTGGACGCCGTCGTTAGCCACATACGCGATGCGGCCATCATCACCGCTCTTGCATAGAAGGTCGACACCGTGATTCACACGGCCGCTGCCAGGCCTCGACAAACAATTCAGCCGCTACCCCCAGCTCTACAGCCGGCTCGGCTTCGCTCACCAATACAGACCGCTAGGACACGACGAACTAGTTTTCGTCCTCCACCGCCAATGGACCCGCCTCGGTCAGAAGTTCAACCCGGACGACTTCACCGACGCCCAAGCCGCCGCAACCATCGAACGCATCACCCGCGGTAACTTCCGGCTCCTCGAGCGACTCTTCCCCCAGATTGAGCGCATCCTCAAAATCAACGACCTCCACGTCATCACCAACGACGTCGTGGAAGCAGCCCGCAGCACACTCGTCATCGGCACCACTTAGCCAATGCCACCCCGCCATCGAAGGCAGATAAAACCCCGCCATCTTCGAGAAAGTTCACACTATGCCCTCCAAAGTGTCACAGAACGTCCTGGTGCACAACGGGTCGTTTGTGACCTATGCAGTCTTCGCTCTTGGGAGTGCCGAAGGGACTTTTGAGTGACCCGGTTGTCATTTGGTTGTCGGGTTAACGCGCGGTTTTAGCGAATGGGCTCGTTTCTGTCCGTTAAGGTGCGTAGGCGGTCCTCAAGAAATGTTCGTTCGACGGCGTTGTTGGTCCGTGCCAGTGCTTCGGTGTAGGCGGTCCGCGCTTCACTGGTGCAGCCTAACTGCCGCAGCAGGTCAGCCCTCGCGGCTGGCAGATAGACGTACCGGGCCAGCTGAGGTTCCCCGGAAAGGGCGTCCAAAGCGGTCAGCCCCGCAGCAGGGCCCAAAGCGAACCCCACTGCTACAGCCCGGTTCAGCGATACTACGGGTGAGGGCCACAGTTGAACCAGAACGTCGTATATAGCAAGAATCTCGTGCCAGTCAGTATCCTGCCAGGTGCGCGACGTGGCGTGCACGGCTGCAATAGCTGCCTGCAGTGCATACCTGGACGGCGGCCGGGCTCTCAGTGCCTCCCGGACCAAGGACACACCGTGGGCAATAGTGTCGTGGTCCCAGCGGGAACGGTCCTGCTCTTCCAATAACAGCAACCGTCCCCCAGACGTTGTTCGGGTTTCCCGGCGCGCATCGGTAAGCAGCAACAACGCCATCAACCCGGCCACAGCAGGGTTGTCCGGAAGCAGCCGACGCAGCATGAAGACAAGCTCAAGGGACCGTTCCACAAGATCACGACGCACCAGCTCCTCCCCCGCCGGTGCGGTGTGCCCGGCCGTGAAAAGCGAATAAACCACAAGAAGGACGGCGTCGATCCGTTCGGGCAGGTCAGCAGCGGAAGGAACCCGGTACGGCACGCGGGCGACGGTGATCTTCTTCTTCGCCCTGGTGATACGCGCCGCCATTGTCGGCTCACTGACCAGAAACACACGTGCCACTTCCGCGGTAGACATCCCGCACAGCAGCCGCAGCGTCAGTGCAACCTGGGCCGGCTGTTCCAATGCAGGGTGGCAGCATGTCACCACAAGCCGCAGCCGATCATCAGGAATCGGCGGGTCCTCTCCGATTGTGTCCTCAGGACCCGGCAAAATATCGTCCTCGACAAGCAGCGGCAGGTACCTAGCTTCAACCTTCCGGTGCCGAAGTACATTCAGTGCCCGCCTTCGCGCCGCCGTTGTCAACCATGCGCCAGGTTTATCGGGCACACCGTTACGGCGCCAGTCCGTCAACGCAGTCGCAAAGGCCTCCTGCACGCACTCCTCCGCGATGTCCAGGTCACGAGTGACACGCACCGTCGCGGCGAGCACAAAAGCCCAATCACGACGGTGCGCGTCGGCCACGGCAGCCGCGACCGAGGCGGCGTCCGTGAAACTCACGGCGTGTAAACCGGGTTAGCCCTCAAAGTTCACGATGGGACGGACTTCAACGCCCCCGAACCGGGCAGGAACTGTCTTGGCGACGGCCAACGCAGTATCAAGGTCGGGAGCTTCAATGACGTAGTAGCCCCCAAGCGCCTCCTTGGTTTCCACGAATGGTCCATCAACTACGTCTGACCCACCACTGATGCTCGTAGCCGTCGCGGTCGGGTGCAGCCAGTCACCCCCAATAATAGAAGCGCCCAGGGCAGGAACACCCTTGCTGAAAACAGCGTGCTCCTGCATCACCTCATCCATCAACTCC
This sequence comes from Arthrobacter sp. TJ-217, assembly GCF_058269255.1. NCBI lineage: Bacteria > Bacillati > Actinomycetota > Actinomycetes > Micrococcales > Micrococcaceae > Arthrobacter > Arthrobacter sp. TJ-217. The sequence goes on from NZ_JBZCNJ010000005.1 coordinate 85,989, forward strand.
GGCGGGGCAGCCTCGTATGAGCTCTCATTTTCATAGATCAGGATCAGGTACTTCGACATATTTTCTCCTCAGGGTTCGAGGACCCTATCCAAGGTCCTTACTATCCTGACACCCGACCACCGCGGACATCGACAGCAGACCGCAAAACTATGAGGAAAATCAGACCCGCGGAACGGCGCAACAAGCAACCGGATACGGTCGTTTATGCCACCCCGCTCGTACGAACGATCTGGTCATCACTGGATTCGGACAGATGCGACAGCCGGGCGAATGCACCGGGCACTATCCAGTGCTGTCCATCCCGTGCCTGTACAGCCGGCGTACAAGTGCATGTCAGCTCAGTGCGCTATCAACGATGAGCGTCCCAGCTACAAATCAGTTATCAGATGGCCTCGACCGAAATTGTCGGAGCCGACGGGGATCGATACTGTTGGGCTCATGAAGTCCTGCTGAGCCTCCTTCGACCCTCCTCCATGCGCCTGTGTATGGCGCGATCGAAAGGTTCACCATGTCCACTTCCCTGCCCCTGCACGGCAAGACCGCCCTCGTTACCGGTGTCTCTCGGCGCCGAGGTATCGGCTTCGCTGTCGCCACGAAGCTCGCATCGCTCGGCGCGAACGTCGTCATCCACCATCACCGACCGCACGATCTGGACCTCCCCTGGGGAGGAGACGACCTCAGTACGGTCCGAGCCCAGATCCAAGCGCAGCTGACTGAGGGCGCGCAATTCGCTGATGTCCCCGCAGACCTCTCTGACCCGTCCACCATTCCCCCGGTCATAGCCACTGCCGCCGCCCTCACCGGAACGATAGACCTTCTCGTATGCAATCACGCGAAAAGCGGAGACGACGGCAGCATCCTCGACATGACACCTGAGCGGCTGAACTCATTCTGGAACGTCAACACCCGCTCCACCCTGCTCCTTACCGCCGAATTCGCACGACTCCGGACACCTCGGAGCGAAGAACCGCGACGGCCCGGAGACCGGATCGTCGGTACCGGGCCATATGTAGGGGCCCAGGGTCACGTGTTCTGGATGACATCCGGACAAATTCACGGCGCAATGCGCGGAGAAGTAGCGTATGCCACCAGCAAGGCAGCACTTGCCGGAGTCACCCGCACAGTTGCTGCCGAGCTTCTGGAGCTCGGGATCGTGCTCAACACAATCAACCCGGGCCCGGTCAACACCGGATACATGGATCCCGGAACCACTGACAGGTCCCTCGAGGATCTCAACCAATACATTGCGAGCACACCGTTCGGTCGTGTCGGGATCCCAGAGGACCCGGCGGAACTCATCGGATGGCTGGCCACCTCGGCGGGGAGCTGGGTCGTGGGGCAGATACTCACCACTGACGGCGGATTCTCACTCTAACCGCCCGGCTCACCCGCCAGTGGGCCCAGGCCAACGGGTACTCCGTAAGCCCCGTGGCCGGATCCCCCAGTCCATCGTCGACGCCTACCATTAAGCCTCGACGTAGCCGCACCACCCGGAGGCAGTGACGGCGGTATCAACCAGCGAGGTTCGACGGGACCGTGTCGGTCTCATTGAACAGATCAACGTGGACCGAACGGAGGTTGAGATCGTGTCCAAGCGTGGATCCGCGGTGTTGATGTCGAAGGATGAGTACGACGCGCTGGAGGAGACAAGCTACCTGCTGAGCTCACCCGGGAACGCTCGCCGCCTCATGTCGTCTCTGGAAGTCGCCCGCCAGACCGCACCTTGATCGGTGGCAGCTTCATCCGGTCAGACTTCGCACCTCGGGTGAAGTTTCACGGCCGAGCCCCTCGTCAAGAGTTTTTCAGCCGGTCAGCCAGGATCTTGCGGCGCAGCGCATCGAACACCTCGTCCTTGTTGGCCGGGTCGTATCCCCTGCGTCCGGTCATCAGCTTCCTCCTTGCAGCCCGCTCGTTCCATAATCGCCGGTCGCCGACGGATCGACCACGACGCCAGCACTGCCATGGCGAAACCTTACGGCGACATCTCGAAGGTCACCCACAACATAAGCGGCATTATGTTGTGGCGTTGGCGCATGGCGGGAGGTGTGCAAATTTCTCAACCAAGTCGCCTACTTGCCCTCGGATCACAAGCTCGACCTGGACGAGGAAATTATGCTGGATCGGGGAGTGGGACTCCCGATCGTTCCCGACGCGCAGTATCCCGACATTGCGGGCATCCGCCATCACCTGTCCACGGGGACGTCCTGGGGCCCAACATTCACTGACGACGGATTCGCCTTCGCGGCCACTGATTCACAGAGGGCTCTGAGTGATGTCAGGGCCCGCAGCGGTCGTCCGCCCAAGGACCTCGTCCTGCGCGAGCCTGTCGTCCACCGGGGACTCTGCCTCCCTGCGCAACCGCACCGCAGCAGGCGTCTGTTCGAGCACACCTTCATCCCAGACTTCCTCGACACCGGAGGGATCAGGTCATTCCCACCCAGTGAACCGTCCCCAGACGCGACGAAAATAGCCCAAGCCTTGTTCGGTAGCGTCCTACGGCGGGCAGAAGTAGCAGGGCTCGAAATAAGTGAGGCCGAAAAGTGCGAACTGGCCGCCTGGATTCATCACCAGGACCCGGGGCTCAAGGATGATTCTCTGCCAGACGACCCTCCGCCAGGTGACGCTGCACCTGATGGAAAACCAGATGACCCTGCCCGTTAGTAGGCCCTTCAGCGCACGGGATGAGGTGTCGATCCGTATACCTAGTTGTTCAGCGAGTGCCGGGGAGACCAGAGCCAATATGGCGACGAGGGCAACTGCCACGTAGCGAGGCCCCGCTTCCCCTTGTAAACAGAGGGAAGCAGGGCCATTGCTTTGTCTGGCAGGTACCCGTAAAACGCCGGCGCACAGGCGGCAACTGACGGCCGCCTTATCGTCGGGCGGCCGCCAGTTGCAATGGGCTGCAGGCGTTAGTGCTCCGCTTCCGCAGCGGCCTTCTCGGCGTCCTTCTCGGCACGCAGAGCCTGCGCCTCGTGCTGCTCCTCGGCCTTCTCCTGGTGGATGACCTCCGCGAGGAGCTTCTCCATCTCCTTGGCCACGCCGGCGGCCGAGGCTGGGTTCTGGCCGGTCACCAACCGCTCGTCAACCACGACCTTCTCCTCGAAGACATCAGCGGAGACGTGGGTGGCGCCCTGTTCCTCCAGCCGGTCGGCCAAGAAGAACGGGATGACCTTGTCCTTCCCCGCGGCAACCTCTTCCTCGTTGGTGAAGGCGGCCACCCTCCGGCCCTCGACGAGGCGGAACCCGTTGTCCAGCTCCACGTTCACCAAACCGGCCGGCCCGTGGCAGACCGCTCCCACGACGCCGCCGGCGTTGTAGACGCTGGCCACCAGGTTCTGCAGGCCTTCGCTGTCCGGGAAGTCCCACATGGTGCCGTGGCCACCCACGAGGTAGACGGCGTCGTACTGGTCGGGGTTCACGACGTCGACGCGGGCAGTGTTGTAGAGGCCGGCACGCGTGGTCTCGTCCTCCGTGAAGGCGACCTGGATCGGGTCATCCGAGTCCACCGTGTCGCGCGGGGGCTGGCCGCCCTTGATTGACGCAAAGTCGACGAAATGCCCGGAATCCTTGAAGACCTTCCAGGGATGTGCAGCTTCGGCCACGTTGTAGCCGGTCTTCTCGCCGGTATCGCCGATCTCGGAAACGCTGGTCAGTACCATGAGGATTTTCTTCATGAAGTGCTCCTTTCGTCCACCTTCCACCCTACGCCCCGCCGTATTCGGGCCCTCCCTTCCGCGCTCCCACACCTCATGAAGGAGGTCTACGGGCTGTTTGGTCGACCTGATCCACGCGGAGCATCTGCGCGGACACACCGACCTCCTCCAGCCAGAGCAGGCCGCTGTCGCGGCGGTACAGGTCGACGTCGAGCTGCGCCCACCGCGTTCCGCCGGTCGGGTCTTCGCCTGCGGGCGTCTACTCGATTGCGCCCTGATAGATGGCGTCCTCGCCGGTCGAGGTTGGGTCCGTGATCTCCATCTGGATGATGTCCGCATCAGCAGCGGCAATGCCGTAGGCAAACTTTGCGGTTTGGGTTCCGCCGGCCGGGATCGTCGAGAGGACGTCCATGCCGATGCCCGTGTCTGAATCGACAACCGGCTGAACCGCTGTCCCTGAGGCACCGGCACGAACCGTTGGCAGATTCATCAGGCCGCCGTCCACTTCTTCCTCGCTGTTGTTGACCACGGTGATCTCGAAGACCGCATACTGGCCGTCGACTGCCCCTGCTGCGCTACCGGAAGCGGCCTGGAAGCCCTGGGATTCAACGGTCACCTCCACACCCCCCTCGAAGGTCACGGTGTCGCCGAACGCCACACTCTGATTGGAGGGGACTTCCTCAATTGCGTCCTGTGTCGTGGGGGCCTCGCTCGGGGGCGTTCCTGCCGGGTCCGCCCCGCCACAGCCCGACAGCCCGAGCCCGATGAGCAGAGCGGCGGTAAGTGCGATGGAATTCTTCATGATTCCCCCCAAATTGGAGTCGCTGACCGGAACTTGGCCGCGTACCTACACTCTAATTTCCGGGTCCGGCAGTTTCACCTAAATTACCTGACAGGCGCACACCGGCGGAGTCTGGGCAGAGTGCACCCTGCGCGCAACCGTCGGAAACGTCACCGAACTCCAGTCCCCGGGCTTCTGCATCACGTCGCGTCCGTCCGGGAACAAACAGCGCCTCGTTGGTGTTCTAGTGGGTGAAAAGGCAGAAGCAGTCCCCAGCCAGGGATTGCCGGTGAGAGGCGTACCGCCCACCCCGCCCTTTCCCTAGCAAAAGGAGCAAGTTATGAAGGTTCGCAACTCGCTGAGGGCATTGAAGCAGATTCCCGGATCCCAGATCGTACGCCGCCGCGGACGCACCTTCCTGATCAACAAGAAGGACAGCCGCGTCAAGGCTCGCCAGGGCTAGTCCCTCCAACACTTCCAGCTAACGCCGAAGGGACCCCGCCGCACTGCGGAGGGGTCCCTTTTTGCCGTCTCTTTTTGCTGCCCTGTTCACAGCTGGGCCGCCTACCGTCGGGCCGCCCGTCTCCCCGCCGGGGCACCGGCCGCGCGGAGCCGCCGGTGCGTTTCCTCGGCGCTGACGTACTCCCCCACGGTGGCGAACGTCCCCAGGGATGCAACGGAATTCACGATGGTGTCCGGGTACACATGCACCAGGTTGAACGCCTGGCCGCCGTCATGGCCGCGGGAGGCGCCAACCTGAACGTTGAGGTCCTGCGTGTAGCAGGTGGCCGACGCCACCGACACCGGTATGCCGGCGAACATCGCACTCGAGGAGAAGTGGAGGTGGCCCGCAAGGATCAAGCGGACGTCGGTGCCGCGCACCACTTCGCCAAGGAGGTCCTGGCGGCGCAGTTCGGTGAGGATCGCAAGGTTCTGGATCATCGGCATCGGCGGATGATGCATCGCAAGGAGGGTGCCCTCGGCGGCAGGGCGGGTGAGCTCAGCGGCCAGCCAGTCGAGCTGGCGGGCGGTCAGCTCGCCGTAGTGGTGTCCGGGAACCGAGGTGTCAAGGACAATGATGCGCAGGCCGCCCAGCCAGTGAACTTCGTCAAGCGGGGTCTCCTCCGGCCGCTCGCCAAGCAGCGTCCGGCGCAGCCTTGCCCGCTCGTCGTGGTTACCCATCACCCAGATCAGCTGCGCTCCAAGTTCCTGCGCCACCGGTTCGACAAGGCACCGCAGCCGCTCGTAGGCCGACGCCTCGCCCCGGTCCGCGAGGTCCCCCGTAAAGACCATCGCCTCGGGGCGGACCCCCGAGGCGACAGTCTCGCGGAGCAGCTGCGTGAGCCGGGCTTCGCTGTCAACGCCGCCGTAAAGCCGCCCGGTGCCGGTGAAGTGGGTATCGCTCAGGTGCAGGATCAGATGTCGAGGGGCCGGATGCTCTGCTGATCCGGCCCCGCCCTGGCTGGCCTCCCCCTCGGCCATGATGGTCAGGCTGTCGCTTCTGCCGACGCGGCGATCCGTGTTTCCGCTGGAGCGAAGACCAGTTTCTCCATGAGGACGGCGATCCGGTCCCAGTGGTGCCGTTTCAGGAGGCGTTTCAGCTCGGGAGTGCCTTCCTCCCCGGCGCGGCCCGCGAGCCTGCGGCACGCCGCAGCGAACCCCTGGCCGTCATCCTGCAGGTCGACAACGCCTTCGAAGTCGGCGACGACGTCGGGGACGCGTGTCGAGACAACGGGCAGGGCGCAGGCGAGGTATTCGAGCGTCTTCGTGGGGCTGATCGACCGGGTTGCCTCGTTGAGGGCAAAGGGCATCAGGGCGACGTCGAGGTTGGCCATCAACCGCGGCAGGTCGGCATACTGCTGCTGGCCCAGGTAGCTGATGTTCGGTGCCTGGGGGAGGCTGGCCGGGTCGATCTTGCACACCGGCCCGATCATCTGGATGTCCCAGTCCGGCAGCAGCGCCGCGGCCTCCGCAATGAGGTCGAGGTCGAGCCGCTCGTCGAGAACGCCGACATAGCCGGCGACCGGGCGGTGCCTTTCGCGGTTGGCCCGCCGGGCGGCGGCCGCATAGTGCTCTGTCGAGACACCGCTTGGCACAAGGTGGGCGTCCTCGCGTCCCTGCCGAACGACGGACCGGTGGAGGGAGCGGCCGCCGGCGAAGACGACGTCGGCCCGGCGGAGCGCCTGGCGCTGGCGAACGATCAGCTCGGGGGCTGCGTCCTTGAACGCCGCGAGGTCGTCCATGACGTCGTAGACGAGGGTGGTGGGCTGCAGGGCGAGCGCCACCTCGAGGGCGAGCGGCGTATAGATCCACACCACGCGTTCACCGGTCGGTTTACCGAGGAGCTTGGGGAGCTGCTCGATGTAGTCGGGAAGCACCTCGTCGAAGAATCCAACGTGTCTTCCCTGCTCGGGGATCTCGAGCCAGACCCGGGTCAGCCCGTCCTCCGTCTCCCGGGTGGCAAGGCGGTTCTCGGTCACTTCGACGCCGGCGGGTGTCAACGGTTCCTCGACGAACCAGGTGGTGCGCCCGACGGTGCTGCCGATCCTCGATATGAGCTGCTGCGGCCGCTGCCAGACCCAATCCCACCGCAGGTGCGACAAAACAATGAGTTCACTTTGCATCGACGATCCTCAATTCCATTCGGGTAGTGGTACGGGGAAGGCTTGAGCCCTTGTCGGTCTCGGGAGGCTCCTGCCAGTCCCAATGCGACATTTGAGGGAAATATCCCTGAAGCCAGGTGTTGACCGGCTCGGCGAAACGGTAGGCAGGCAGGTCCGCCGCCCGGGCTCCGCCGGCGGCGAGCGCATAGGAGATTGACATCACCGAACCGCGGCGGTCCATGGCCTCGTCGAGCCAGTACACGCCGACCGGGTCGATATGCCCGTCGCAGCGGAAGAGAAGGGAATCCCAGTCGGTCGAATCGATGACCGGGAACCAGCACAGGCCCTCAAGCTCGACGCCGCGCGCCTGCGCCGCCTCGCACTGCTCGAGCACGTACTTCAGCCAGGTGGCGCGGTCCGACGTGTGTCCCCGGACGTTGGTCTCGGTGAGGATGCACGGGAGGCCGTAGCGCTCCCAATACTGCTGGATCTGGTCGGCCAGGGGCAGCGGCGACGGCGTGGGCGTCGACCCTCCCTCGATCGAGAAGTTCCACTGGCAGTGGGCGTAGTAGTCAAGGCCAAGCACGTCGACGAAGCCCGGCTCGATGCCCTGCAGCCGTTCCCCGCCCACCGGGGCGAGGTCCCGGCCGAGCTGGCTGTCGGCGTCGTACCCCTTCCCCAGGAAGCTGTCGATCGCCAGGAAGCGACGGTCGTTGGCCATATCGGCGTACCCCTGCCCTGAAGCATCGGAGCCCGTATGGAACTCGCAGGTATCCACCCAGACGTGCCGCGCTCCCGGCAGGAGCTGCCGGTACATGCGGCTCGCTTCGGCGACGGCCGGAATGACGTTGGCGAGCTGGTCGACAAATCCCTGCAGCCCGGAGTGGTAGGGCGGCCAGATGCCCTCGTGGCCGGTGAGGAAGAGGGTTGAGAAAGGCTCATTGAAAAGCGTGTATTCCTCGACCCACGGGTAGCGGCGGGCGAAGGCTTCGGCATAGCGCAGGTAGGCCTCCCCAAAACGCGGATCGGCGAACCCGTTGGTCAGCCAGGTCGGGTAGCTCGTGTGGTGGACAAGGTCGACGATGGGGCGGAACCCGTGCGCGCGGAGGTATCCGAGCACCTCATCGGTGCCGCTCCAGTCGAAGGTGCCTTCCACCTGTTCCACCCGGTGCCATCGGACGGGATACCGCAGACGGGTAATGCCGGCCCGGGCGAGGAGCCCGAGGTCCTCCTGCCAGCGGAGGTCGTGCTCGGTGGTCTCGAAAATGTCCCGGTCGTGCGCGGGCAGGAAGGTGCTCTCAAAGCCGCCGATAATCTCGATCGGCGGGCCCGGGGGCGGGATGCTGGCCATGATCTCCTCCTGTCGGTGTTGTGCCGGTGGCGTGCGCTGCGTGGATGGCAATACTAAGCATGCTTAGTGAAATTGGGCGATGAATATTTTTCGAAGGGTGTTTCTTCCCGTTTACCGAGTTCTTCGTATACGACGTCGAGCAGTTCGGCGGCACGGAGGTTCAGCCTCCTCGACTCATCGAGGTCCCCGTCAAGGCGGACCAGTTCCGCTGAAAGCCGCTCCACCTCCGCCTGGAGTGCGGGTATGGAGTCGAGCCGCTCCTTGACCCCGGGCAGCGCCAGGCGCACCACCGCCTGGAGCGGTGTCTTGAGCTTTTCGCGCAGCTTATTCATTCGTTTCCCTTCTTACCCGTACCTGCCGGACCTCGATGCCGGCGGACTCTGCGGCAGGCACCGTCGCCTCCTCTTCAATGACCAGCCGGTAGCGCCGCAGCTGCTCCTGGAACCGCTGCCAGTCGACCGGACGGTAATCGCTCCAGCTCGTGGAGCCGACGGCTCCGCCCGTGCCGACTTCGAAAAACCCCCTGCCGCCGTCCGCCAGCAGGTGCTCAATCAGTTTCAGGGTGGTGTCCCACCCGAGCGGGCTGAGCGCGTTGAAGAGCTGGTTGCCATAGACGTGGACCGGCCGGCCCATTCCGGCGCATTCCTTACGCAGGTGCAGGGCGTGCCGGGCCATGTTCAGGTTTACCCGCTCATACCGCAGCCCTCCCGGAACGCCGTCGGCCGAGGCGCGGGCGTATGCGAGGGCTGGGCGGCTGAAGTCGACGGCGAGGACGTCGTGGCCGAGCCCGGCAAGAAACCGGGCGTCGGCTCCAAGGCCGCAGCCGAGGTCGAGCACACTGGACCCGGCGGGAAGGAAATCGGGCAGGCTCCTGACGAACTGTGACGGTCGAGGCGCCGGAGCGGCCTGGATTTCGGCCCGGTGAAGGTCCTCCCAGTTCTCGCGGTCCACATCGAAGTGGTTGAGCCACCAGAAGAACCTTCGGGCGGCCGCAGGCGGTGTGACGAAGCGGAACGTGGGGTCCGGGACCGCCCAGCCGGAACCGTAGATCGCGGCGAGCAGCTGGGGAGGATCGGCGGGACCGGGCAGCTGCCGGGCGTTGACGGCAAGAGGTTTCAGCGGCAGGATCCGGACGAGCTCCGCCCGCTCCCGGGCGTGGAAGGGCCCGTGGAACCACCCTGAACAGACAAAGTAGGTGAAGATGTCGACGTAGAAGCGGTCGCCGACCGTCCCGCCCGGGAACATGAGCTGCAGGTGCCCTCCCGAGTGGCGGACCACCTCGTACCCCTGGCTGGTGAGCAGCCGCTCCACGGCGAAGCTTTCAAGGACGACGTCGGTCGGGTTCTCGTGGGCGCTCAGGTAGGCGAGGTCGGCGTCGTCGTCATGGGCCATGATTCTGCCGTTGCGGACCGGGCCGAGCAGCGTGCCGCCGGTGACGAAGAGCTCGAGGCCGAGCCGGTCGCGCAGCAGCGAGATCACATGCTCGGCCTCGTCGAGCACGTCCTCGATCAGCGAGGCATCGCGGCCTTCGAAGGACCGCGCGATCCTGCCCCACTTGTTGACCACAAGGGGAACGCCGGTAGCCGGTTCGCACAGCAGCAGTTCCCCGCCGCTCTCGTCGAACTGAACGGGCTGCTCGTCGGTGAGCAGGTCGCCGTCATGTTCGACGGCGAGCAGGGCCCTGCCGGTGAGCCGTTCGGCGAGCGCGGGCGGCCAGTCGATGGTCAGGCCGTCGAGCTCACCCTGCTCCGGGACCCGGAAGGTCCAGATCCGGCGCCCCGAAAGCAGCACCGATACGGCTGAACCTGGGGAAAGCACTGCACCGGATACCCTCAGCCGCTGGGTATCCGCAGTGATCCACCCCTTCACTTAGCCGTTTCCAGTGGCACGCTCAGGGGGTCGGACTGGGGCAGCCGTACGTCGAACACCTGCCCCGTGATGTCCGAGGCGAGGACTTCGGCGCTCACCCGCGCAACGGTCGTCGCCTGGACCAACGAGTGTTCGTCCTCAACGCCGAAGGCCTTCACCCGCATGGGGGTCGCCGTCCGGCTGGGGCTGATGCAGTTCACCCGGATGGAGTCCTCGCTCCACTCGTCGGCGAGCGCCTGCGTCAGGTTCACCACCGCCGCCTTGGTGGCCGAGTAGACGGTGTATTTGGCCCGCCCCCTGGTGTACGAACTCGAAGAGTAGAGCAGCAGCGAGCCGCTGGACGCCGCAAGATAGGAGTGCGACTCCTGCGCAACGATGAACGCCGCCATCAGGTTCACCCCGACGTCGTGCTGAAGCTGCTCATCGCTGAGCTCGACCAGCTTGCCGATGGTGAGCACGCCGGCGGTCAGCACGACGTGGTCGATGCTGCCGTAGGTCGCGGCGGCGGATGCGAGCGCCCGCGCAACCGAGGAACGGTCCTCGACGAATGTTCCGCTGCCGGTGCGGCTGTGGCAGACAACGTTCGCCCCCTCGTCCTCGAGCTGCCGGGCCAGCGCCTCACCGATGCCCGAACTGCCGCCGAAGACGACGACGGTTGAGCCGCGCAGGCTGGTGGCCGGGTACGGGACCGGCTCGACCGTGCGGTGCTTGAGCTGGAAGAGCTTGTCGGCCAGGTGGATGTCGATGGGGTGGGTGAGCTTGATGTTCGCTTCATGGCCCGGAACCACGATGATCGGGACGTCGGGCTGGTACTTGAGCACCACGGAGCAGTCATCGGTCGCCGCGAAGTCCGGGTCCTGCCGCGCCAGGGCATACGCCTTCATGATGGTTTCCCACCGGAACGCCTGCGGGGTCTGACCGCGCCGGAGCGAGGCGCGCGGCGGGACCGCCCGGATGATGTCCGCTTCATCGACTTCGATGATCGTGTCGGCGGAGGGGATGCCGGTGTCGACGGCGTCATAGGTGTCGAGTGCGTCAACGCAGGCACGGATGATCGAGGTGTCAACGAGAGGCCGGACCGCGTCGTGGAAGACGACCTTCGCTCTCGGATCGGCGATCTCCCGCAGGGCGAGATACGAGGTTTCATTGCGGTCGCAGCCGCCGGGGAGGATCTTGGTGATTTTCGGGTACCGCGAAGCGGGAAGCAGTCCCTCGGCCTGGTGAATTGAGCCCTGGTCCATCATCACGAGGATCTCGTCGATGAAGCTGCAGTGCTGGAACACCTCGGCGGTGTGCTCAAGGCTGGTACGTCCGGCGATGGGGACAAGCTGTTTGGGGATATCCAGACCCATGCGGGTGCCGATTCCACCGGCGAGGAGGACGGCGACGGTCCGGGGCCGCGTCGTTCCGTCCGCGGGCAGCCCGTTTTCGCTGGTGCTTGTGTTGCTGTGATCGGTCATGCGGCCACCCACCTCTCGTTTCCTTCGGAAGTTTCGTAAGCGTACTGATAATTCAGCGACTGGGCATCTATTATTTTTTGCCGCAAGGACTGTTGCTTTTTACCTGCTGGACACGAAATGTTCACCCGTCGACGCCGCGATAACCTGAGGGAATGGCGATCCGGGTACTTGCGGTAGGGCGGAAACACGAGAGCTGGGTACTCGAGGGCATCACCCGTTATGAGAAAAGGCTGAAAAAGCCCTTCGACCTCAGCTGGCAGTTCCTCCCCCATTCGGCGCGTGAGGCCGACTCTGCACGGAGCGAGGAATCGGAACGGCTGCTCGGCAAGGTCACCGGGACGCGCGACTACGTGATCCTCCTCGACGAACGCGGAAAGGCCCTGGATTCGCCGGCCCTTTCAACCGCGCTGCTGCGGCCGCTGGAGACCTCCCGGCCAGTGACGCTGATCATCGGCGGCGCCTACGGAGTCGATGCTTCGGTCCATTCGCGGGCTGATCTCGTGTGGTCGCTTTCACCGCTTGTCTTCCCGCACCAGCTGGTCCGCCTGATCCTCACCGAACAGGTGTACCGCGCCCAGGAGATCGCCGGCGGGCGCTCCTACCACCACGAATGAGCGGCCTGGCCCAAGATAACGATCCCGCGACTTCACGGCACGCCACGCCTTTGGGCGGACTGCCGCGGCGCCGGGCCGTCATAGGGTTGGCCCATGAGATCCCGGGTACGTAACCACCACTGGCTCGCAGCCGCTGCGGCCCTGAGCACCATCACCGTCCTGAGCGCATGCGCTCCATCGGCGGCCCAGGACGACCGGCAGCCAGCCGCAGACAGCGGGTCAGCCACCTCCGCCGAGGCCTCGCCGTCGGGCCCCGCCTCGTCCCCGGACGACGCCGGTTCCGAAACCCCGGCGAGCGCCGCCCCCACGACCTCCGGGCCGGACGGTTCGGCAACGCCGTCCGCGGAGGAGGGCGCCTGCACCGCCGCAATGCTTTCCGGGGAGATCACGACCCAGCCGGGCAGCGGTTCGGCCGGGAGCGTCTACCGCACCCTGGAACTGACAAACACATCGGCTGAGGCCTGCGAGATGAAGGGTTTCCCCGGCGTCTCCTACGTCGACGCCGCCGGCAAGCAGATCGGCGCCCCCGCCGACCGCGAGGAGGGAACCGTCTCTTCGTTCGCCCTTGAACCGGACGCGACGGCCACGGCCGTCCTGCGCCAGACGAACGCCGGCAAGTTCGGTCCCGACTGCAACATCACCGCGGCAAGCGGCGTGAGGGTCTACCCGCCCGGGGCCACCGACTCCCTGGTGCTTGAGCAGCAGAGCGAAGCGTGCGCGGCCACGTCGGTCGTGCTCATGGGCGTCGGGCCAATGCAGCCCGTCGGCTGAGCAGAGCGGCCCGTAGCCGCAGGATCCCGGAATGTCAGGACTCTGAGGGATGATGTTCTGGTGACATCGGTGCTGTCGAAATTCACGCCCGCCACGCACGAATGGTTCGCGGGCGCGTTCTCCGCGCCCACTGCCGCCCAGGAAGGCGCGTGGAAGGCGGTATCCGAGGGATCGAACGCCCTCGTCGTGGCCCCCACCGGATCGGGCAAGACGCTCGCGGCGTTCCTGTGGGCCCTTGACCGCCTGCTCGTGGGAAAAGACCCGGCACCGGACGAGCCGGATTCCACCAAGGACACTGCCAACAAGGACACTGCCAAAGGGTCGGCAAAACCCAAGCGGAGCACCCGCGTCCTCTACATCTCCCCCCTCAAGGCGCTTGCCGTGGACGTCGAACGCAACCTCCGGGCACCTCTGATCGGCATCACGCAGACGGCCAAGCGCCTCGGCCTTCCCGCCCCGTCGATCACCGTCGGCGTGCGCTCAGGCGACACCCCCCAGGCCGAACGCCGGGCCATGTTGACCCGCCCGCCGGACATCCTCATCACCACTCCGGAATCCCTCTTCCTGATGCTCACCTCCAGGGCGCGGGAGACCCTGACGGAGGTCGACACCGTCATCGTCGACGAGGTCCACGCCGTCGCCGGGACCAAGCGCGGCGCGCACCTCGCGGTGTCCCTTGCCCGTCTCGATGCCCTCCTCGGCACCCCCGTCCAGCGCATCGGCCTCTCGGCCACAGTTGAACCGCGCGAAACGGTGGCACGGTTCCTCTCCGGGAACGCACCCGTGCAGATCGTCGCCCCGCCCTCGAGTAAGAAGTGGGACCTGACGGTCTCCGTTCCGGTGGAGGACATGACCGACCTCGGCGGAGCCCCCACCCCGGCCAGCGGTGCAAGCAATGACCACGGGGGCGGCGGTGCCGACGGGTACGGCGGTGACGCTGGTGCGGTTCCGCAGGCGAGCATCTGGCCCCACGTCGAGGAACGGATCGTCGACCTGATCGAGGAGAACCGTTCCACAATCGTTTTCGCGAACTCACGCCGGCTTGCGGAACGGCTGACGGCCCGCCTCAATGAGATCCATGCCGAACGGCTCGAACGCGATGCCGTCTGGGCCGGCGAGGGTTCCTCCCCGGACGGCTCAAATGGCTCCTCGCCCGGCACAGGCGCCGCGCCGGCTGGAACGACGCCCCGTCCTCCGGCGCAGATCATGGCCCAGGCAGGCCAGAGCGCGGGAGGTGCACCGCTGCTGGCCCGCGCCCACCACGGCTCGGTTTCAAAGGACCAGCGCGCCCTCATCGAAGACGACCTCAAGTCGGGGCGCCTGCGCTGCGTCGTGGCGACAAGCTCCCTGGAGCTCGGCATCGACATGGGCGCCGTCGACCTCGTGGTGCAGGTCGAGTCTCCACAGTCCGTCGCCAGCGGCCTGCAGCGGGTGGGCCGCGCCGGCCACCAGGTCGGCGAGGTGTCCCAGGGCGTCCTGTTCCCCAAGCACCGCGGCGACCTCGTGAACACCACCGTCACCGTGGAGCGCATGTTGGCGGGCAAGATCGAGCCCCTCTACATCCCCGCCAACCCGCTGGACATCCTCGCCCAGCAGACGGTTGCCGCAGCGGCGCTGGGCACCATCGACGTCGAGGAATGGTTCGACGTCGTACGGAAGTCCGCGCCGTTCGCCACCCTGCCGCGCTCGGCCTTCGACGCGACCCTGGATTTGCTTGCGGGACGCTACCCCTCCGACGAGTTCGCCGGGCTCCGCCCCCGGATCGTCTGGGACCGGATCGAGGGGACCATCACCGGACGCCCCGGTTCCCAGCGCCTCGCCGTCACCTCCGGCGGAACCATCCCCGACCGCGGCCTGTTCGGCGTCTTCCTCGTCGGCTCCGAAGGCGAGGGTGCCCGCGCCGGCGGCCGCCGGGTCGGGGAACTGGACGAGGAGATGGTGTACGAATCCCGGGTGGGCGACGTCTTCGCCCTCGGCGCCACAAGCTGGCGGATCGAGGAGATCACCCACGACCGCGTCCTTGTCTCCCCCGCCTTTGGGCAGCCGGGCAAGTTGCCGTTTTGGAAGGGCGACTCCCTGGGCAGGCCGGTGGAGCTGGGCAGGGCGCTGGGCGCCTTCGTCCGGGAGATGTCCTACGCCCCGGAGGATCAGGCCCGGGAACGGTGCCAGCGGATCGGGCTCGATGAATGGGCCTCCGGGAACCTGCTGACCTACCTCAAGGAGCAGCGCGAGGCCACCGAGGTGGTTCCCAACGACCGCACGCTGGTCGTCGAACGCTTCCACGACGAGCTCGGCGACTGGCGCGTGGTGCTCCACAGCCCCTTCGGCATGCCGGTGCACGCCCCGTGGGCCCTGGCCGTTGGGGCGCGGCTGGAGCAGCGCTACGGCATGGACGGCTCGGCGATGGCCTCCGACGACGGCATTGTGCTGCGGGTGCCCCTGATGGAGGATGAGCCGCCCGGGGCGGAGCTGTTCCTGTTCGACGCCGACGAGCTCGACGGAATCGTCACGGCGGAGGTGGGCGGGTCGGCGCTGTTCGCCTCACGTTTCCGGGAGTGCGCCGCCCGGGCGCTGTTGCTGCCGCGGCAGAACCCGAGCAAGCGCAGCCCCCTGTGGCAGCAGCGGCAGCGGTCCGCGCAGCTCCTCGACGTCGCTAAGAAATACCCCACCTTCCCGATCGTCCTTGAAACAGTGAGGGAGGTCCTTCAGGACGTCTACGACCTGCCCGCCCTGAAGGAGCTCGCTGCCTCGCTTGAGCGCCGGGAGCTGCGCATGGTGGAGGTCACCACGCAGCAGGCGTCCCCCTTCGCCCGCTCCATGCTGTTCGGCTACGTCGCATCCTTCCTGTACGAGGGGGACTCCCCGCTCGCCGAGCGGCGGGCCGCCGCGCTCTCGCTGGACCCGACGCTCCTCAACGAACTCCTCGGCCGGGCCGAACTGCGGGAGCTGCTCGACTCCCGCATCATCGCCGAGACCGAAAGCGAGCTGCAGCGGCTGCGCCCCGACCGGCGGGCCCGCGGCCTCGAAGGGGTGGCGGACCTCCTGCGCCTCCTGGGACCGCTGAGCATCCCCGAGATCGCCGAACGGCTTGAGGGGACCGGCGCGGTGTCCGACAGTGATTTGTCCGATGGGGACTTGTCCGACGGGGACTCCCCGACATCCGCGCACGCCACCGAAGCGGAGGCCGCCGTCTCGGTCGAGGCGCTCCTGCGCGCCAACCGTGCGCTGACAGTCCATATCGGCGGGGTCGAGCGGATCTCGGCCGTTGAAGACGCCGCCCGGCTGCGGGACGCCCTGGGTGTTCCCCTGCCGATGGGCATTCCGCTGGCGTTCATCGAACCGGTCGCCGATCCGCTCGGTGACCTCGTCAGCCGCTACGCCCGCACCCACGGGCCCTTCACCGCCGCCGAGGCGGCGGCCCGCCTGGGGCTCGGCGTCGCTGTCGTTGCCACGGCCCTGCAGCGCCTCGCCGCGGACGGGCGCACCGTGGAGGGCGAGTTCCGTCCCGCCGAGGCAGCGCCCCAGCTCCAAGCCGGAGAGACGGCGACAGTCCACCCCACCGCGCCCAGCGAGTGGTGCGACGTCGAGGTGCTGCGCCGGCTGCGGCGGCGGTCCCTCGCGGCGCTGCGCCAGGAGGTGGAGCCGGTCGATCCGGCCGCCTACGGGCGGTTCCTTCCCGTCTGGCAGCACGTCGGCTCCACCCTGCGCGGGCTCGACGGCGTCGCCACCGTGGTGGACCAGCTTTCGGGGGTGCCCATCCCGGCCTCGGCGTGGGAGCCGCTGATCCTCGCGCAGCGCGTTGGGAACTATGCGCCGGCGATGCTCGACGAGCTGACGGCCACCGGGGAGGTTGTCTGGTCCGGTGCCGGGTCGCTCGCCGGAAACGACGGCTGGATCGCGCTGCACCTCGCCGAAAACGCACCGCTGACCCTGCGCCCGGATCCCGCCTACGAGCCCTCCCCGCTCTCGGCGGCGCTCCTTGAGCTCCTCGGCGGAGGCGGGGGCTACTTCCTGCGCCAGCTCAGTTCGGCCCTCGACGTCGACACCGTGCCTTCCGAGGCGGACCTCGTGACCGCCCTGTGGGACCTCGTCTGGGCCGGGCGCGTCAGCAACGACACCTTCACGCCCGTCCGCGCGCTCCTCGCCGGGGGACGGACGGCGCACAAGCAGCGCCAGCCCCCGGCCCGCGCCCGCACCTCCCGCGCCGGGCGGCTTGGACGCGCCCCCGGACGGTCGCTCACCAACAGTTCAATGAGCCTCGCGGGAGGGCCCGACGGCGCCTCCGGGTACCAGCGGACCACCCCTCCGGTCGCGGCGGGGCGGTGGAACCTGCTGCCTCCGCTGGAGAACGAGTCGACGCTGCACGCCCATGCGACAGCCGAGCTCCTTCTCGACCGCTACGGCGTCGTCACCCGCGGCGCTGTCGGCAGCGAAGGGGTGCCCGGCGGCTTCGGCCTGATGTACAAGGTGCTGGCCCGGCTTGAGGAGATGGGCCGGTGCCGGCGCGGCTACTTCATCGAGCATCTGGGCGCGGCGCAGTTCGCCGTCCCCTCAACAGTCGATCGGCTGCGTTCATTCAGCGCCGACACCGACCTCCAGCCGGACGCCGACGCACCGTCAGGAAAGGTGCCCAAGGCCACAGCGCTCGCGGCGACCGATCCGGCCAACCCGTACGGGGCGGCCCTCGCCTGGCCCCAGGCCGAGGGCGGGCACCGGCCCGGACGCAAGGCCGGCGCCCTCGTGGTGCTCGTCGACGGCGCCCTGGCGCTCTACGTCGAACGGGGAGGCAAGACCCTCCTCGCCTTCACCGACGACCAGCCCGCGCTCGATGCCGCCGCCGGGGCACTCGTCGGCGTGATCCGGCGCGGAGCCGCCGACAAGATGGCCCTCGAGAAGGTTAACGGAGGCGAGATCCTCGACACCGGGGTGGGGTCGGCACTGGCCGCCGCCGGCTTCTACACGACGCCGAAGGGGCTCAGGATCCGTGCGTAAGGGAGACTACGTGCCTGAGGAAATACCCGTGCCTGAAGGAGACATCAGTGCCTGAAGGAGATACCGTCTGGCGGGCAGCCCGCGAGCTCCACGGCGCGCTCGCCGGCAAGGAGCTCACCCGCTGCGACATCCGCGTGCCGCGCTTCGCCACGGTGGATTTCACCGGCGACACCGTTCAGGAGGTCGTCTCCCGTGGCAAGCACCTGCTGATCCGCGGCGGGGGTGACGACGGCTGGGACATCCACACCCACCTGAAGATGGAAGGACTTTGGCACGTCTACGCCCACGGCCAGAAGTGGCGGCGGCCGGGCTTCAAGGCCCGGTGCGTCCTTGAAACCCGGGACAGCGTCGTCGTCGGATTCGAACTGGGCTTCCTGCGCGTCCTGCCGCGTTCCGGGGAGGAGGAGGCCGTGGGTTACCTCGGACCGGACCTCCTGGGCCCGGACTGGGACCCCGCCGAAGCCCTGCGGCGGCTGGCGAGCCAGCCCGAACGTCCGCTTGGGCTTGCGCTGCTCGACCAGCGGAACCTCGCGGGAATCGGGAACGTCTACCGCTGCGAGCTCTGCTTCCTCGTCGGCGTCCACCCCCTGACGCCGGTCGGGGAAGTGACGAACCTGCCGCGCATCGTTGACCTCGCGAAAAAACTTCTCGAGGCCAACAAGCACCGAAGCACCCGCGCCACCACCGGGAACCTCCGGGGGAACAACCTCTGGGTGTACGGCCGCTCGAACCGCGGCTGCCTGCGCTGCGGCACCCCCGTGGTCCTGGAACAGGTCGGCGACAGCGAGCTTGAACTTCGGGACCTCTACTATTGCCCGCACTGCCAGCCCCAGAGACGCCCGGGTCTGGTTTGATGGGCGAATGACCACCATCCGCACCGTCAGCGCCCCAGACCTCGCACCGGCTGAGGTTCTCAGCCTTTACGCGTCGGTGGGCTGGTCGGCCTACACCGACAACCCTGAAACCCTCACCGCTGCACTCGCGGGTTCCTCCCTGGTTGTCGAAGCGCGCGTCGGCCCGCGCCTGATTGGCCTGGCCCGCGTCATCTCCGACAACGCGACGATCTGCTACCTCCAGGACATCCTGGTGCACCCGGATTACCAACGGGAGGGCGTCGGGAGGGCCCTCGTAACCGAGGCCCTCGAGCGGTATGCGGACGTGCGCCAAAAGGTGCTGCTGACCGACGACGGGCCGGGCCAAAAGGCGTTTTACGAATCCCTCGGTTATACGGAGACAGCGCAGTTCCGCGGCGGTGCGGTGCGCGCGTTCGTGCGGTTCGACTGAGCGCCCCAAGCGATGCGCGGCCGGTGGCCGCGGCAGCCGAGGAGAAGGATCGCCGCGCGGCACCGTAACCTTGAACGGTGATGAAATCCCCGCTCCCCGTGCGCAACGGCGTCAATGCCACCCGGCTGCGCCTGCCGGAGGAGGGTCCGTGGGCAACAGCGCTCGAGTACATCCTCGACCGTTTCGACCACGTCGATCCCGAGGGCATCGCCGAGCGGTTCGACCGCGGCGAGGTGATGGCTCTGGGTGGCGAGGTGCTCACGCGGACGACCCCGCTGACCGACCACACGTTCGTCTGGTACTACCGGGAACTTCCTGTTGAGGAACGGATCCCCGTCGACATCGGCATCCTCCACCAGGACGAAAACCTGCTGGTCATTGACAAGCCCCATTTCCTGCCCACAACCCCCGGCGGGCGGTACGTGGCCGAGTCCGCCCTGGTGCGCCTGCGCGTGCAGCTTGATCTGCCGGATCTGATCCCCATGCACCGGCTGGACCGGATGACCGCCGGGATCCTGATGTTTTCGGTCAACCCGGAAACCAGGGGAAAGTATCAGCTGCTCTTCGAGAACCGGCAGATCCGCAAGGAGTATGAGGCGCTCGCGCCGGTCCGACCCGGACTCGGGCTGGACCGGGTGCCTGTGACTGTGCGCAGCAGGATCGTGAAATCGCGGACGTACCTGCTGGCCCAGGAGGTCGAGGGCGAGCCGAACGCGCAGACGACCATCAGCCTCACCGAGGAAAAAGCCGGGGTGGGGCGGTACCGGCTCCAGCCGCACACGGGCAAGACGCACCAGCTCCGCCTGCACATGGCCGGGCTCGGCCTCGGGATCATCAATGACCCGTTCTACCCGGTGCTCCAGCCCCAGGGACCCGACGATTACTCGAAGCCGCTG
This sequence comes from Arthrobacter sp. TJ-217, assembly GCF_058269255.1. Taxonomy (NCBI): domain Bacteria; kingdom Bacillati; phylum Actinomycetota; class Actinomycetes; order Micrococcales; family Micrococcaceae; genus Arthrobacter; species Arthrobacter sp. TJ-217. The sequence goes on from NZ_JBZCNJ010000005.1 coordinate 106,263, forward strand.
CAGCTGCTGGCGAAAAGCATCCAGTTCACCGACCCCCTTACCGGCGCCGAAAGCTCCTTCACCTCAGCACTGAAGCTCTCGGAGTTCGCCCAACGTTAACGAATCTTCCCACCCCCGTCCAAGGGCATCCCAACCTCGGACCGGTAGGTTGGAGGGGTGGATATCCCGGGCCCGGATGTGACGATGCCCGTCTACTTCCTGATCATGTTCGGTGTGATCTTTGTGGACGTGGCGGTACCCGTGGTGCCCTCCGAGCTGATGGTCATCGGTGCCGGGACAATGGCATCGCACCGTGCCGCGATCCTGCCTCCCGCGGTTTTCGTCGCGGTGGCGGCCAGCTGGCTGGGCGACCTCGCCCTGTTCCTGCTGTTGAGGAACAAGCTCACCCACTGGCTTGACCGGTTCCGCTGGGGGAAGAAGGTCCACCGCGGTCTTCGGAACGCGGTGGCGAAGGCCGGGAAGTCACCGACCTACGCAGGCCTCGTCGCCGTGCGGTTCCTCCCCGGCGGCCGGACGGCGAGCATCGCTGCGGCGGGTATCGCGGAGGTACCCCTGCGGCCCTTCGTGCTCGCGACCGCCGTCGGCGCGGTCCTCTGGGCGGGGTGGCTTCTCGGATTGGGCTACGCCACCGGAGCGAACACCGGCCTTCCCCCGTGGGGCAGTGCCCTGCTCGGAATGATGGTCGGTACTCTTGTGGGAATTCTGACTGCGGCGTTCCTCGCGGTCAAACGACGTCGAAAGGCCGGACCAGCCGATGAACCCGACGAACGAACGGGCTCCGAGACTTCCTAAGGCCCCTTCCACCCCGCCCACCATCAGCGCCGCCGCGTCCGCTGCGGGAGGCGACGGCGCCACTGACGCCGTTGACCCTCAGGAGGGCGAGGGAGCGCGCGGCTCGGCCGCCCAGCGCCCCGCAGGCCATCGTTGGGAGGCATCCTTCAATCCCGACATCGTGCGCCCCATCGTGGTGACCCTCACCGCCGCCGCCTGCATCGCCGGCTCAGCCGCAGGCGTCGGTGCCTTCGGCGGTCCCTCGATCCGCGACGCTGCCGGCGGATTGTTCCAGCCGGATGCGACACTGCTTGCTCCGTCCACCAGGGCGTTTTCGATCTGGAGCCTGATCTACGCGGGGCTTGTCGCGTATACCCTCTATCAGTGGCTGCCGAGCCAGCGCAGAAGCCAACGCCAACGGCGCCTCGGCTGGAGCGTTGCGGCGTCCATGGTGCTCAACCTCGCCTGGATCCTCAGCGCCCGCGAATCGCTGCCCGTGCTGAGCGTGGTCGTCATCGTGCTCCTGCTCGCGGTGCTGCTTTCCGCGCTCGCCACCCTCAACCGGTTCCCTGCGGAAAGCCGGTGGAGCGGTGCCTTCGTCGACGCACCGCTGGGGCTGTATCTCGGGTGGGTCCTGGTTGCGACGGCGGCCAATATCGCCGCGGTCACGACCGCGGAAGGCATCGACGTGTTCGGCCTCGGCGGGCAGACCTGGGCATTGATTGGGATCGCAGTGGTCACGCTCGGTGCCGCAGTCATCTGCATGACCGACAGGGGCAGGATTGCCGTGGCACTCGCCGTGTGCTGGGGCTTGGCCTGGATCCTCGTCGAGCGGCTGCTCGGGGAGCCGTCGTCAATGCCCGTGGCGTTCTCGGCCGGGCTCGCCGCCTTTCTGCTGCTGATCTCGGCCGGATCCCGCAGGCACCAGGTGGACCACAACCGCAGGCGGCGCCTGCGGGCCCTGCAGGATGCGCAGCGGGAGCCGCTCATCCTTGACGAGGGCGGAAACTAGCCCGCGGACCGGGTGTTCATCCGGTCCCCTCGCGCGTGGAAAGGCCCTCGGACAGCCACCGGATCGCGTCGGTGCGGGAGGTGAAGAAGTTCGTCGGACAGGGCGGTGTGTGAAGGCCAAGGAAAAAGTTGGCAATCAGCCGGTCAACGGGCGACTTGCCGAGCAGCGCGATGCGCGATGCGGCACACGGGATCGAGAAGGTGCTGCGTGCGTCCCTGCTGACCGACCCAATGGCTTCCATATCGACAAGCATCGGATGAGAGACTTCCCCGCAGAGGTTATTCACCTCACGCATTGCCGCCCGGGCGTCGTCACCGGAGATTGCGGTACCGGGAGTCCACCGGAGGTGGAGGATGCCGTCCGGCCGCAGGCCGATCGATCCCTTGCCGCCTTCGATGGGAGTGGGGCGGGCGCTGCTCACGGCCCGTCCCATCCGCTGCCCGCGCGCGCTTCGAGGACTGCATAGTATCCGGGGATGCCGATGCTTCCCTCGGCGGTCATGGGCACCGCTTCGATGGTCGCGGCTCCGTCTTTGATGAGCCGCCAGGAGTGTTCCGGAAAGGCGGCCTTGCGTTCGGGCGCGCCGAAATGGCCCGGCATGGGCAGGTTGCCGATCGCTCGCTGCAGCGGGGCGGGTATTTTCCGGGGAGTTGCTCCGAGGCTCTCCACGTACTGGAGGGGGTTGCCCTGGAAGTTGGTTTCGGTGAGGAAGACCCGGCCGGAGCCGCCGGTGATCGACCGCAGGTTCTCGGCCATCAAGGTGCGCTGCGGCCGGCTCAGCACGTGAAGCACCCCGCGCACGAACACGTTGCACGGGCCAAGGCGGGAGAACAGCTCGGCCCCCGCACCCGGTGCCGTCGCATCGACGACGTCGAAGGAGATATTCGAGATTCCGGCGGCCTCGAGTTCCGCCCTGCGCACAGCGCTTTCGGAGACGTCGACCCCCAGCGCATGCGGGAAGATCCCGGCAAGCCAGCGCGTGTAGGTTCCGTTGCCGCACCCCACGTCAATGACCGGCAACGACACGTCGAAGTGTTCGTGGATGACGTCGAAGTACTGCCGGTGCTCATCCTCCGAGGTTGAATCCCACAACACGTCTCCCCCGGAGCCGGTGCTGCGGATGCCGTTCCAGTACCCCTCCCAGGCCACGTGCGGGTTGCGTGGCGCCTTGGAGGCTACCCAGGCAAGCCGGGGGATCATCTGCACCCTGTTCCAGAAAGTCGGCATTGACCCACTGTACTGATCCCCCACGGCCCCTCCCCGCATCAGCCCTGAGCGTCGCCGTTTCCGTCAACGAGCACAACTTCGGATGAGCCGCCCAGGTGGGCCCGGGAGTCCACCCGCGCCCCGGTATCGACGATCACCCGGCGCAGCTGGGCGTCCTGTCCAACCACCACGTTCTCCAACAGCACCGAGTCGACAACCAGCGCGCCGGGCTCGATGACCGTCCCGGGGCCGATGATGCTGCGCACCACCTGGCCGCGCACCGTCGATCCCGGCGCAAGCATGGAGTCCTCCACCTGAGCGCCCGCTGCGACAAACGCCGGAAGGCGGCGGGGCACATCGGTCTGAATGGGCCACTTCGGGTCATCGAACGCGAGCCCGCTGCCCTCGAGGAGTTCCATGTGCGCCTTGTGGTAGTTCTCCGGCGTCCCGAGGTCGCGCCAGTAACCCTCAAGCCGGTGCTCAACGACCAGCGCGTTCTTTACGAGGTAGGGCACCAGTTGATGGCCGTAGTCCTCGAGCTTGCCTTCCTCCTCCTGCAGCCTTTCGAGCGTTTCAAGCAGGTCGGAGGCGTTGTAGAGGAAAATTTCGGCAGCCACCAGATCGGTCTTGGGACTTTCGGGCTTGTACTCGAAGCCTGTGACGACGCCGTCCGAAACTTCGGCGACGCCGTGCTGGGAGGCGTCGCCGTCGAACCGGGTGGTCACCATCGTCAGGACGGCGCCGGCGTCGAGATGGGTCTGCACCACGTCGCGGTAGTCGAGGCGGTAGAGGTGGTCGGCGCTCAGGACCAGCACCAGGTCCGGGGCGAACTCCCGGATGAATTCAGCCTGGCGCGCGATGCCGTCCGCATTGCCCTCGGCGAACCCTTCGCCGTCCTTGCCTTGGAAGGGCGGGAGCACCCTGAGACCGCCCTGCGTCCGGTCGAGGTCCCAGGGCCTTCCGCTTGAAAGGTGGTCGTTGATCGACTTGGGCTGGTACTGCTCGACGATCCAGACATCCGAGTAGCCGCTGTGCTGCAGGTTCGACAGGGGGATGTCGATCAGCCGGTACGTTCCGCCGACCGGCAGCGCAGGCTTCGCGCGGGTGTCGGTGAGGACACCCATCCTCCCTCCGGTTCCGCCCGCAAGAATGAGGGCCAACACTCTGGGCCGTTCCATGGATCAACCCTAAAAGCGCGAAGCCGGGCCCGACAAGCCAAACGTCACAATGGGCAGCCGCCCTCGATGGTCTTCTCTCATGGCAACGGAGGACACCGTGCTCGAGCTCCTCGGCATCGACGCGGCGAGCGAGCGCATCTATCACCTGGCACTGCCGCAGGGCGCAGCGGGCGTCGCGGAACTGATCCGGGCGGCCGACTGACGGAACCCGCGGCGGCACCTTCCCCATTGAGGTGCCGCCGCGGGTTCATCCACTTGGGTCAGGGAATTGCCTACTGCTATACGATCGCCGAAATCCCGGTGATCGCCCGCCCCACGATCAGGCTGTTGATTTCGTATGACCCCTCGTAGGTGTAGACGGCTTCGGCATCGGCGAACACCTTCGCCATTCCGTAGTCGGTGACGATTCCGTTCCCGCCGAGGATGTTGCGGCCGAGGGCAACGGTTTCCCTCATGCGGGCGGTAGTGAAGGACTTCGCGAGGGCCGCCTGCGGCATTTCAGCACCCTCCTGGCCTGCCCGGCGCCCCTGCCGCGAGGCGCTGTGCTCGTCCTGGAGCTGGGCGATCCTCACCATCATGGCCATGCTGGCTGTGACGTTTCCGAGCATCGTCACGAGCTGGTCCTGAACCAGCTGGAACCCCGCAATCGGCCGGCCAAACTGATGGCGCTCGAGCGCATACTTGCGGGCGATGTCGAAGGCGGCCAGCTGCTGCCCCACCGCCTGCCAGCCGACGAGGATCCGCGACCCGCGCAGCAGGTGGCGGGTGTCGGAAAAGTTCTCGATGCCCGCGAACCGGTCGGCCTCGGAGACCCGAACATTGTCCAGGCCGATGTCGGCGTTCTGCACCGTCCGCAGGGCGATCTTGTTCTCGATGACTGTGCGGGTGACACCGGGCAGCGAAGCATCGAGGATGAATCCGCGCACCATTGAGGTCTCGGCCTCGCGCGCCCACAGGAGCATGTAGTCGCAGAACGTTCCATTGCCGATCCAGCGCTTCGCCCCGTTCAGGATCCAGGAGTCACCGTCGCGCGTGGCGGTCGTCGTCATTCCGCCCGCCACATCCGAACCGTGCTGCGGCTCGGTCAGGGCGAAAGCGCCGGTGATGCGCAGATCCATTGCGTCCTGGAGGAGCCGCTGCTTCTGCTCGGCGGAGCCGAACTGGTGCAGTGCCTCGACAAAGAGGTCGTGGTGGACCATGAAGAAGGTGGCGAGGGAGGTATCGGCACGGGTCATCTCGGCGATGACCATGCCGCCAAACAGGTGGCTGTAGCCCTGCTGGACCGGGGTGCTGAGGCCGAGCGCCGCGAGGCTGGGCAGGATCTCGTGCGGGAACTCCGCCCGGTTCCACCATTCCACGGCACTGGGCGCCACCTCCTTGGCGAGGAAGTCGCGCACGTCCTGGAGCTTGGCGCGCTCGTTCGCGCTGAGCTGGGATTCAAAACCGAGGAAGTCCGCGGCGGGGAGCTGGCTCACCGTTGAGCCGTCCTTTCGTTGGAGGAGCGGGGTGGTGCGGTGCTGCTATTTCGCGGCCATCCGGATGGCCCCGTCGAGCCTTATCGTTTCGCCGTTGAGCATCTGGTTCGCGATGATCGATGAAACGAGGGCGGCGTATTCGGAGGGCTTGCCGAGGCGTGACGGGTGCGGGACCTGGCGGCCCAGCGAATCCTGGGCCTCCTGGGGCAGCCCCGCCATCATCGGGGTTTCGAAAATGCCTGGCGCAATCGTGACAACCCGGATGAGGTGCCGGGCAAGTTCGCGGGCCAGCGGGAGAGTCATTGCTGCAACACCGCCCTTCGAGGCCGCGTAGGCGGGCTGGCCGATCTGCCCGTCGAACGCCGCCACGGAGGCGGTATTGACGATCACTCCGCGCTCCGGGGATTCCCCGGGCCCTGAGACGGGCTCCGAGGCCGCCATCGCCTCGGCCGCGAGCCTGACGACGTTGAAAGTGCCGATCAGGTTGACGCTGATGACGCGCGTGAACTGCTCAAGGGGAAGCACCCCGTCGCGGCCCAGCACCTTTCCCGGGGTTGCGACTCCCGCGCAGTTGACGACGACGCGCAGCGGCGCCAGCTCAGCGGCGGCAGTGACGGCGGCGAGCACCTGGTCCGGATCGACGACGTCGGCCGCCACGAAGCGGGCGCGGGATCCGAGGCGAGACGCGGCGTCGTCCCCGGCCGAGCCGGGGAGGTCGACAAGCACGACGTTCGCGCCGCCGGCGAGGAGCCGTTCAGCCGTCGCCAGGCCCAGCCCCGAGGCTCCGCCGGTGACCAGCGCTGTCGAGTTCGCGAGATTCATGAAGGGCCCCCTGGAGAATATGCAACCTGCCAACATCAGCGTACTGTGGCGCACCCCACACCGCACTCGCCGTACCCTCGACTGTGCACTCTGCTCAGTCGAACGGCTCGCGCCGTTGGTTAGGGTGGAATTATGCTCACCCCGCAGGAGACCTCCGGTCCGGATCCCCTCGCCGCACGCGCCCAGACCGCGGCCGACAGCGTCGAGGCACTCTTCGCCCGGCGGTTCTGGCTGCCCGGCTCGCGCCTGGGCCGGGTCGCCGCACCGGGAATCGGGGGCAGGTCGCCGTGGCACTACTGGTGGCAGGCGCACTATCTCGATCACCTGATCGATGTGCACCTGCGCCTGGTGAAGCAGGGAAGCCCGGAGGCCGCGGCGGTCCTGTCCAGGGCGGGCGCGCTCGCCCGCGGCATCTGGGCCCGCAACGGACTGCGGTGGACCAACTCCTACTTCGACGACATGGCCTGGCTCGCCCTGGCCCTCCAGCGCCTCGACGCTGCCGCCGCGGCAGCGGGCATGCGGCGCAGCCACCGGCGCGGGCTCACAGCGCTCGGTTCGGCGCTCCGCTCGGCAGCCACCGATGACTTCGGAGGGGGCGTGTTCTGGAATGTCAAGCGCGATTTCAAAAACACCCCGGCCACCGCGCCGGCAGCGCTCTACTTCGTCAGGGCCGGCGATCCCGCCCGGGCCGAGCAACTGCTCCAGTGGCTGCGTTCCCGCCTGTGGGACAGCGGCTCGGGCCTTTACCTCGACGGGCTTCGGAACGGCCCTGCCGGTGAAAAGGTGGTGAGGACGCTCTACACCTACAACCAGGGCCCAACGCTCGGAGCGCTTGTGGAGGTGGGCGGCGCCGCCCATCTGGAACAGGCCGCGTCGCTCATCGAGGCGGTTGCCAACGGGCTCACCACGCCGGAAGGGGCGCTGCGCGCGCACGGGTCCGGGGACGGAGGACTGTTCACCGGGATCCTTGCCCGCTACCTTGCCGATGCCGCACTGGCGCCCGGCCTGGCCCCCGGGGCGGCGCGTACAGCCCACCGGCTCATCACGGCGACTGCGGATTCCCTGTGGGAAGGACGCGCTGAGGCCCGGTACCAGGGCAACGGGGCTTCCGCGCTCATCTTTCCGGCGCACCCCAGGGAATCCGCGGAACTGCCGGTCGACCTCTCGACCCAGCTGCAGGCCGGCATGGTGTTCGAGGCGGCGGCAAGGCTGCCCGGAAGCCCCTGAAGCGGCGGCCCGCGGCAATTACGTCACAGCAATGTGACCAAAAGGCTGTGAAATGTGACACGTTACTCGCAGAATGGGAATAGGTTAGGACATGCTTACCTATGTGCACGGCGGGGTTCACCGCCGGCACGCGCACCCGTCCTGCCGGCCCAGCTCTGAGGCTGTTGACCGGCGTTCTTTTTGAAAGGCTCAAATGAATCTCCGTTTCCGGCAGGCCCAGCCAGCCGCCCTCACCGCCGCACTCCTCCTTGCGCTTACCGCCTGCGGTTCAAGCGGCTCGGCCGAGCCCGCCGCCCAGGGCTCCAGTGCTCCCGCCAGCCAGGCCGCAGAGGTTGAAGGCGAGATCACCGTCTACAACGCCCAGCACGAGACGATGACCCAGGCCTGGGTCGACGAGTTCACCGAAAAGACCGGCGTGAAGGTGACCCTGCGCCAGGGCAAAGACTCAGAGATGAGCAACCAGATTCTGCAGGAGGGCGAGAAGTCGCCCGCCGATGTCTTCATCACCGAGAACTCCCCCGCGATGACGCAGGTTGAGAACGCCGGACTGTTCGCCGACATCTCCGACGAGGTCAAGCAGAACGTGCCCGACGAGTACCGCCCGTCGACGGACAAGTGGACCGGCGTCGCTGCCCGTTCAACCCTGTTCGTCTACAACCCCGACAAGGTTTCGGAAGCCGAACTTCCCAAGTCGATCATGGACCTCTCCGATCCCGAGTGGGCCGGACGCTGGGGTGCCGCGGCCGGTGGCGCCGACTTCCAGGCCATCGTTTCGGCGATGCTTGAGCTCGAGGGCGAAGAGGCAACGGCGGACTGGCTCGCCGCAATGAAGGACGGCGCCAAGATCTACCCGAAGAACGGCGCCGCAATGAAGGCAGTCAATGCCGGTGAAGTCGATGCGGCAGTGATCTACCACTACTACTACACCGCCGACCAGGCCGACACCGGCGAAAACTCGAGCGACCTCGAGCCCTACTACTTCAAGGGCTCCGACCCGGGCGCCTTCGTCTCGGTGTCGGGTGCGGGAGTGCTTGAGTCCTCCGACAACAAGGCAGCAGCCGACGCCTTCCTCGAATTCATCACGAGCAAGGAAGGCCAGGAGACCCTCAGCACGGGCGAGGACTTCGAATACCCGGTCAGCGCCGATGTGACACCGCGCGAGGGCCTGGTTCCGCTCGAAGAGCTCGAAGCCCCGGTCGTCGATCCCGCCAAGCTGAACGGCGAGAAGGTTGCGGAACTGATGACCGCAGCCGGGCTTCTCTAAACAGCAGGAAGGCACGACCGGCCCTTCATGGCCAATAATTCCGGAATGCACCGAACGGCGGGCAGGAGCAGACGCTCCCGTCCGCCGTTCGGCGTGGCGGCGGCAGCCGTCTTCATCACCCTGGGCACGCTGATCCCCCTCGGATTCGTGCTCACCATCACCGTCGCAACCGGGTGGGACACCGCCGTCGGGCTGATCGTGCGCCCGCGGGTCGCCGAACTGCTGTTCAACACCATTGCCCTGGTCCTGCTCACCGTCCCGCTGTGCATCGTGCTGGGCGTCGCTGCGGCGTGGCTCGTTGAACGCACCGACCTGCCCGCCGCCCGCCCGCTCGCGCTCCTGCTTGCCGCGCCGCTTGCCGTGCCGGCTTTCGTGAACAGCTATGCCTGGGCGAGCACCATCCCCTCGCTGTCGGGCATCAGCGGTGGAGTCCTGATCTCGGTGCTCAGCTACTACCCGCTCGTCTACATTCCCGTAGCCGCGGTCCTGCGGCGGCTGGATCCCGGCCTGGAGCAGTCGGCCGCCTCACTGGGCATCGGCCCGAGGCGGGTGTTCCTGCGGGTGGTCCTCCCCCAGCTCCGCCTCGCCGTCGGAGGGGGTTCCCTGCTTGTGGGGCTCCACCTGCTCGCCGAATACGGCGCCTACTCGATGATCCGCTTCGACACTTTCACGACGGCGATCCTCCAGCAGTTCGAGTCGACCTTCAACAGCGCGGCCGCGAACATGCTCGCGAGCGTGCTTGTGGTTCTCTGCCTCCTGCTGCTGCTCGCCGAGACCCGTGCCCGGGGATCGGCCCGGTACGCGCGGATCGGCCCCGGGGTCGCTTCAGCGCCGGGGATCCGGACACTGGGCAGGTGGCGGAGCGGTTCGCTGGTGTTCGTGCTGGCGCTGACGCTGCTTGCCCTGGGCGTGCCCCTGTGGAACGTCACACGGTGGCTTGTCGCCGGCGGCAGCGAGGTATGGCAGGCGGCAGACCTCCTCACCGCCCTGCTGCAGACCCTCGCCTACGGGCTCACGGGGGCGGTCGTCACAGTTGCGGCGGCGTTCCCCATCGCCTGGCTCGCGGTGCGTCACCCGGGCAGGTTTACGCGTTTCCTTGAGAGCAGCAACTACATCGCCAGCGCCATGCCCGGCATCGTCGTCGCGCTCGCCTTCGTGACGGTGACAATCAACATCGCCTTCCCGTTCTACCAGACCACGCCCGTCGTCATTGCCGCCTACGTCCTGCTGTTCCTGCCCCGCGCCCTTGTCAGCCTTCGCGCGGGCCTGGCGCAGGCGCCGCGCGAGCTGGAGGAGGCGGCCCAGGCGCTGGGCACCGCGCCGCTGATGTCGTTCATCAAGGTCACGCTCCGGCTGGTCGCCCCCGCCGCGGCGGGAGGAGCGGCCCTTGTCTTCCTCGCCGCCTCAACCGAGCTGACCGCCACACTGGTTCTGGCGCCGTCGGGCGTCACAACCCTCGCCACCCGCTTCTGGGCGCTGAGTTCGGAAATCGACTATGCAGGAGCCGCGCCCTATGCCCTCCTGCTGATCCTGCTTTCCCTCCCCACGACGTATCTGCTGTACCGGCAGTCCCAGAAGGCGGCAGGCCAATGAGCGCAGAAGGACAAGCATGACCACGAACCCGCTGATCCCCGCAGTGAACCACCTTGAGCTGCTGAACGTTCGAAAGTCCTTCGGCGCCACCGAAGTGCTGCGCGGCCTCACCCTGTCGGTGCAGAAAGGCATCACGACGGCGATCGTTGGGCCCTCCGGCTCGGGGAAGACCACCCTCCTGCGCATCATCGCCGGGTTCGAGGCGCCCGACGCCGGCACCGTAAGTTTCGAGGGCTCGTTCGTCGCGGGCTCCGGGCGCCCGGTGCCCGCGCACAAGCGCAATATCGGCTACGTGGCCCAGGACGGCGCCTTGTTCCCGCACCTGTCCGTCGGTGAAAACGTTGCGTTCGGGCTTGAGCGGAAGGCACTGGGCCGTGCCGCGGCACGCAGCCGTGTGGGCGAACTCCTCGGGATGGTTTCCCTCGATGCCGGGTACGCGGACCGCCGCCCCGACGAGCTTTCCGGCGGGCAGCAGCAGCGGGTCGCCCTCGCGCGGGCGCTCGCCCGCGGGCCGTCGCTGATGCTGCTCGACGAACCGTTCTCGGCCCTCGACGCGGGGCTGCGGGTTGCGACGCGCAAGACCGTGGCGAAGACGCTTGCGGCAACCGGCGTCACAACGATCCTGGTCACCCACGACCAGTCCGAAGCGCTTTCCTTTGCCGACCAGGTGGCCGTGATGCGCAGCGGCGTCCTGGCCCAGGTCGGCAATCCGTTCGTCGTCTACACCCGCCCGGCGGACCGCGCGACGGCGGAGTTCCTCGGCGACGCAGTGCTCCTCGAGGCGCACCTCCAGGGTTCCCTGGCGATGTGCGCTCTCGGCGGGATCCCTGTGCGCCGGCCGACCTGCCAGGGCCGGGTGCAGCTGATGCTGCGGCCGGAGCAGATCCGCATCGCCGAAGACGGCAACATCCGCGGAACTGTCCTGGAGACGGATTTCTTCGGCCCGGAGGTCACCGTGCGGATTCGGCTCGAAGGAACGATCGACAGCCACGGGGCGGTTGTCGAAGGGCAGACAGTCACGATCCGCCACTGGAACGCGATGATGGCACGGGTCGGGACGGAGCTCCGGCTGCGGGTGGTGGGCGAGGGCGTCGCCTTCCCCCTCGACACGTAGCCGCGTCCAAATCGGGTCCTAGCCGCGGGGCCGGTCCTTTTGGGGATAGGGCGTCTCCCCGCGTTCAAGCATGGCAACGAAACGCTCGACGGCGCGGCTGCGCCCCGCCGGAGTCTTGAGCTGGGCCAGGCGAAAAATCAGGGCGTAGCGGTTCTGGGAGGACAACCCCTCGAAGGCCGCCTGCGCGAGCGGGTTCGCGGCAACGGCGGCGGCAAGGTCTTCGGGGACCTCCGCCGTTGCCGGTCCCGCATACGCGCGCTCCCACCGGCCGTCGGCCTGTGCCGCACGCACTGCGGCAAGCCCCGCCTCGTGCATCCGGCCCGCGGCGGTAAGGCGCTCGATGTAGGTGCGGTTCCGCACTGACCAGATGCTCCGCGGGGTGCGCGGGGTGAAGCGTTGAAGGTAGCTTTCGGCGTCCTTCGACTTCCGCTGCCCGTCGATCCAGCCGAAGCACAGCACCTCGTCGAGCGCCTGGGCGTAGGTCAGGGTGGTCACCGATCCGCCCTTGCGGTGCAGCACCAGCCACACGCCGGGCGAGGCGCTGTGGTTCGCCTCAAGCCAGGCGCGCCAGTGCGCCGCATCGGGAAGGATCAACTCCGGCAACTCGGGGACCATTGCCCCACTGTAGGCGTGCGTGGGGGCGCCCGCCAGAGGCGGAATGACGGGCCCGCAACACCGCTCCGGCCGGCCGGCCGCGGCGGGCAGGGGATTCAGCCGTTGGCCGAAGCACGCCTTCCGGCTGTCGCTGCACACCGTCTCTGCTATAAAACTTGTCTATGAATGTGCGCACTCCTGACCCCAATCCGGGCTGGCTCTCCGAGGACGATCTGTACGAGGCCCGCCGCCGTCTGCCAATGGTCTACGTGGAGGCGATCCCCGTCCGGTGCGACGCGCTCGGGTACGTCAACGAGGTTGGGCTCCTGCTCCAGGCCAACGAGCAGGGCGAGATGGTGCGCACCTTCGTATCCGGGCGGGTGATGTACCGCGAGACAATCCGCGCGGCACTGCTGCGCCACCTTGAGAAGGACCTCGGGCCCCTTGCACTGCCCCAGCTGCCGCCATCGGTCCTTCCGTTCACGATCGCCGAGTACTTCCCCTCCCCTTCGGAGACAGGGCTGACCGACGACCGCCAGCATGCCGTCGCCATGGCCTACCTGGTGCCGGTGACCGGCCGCTGCGACCCGCGCCAGGATGCGCTTGAGCTGTCCTGGCTGACTCCCGCGGAGGCGCTGAGCCCCTCGATCCAGGCCGAGCTCTCCGGTGGTCGCGCCGACCTCCTCCGCCAGGCCCTCGCCCATGCAGGGTGGGGCCGCTAGGCAAGTGAAGCACCGCCGTTACCGTATCTTTATGTAGGCGCAGGTTGAGAGGAATGACTTGTGCCTACGCGGGGGCAGCGGAGGCGAGGTACGTAAAAAGTGGAAGACGAAGGCAGGAAAATGGAGCTCCGGCCCGTGGCCGCCAATGCCGTCATTGCAGGTCAGAACATCGCACTGCCCGACGGCGCGTCGTCAGCCGTCGTTGAAGGCACCGAGATCGAGGCCGACGACTTCGGGGTTCCCGCCGTCGTCGTCGCCCGGCTCGCAGGGGGCGGAACGCTCAGGATGGCAAGCGGGTCGGTTGTCTACATCGAAGCGGATGGAGCCGCCCCCGCCTCCCCCGCCGTCGCGGCCGACGACGGCTCGCCGGAGGAGCTTGTGGCCGAGGTCGCCGCGCTTCACCCGGGTGATGAACGTGTTGCCGAGCTCGCCGAACGGCTCTCCCGCGGCATCAACTTCAAGGCCGGGAGCAACCTTCAGGACCTCCACGACCTCGCGCTTATCCTCTTCGTTGACCGCGGCGACCAGGAGAGCGCGCTTCGCACAGCCGACCTCCTCACCGTGCTGGAGTTCGATGGGAACTTCGGGCGGTGGAAGTGGGTTGAGAGCGCCCTTGCCATTGCGGCTTTCATCACGCGCGACGACGAAACCCGCTCCAGCCGGTACTCCGCCGCCCTGCGCGTTGCCGACGATGCCGAAACCGATCCGTTGCGGGTCAAGCTCGCGGCCAAGGTCCGGCAGCGGCGGCTGAACAACCCGGAACTCTACGATCCGGAGATCGTGCGCGCGGCCGCTGCGGGGAACCGCACCGCCGAGAAGGACTGGCGCGTGCTGCGCCTGGGCGTCCTGCTCTACCTGCGCGCACACGGGGGCTCCGAAACCCTCAGCCGCGAGGTCCTCGAGCGCCGGATCCTCAACGAGCTGAGCGCCGTCGCAGCACTCGCCGGCCGCTGAGCCCCACCCGGAGGCCCGGCGCGGCTGCTGCCGGGCCGTGGCTCCGGATGAGGCAGTGGCGGGAAGGACCTGCTGTTACTGGCAAAATGGACAGGTGCATCCACAGTCCCAGCAGTCGTCATTCTCGTTCACCGTCGGTACCCGGCTCGAGGAAACGGCTCCTCCGGGGCGCGGTGATCGGCCCCGGCACGGCCGCACCGGGGTCATCTCCACACCACACGGCGACATCCAGACGCCGGCGTTCATTCCCGTGGGAACCAAGGCGACGGTCAAGGCGGTGCTGCCGGAGTCGATGAAGGAGGCCGGCGCGCAGGCGCTGCTGGCCAATGCCTACCACCTCTACCTTCAGCCCGGTGCGGACATCCTCGATGAAGCCGGCGGACTTGGCCGGTTCATGAACTGGCCCGGGCCCACCTTCACCGACTCGGGGGGCTTCCAGGTGATGAGCCTTGGTTCCGGGTTCAAGAAGGTCATCAACATGGATGTACCGGTGGATTCCGAGGCCGCAGGCGCTGATGACCGGGTGGCCGCCGGAAAGGAGCGCCTCGCCGCAATCGACGACGACGGAGTCTGGTTCAAGTCCCACCTCAACGGCGACCGGCACCGGTTCACCCCCGAAATTTCGATGCAGGTGCAGCACCAGCTTGGAGCGGACGTCATGTTTGCCTTCGATGAGCTCACCACGCTGATGAATTCCCGCGGCTACCAGGAGGAATCCCTCGAACGGACGAGGCTGTGGGCTGAGCGCTGCGTCGCCGAGCACGAACGCCTCACCGTTGAACGCAGCCACCGCCCCTACCAGGCGCTGTTCGGAGTGATCCAGGGAGCGCAGTACGAAGACCTGCGCCGAAAGGCCTCACGTGACCTCGGCGGCATGAATTTCGACGGCTTCGGCATCGGCGGGGCGCTCGAGAAGGAAAACCTCGGCACGATCCTCGGCTGGTGCAGCGATGAGCTTCCCGAAGACAAGCCCCGCCACCTGCTTGGCATTTCGGAGCCCGATGACCTGTTCACGGCGATCGAGAACGGGGCTGACACCTTCGACTGCGTCTCCCCCACGCGCGTTGCCCGCAATTCGGCGTTCTACACCCCGGACGGCCGGTGGAACCTTTCAAACTCCCGCTTCAAGCGCGACTTCACCCCCCTCGTCGAGGGCTGCGACTGCTACACCTGCCTGAACTACACGCGCGCCTACATCCACCACCTGTTCAAGGCGAAGGAGATGGTTTCGGCAACCCTCATCTCAATCCACAACGAGCGCTTCGTCATCCGCATGGTCGACGACGCCCGGGCTGCTATTGCTGACGGAACGTTCTACGACCTGAAGGACGAGGTTCTCGGGCGCTACTACGCGTAATTCCCACAGCTGCACGGCCCGGCGCGGCAACTGTAGCCTTGATGAAAGACTTCGCGAGCGGGGGGCGTCAGTGTCGGTGCCGGACGAGGCGGGCCCCAATCACGGCCAGGTTGATCCTTCCACCCGCCCCGGGGGCAGACCGAACCCAAGGGTCACCTTCGGGCCTGGTGCCGTCCTCATAGGCTTTTGCGTCGCAATGGCAGTGCTGGCCGCCGGAATGGCCCTCAGCTGGGCGCTGGGCGGATCGAGGTTCATCAGCATTTTCGCCCTGTCCCTGATGTACGGTCTTCCCGTTGCCGCGGTAACGGGCCTGCCGGTCGCCATTCTGCTCGGCCTGGCGCTCCGTCGGGTCGCCAGCCAGTCGGCCCATGTCCTGGCATTCTTTCTCGTGTTCACAGTGCTTGTTTTTCTTGCCCTCACCCTGATCTATCCGCCGGTGACCGCCCAAACCCTTCCCTTCGCGATCTTTGTCGGGGCGGCAGCCGCCGTGGGAAGGACAAGCATCTGGAAGCTCGCGCGGGTCGGCTGAGGGTTCAAACCGGGTGTGTGGCGTCTCCGGTCAGGGGGCGTCAGGCGTTGCCCCGGGCGACGCCTCCTGCACCGCCTCCTGGGTCTGCGCCCCGAGGCAGGCGAGGCCCGCGGGCTTCTTGTCCACGGCATCTGCCGCGGCGACGGCCTTGAAAGCCTTCCCGAGCACGACGTCGACGGTCCTGTCGGCCCGATCATCGGAAACATAGAGGGACCCGGGAATTGTGCGCTGCACGGTGAAGGCGTTGGCCGCGCCGTCGGCGCCCGAGACGATGATCGCTGCTGCCTCGTTGCCGCTCACGCTGCGGTTCCCGATTTCCGCGACGACGAATGCGCGCTTGCGCAGCTGTTCCGCGGCCCCGCCTGCCAGCCCCTCGATGTCGGTGCTGTTGTAGACGTTCACTGTCACCGCGCTGGGGTCCTGGAACTCGAAGGGCCCCTGCGGGCAGGTCTCGGTTGGTTCAGGGCTCGACTCGAGTGCCGCGATCCGGATCTCCCCGCGGTTGATGCCCACCGCAACGATCACGGCGGAGGTGAGGAGCCCAACGAGCAGCAGCAGCACGACGCCGTGGATGATCCGCTTGGTATACAAGCGGGGGGCCGGGTCTTCCTCGTCGTCGCCTGAGAAGACCGCCCCGAGGTCCGTTTCAGTGACGATCCGCTGCCCGTGCCACTCAATGGGGTCCCGCTTCGCGAGCGCCCGGGCACGGCGGCTCGAGGGCTCATCAGCCATCGATCACCAAGACTCGGGCGTGGAGGATGGTGCGCTGGTGCAGGGCGGTCCGCACCGCACGGTGGAGCCCGTCCTCAAGGTAGAGGGTCTCCTGCCACTGGACGACATGCGGAAAAAGATCTCCGAAGAAGGTTGAGTCTTCAGCGAGGAGTGCTTCGAGGTCGAGGGTTGTCTTGGTGGTGACGAGTTCGTCGAGTCGGACCTGCCGCGGAGGCACTTCTGCCCAGTCTCTCGGGGTCACATGTCCATGGTCCGGATACGGGCGGCCATCACTTACAGCTTTAAAGATCACTGATACAGCCTAGGTAAAACAATCGCTCAAGGGAATATAAGCCCCGGCGAGCCCGTATCCGTGGCCAAAGAGTTACCCCCGGCCACGGATACGTACCCTAGAAATTGACGCCACTCTCGAGGATCACGTTGGCGTACGGTGTCGCCTCCCCAGTGCGGATCACCAGCCGGGCCGATGGAAGCAGGGCCTTGAGTTCCTCATGGGTGACGGCCCGGGGTGTGAGCCCCTCGCTGTTCACCCACGCCTCCACCTCGCTGTCCCGGGCTTCGGCGGCCATGATGCTGCCCTCGACGACGATCTCCGCCAGAACCTCCCTCAGCACGTCCGTGAACCGGGGAATCCCCCGGACCAGGGTGAGGTCGACGGTCCGTACCGTCTCGGGGATGGGCAGGCCGATGTCGGCGATGACCACGAGGTGCCCGTGGCCCAGACCCGCAATGGCGGAACTGAGTGAAGGGTTGAGGATGCCGCCGCGTTTCACTTGAGGTTCCCTTCGCCTTCGATGTTCCCTTCGCCGCCGGGGAGCACGTCACCGAGGGCCGGGTATGAGGGCTGGGCGCCCTCGGACCGGACAGCGTACGCGCCAACCCGCACGGCGAATTCGACGCCGGAGCTCAGGCTGTCGCCGGCAGCGAGCCTGGCAGCGAGCGCCCCAACAAAGGCGTCGCCGGCCCCGGTCGTGTCGACCGCCGAGACCTTCGGGGCCGGAAAGGCCTCCACGGCGCCGTCGGAGGCGACAAGGGCCCCCTCGGCACCGAGGGTGAGCACAACCGAGGCAAAGCCTGCCGCGGAAAGTCCTTCGATGATGCCGCGGTGGTCAGCGGCGGAAGGGAGGTCCCGGACACCAAGCCGTTCAAGCACCAGGACTCCCTCATGCTCATTGACCACCAGCGGATCGGCCGCCAGCAGCGCGGAGCGTTCGAGGTCGATCACCGGCGCGAGGTTGATCACCACGCGGCCCGTCGATTGCCGAACAGCTTCGGCGATCGAGCCGGCGGGAATTTCACCCTGGAGGACCACAACCGCAGCCTCGGAGATCAGGGCCTGATTGGAGCGCACGACGTCGCCTGTCACCTCGGCGTTTGCGCCGGGGATCACGACAATCGAGTTTTCGCCGCCCCCGGAAACCTGGACGACCGCCACGCCCGTGCCGGCTTCCGCCGTGTGGAGGGCGAGCTTGACCCCCGCGGAACGCAGCCCGGAAAGGGCTGCGTCCGCGTAGGCGTCCTTGCCGACGGCACCGACCAGAGTGACCGGCGCCCCCAGGCGGGCGGCCGCTACGGCCTGGTTGGCGCCCTTGCCACCGGGCAGGACGGTCATTGACCGTCCCAACACTGTTTCACCCGGTTGCGGATGGCGTTCCAGCGTCACGACGAGGTCCGCGTTGATCGACCCAACGACGACAATGCCCGGTGGTTTGGTGCTCATTCGGTGAATTCTCCTACGTTTTCCTCGTTGACGGTGGTCACGGGGACGGGAACCATTGATTCGACGGATTCGTCCTTGAGCAGCTGCGCGAGGACCTCGACCGAGCGCTTTCCGAGCTCGGAGGGCTGCTGGGCGATTGTGGCGGTCAGGGTGCCCGCCTCGATCGCAGCGAGCCCTTCCTCAGTGCCGTCGAAGCCGACGACGCTGACCTCGCTGCCGGCCCGCTCGCCGAGCGCCTGGATGGCTCCGAGCGCCATCTCATCGTTCTCGGCGAAGATCCCCGTGACACCCGGATTGGACTGCAGCAGGTTGGTTGCCACGTTGAGTGCCTCAGCGCGGTCGAAGTTGGCGGTCTGCCGGGCGACGACTTCGATGTCGGGGTAGGCCTCGAGCCCTTCGGTGAACCCTGCCCCGCGGTCGCGGCTGGCGGAGGTGCCGGCAACGCCCTGCAGCACGATCACCTTTCCCTTTTCGCCCATCGCCCGGGCTAGTTCGTCGGCGGCCTGCCTGCCACCGGCCACATTGTCGCTTGAAACAAGCGACTGGACCTCTGCGCCGTTGACGGTGCGGTCCACAGCAACGACAGGCGTGTCGTTCGAGACAAGCGGGGCCACCGACGCCGCAGCGGCGTCCGAGTCGACCGGATTGATGATGACGCCGTCAGTGCCGCTCGTGGACGCGGTGGCGAGCTGGTTGGTCTGGGTCGCTGAATCGTTCTGCGCGTCAACGACATCGAGGGTGATTCCGGCGTCGTCGGCCGCGGCCTGGGCACCGTCTCGCAGTTCGACGAAGAACGGGTTGTTCAGCGTCGAGATGGCCAGGGTTACGCTGTCGCCGCCGGCCGCCGTGTCGTCGCCGCCGCGGTTGCATGCGGCAACGCCGATCAGGAGTGCGGCCGACGCGGTCAGCGCCACTGTCTTGGTTGGGGAGAACTTCATTGTTTTTTCCTTTTTCTAAATGGGACTACTGAGAGGAAAGTTCTAGTGCCGCGCGGTCTTGCGGCGCAGTGAGTCAACACCGACGGCGAGCGCGATGACGACGCCGATCACCACCTGCTGCCAGAAGGATGAGACGTTGAGCAGGTTGAGTCCGTTGCGGATGACCACGAGCACGAGCGCACCGATCAGGGTGCCGCTGATCCGTCCGACACCGCCGGCGAGGGAGGCGCCTCCAATGACGACTGCGGCAATCGCGTCGAGTTCATAGCCCACTGCCGCCTGGGGCTGGGCCGAGTCGAGGCGGCCCGACAGCAGCAGGCCGGCGAGCCCCGCGAAGAGGCCGGAGAGCGCGAAGACGGTGACGAGGACCCGCCGAACCGGGATGCCGGAAAGCCGTGCCGCCTCAGTGTTGCCGCCCACCGCGTACATGTAGCGGCCCATGACGGTGAAGTTGAGGATCAGGGCGGCGACGG
Organism: Arthrobacter sp. TJ-217; assembly: GCF_058269255.1. Lineage (NCBI taxonomy): Bacteria > Bacillati > Actinomycetota > Actinomycetes > Micrococcales > Micrococcaceae > Arthrobacter > Arthrobacter sp. TJ-217. Next base: position 125,944 of record NZ_JBZCNJ010000005.1, read on the forward strand.
TTCCCGCGAGAACGAGCACCACGATGGGCATCGGCACCGGTCCGAGCATGCTGCCGAGGAAGGAAACCTCGGGAGCCGTGGGGATTGGCCGGCCGCCGGAGAGGACGAGGGTGAGGCCGCGTGCCACGCTGAGCATCGCCAGGGTGGCAATGAATGAGGGAAGCCTTCCGAAGCTCACTGCAAGCCCGCTCACCGCGCCGCTGAGGGTGCCGAAGAGCAGACCTCCTCCGAGTGCGAGCCAGCCGGGCAGGTCGGCCTGCGAAAAGAGCCAGGCCGAGCCCATCGCCGATAGTGCCGCAACCGATCCGACGGACAGGTCGATTCCGGCCGCCACGATCACGAAGGTGAGCCCGAAGGCGAGCACCGCGATCACCGAGGCCTGGATGCCGACGTTGAGGAGGTTTGGACCGGTGAGGAAGTCCGGGGTGGCAATAAAGAGCGCGAGGCTGAGGACCACCAGGCCCACGAGTGCTCCGTTGCCGGCGAGGAACGTCATGAACGTCTCCCGTCCGCGCCCCTGGGGGACAGCTACAGCTACCTTGTTCATGATTCGTCCTTCATCTGCTTGTCTTCGTTTTCACGCTGTACATCGCGGACGGCCAGTGACATCACTGAGTCCTGCGTTGCGGTTTCGGCTGGCAGTTGGCCCGAGACGTGGCCGCCGCTCATGACGACGATCCTGTCGGCCATGCCGAGCACTTCGGGAAGTTCACTTGAGACCATCACGACGGCACCGCCGGCCGCGGTGATGGCATTGATCAGTTCGTAGATTTCGACCTTCGCCCCGACGTCGACGCCGCGGGTCGGTTCATCGAGCAGCAGCACGGTCGAGCCGGCGACGATCCACCGGGCGAACACGGTCTTCTGCTGGTTGCCTCCGGAGAGGGACCCGACCGCCTGATCGAGGCTCGCCATGCGGATCCTCAACTTGTCCGCCACCTCCTGGGCCCGTTTCCGCTGCCCGGCGAAGTCGACGATTCCCGCCCGCGCCGTGGCCGCGAGCGTCGCATAGCCGATGTTCTCGTTGACGGCAGCACCGAGCACGAGGCCCTGGACCTTCCGGTCCTCGGGTACATGGCCAATGCCCGCGCGGATAGCCGCGCCGACATTGAGCGGCGGGAGGGTCTTGCCCCGGACCGAGATCGTTCCCGAGGTGTACGGGTCGATTCCGGCAATGGCCCGAATCACCTCGGTGCGGCCCGCTCCGACGAGCCCTGCGAGCGCGACGACTTCACCGGCCTGAACCGAGAAGGAGACATCGTTGACCATGCCCTTCGTGGAAAGGCCGCTGACCTCGAGGAGGGTTTCGGCAGGACCGTCGTACTCCCTGCGGCGCGGGAACTGCTGGTCGATGTCGCGCCCCACCATGAGGCGCACCAGCTCATCCTCGTCCGTTGTCGCCGGAACCTCGGCGATGAACTTGCCGTCGCGCAGGACTGACACTGAGTCGCCGATCGCGGCGATTTCGTCAAGGTGGTGGCTGATGAAGACCATTCCGACGCCGCGTGCCCGCAGGTCCTCCACAACCGAGAACAGCGAAGCGATCTCCCGCTTGGTCAAGGCCGCAGTGGGCTCGTCAAGGATGAGCATGCGGGCGTTGAGGCTAAGCGCCTTGGCAATCTCCACGAGCTGCTGGTGTGCGATACCCAGTTCCCCCACGTGCCGGTCGACGTCGAGGTCGAGCCCGATCAAGGCAAGCGCGGCCCGGGCGTCGTCCTTCATCTTGCGCTTGTCGACCAGGCCGAAGCGGCGGGGCATGCGTCCCAGCGAAATGTTCTCGGCGATGCTCATCGACCCCACCAGGTTGAGCTCCTGGTGGATGGTGGCGATTCCGTGGTTTTCAGAGGCCTTGGTGTCGGGAAGCTGGACCTCGGCGCCGTCGATGAGGATCCTGCCGCGGTCCGGCTGGTGCACTCCTGCCATCATCTTGATCAGCGTGGACTTGCCTGCGCCGTTTTCGCCGAGGAGGACCTGCACCTTGCCGGGCAGGACGTTGACACTGACGCCGTCGATCACCGTGACGGGGCCGAAGGCCTTGGACACGTTGTCCAGCGTGAGGATGGGACTGCCGTTCATGATTTCCGTACTTTCTCAAGTTCAGGGGTGGAGCCGCGGACGATCAGGCGGCCGGGAACGATGCGGGAGCCTGGGGTTTCGCCCCCAATGACGCCTGTCAGCATTTCGACAGCCAGCCGTCCCATCGCATCGACGTCGTGGGCGATGACGGTGAGCGCGGGATTGATGAGCGTGAACGCCTCGATATCGTCGTGGGCGACGAAAGCGAGGTCGGTGCCGATGACGGTGCCGCGTTCGTTGCACACCCCGATCGCCCCGATGCTCATCAGGCTGTCCGCGGCGAGCAGGGCCGTCGGCGGATCCGCGAGGTCGAGCAGGGTACGTGCCCCTTCGGCTCCACTGGCGGCCTGGAAGTCACCGAGGAAGATGAGTTCGGCGTCGTCGTCCGCCCCCGTGGCGGCCAGCGCTTCCTTGTAGGAGCGCAGGCGCTCGCGGCCGGTGGAGGTTGACTGCGGGCCGGCGATGTAGCCGATGCGGCGGTGTCCCCGGGCGGTGAGGTGCTTCACGGCTTCGTTGATGCCCGTCGAATTGTCGGGACTGACGCATGGGACGTCGAAGTCGTCGAGCACCCGGTCAACGAAGACAACGGGAACCCCACTGCGCAGCAGTTGGTCGAGGTTGCCGCCATCGCCCTGTGGCGCCGCGATGACGCCGTCGACCCGTTGGGACAGCATGACGTCGATGTACTGGTCCTGCTGCTCGACGCTCTCGTTGGCATTGCCGAACAGCGTCATGTACCCGAAGTCGCGCGCCCTCTGCTCCACGGCGTGGGCCAGGTCGGCGAAGAAGGGATTACGGACGTCCGGCAGGAGAAGGCCGATTGTCTGGGTGCGGGTCTTGCGGAGTGACCGCGCCTGCGCATTCGGACGGAAGCCGAGCCGTCCGGCCGCGGCCTCGACGGCCTCGCGTGCCTCGGGCGAAGTGGCCGGGTGGCCTGAGAGGACGCGCGACGCCGTGGCTTTTGAAACACCTGCGGCTTCCGCGACATCCTTGATTGTAACCTGCCTCACGGCTTCCTCTCCATTGTGGAATCGGTTCCATGGAATCGATTCCAAGAGTATGCACCTTAAGCTTTTCCGTGTCAAGTGGGTGCCGGGCCGCTGTCGGCCCATAATGGAACATGCCCTTTTCCAAAGCCCGCATGGGCCTGCTCCTCGACGTCGACGGCCCCATCGCGAGTCCCGTCACCCGCACCGTTCCGCCGGGAATCATCAGCGACCTCATCACCTTGGCCGACGCCGGCTGGCCAATCATCTTCAACACCGGCCGCTCCGACGACTTCATCCGCAAGCAGGTCATGGAACCGATGCTTGCCGCCGGGATCCCCGCTGGAGTCGAGTTTCACGCCGTCTGCGAAAAGGGTGCGGTGTGGTTCAGTTTCAGCGCCGCGGGTGCCGGCGAAGTGCAGATCGACGAGGAGCTTGCGCTCCCGTCGAGCTTCGCCGACGACGTCCGCGACCTCGTTCTCGAGAAGTATCCCCACCTGATGTTCTTCGATGAGACAAAGCGCGCAATGGTTTCGGTCGAGCAGTCCCTTGAGGTGGAGAGCAGCGATTACCTGGCGGGCCAGAAGGAGTTCGACGCAGACGCACTCGACATCCTTCACAGCCACGACATGGGAGCGCAGCGGCTGGGCTTCGAGGAGCCGGACAGCAGCGGGAGCATCGCCTACCGCGTCGATCCGACGATCATCTCAACCGACATCGAGTCAATCCGGGTCGGGAAGGATCTTGGTGCCGAACGGGCGCTGCAGCTGATCATTCCGCAGGAGGCAATCCCGTCGGTCTGGCGGACTGTGGGCGATTCGCGCACCGATTACGCGATGGCCGATTACCTCCACCAGGCCGGGTACGACGTCGCCCATGTTGATGTGCGTCCCGCAGACGGCATCCCCGAGAAGCCCTACCCGGTGCTGACGGAGTCCGGTCTTATCCATGAGGAGGCCGGGGCCGCATTCCTCGCGCGCTGCGTGGCTTCCCTGCAGGGATAGACCCTCAGGCCGCGGTGCGGCGCAGGACGGATTCGATTGCGGTGCGGACTTCGGCGGAATCGGGCTCAACCGTCGGAGCGAAACGGGCGACGACGGCTCCCTCGCCGCTGATCAGGAACTTCTCAAAGTTCCATTTCACCAGCCCGGGGAGCACCCCCCGGTTCCGGAACTCGGTCAGGCGGGCGTAGAGGGGATGCTGGTTCCTCCCCCGCACCCGCGCCTTCTTCGTCAGGGGGAACGTCACGCCGAAGTTCCTTGTGCAGAACGAGGAAATGTCTTCATCGGTGCCGGGCTCCTGGTTGAGGAACTGGTTGCATGGGACACCTAGCACCACCAGGCCCTGCCCCCGGTAGTCCTGGTAGAGCCGCTCGAGGCCGGCGTACTGAGGCGTGAACCCGCACTGCGATGCGACGTTGACCACGAGGACGGTTCTGCCCCTGAAATCACCGAACGACTTCTGCGTGCCGTCGTTCATTGTCAGGCTGATGTCGTAAAGGTCTTCGGCGTACGTAAGGTCTCCCTGAGGCATTGCTGCTCCTTCATTGCGGTCCCGATGGTGCTACTTCGTTGCCGGCGTCACCTCGGATGGGAAGGGAACTCACTCTCCTTCGTCTTCGTGGAGAGGGGGAATGGGGTTTGATCGTTTCCGCGGGAGGCCAACGTTGTGATGAGCCTGGTTTCAGCTTGGCGCACCCAGTTGCGCACAACCTTCACCGCCGGTGATCCGGCGATCCCGCAATGGCAGCTCGACCTCGAGGACGGCGAGGACGCCGGCTATTTCCTGCCGGACTCCGCGGTGTGGGCGGTCCATGGTTCGATGACGCCGCTGGTCGCAGGGATCCGCGCACTGCTCCTTCAGGCGCTGCACCCGGGTGCAATGGCCGGTGTGCACGACCACTCCTCCTTCCGGGAGGACCCGCTCGGCAGGCTCGCGAACACCATCCGGTGGATCTTCACGGTCACCTACGGCTCAACCGGAACGGCGCAGGAGGGCTCGGCGTTCGTACAACGCCTTCACCGGCGGGTGCGCGGCAGCTATGTGGACAGCCACGGGGCGGTCAGGGAGTATTCGGCCGCCGACCCCGACCTCGTGCGCTGGGTCCATCTGGCGTTCACCGACGCATTCCTCGCCGCACATAAGTCCTACGGCCCGCCCATCCCGGGCGGGGGCGACCGGTATGTCGCCGAGTGGGCGAAGGCCGGCGAACTGATGGGCGTGGAATCACCGCCCCGCTCGGAGCGCGAACTTGCCGAACAGCTGTCCGCCTTCGAAGCCGAATTGACCAACAGCAGTCAGGTGCAGGAAGCGTTGCGGTACATCAAGCGCCCTCCCCTGCCGGCCTCCCAGCGGTTGGGCTACCGGGTGCTGTTCGCGGCGGCTGTCGCAACCCTTGAACCGCGCCACCGGGAGTTGCTGGGGCTGCGGGTGCCGTCCCTCGGCCCAATACCGCTGCCCGTTGATGCGGCGACCAGGCTCGTGCTGAGGGTCGTGAGGCTGGGCCTGGGCTCGGAGGGGCCGAGTGAGGCTGCCGCGCGGCGTCGCATCGCCCGGGTTCATTCCACTAGGCCGCGGACGGCATGAAAAAGCCCCGGCTGTTCCCGGCCGGGGCTTTGTTCGTTGTGCGGAGGATGGGGGATTTGAACCCCCGAGGGCGTTAACCCAACACGCGTTCCAGGCGTGCGCCATAGGCCGCTAGGCGAATCCTCCTACTTTGGAGCAGATACCAGAATACCCAAACAACACTGAACTGCCGAATCGTCGCCGTCTGGGCCGCGCTGGCGGGCCAATTTTCGTCGGTCTCTAGGGCCCGTTCTGCCGGCTCCTGACGGGTTGCCATATACCCACACAACTCTGAATTGCCGAATCGCCGCCGTCTGGCCCGCTCTGGCAGGCCACCTTTAGTCGGTCTCTAAGGCCCGTCATGCCGGGCGTGTCCTGATGGATTGCGTTATCGGACCGGTGTTGCAGGGCCTGTCTTACCGGCCAGTCGTGCGGCCCTGACCAGCGGGCGTGCCGTGCGGCCCTGTCCTGCCGGGCCCGTCGTATGACCCCGTCCTGCGGCCCTGTCCTGCCGGGCCCGCCCCGTCGCCCTGTCCCGTCTGCCCCATCGTGTGACCCCGTCCTGCGGGCCTGTCCTGCCGGGCCCGCCCTATCGGCCTGTCCCGCCAGCCTGTTTTGTCGGGCCTATTTTGTCAGTGGCGGGTGGTGGACTGTACCTATGGTCAACCGATCAGCGGAAACCACGGCCCCGGAAGCTTTCGGAGCCGGGTACGGGGTGCCCACGGCGGCCTTCGGTACAGGAAACGGGTCATCAGCCGCTGCCCCGGGCGCCGGGTGCGGAGCATCCAATTCCGCTTCCATGCACAGACCACCCAACACGGCCTCCGATACCGAGCACGGTTCGACTCGTTCAGCCTCTAGCGCCGAACACGCGGTGCCCGAATCAGCCTCCGACTCCGGGTACCGGGTCCCGAACTCCATCCCTGATGGCGGGTACGAAACGCCAGATTCGATCTTCGAAAACGAACTGTGGGCGCTCCTCGGCCATGAACCGCTTTGGCTCGCACAGTCGCTCGTCGCCCTTGACGACGAGGCGATCGCCGGGCTCGGACCGGACGACGCCCTCAGCGCGCTCGACCAGGTTGCTCGGCTTGAGCGGTGGCTATCGGCGATGAAAGCCCGGATCGTGCACAGGGTCGGTGCCGCCATGTCGGAAGCCGCCTCATCACCCAACGAGCGCCTGACGGCGTCGATGAACGCCGTCAGCGAGACGGCGTGTGTCCTCAAGATTCCAGAGGGAACCTCGGGTTTCCTGCTCAATGAGTCAGCCGCGCTTGTCGAGGACTTCCCGGCCTCACTTGAGGCGCTTGCCTCCGGAAACATCCACTACCAGCATGCACAGGTGATCATTCGGGAGGGCACAGGAATTCCGGAGCAGGCCCGCAGCAGCTATGAGGCAGCTTTGCTCGAAGCTGCACCGGAGCTTACTCGCCCGCAGCTCGCGGTTCGGGCCCGGCGTCTCCGCGAGAAAACCCACCCCGACGCCCATGCCGAACGCCGGGCCAAGGCCGAAACAGAGCGGGCCGTCTGGTTGGAGCCTGCTGCCGACGGAATGGCCTACCTAGGCGCCAGGCTGAAGGCGGAGCACGCGGTAGCGATGTTCGACCGCCTCACGCGCATCGCCCGGGCGGCCCAGTTCCCGGCGGAGGGGCGCACCTTGGCTCAGCTGCGGGCCGATGCATTGGTCGCCCTGGTGATCGAGGACAGCGCTTCGGTGAACGGCCCCTGCTTCGACGACCGCGGGCGATTTCGGGGCATCCGGCCCCAGGTGCTTGTAACCGTTCCGGTCCTGTCCCTGCTCGGCTCCAGCGACCAGCCCGCGGAGCTTGAAGGCTACGGGCCGATCCCGGCAACCGCCGCGCGTGAACTCGCCGCCGGCGCCCCAAGCCTGATCCGCCTGCTCACCGATCCGATTGATTCGACGGTGCTCGACGTCGGCCGCCGCCGATATCGGGTGCCGCGAGACCTCCGGACCTACCTCCGGGTTAGGGACAAGACCTGCAGGTACCCGGGCTGTAACAGCGCTGCTGGAACCGCCGACGTCGACCACACCATCGCGTGGGAAGACGGAGGAAGTACCCACCCCGGGAACCTCGCGTGTCTGTGCCCCAAGCATCACCGTATGAAACACGAGGCAGGGTGGTCCGTCGAGCAGTTCCGCGGCGGCGTGCTCGCATGGCGATCACCGACCGGGAGGAAGTACGTGACCCGGTGCGAGCCACCGCCCTCGGCTGTACCAGTGCTGCCGAACGGACCTCCGGAGCGCAGAAGCGAGGCCGATCCTCCGCCATTTTGAGAGTGTGTCGTTCTGGGGTGTGGTGGTTCTGAGAGTGTGTCGTTCTGGGGTGTGGTGGTTCTGAGAGTGTGTCGTTCTGGGGTGTGGTGGTTCTGAGAGTGTGTCATTCTGGTGGGCCGTTCTGAGCGTGTGGTCATTCTGAGCGTGTGGTCATTCTGAGGACAGCGTTGTCCAAGCAGTTGTGTCGCTCTAAGCATTTGCGCCCGCCATTCCAAACCTCGCTCGGCATTGCTCCACCCATGGTCCTAGTGCGGCATTCCACGGCGGCGCACAGTTCGAGAGCATCGTTCTGGGACCGGGATCACGGGCCCACAGCGGTCGCCCGATGAGGGCGGAAAACCAACCTCGGAGTTCCTGTAGACTATTTCCCGGCCCCTCATGTGGTGTCATCCTGTGAACTCCCCCAGGACCGGAAGGTAGCAAGGGTAAGCGGGCTCTGGCAGGTGCATGGGGGGTCTTATCTTTAAGCGTCCCGCTTCCCGGGACCAGCGCCCCAGAGGATGCCGATTGCCATCTCTCTGCACGCGGTAAGGAGCGCACCGATGGATCAGCAGTCAGGAGCCGGGCGGTTCGCCCCAAGCCCATCCGGGGAACTGCACCTCGGAAACCTGCGGACGGCCATGTTAGCTTGGCTCTTCGCCCGGGCCAGCGGACGACGCATCCTGCTCCGCATTGAAGACCTCGATGCGCAGCGCGCCGGTGCCGAAGCTGCCCAGCTCCGTGAGCTTGCCGCCGTCGGGCTGACGTGGGATCCACCGGTGGTCCGACAGAGTGAGCGTGGAACCCTGTATGCAGACGCCCTGGCCCGCCTTGAGCAGGCGGACCTGGTGTATGAGTGCTTCTGCACCCGGCGCGACATCGCCGAGGCGCCCTCCGCGCCCCACATTCCTCCAGGCAGCTACCCGGGCACCTGCCGGAACCTGTCCCCGGCCGAGCGAGCACTGCGGAGGGCGGAAAGGCCACCGGCCCTCCGGCTGCGCGCGAACACTGCGGCGTTCACCATCACCGACCTGCTTCACGGCCAATTCACCGGCATGGTTGATGACTTCGTCGTGCGGCGGAACGACGGCGTCCCCGCCTACAACCTTGCGGTGGTGGTCGACGACGCGGCCCAGGGCATCGATCAGGTGGTGCGCGGGGATGATCTGCTCAGTTCGGCGCCACGCCAGTCCTACCTGGCCGGGCTGCTTGGGCTACCCGCCCCGGTCTACGCGCACGTCCCACTTGCCCTGAATACCGACGGACGCCGACTCGCAAAAAGGGACGGCGCCGTGACGCTCGAAGCGCTTGCCGAGGAAGGTGTGACCCCAGTCCAGGTCCGCTCCCTGATCCTCGAATCCCTGAACCTGCCCGGCACCTCGCTCGCCGACGCCCTGCGGTCCTTCGATCCCGCCTCCCTGCCCCGTGAACCGTGGACTGTAAGCCCGGCCACCTTCTCCTCCACCGGAATGCGTTCCGTCACCCCCAACCGATAAGGTTCATCTGTGAGTACAGCCCTATACCGTCGGTACCGCCCCGAGACCTTCGCGGACGTGATTGGCCAGGAGCACGTCACCGCTCCGCTGATGGCCGCCATCGAGAAGGGGCGCATCAACCACGCCTACCTGTTCTCAGGACCCCGTGGTTGCGGTAAAACGACATCTGCTCGCATCCTCGCCCGCTGCCTCAACTGCGCAAAAGGCCCAACGCCCACCCCGTGCGGCGTCTGCGACAGCTGTGTCGAACTCGCGCGGAACGGATCCGGCAGCCTCGACGTCATCGAGATTGACGCCGCAAGCCATGGTGGCGTCGACGATGCACGCGATCTACGGGAACGCGCAACGTTCGCGCCCGTGCGCGACCGCTACAAGATCTTCATCATCGACGAAGCCCACATGGTTACCTCGGCAGGCTTCAACGCCCTGCTGAAGATTGTTGAGGAACCACCGGAACACATCCTGTTCATCTTCGCCACCACGGAGCCCGACAAGGTAATCGGCACCATCCGGTCCCGGACCCACCATTACCCTTTCCGGCTTGTGCCGCCGGAACCGCTCATTGCCTACCTTGAGCTGCTGTGCCGGCAGGAAAACGTGAGCGTCGCCCCCGGCGTTCTGTCGCTCGTGATTCGGGCCGGCGGCGGATCGGTCCGCGACTCCCTGTCCGTGCTCGATCAGTTGATGGCGGGTGCGGGTGAATCGGGCCTCGACTACGAGCTTGCCGTGTCCCTGCTCGGTTACACCCACGCAACGCTGCTCGACGACGTCGTCGACGCTGTTGCTGCGGGGGACGCAGCGACGGTCTTCACCGCCGTCGACCGGGTGATCCAGACAGGGCACGATCCCCGGCGCTTCGTGGAGGACCTGCTCGAACGTTTCCGCGACCTGATCGTGGTTCGCGCAGTCCCCGAAGGCGCAGCATCGGTCCTGCGGGGCGTGCCCGAGGACCAGCTGAACCGGATGCGGACGCAGGCAAACCAGTTGGGCGCCGGTGAACTCTCACGTGCCGCCGACGTCACCAACACGGCACTCACCGAGATGACCGGAGCCACCTCCCCTCGGCTGCACCTTGAACTGCTGTGTGCCCGACTGCTGCTGCCCGCGGCCGATGAATCCGCCACCGGCACCCTCGCCCGTGTCGATCGGATCGAACGTCGCCTTGAGTACGCCGGAGGCGCAGCGCCACTGACCGCTCCGGCGCAGGGCGAGGCGCCGTCACGGTCCACCGCTCCTGCACAAACCGCTCCGGCTCAGACGAATGGTCTCGCACGGGAAGCGGCCGGAGATCGGGCATCAAGGTCCGCCGCAGCGCCTTCGGCGGCTCCGGCGCCCTCGGTTCCCGCAACCTCGAACCCCACTGCGGTTCCAGCTGCAGCGGCTTCCACAACCATCGCACCAGAAACAGCTGCTGCTGGTGCCACAACACGGGAAACCGCGGAGCCTGAAGCTCCAGCGGCACCGACGGCAGACAAGACACGGCCATCGACGGTTCCAAGCTCCGCGGAGCGCGGCGCGCAGGTGCCGGCGCCTTCTCCGGATTGGGGCGGCAGCTGGGGCGCTGACGCCTCGACGCCGGCACCCGACGTCCCTGCAGCTTCCCGGCCCGCTGCGTCCGTGCCGGAATCAGCCCGGACCGAGCCCGCCCGCGCTGAGTCTGCCGCGTCCGAGACTGTCCAGCCTGAAACCACGCAGCGCGAGCCTGCCCGGGCTGAATCGGGTACGCCCGAGCGTCCGCAGGGAGGCCAGTCTTCTGCTGCAGCGACAGCACCGGCCGAACAGGTGTCTGGTGGAGGGTCCGGCCAGGTCGAGATGATCCGCCGTGCTTGGCCGGAGATCATGGAAGAGCTCGCGAAGATCAAGCGCATTACGTGGCTAAACGTCAACGTTGACGCGAAACCGCGCTCCTTCGACGGAAACCAGCTCGTTCTTGCATTCGCCACACCTGGCAATGCGATTGCTTTCCAGCGCGGACCGCACATGGACAACGTCAAACAGGCGATCCACAAGGTCCTTGGACTGACCTGCAGCATTGAGGCCATTCTCGATGGGCAGGGTGAGTCGGGCCCAAAAGTACCGGCTAGCCGGCCAACGCCGGCTAGGGCGGCCTCCGATGAGGCATCCGGCCCGCACAGTGGTCCCGCTCAGGCCACGCCCCCCGGCACGCCGGGTTCGGGTCCAACACCTTCGGTCCAAGCGCAGGGTGGAAGTCAGTCCGGAGCGGCTGGTGCGCAGCCGCAGGCACAAGTACGGACCGGAGAACGGCCACAGGGCCAAGGACACAACCGACCGCAGTCCGGAACGCAGCCGAGTGCTCAGTCACAGGCAAGTGTGCAGCCGCATGCCGGAACTCAGACTCCGGACCGGACGCCTCCTGCTCACGCTCAGCCCCAAGTCGGAGCGCAGCCGCAGGCCGGCGCGCAGCCCAGTGCTCAGTCACAGGCTGATGCGCAGCCGCATGCCGGAACTCGGACTCCGGACCGGACGCCTCCGGCTCACGCTCAGTCCCAGGCCGGCGCGCAGCCGAGCGCTCAGTCACAGGCAAGTGTGCAGCCACATTCACGAGCGCAGGCTCCAGACCGAAGCGCTCCGGTTCACGCTCAGCCCCAGGCCGGAGCACAGCCGAGTGCTCAGTCACAAGCAGGTGCGCAGCCGCATGCCGGATCTCAGGTTCCGGACCGGACGCCTCCGGCCCAGGCTCAGCCCCAAGCCGGAGCGCACTCCCAGGGAAGTGCGCGGCCGCACGGCGGAGCGCAGTCGCATGGCGGAGCGCAGACTCCGAACCGGACACCTCCGGTTCGGCCCCAGACGGGGGCCCAGGCATCGCCCATGGCTGCTCCGGGTGGGGTGCCCGAACCGCAGCGACGGGCAACTGACCCAGGACCGTTGCAGGCCGGCCCAGGTGCGACGCCTGCCGCTCCGTCGGCTGGGCAGACAGGGCCCGGAGCAGCGGCTCCCCGGCGCTCGGCGGCGGCAGCAGTTCCGGAAAGGGACACCGCACCGGAGCCGATGCCGACACCTGGGTGGACGCCAGACGCACCTGACGATGACTCATGGACCATGGTCGAACCGCCCGAAGATGCGTACGACCCGGGCCCCGGATACAGCGCCGCACCCAGCGGTCCCCCGCATGTGGAAGCCGTGCAGGCTCAGCGAAACGGTTCGACGGCAGCGGCGACCGTTTCCTCGGCGCGGCCGGCGTCTCCGGCCGGACTCGCGGCGGAAACCGGGGCGGGCGGAAGCGGTTTGACGGCAGGCACCTCCTCCGTAGACTCCCGCTCCCTCCAGGCCCAAGCGCTGCAGGGCCGCACCACGCAGACTGATGCCCCACGGCCTGACGCGGGATCGGCGGCCCGGACGCCACAGCAGGCAACGGCACCGACATCGCCGGGGCAGCAGGCAGCAAGCCCGGCGGCGAGGCCGGCGGCTCCGGGGGCACAGCATGCAGCGGGGCAGACAGCACCGGCTCAGCAGGCAGCGGCCCAAACGTCGCCGGAGCGGACAACACCGGCGGTCCATCGGACAGCCGGCCAGGCGGCACCGAACCAGACAGCGCCGGACCAGGGATCTGCTCAGCAGTCAGCGGCTCAGCAGGCGCCGTCCCAGCCAGCAACCAGTGAGCCAGCGCCTCTTGGCAAACCCGTCAGCCGCTATCAGCGGCTGCTCGATGAGGCTGCCCGGAAACGGGCGGAAAGCGCCGCAGCGGGCGAGCGCGCCGTAGACTTCAAGTATGTCGAAGACGAGCCCAGCGCCGACGATGAAACCATCGAAGAGGCAGGGCTGGTGGGCCGCTCGGCCATCGAACGCATCCTCAACGGCAGGCTGATCGAAGAACGCGGAATCGAAACGCAGTAGCCCGGCGCACCGCAAGCAGCAGTGCCGGAATTCCTACCGGTCATGCCGCAAAACGCCGCGCGACCAGCGCGGCATCCTCTGAATAGTGTGAAGAAGGTCAAGTGTACGAAGGCGCGGTTCAGGAGCTTATCGACGAGCTGGGACGCCTGCCCGGTGTGGGTCCAAAGTCGGCCCAGCGGCTTGCCTTCCACATCCTCGAAGCGGACACCGAAGACATGCAGCGGCTCGTCACGGCGATCACCACTGTCAAGGAGCGGGTGAAGTTCTGCGCCATCTGCGGAAATGTCGCGGAACAGGAAACCTGCGCAATCTGCCGGGATCCACGAAGGGATCCCACGATGATCTGTGTGGTCGAGGAATCTAAGGACGTTATTGCGGTTGAGCGCACCCGCTCGTTCCGCGGCCGCTACCACGTGCTCGGCGGGGCGATTAACCCCATAGCGGGCGTGGGCCCGGACCAGCTGCGTATCCGGGAACTGCTCAACCGACTCTCGGACGAGCAAATCCAGGAAATCATCATCGCCACCGACCCGAACCTCGAAGGCGAGGCAACCGCGACCTACCTGGTGCGGATGCTCAAGACCATCGGCATCCCTGTCACCCGTCTTGCTTCCGGGCTGCCTGTAGGCGGAGACCTCGAGTACGCAGACGAGGTGACCCTCGGCCGCGCGTTCGAGGGCCGCCGTTCGATGTCCTAGCCCCGCCCGAGCCCTACGCAATGGCCCCTAGGCGATGCGGGTTCCCTGCGCCAGCCTGCGTGCCGGCATTGTCAGTTTCCTGCGGCCCACCGCCAGCAGGCCTCCGGCCAGGAGGGACTGCAATCCGATGCCCAGCGGCCAGATCGGGTAGCCGTCGTCGATCTCGCGTGGCATCCCCTGGCTTTCGTCGCAGGTGATCTCATAGTCGGGCCCGGCCTGGAATGTTCGGACCTGAACGCTGATGCCTTCCATGACGCCTTGGGGCTGATAACTGGAGGAAATGTACCCAAAGCTCTGCTGCACCGAACGCGTATACGGAACAGCGTCAGCCACAATCACGAAGGGGTTCGCCGCGAGCAGCCAGGCTATCCGCTCGGTGTGCACAACCTGCTGCGTATTCGTCTGGGTCCGGCACTCGAAGTCCTCATCAGTGGCCTGGCGCGCCGGCGCCTGTACCCCTCCGTCCATCGCAGGGCCCGTGTACTCCATGTAGGAGGTGGTCACCTCGGCCTCCTCGGTGACAAGTGCGGAACTCAAGCCAAACGCGATGAGCGTCCCGAGGCCGAGCAGCGCAACAAGCATGTAGCTCGTGACAATCGAGAAGAGCGGCCGGGGCGCGATGGAAGAGACTCCAACACCGATGGCGCACACAAGTGCCAGTTCCACGGCGAGCATCAGCAGGGAAAGGAAGGCCTCCAGTGCCGGTACCCCGCCCAGCGCCAACGCCCAGAAGATGAAGGGGGCACTGAGCAGCAGGAACGCAAGGGAGCCGACCCATGAGGCAAGCCACTTGCCCATCAGGAGCTGGCTTGGCCGCAGCAGGGTGACCTGCAGGACCGCAAGGGTACCTCCCGCCCGGTCGCCGTTGATTGCGTTTGCCGAGAGCCCGGGGGCAACCAGCAGCCCGAAGAACAGGACGAACCCGACCACCAGGTCGAACAATAGCGCCCCGGTCTGTTCGTAGGTGCCGGTTGTGAGGAATCCGAGAAGGAACACCACGCCGATCACCACAAACCAGACGACCAGCATGATGTACCAGCCCTTGCTCCGCAGCCGCTGGCGCATTTCCAGCCCGAACACGGTCAGGACAGCCGACCGGTAGGAAAGGGTCCTGCTCTCGGCAGCCTGCTGTGGCTGCTGGATCTCTACGCTCATCGTCTTTCGGTATCCAGGCTCATGTAGGTCTCTTCAAGGGCACCGCCGGCCGGGGCGAAGGCGGTCACAACGACGTCGCTCAGCACCAGGGTGCGCAGCAGCCACGCCGCCTGCTCGGTGCTGCCCAGCAGCACCTGGAATTCGAGCCGGCGCGTGTCGCCACGCTCCTGGAACTGCACCCCGTGGCTCTGGAGCGCCGCGGCAAGTGCGCCCATGGGCTTGGCCTGGATGTAGTAGCGCCGGGCCTGGCTTCCGGCTTCGTCGAGGGTCTGGTTCTTGACCGACTCGCCCCGGTTGACGAAGACGGCGCGGTCGGCGATCTCATCGAGCTCGGACAGCACATGGCTCGAAACCACAATCGTTTTGCCTTCCTCGGCGAGACGCCTCAGGAGGGTCCGCAGTTCGACCCGTGATCCGGGATCGAGCCCCGACGCCGGCTCATCAAGCAACAGCACCGAGGGGTCGTGGATGAGGGAGCGCGCCAGGCTGAGTCGCTGCTGCTGGCCGCGGGAGAGGACACGGGCCGGCTGGCGCGCGTATTCACCGAGGCCCACTGCCTCGAGCAGCTCGTGTGCCCGCGCTACCCGCTCTTCCTTGCGCATCCCGTAAAGGGCGCCCGTGGTCGCCAACACCTCCAGCGCTGAAAGCGTTTCCCACATGCCAAGGGTGTCGGGCATCCAGCCAACGAGCCGCCGCACCCCTTCGGGGTCGGTCGCTGGGTCGAGGCCGGCCACCCGCACGGTTCCGGCGTCGGGCGCGAGCAGCGACGCGAGGACCAGCAGCAGGGTTGTCTTGCCGGACCCGTTCGGTCCAATAAGGGCTGTCACTTCACCGGGGGGAGCCACGAAGTCGATATGGCGTATCGCCTGCACGGAGCCGAATCTCCGCGCGACAGCCTCGACAACGATTCCCCCAAATTCGTTGTTCATAGGCAGACCCTATGCCATGAAGTGCGGATTTCTGCCCTCTTCCCGGCAGTAAATTGCAGCCGCGGACGTTTGTCCATATTGCGACGCACAATTGGAGATGGCGCTCCGCCCGCCGATACACTGACACGACGTGGCCCGGCCCGGTGGATTACCGCGGCGGTGCCTGAACAATTCCTGATGTCAGTGAGCGAGTGAATGAGCCTTCTAGTCCAGAAGTTTGGTGGGTCATCGGTCGCGGACGCCGAAGGGATCAAGCGCGTTGCGCGGCGTGTCGTGAAGGCCCAGGCCGCAGGCAACCAGGTGGTGGTCGTTGTTTCGGCGATGGGCGACAGCACCGATGAGCTCCTCGACCTTGCCGCCCAGGTGTCCGGAACCTCCGATCCGCGTGAAATGGACATGCTGCTCAGTGCCGGGGAACGGATCTCCATGGCGCTCCTGGCCATGGCGATCCATGGGCTCGGGGCTTCGGCTCAGTCGTTCACCGGCAGCCAGGCCGGCATGATCACCGACGCCATCCACGGCAAGGCCCGCATCATCGACGTTTCCCCACACCGCATCCGCACGGCCATCGAAAAGGGCGACGTCGCCATCGTCGCCGGTTTCCAGGGCATGAGCCGGGACAGCAACGACATCACGACGCTCGGCCGCGGAGGGTCCGACACGACCGCCGTCGCCCTTGCTGCGGCGCTCCGGGCCGACGTGTGCGAGATCTACACCGACGTCGACGGCGTGTACACCGCGGACCCGCGCGTCGTTCCCTCGGCCCAGAAAATCGAAACCATTTCAAGCGAGGAGATGCTCGAGCTGGCCGCATCGGGGGCCAAAATACTTCATCTGCGAAGTGTCGAGTACGCGCGGAGATTCGGAGTTCCGCTTCACGTGCGGTCATCATTCAGCGACCATGAAGGGACATGGGTATTGCCCAGCCCCGACGACCAGATCAAGATTCAAGAGGGAGAACCCTTGGAACAGCCAATCATCTCCGGCGTCGCACACGACCGCTCGGAAGCGAAGGTCACAGTGGTCGGGGTTCCCGATATCCCCGGCAAGGCTGCCGAGATCTTTGGCATCGTCGCCGGCGCCCACACGAACATCGACATGATCGTGCAGAACGTTTCGACCCACGGATCAGGGCGCACCGATATTTCCTTCACCCTGCCCATCGTTGACGGCGCTCCGGCGCTTGCGGCGCTCGAAGCCGCCCGGGAACGGGTGGGTTACGAGTCAGTCGAGTACAACGAGAAGATCGGGAAGCTCTCACTCATCGGCGCGGGCATGCGCTCCAACCCCGGGGTGTCGTACAAGTTCTTCCGTGCGCTTTCGGACGCAGGGGTCAACATCGATATGATTTCGACCTCCGAAATCCGCATCTCCGTGGTCACGAGCGCCGAACTGCTCGACACAGCGGTGCGCGCGGTCCACGCCGCGTTCGAACTGGACGGCGAGGCGACAGCCACCGTCTATGCAGGAACCGGGCGCTAGGACTGCTGCTGCGGGTGCGGTTTGCGCACCGCGTAGTGATGGCCCTCCGAGTCTTCCTCGATCTCGAACCCGTCGAGTTGATTGTCGTTCTTGCCCTCAGCGGGGGGGTCCATGCTGCTGCGCTCGGCGGGGCCGAGGAAAATCCTGCAAAATGAATCGAGCCGGTTGTAGAACGGCTCGCGTGGCTTGCGCTCCCGTGGGGCGGCGGGGGTGTGTCTCATGCTGACCAGCTTCCTTGAACTGTGCACCCAACTGCTATACCGCAAGTTTACGCCCGTAGACGGCGAAAGGACCGGGGGTGTGGGCCCCCGGTCCTTCCTGTTCAGGCAGCTTCTACACCGCCCGCATGTGGTTCCCTAGCGCAGCAGCGAACCTCCGCCGCCGGCCTGGGAGCCGTCGATCACAACAGGCGCCTTGGCCGGTGCGGCTGCACTCCCGCCCACCTCAAGGCTGATGGCAGTCGAGGCCGCATCTCCGAGGAAGATGCGTCCGACGTAGCTGCCGGGCTCGAGATCCTTCCACGCCAGGTTGATCGTCGATTCCTTGCCGTTCTTGAGCTTCAGCGGGTCGGGGCTGACCGAGAGGTTGCCTTCATCCCCACCGAGCACCACGGCCTCGACGGTCGCAGCGGTTGCGGCTCCGTTGGGGCTGGCATAGAGGTTCGCGATGACCGTGTACGTTCCCGGTGCCGGGTCGTTCAGCAGGAGCGCCTCGCTCGCCGAAGCCGTTGCCGCCGAAAGGAGTTCACCGTTCGGGGCAATGACGTAGAGGTCGAAATCGGCTGCAGAGTCCGCCGAGTTCACGGCGAACCGTGCAAGCGACGTTCCTTCAGGAACCACGACCTCCTTGCGGGCGTTGCTGGCATCGTTCGCGTTGCGCAGCGGGCCGGGCACCAAGCTGGTCGGCGTCCGGTCGGCCTTTGCCAGGCCCTTGACCGAGAGGTCGACGGTGCCGGTGACGCCGGCGGTTACCTTGAAGGAACCCGTTCCGGTTCCGGTCTCCGAATACAGGGACACGACGTTGGGAACCACTGCGGTCACCGGGCGGACGACGACGGGAGAGACAACCTTTGTTCCCTGCGTTCCCGTCCAGGTCAGGTCGCCCATGGCGAACTGGTCCAGAGCTGCCGATGCGTTCTCGAAGGTCACCTTGAAGGTCTTGCGCTCGCCTGCGGCTGTGAAGTCCAGCCGGGCGGGAGCGACCTTCGCGGCGATGCCGGGAACGTTGATGTTTGCCGTGTAGCTGCCCGGAGCGGTTGCCGTGACCGTGCGGGTCACCGTCACCTGACCGGTGAGCTGGCCAACGGCGATTGAGGGTACGTTGACGTCCTTGGCCGTGACAACCTTGTTCTTCTTTACGCCCAGTTCAGCGCCGAGGCCCTGCAGGAAGGCGTTCCAGTGGCTCGCATCAGCGTCGTAGACGAGGCCGGGGTTGAGCATGGACCGCGGTGCGACGTGTCCGGCGCCCGTGGCGAACAGATCGGTGTTGATGCTTCCGTCCTCGTTCACCAGCTCGCCAGCGGTTGTCATCAGCGCCGACTTCACGGCCGCAGGCGACCAGGTCGGGTTCTTCGCCAGGATCAGCGCACCCAGTCCGGCCACCTGCGGGGCTGCCATCGAGGTTCCGGAAAGGAATCCGAAGTTCTCGCCCGTGCCTACCGGGGATACCCCAGCCAGCACGTTCACGCCGGGAGCCGTGATATCGGGCTTCAGCAGGTCGGAGTTCACCGCGAGCGACGGCCCGCGCGAGGAGAAGGCCGCGATCTGCGGGTCCGGTGACTCCGGAAGACCCGTTGTGTCCTTGCTGACAAGAGCGGCGGTCAGTGAGGGGTTGGCGGTGAGCTTTTCCTTGATTTCCGCGCCTTGGATGTGGACGGTGGGTACAGCGTGGAGGTCGAGGTCGAGGGAACCGGGGTTCACGTTGACGAGGACCATGCCCACACCGCCGGCCTTCTCGACGGTGGCGCTCTTGGCGACGCGGTCGACGACGCCGCGGTCGCAGACAACGATCTTGCCCTCAACCTTCACCGGGTCGAGTGAGTCCGGCTTGCACAGGGCGGCATCCGCCGGAGCGATTCCGGCGGCGGCCGCATTCGTGGCCAGGACGAGCGCGGTCTGGGGTACTTCACGGTTCATGACCGAGGTGCCTCGGTACTTGGTTCCGTCGGACAGCTCAACCGTGCCCTGGAGTTCGTGCGAGAAGGTGCTGGCAGCGACGGTGGTCAGCCAGGGTGAGCTGTGGTTGACCGTGCTGGCCGTGGGGCCGGAGTTGCCGGCGGAGGTCGACACGAAGATACCGGCCGAGGCGGCACCCAGGAACGCGAGCGCGACCGGGTCGGTGGTCGAGTTGTTGTTGCCCGAGATCGAGTAGTTCAGGACGTCAACGCCGTCCCGAACCGACTGCTCGATTGCGGAGACCGAGGCGGAGGAGTAGCAGTCGCCGGTGTTCGGGTCTGCATCGTCCCAGCACACCTTGTAGACGGATACGGCGGCCGCGGGAGCGACACCGGAACCCTTGCCGAAGTTCCGGCCGTCCACCGCGACGTCGACGCCGGCGTTGCCTGCCGCCGTCGAAGCGGTGTGCGTGCCGTGGGAATCGACGTCGATGGGCGAGATGCGCTCTTCCGGTGCGCGGCCCGAGCCGAAAGCGAGGAAGTCTTCCGCGAAGTAGCGGGCGCTGAGGACCTTGGAGTTGCAGGCGCTGCCGTCGAAGTCTTCTCCGACCTGGCATTCTCCGAGGAAGGTGCTGCCGTCCGCCTTGAGCATCGCGATCTTGCCCTCTGGCGTGAGGTACGGCTCGCCGACCGCCGGCTGCCCGGTCAGCGGCTTGACGGGCTCGCCCGTCAGGAACGCGTTCTCGGGGCGGTAGCCGGTGTCAATGACGCCAACGACCGTGCCCTTGCCTGCGTTCTCAACGCCGCCGAGCTGTGTTTCCCAGACTCCGCTCTCGCCGGTCAGGCCGAGGAATTCGGTGCTTGAGTAGTCAGGGCTCCTCCGCTCGTCGGGGGCCACAGCGTAAACGCCGGGGGCCTTGGCCAGCTGTGCGGCCTGCTCCGCGGTGAGCACGGCGGTGAAGCCGTTCAGTGCGGTGGTGAAGGAGGCGCGTACTTCGGCCTTCACGCTTGCAGCGACCGACTTCTGCTTCTGCTTCAGCCGCGCCTCGTACGCACGGGCGTTGGAGTTGATCGCGATCTTCTGGCCCTTGACGGGCTTGGTCGGCGCGAATCCCTCGGTGCCGCCCTCGTAGGAGGCCAGGGGGTGCTCCTGAAGCATGACGATGTAGCGCCCGTCCTGGAAGCTGGCGGGACCGTTCTGCAGTTGCGCGGGTGCCCGGGTGGGGGCCTGCGCCGCGGCAGGGGCCACAGTGGTGGATGTCACCAGTAGTGGCAGCCCCAACGCGATTGCCGTTGCTGCACGGAACGAACGGCTCCGCAGCCCGGCTTGTCCTCGTTGTGTCATTGGAAGATGTGCCTTTCATCAAGATCCGGGCAGGGCGGGAGCTGCCGTTTGCCCTCACGCTGTGGAACTCCAACAAGGACCCCGTTTGTGACTACTGTCACAACCGCCACAACAGACGCAAATTTACCGGAGTTGACGCTGATCCGGAAGCGGTTCCCTCGACTAACTTAAGGTTGACACCCGTGAATTGGTAAGGGCCTGAAGGTAGATAATTGGATAATGCCATCGGTATCGCACGTCCTTGAGGAGCACGAGGCGAAGCTCCTTGAACAGCAGCACCACGATCGCGTCCGCCGCTTCACCGAGCCCTACCTGCAGCGCAGGTCAACCGGCGCGAAGCACCCCGTTGAGGACTTCCTGTTCACCTACTACAACCAGAAGCCGGGTCAGCTTCTGCGGTGGCACCCCGGCGCCGGAATTGCGCTCACCGGGGCTCCCGCCGCCGAGCGGCGCTCCTGGAAGTACTACGGCTCCGTTGCCTCCCCGCAGGGCGCGGTGGCCGTCGACCTCGACTCCTTCCGGAGGGAGCGGGGCGAGACCCTGGAATTCACGCGGACAATCCTCGCCGGCACCGCGGCGCGGCCGGCACAGTTCGGGTGCTTCGGCCTCCACGAATGGGCGATGGCCTACAAGTCGCAGCTCAACGGGGTGCGCCACGAGTACCTGAACCTGCGGCTTGGCGCTGAGGGAACCGACGACGTCGTTGAGAAATCCAACATCCGCTGCACGCACTTCGACGCGTTCCGCTTCTACGCCCCCCAGGCCGTGCCCCTGAATGCCCTCACCCCCACGCGCCAGAACCAGCGCCACCTTGAGCAGCCCGGCTGCCTCCACGCCAACATGGATCTCTACAAGTGGGCCTATAAACTCAGCCCGGTTCTGCCCAGCGAGCTCGTTGTTGACTGCTTCGAACTCTCGTGGCGTATCCGGGTCATGGACATGCGCGCGTCCCCCTACGATCTAAGCGACTGGGGCTACACTCCGATCCGCATCGAGACCTCCACCGGCAAGGCCGAGTACACGAAGCTGCAGCGGGAATTCTCCCGCGAGGCCCAGCAGTTGCGTGAACGCTTGCTGCAGCACCTGGAGCAGGTCGGCGCCTGGGACACCGGTCCGCTGGGCCCGGGGCTCCCGCTGGATTCCGCACGGATGGGAACCGCACAGAAGTGAACACTGACGTGAAACGGTCAGCACGCGCCCGCCGCGGACTTGCTGCCGCGGGGCTCATCACCGCCGTCCTCGCCGGGTGCGCCTCACCCGGCGGACCGGCAACGCCTGCCGTTCCAACCAATGAGGAGACAACACCCATGGCCCCTGCAGATCCGCCGACCCGCCTCACGATCGTCGTGAAAGAGTCGGCCGAGGCCGAGCCCACCGAGTACATCCTCGAATGCGACGGCGCCACCCCCGGGAAGGCGAGCACCCTGCCGGATCCCGGGCCCGCGTGCGCCACCGTTGCCCGCCTTGGTGTTAGGTTCTTCACAGCGTTGCCGAGCAAGAACATGCTCTGCACCGAGCAATACGGCGGGCCGCAGACCGCCCGTGTCAGCGGAACCATCGATGGAGAGCCCGTCAACGCGGCATTCGCGCGCACCAACGGCTGCGAAATCTCGCGGTGGGACGCCGCAAAGGGCATCGTCGGGCCCGGCGGCAACTTCTAGGCGGCCCGGTGGCCTCTCCCCCACGTGCGGGGGCGGTGTGCGGGCCCGGTAGACTGGAAGGGCAAGCTCGCGGAGCGCCGGACATTTCAACCGACCCCAGGTCCACCCGGCGTGAGACGGCACTTCCGGGCCCCTGCATTTAATGCTGGCACCCCCAGCACTTGCCGCTTCACTCACAGGAGTTGCCGGATGCCCCGGATCGTTGTTGACGTCATGCCCAAGCCCGAAATCCTTGACCCGCAGGGCAAAGCCATTGCTGGCGCGCTCCCCCGCCTCGGACTCACCGGTTTTGCCGGGGTCCGCCAGGGCAAGCGCTTCGAACTCACCGTTGACGGCGAGGTGACCGAAGAAGTGCTCGAACAGGCCCGGAACGCCGCCTCAACCCTTCTTTCCAACCCGGTGATCGAAGACGTGACCCGCGTGGAGGTCATCGACGAGGACGCGAAGTGACGGCCGAGACCCCCTTGATCGGCGACTTCCAGCCGTTCCCCTCGTCCTCGAACGAGGGCGCGCTCGCCGGCGTGCGCGTCGGCGTCGTCACGTTCCCCGGCACGCTCGATGACCGGGACGCAATGCGCGCCGTGCGGCTTGCCGGCGGCTCAGCCGTGTCGCTCTGGCACGGAGACCACGACCTGCGCGGCGTCGACGCGGTCATCATCCCCGGCGGGTTCTCCTACGGCGACTACCTGCGCGCCGGAGCGATTTCCCGCTTCGCCCCGCTGATGGAGCAAATCACCGCGGCAGCCACCGGCGGCCCCGGCGCGCTGCCCGTCCTCGGGATCTGCAACGGATTCCAGGTCCTCACCGAAGCCCACCTGCTGCCGGGCTCGATGATCAAGAACAACTCCCTCCACTTCCTGTGCCGTGACCAGCGGCTGCTGGTCGAAAACAACGACACCCTGTGGACCTCGGACTATAGCGCCGGCGACGAGATCGTTGTGCCGCTGAAGAATCAGGACGGTCAGTTCGTCGCGGACGAGAAGACACTCGACGAGCTCGAGGGCGAAGGCCGCGTCGTGTTCCGCTATGTCGGAGGCAATCCCAACGGATCCCGCCGCGACATCGCCGGCATCTCAAACGCCGCCGGCAACGTCGTCGGGCTCATGCCGCACCCCGAACACGCAGTCGAGGCCGGCTTCGGCCCCGACTCCTCGGCCCGCGGCGACGTCGACCTGCGCGGCGGCACCGACGGGCTCGGCATCTTCACCTCGGTACTCAAGAAGTTGGTAAGCAAGTGAGCGAAAAGCTGATCGCCAAGACCTCCCCGGCCGACAAAAGTTTCAATATCGAAAAAAGATTCAATATCGACACGGTCGCCAACGCCGAAGCAACCCCCGGCCAGGCCCTGCCCTGGGCCGAACTCGGCCTCAAGGAGAACGAGTACGCCCGCGTCGAGGAGATCCTCGGCCGCCGCCCCACCGGCGCCGAGCTGGCGATGTACTCGGTGATGTGGAGCGAGCACTGCTCCTACAAGTCCTCCAAGGTGCACCTGCGCCAGTTCGGCGAGAAGGTCACCGACGCCATGAAGGAGCACCTCCTCGTGGGCATAGGCGAGAACGCCGGCGTCGTCGACATCGGCGACGGCTGGGCGGTGACCTTCAAGGTCGAATCCCACAACCACCCCTCCTTCGTTGAGCCCTACCAGGGCGCAGCGACAGGCGTGGGCGGAATCGTCCGCGACATCATCTCGATGGGCGCCCGTCCGGTCGCCGTCATGGACCCGCTGCGCTTCGGCGCCATCGACCACCCCGACACCGCGCGCCTCGTCCACGGCATCGTTGCGGGGATCGGCGGCTACGGCAACTCCCTTGGCCTGCCCAACATCGGCGGCGAGGTGGTCTTCGACTCCTCCTACCAGGGCAACCCCCTCGTCAACGCCCTCGCTGTCGGCGTCCTGCGCCACGAGGACATCCGCCTTGCCAACGCCACGGGCGCCGGCAACAAGGTTGTGCTCTTCGGCGCGCGCACCGGCGGCGACGGCATCGGCGGAGCATCCGTGCTCGCCTCGGAATCCTTCGACGACGCCAAGCCCTCGAAGCGTCCCGCCGTGCAGGTAGGTGACCCGTTCGCCGAAAAGGTGCTCATCGAGTGCTGCCTCGAGCTGTTCAAGGCCTCGGTCGTCGAGGGCATCCAGGACCTCGGCGCGGCAGGCATCTCCTGCGCGACGTCCGAGCTTGCATCGAACGGCGACGGCGGCATGCACGTCGAGCTGACGAAGGTCCTCCTGCGCGACCCGACCCTGACCCCCGGCGAGATCCTCATGTCGGAGTCGCAGGAACGCATGATGGCCGTCGTGACCCCGGAGAACGCCGAGGCGTTCGAGGCGATTCTGGACAAATGGGACGTCGAGTACTCCTGGCTGGGCGAGGTCACCGACACCGGCCGGCTCATCATCGACTGGGACGGCGAGACGATTGTCGACGTCGATCCGCGCACCGTTGCCCATGACGGCCCCGTCTACGAGCGGCCCTACCACCGGCCCGAGTGGCTCGACGGCGTGCAGGGAAACTCCTTCGTAGGAGAGCCCGAGGACCTGCGTGCCGCCGTGCTCGAACTGATGTCCTCCCCGAACATGTGCTCCAAGGACTGGGTGACCAACCAGTTCGACCGTTACGTCCAGGGCAACACGGCCCTTGCAATGCCCGACGACGCCGGCGTGATCCGCGTCGACGAAGAGACGGGCCTGGGCGTCGCGATCTCCACCGACGCCAACGACCGCTACTCGTACCTGAACCCTTACGAGGGTGCGCGGCTTGCCCTCGCTGAGGCGTACCGCAACGTCGCCACCTCGGGCGCCAAGCCCCTGGCCGTCACCGACTGCCTCAACTTCGGCTCCCCCGAGGACCCCGAGGTGATGTGGCAGTTCGCAGAATCGGTCCGCGGGCTCGCCGACGCGTGCCAGGAACTCGGCGTTCCGGTCACCGGCGGCAACGTCTCGCTCTACAACCAGACAGGCGGCGTGGCCATCCACCCCACCCCGGTCGTGGGCGTGCTCGGCGTTTTCGACGACGTCGCCCGGCGGACCCCCTCGGGCTGGCGTGAGGACGGGCAGGCCATCTACCTGCTCGGCACCACGCGGAACGAACTCGACGGTTCGGAGTGGGCGAACCTCCGCGGCCACCTCGGCGGCACGCCGCCGGTGGTGGACCTGACGGCGGAGAAGACCCTCGCCGCCGTGCTTGTGAACTCCTCGCGCGACGGCATGATCGACGCCGCCCACGACCTCTCCGAAGGCGGGCTCGCCGCCGCCCTGTCCGAGGCGGCGCTGCGCTTCGGCGTCGGGGCCCGCATCGGCATCGACGAGCTCTGCGAGCGCGACGGCATCGATCCGTTCACGGCACTGTTCAGCGAGAGCCAGGGCCGGGCCATCGTGAGCGTTCCCCGCTCTGAGGAGGTGCGCTTCAACGACATGTGCACCGCCCGGAACTATCCGGCGCTGCGCATCGGCGTCGTCGACACCGAAAACTCCGCGCTCGACGTCCAGGGGCACTTCACCCTGCCGCTGGCCGAACTGAAGGAAGCCCACGAGGCAACCCTGCCGAAGCACTTCGGCTAGGCGGATTCGCCCGGAACGGCAGGCCATCCCACGGCGGGATGGCCTGCCGTTTCTTCGTTGCCCGGCCCGCAATTCGGCCGTATTCTGGGTGTCCGGGAGGCCTTGGCGGGGAATCCCGGTGGGGCAAGAGCCAACTGAAGAGGGGGAGCTGTGACTCAGAAGAAGTCGTGGAGTGAACTCAAGCCGCGGGAGCGGAAAGCAATTGCCGTTACCGGGGTGCTTCAGCTCGCGCTGCTCGCCGCAGCGTTGACCGACCTCGCCCGCCGGCCCCAGAGCGGAATACGCGGCAAAAAGCCCGCCTGGGTTGCCGTCTCGTTCATCAACTTCGCCGGACCCCTCGCCTATTTCCTTTTCGGCCGCCGGTAGGGCCAAACGCCCGCTGCGGCCCCACACTTCTATTCGCATGCATGTCGTTTCGATGGCAAAGGAGCCCTCATGACAACGAATGTTTTCATCAACCTGCCGGTCACCGACCTTGAGCGGTCGAAAAAGTTCTACACCGATCTCGGCTGGACGCTGAACCCGGCCTTCACCGACGACAACGGCGGCGCCCTGATGGTCAGCGACACCATCTACGTGATGATCCTGACGCATGAGAACTACAGCCGCTTCACGGACAAGGAGATCGCCGACAGCTCACGGACCTCCGCTGTGATCAACGCGCTCAGCGTCGATACCCCTGAGGAAATCGACACCTTCGTGGATACCGCAGTGCAGGCGGGAGCCGTGGAGGGCAAGGCCCAGGACTACGGCTTCATGCGCTCCCGTGCGTTCAGCGATCCCGATGGGCATCAGTGGGAGGTCCTGTGGATGGACCCGATTGCCTCCTCCGGCGACTGGGAGGCGGTATCTCAGAAGTATCCCCAGGCGGGGTCCGCGCAGATGTAGCGTGAGCGCCCGACCCCGGCCCCGTCCAATCTGATCCCGTCCCCTGAACGGGCAATCAGTGGCAGGATGGAGCCACACACAGGAGGCACCATGAGCGAGGCCAAACGGCAGGTATCCAAAGCGGCAGACGCCGCCGAAGAAGCCACCGATTCCAAAGGATTCATTCTCGCCGCGAGGGCAGGGTATGCCGCGGCGGGCCTCCTGCACCTGCTGATCGGCGTGATCGCGCTGCGCATCGCCACGGGGGGTTCGGGAAGCGCCGATTCAAGCGGCGCACTGCAGCAGCTCGCCTCGGGACCGGGCGGTAAGTTCCTCCTCTGGGCCTGTTTCCTCGGCTGCATTGCCCTCGCCCTGTTCATGGCCAGCGACGCCATCCTCGGGTCCCGCCGCCTGCCCAGCGCTGATCGGGCAAAGCACGCGGCAAAGGCCGGCGCCCAGGCCGTTGCCTATGCCGCCATCGGGGCCGGTTTCGGCGTCTACGCGTTGGGCGGATCAAGTGACAGCAGTTCATCAACGCAGTCGGCGAGCGCGTCCCTCATGGCGAGCCCGGCCGGAGTGGCACTCCTTTTCGCCATCAGCGCCGCCCTCGTGGCAACCGGCGGCTATTTCATCTACAGCGGGGCCACCAAGAGGTTCCAGCGGAACCTCACCCGCCTCCCACCGGGTTCCGCGGGATCCGCAGTAAGCACCCTGGGCACCGTCGGCTACATCGCCAAGGGAATTGCGCTCGTCGTCCTCGGCGTCCTGCTTGTCATTGCCACATTGAGGCACAATCCAGAGGAGTCGACGGGGCTCGACGGCGCCCTCAAGTCCCTTCAGGAGCAGCCGTTCGGCGTCTACATCCTCGGGGCCGTCGCCATCGGGCTCATCTGCTACGGAGTTTTCGGAATCGTGAGGTCGAAGTACCAGCGCATGTGAGGTTCCGGCCCTAGCCGCCCCTTCTCGGGCGGCCGGAGCCGCTTCCCCGGTCGGGCAACCCCTGTCCGCCTTGACACCCTTCACCCTCGATGTAATCTGTATCACAGCAGAAAACCGGTTTTTTAGCTCACAGGGCAGGGGGCGCGCTCCGCGCCGCCGGAACACTACTGAGGAGAAATACACATGGGATCACTTGAGGGCAAGGTCGCACTCATCACTGGCGCTGCTTCCGGAATGGGCAAGGCGATGGCGATCGGCTACGCCGGAGAAGGTGCGCATGTCGTTATCGCGGACCTGAACCTTGACGGGGCGAAGGAAACCGCCGAGGCCATCCGGGCCACGGGAGGAGCGGCCTCC
Organism: Arthrobacter sp. TJ-217; assembly: GCF_058269255.1. Lineage (NCBI taxonomy): Bacteria > Bacillati > Actinomycetota > Actinomycetes > Micrococcales > Micrococcaceae > Arthrobacter > Arthrobacter sp. TJ-217. Next base: position 154,299 of record NZ_JBZCNJ010000005.1, read on the forward strand.
GCCGTCTCCCTCAACGTCGCGGATCCACAGCAGTCAAAGGCCGTCACCGAAGACATCGTCAACGAGCACGGCCGGATCGACATCCTGGTGAACAATGCGGGCATCGGCCTGATCAAGCCCCTATGGGAAACCACTCCCGAGGAGTGGGACCGCATCATGAGCGTCAACGTCAAGGGCCTGTTCTTCCTGACCCAGGCGGTCTGCGAACCCATGCGGAAACAACGCAGCGGCAAGATCATCAACATGGCCTCCATCGCCGGCCGCCGCGGAGAAGCCCTTGTTGCCGCCTACTGCGCCTCCAAGGCCACGGTCATCTCGATTACGCAGTCAACCGCAATGGCAATGGCCGAGTACGGGGTCAACGTGAACGCCATGGCACCGGGCATCGTCGACACCCCCTACTGGAAGGAAGTCGACAAGCAGTTCGGTGAGATCACAGGCAAGGCCGAAGGCGAGACGTTCAAGAGCGCCGCGGACGCCATTCCGCTGGGCCGGACCTCCGTGCCCGAAGACGTCGTGCCCCTGGCGATCTTCCTCGCCGGCCCGGGCTCGGACTACATCACCGCCCAGACCTACAACGTCGAGGGCGGAATGGTCATGAGCTGAGGCCCCGGCCTCCCCTCGCCCAGCACCCTCCCGATTTCGAAAGGACCGTTGTGAGCGTTTCCATCCTCACCGAAAATTCCCTGCTTGGACCATCCCCCGCCATGCTCGTTGGAGGACAATGGATCTCCACCGAAAAGAGCCGCGCCGTTGAAAACCCGGCCACCGGTGAAGTGATCACCGCGGTTCCCGAAGCCGGCCAGGAGCACCTCGAGGAGACCCTCGCGGTGGCCTACAAGGCGCAGAAGCAGTGGGCGCGGCGCACCTACGCCGAGCGGGCCGAGGTTCTTGGCTCGATCATCCGCACCGTCGACGAACATGCCGAGGAACTGGCGCAGATCGTCGTCGCCGAACAGGGCAAGACGATCACCGAGGCCCGCGGGGAAATCGGTGGCGTCAAGGCCTTCTTCGACTTCGCGCAAAGCCAGAAATACCGAAACGTCGGCGAGGTTGTCGCGTCGTCGGCGGCCAGCCGCCAGCTCATGGTGCGGGAGGAACCGATCGGGATCGTTGCAGCGATCATCCCGTGGAACTTCCCCGCGGCGATTTTCGCCCGCAAGGTGGCGCCCGCGCTGATGGCCGGCAACGCCATCGTGCTCAAGCCCAGCGAAATGACTCCTCTTTCAGCCCTCGCCATGGCCAAGGTCTGCGAGAAGGCCGGCGTCCCGGCCGGACTCGTGAGCGTACTGACCGGCGCCGGCAGGGAAATCGGCAAGGCCCTCGTTGAACACCCCCTGGTCGGCATGGTCACAGTGACCGGCTCCACCCGCGCCGGCCGCGAGATCCTGGCCCAGGCCGCGGAGAAGGTCATCCCGGTGTCCCTTGAACTGGGCGGCAAGGCCCCGGTGATCGTCTTCGACGACGCCGACCTGGACCTTGCAGTGCAGGAGGCGTTCGAGTCGCGGTTCTGGAACTGCGGGCAGGTGTGCACATGCAACGAGCGCACCTACGTCCAGCGCGGGGTGCACGACGAGTTCGTGCGGCGCCTCGTGGAGAAGATCCGTGGGTTCGTCGTCGGCGATCCCCTCGATGACGGCAGCCAGATGGGCCCGAAGGTCTCCCAGGCCGAATGGGACAAGGTCAAGGCCTTTGTCGACGGCGCCGTCGACGCCGGTGCCCGGCTCGAGATCGGCGGCGGCCGACCGGAGGACCGCGCGGACGACAAGGGGTTCTGGTTCGCTCCGACCGTCCTGACCGGAGTCACCAACGACATGGACATCGTTCAGCAGGAGGTGTTTGGGCCGGTGCTGCCCATCATTCCCTTCGACACGTACGACGAAGTGGTCGAGTACGCGAACTCGACCGACTACGGCCTGACGGCGTACGTCTACACCGAGAACGTGCGGACGGCCCTTTCCCTGACCGAAGACCTCGAATTCGGTGAGGTGTACATCAACCAGACCGGCCCGGAGCAGGTGCAGGGATTCCACACCGGGTGGAAGATGTCGGGCCTCGGCGGGGACGACGGCCAGCACGGCTTCGAACGCTACACCCGCAAGAAAACCGTCTACCTGGATTACCGCCGCGGCAGTTAGCGCGCACACGTTCAACGCCCCGGCCGAAGCGGCCGGGGCCGCGGTCAGCACGTCACTCAACAAGGAAGTTGGAACAATGAAATCGCACTCCACCCCAATCCTTAAGTCCCTTGCCTGTGTAGCCGTCCTGGGGTTCACCCTGACCGGCTGCACAAACACGGGAACCAACGCCGGCGGCTCCGGAAGCGGGACCTCAGAGGCACCCCAGGGCTCCGAGCAGTCCGTCGCCTCCTCCGAGGGGCCGACGTGCTCCATTGAGGACTACGGAGCCGAGAAGATCGACCTGAAGAACGCCGTCGTCGGGTTCTCGCAGTCCGAAAAGGAAGACAACCCGTTCCGGATCGCCGAAACCCAGTCGATCAAGGACGAAGCGGAGAAGATCGGGGTGAAGAAGCTGATCACCACCAACGCCCAGTCCACCCTGTCCAAGCAGATTTCCGACATCCAGGACATGATTTCCCAGGGCGCCCAGGTGCTCATCGTCGCTCCCCTGAATTCCGATGGGCTTGAGCCTGCCCTCAAGGCGGCCCGGGACAAGAACATTCCCGTCATCACCATCGACCGGAAGGTCAACGCGACCCCCTGCGAGGACTACGTATCCTTCCTGGGATCGAACTTCGTCGAGCAGGGCAAGCGGGCCGCCGATCAGCTGATCGAGGGCACCGATGGGAAAGCGAAGGTCGCGATCCTGCTCGGATCCTCCGGCAACGGCGTGACAATCGACCGCACCAAGGGGTTCAAGGACCAGGTCGCGGCTGAAGCGCCGGACGTCGAGATCGTGGCGGAGCAAACCGGCGACTTCGCCCGCGACAAGGGCCAGTCAGTTACCGAGCAGCTCCTGCAGGCGAACCCCGACATCACCGCGATCTACGCTGAAAACGACGAAATGGGACTGGGTGCCCAGGCGGCAATCATCGCCGCAGGGAAAACCCCGGGCACCGACATCCAGATCTACTCCATCGACGGCACCAGGAATGCCGTGGAGCAGATCACCGCAGGCTCCTACAACGGAGTGATCGAGTCCAACCCCCGCTTCGGTCCGCTGGCGTTCAAGACGATCACCGAGTTCATGGAAGGCACGCCGGTGGGACAGGACATCATCATCTCGGATTCCGAATACGATCCTTCGAATGCTGCCGAGCGCGTGAGCTCCGCCTATTAAGCGCACTGACGGCGGGGCCGGCACTAAAGCCGGCCCCGCCTCCAACACCGTTCCAGAAAGGCAGCAAGCGTGACACAGCAGCTCAGCACCGCCCCATCGGCGTCAGTGCTCGAAGCCCGCGGGGTGGGTAAGAACTTCGCCGGCGTCGCGGCCCTGCAGGACGTTGACTTCGTTCTGCGGGCCGGTGAAAGCCTGGCCCTCATGGGAGAGAACGGCGCCGGAAAATCGACGCTGATCAAGGTGCTCACCGGGGTGTACCAGCCGGACGAGGGAGAACTGTTCCTCCACGGCAAACCGGCCAGCTTCGCCCGGCCCGTCGACGCCCAGAAATCCGGAATCAGCACCATCTACCAGGAGGTCAACCTCGTCCCCCTGATGACGGTCGCCCAGAACATCTTCCTTGGCCGTGAGCCCCGGAACCGTTTCGGCCTCATTGACTTCAAGCGGATGCAGGACGAGGCACGCAACCTCCTGGCGACGTACGACATCCATATCGATGTGCGCCGGCCCCTGCGCAGCCTCGCACTGGGGCTGCAGCAGATGGTCGCACTCGCCCGGGCGGTTTCGATCGACGCCCGCGTGGTCATCATGGACGAGCCCACATCGTCCCTGGAAGCCCGCGAGGTGGAAACCCTCTTCCGGGTCATCGGCATGCTCCGCGAGCAGGGAATCGCGATCGTCTACGTCAGCCACCGGATGGACGAGATCTTCCGGATCTGCGAAACCGTCACCGTCCTGCGGGACGGCAAGGTGGTCCACAACGGCCAACTGGCAGACCTCTCCCGGGTTGAACTGGTGGCGCTGATGCTCGGCCGCTCAGTGGAGAAGGTCAAGCGCGGCGGAGTGACCGCCTTCGGGGAGGCCAAGGAAGGCGAGGGCGAGCCCGTCCTCGTGGCCAAGGACCTGAGCCGCAAACACCAGATCAGCGGCATCGGCCTTGACATCCGGCCCGGCGAAGTTGTGGGCCTCGGAGGCCTTCTCGGATCCGGACGCTCGGAAACGCTCAAGGCGATGGCGGGCGTCATGCAGCTGGACGAAGGCAGCCTGACCGTCGACGGGAAGCGGGTCCGGAGCGGATCGGTCGCGACGGCAATCCGGGCAGGGGTGGTCATGCTCCCCGAGGACCGGAAGGCCGAAGGCATCGTGCCCAACCTTTCGATCCGGGACAACATCGTCCTGGCTGCCCTCCCCCGCCTGTCCCGGGCCGGATTCACCTCCCGGGCGAAGCAGGACGCAATCGTCGACGTGTTCATGAAACGCCTGCGGATCAAGGCCTCCAGCCCGAACCAGGTGGTGTCCGAACTGTCCGGCGGCAACCAGCAGAAGGTCATGATCGCCCGCTGGCTGGCCATGAGCCCCAAGGTCCTCCTGCTCGACGAACCCACCCGCGGGATCGACGTCGGCGCCAAGGCCGAAGTCCAGGCGCTCATCAACGAGCTCGCCGATGAAGGCCTCGCCATCGTCCTCGTGTCCTCCGAACTCGAAGAGGTTGTCGAAGGATCCGCCCGCGTCGTCGTCCTTCGGGACGGCTCGGTGGAGCGGGAACTGCGTGGAAGCGAAGTGACCGAGGAACACCTCATGGCCGCTCTGGTCGGAGAAGAACACTCATCGACGGATGAGGATGAAGCTGAGATTAAGGAAAGCCTGTGAGTACGGTAACCGCTGCTGTCCGCCTACCCGGGAAGGGGTCGACCCTTGTCTTCCTCCAGCGGTACGGGGTCTATCTGGCCATTGCGCTGCTGCTCCTGTTCAACCTGTTCTTCACGCCGAACTTCATGACGCTGGATAACTTCCGCGTCCAGTTCATCCAGGTTGTTCCGGTGCTCATCGTGGCCCTCGGCATGGCCCTGGTCATCGGCACGGAGGGCATCGACCTCAGCGTGGGTGCGGTCATGGCACTGTCGGCGGCGGTGATTCCGCTGTACATCGGGTACGGGCCCCTGCCAGCGGCGCTCATCGCCATCGCGGCAGGATGCCTGATCGGCCTGGCCAACGGCACGATGATCGCGCTCATCGGCGTCCAGCCGATCGTGGCGACCCTCTCCCTTATGGTCGCCGGCCGCGGCATCGCGCTCCTTGTGGCCGATGAGCAGCTCAAATCCGTCGTTCATCCGGGCTTCCTCGCCCTGGGCCGCGGAACCGTGGCCGGGGTTCCGTACAGCGTCCTGCTCGCCCTGATCCTCGTGCTTGCGGTGGCGGTGCTGGTGAACCGGACGACCTTCGGCAAGCAGCTCGTCTCGATCGGTGGAAGCCGGCGGGCGGCAGAGCTCTCCGGGCTTCCCGTGAAGCGGATCCTGATCACCGTCTACATCCTTGTCGCTGCGCTCGCTTCAATCGCCGGGATCATCCAGACCGCACGGCTCAGCGCTTCGGTGCCCTCCACCGTCGGCAACCTGATTGAGCTTTCCGCAATCACCGCAGTCGTCATCGGCGGCACTCCCCTCAGCGGCGGCCAGGTGAAAGTCCTCGGAACCGTTGCAGGCGCACTGCTCCTGCAGCTCATCGCGGCGTCGCTGATCAAGCACAACGTGCCCGACGCGTACTCCCAGATCACCCAGGCCGTGATTATTCTCCTCGCGGTCTACCTTCAGCGTGGAAAGGCGTCCATCAAATGAGTCTGGCCTTGGAACCCAGCGTGGGTCCGGTAACGAACCAGCAGGTGACGCGGGAGCGGATCGCGGGGAACGTTCAGCGGTACGGTGCGGCGATCGTACTGGGGCTGCTCCTCGTGATCGGCAGCTTTGCCTTCCCGACCTTCCCCACCCTGAGCAACTTCACCAACATCGCCACGCAGTCATCGTTCCTGCTGATCGTGGCAGCCGGCATGACGTTCGTGATCCTCACGGGCGGGATCGACCTCTCCGTCGGCTCCGTCTACGCGCTCGGCGGCATCCTTGCAGCCTATGGATCGACGTGGGGCATCGCTGGCGCACTGCTCCTGCCGCTCCTGGTGTGCGGGGCCGTCGGCGTCCTCCAGGGACTGCTGATCGCCTACGGGGGCATGGCTCCCTTCATCGTCACGCTCGCGGGCCTGCTCGGCATCCGCGGCCTGGTGTTCGCCCTGACTAATGAGGGCGCAAACACTCCGCTGATCAAGGACACTTCGGTCGCGCTGATGGGTCAGGGCAGCGTGCTCGGCCTGCGCTGGCCGGTGGTGATCGCCGTGATCGTGGTGGTCGTTGGCACTGTGCTGCTCGCCCGCGGCAGGGGGCCACAGGCGATCCTCGCCGTCGGAGGATCCGAAAGCGCTGCCATCCTCATGGGCCTGCCCGTGGCCCGCGTGAAGTTCAGCGTCTACGTGGTGAGCGGGCTCTGCGCCGGACTGGCCGGCGCCCTGAACGCCGCCTACTCCTCCTCGGGGGTCCCCACCGTCGGCGTCGGACTGGAACTGAGCGCGATTGCCGCCGTTGTCATCGGCGGAACCCTGCTCACCGGAGGCCGCGGCAACCTCATTGGAACCACGGCCGGTGTTCTCCTGCTGACCGTGATTCAGAACCTGATCAACCAGGTGGGCTCCCTCACCTCGTCGGTCCAGTCGGTGGTCTCCGGGGTCTTCCTGGCCATCGTCGTGATCATCCAGACGGTGCTCTCCCGGACCCAGCGCCTGTAGCTGGGCGATTTCGGGGCGTCCCACCTGCCGGTCAACGCAGGTAGGACGCCCCGTTTGCGTCTACCACCGTTCCGCTGACCCACTCCGGCGCCCCGCCGGCGAGCCACAGCACGACGGCGGCAACCTCCTCAGGCTCGGCGACCCGCCCAAACGGACTCTGGGCCCGGACCGCGTCGCCCTGGGACCCCTGCAGCACCGGCCGGCCCATTTTCGTGTCCACGAAACCGGGGGCGACGGCTGCAGCGAAGATGCCGTGCGGCGCAAGCGCGACCGCAAGGGACTGCGTCATTGCGTGAAGCGCCGCCTTGCTCGCACCGTACGCCGGGGTGGCCGGCTCGCCCCGGTAGGCTCCGCGGGAACCAACGCTGATGATCCGTCCTCCCGCGGGCCCTTCTGAGCGGTGAAGCAGGTGGTCGGCCATAAGCCACGAAAGGTTGGCCGGGCCAAGCAGGTTCACCTCGAGCGTGCGGCGCCACGCCTGCTGCCACTCGGCAAACGACGTGCCGTCGACAGGGTGGGACTGGAAGATCCCGGCGTTGTTGACGAGGACGTCGATGCCGCCAAGTTCCGCAGCCGCCCCGGCGAACACCTGCTCGCACGCCTCCGGCGAGGCAACGTCCCCGACGACGACGGCGTGCCCGTCGCCCGGGAGTCCGGCCTTCACCCGTTCGGCGGCCTCTGCGTCGTGCCCGGCGTGCACGGCCACCCGATGCCCCGCTTCGGCGAGTGCCGCGGCGATCGCCGCCCCGATGCCGCGTCCGGAGCCTGTCACTAGAATCGATTTCGTCATTTCCGCGACGATACCGAACCGGGGCCCGGGTGGCTATCGGGGCTCATCGGAGGTCGCGTCCCGGCCAAGGTTCACGGCGGTGGCGGCCATCTCATCGGAGAGCTTCAGAACGTCCCACACACCGGCAAGGCGGGTGTCCCCGCTGAACGCCGTCACCGTGGTTCCTCCATTGGCGTCCTCGACGAAGAAGTGGACAAAAACGGGATGCTTCAGGTGGCGGGCAGCTTCCCGGTGCCGCAACTCGGTGACATCCCAGTCCTTGCCCAGCTCCACCCAGAGGGAAGCGCCTATCATCCGTGCGCGGGCCCCCGGTGCGGTGAAGACTGTGCGCAGGTTTTGAAGAGTTTCCTGAACTCCCCTGGCTGATACCCAGGTCTCCTCGGCGGAGAAGTGCTTGGCGGCCGTGCGCCGCATGACGTCGACGGGCAGCAGGACGGGCCGGCGCAGGGAACCGCCCTGCGTGAAAAGCACCGCCAGCACAAAGATTGCCGCGTAGAAGTAGAGGTGGGAGAACGCCGTATGGAGGAATGTATCGCCTGAAAGCTCCCCCCAGATACTGACGGCAAACCACCCCACCAGAGCGATCAGGGCAGTCATGATCTTGCGCAGCGGCGTCGTGAAGTAGAGCATCAGCCGCTGCACCCAGCTCAGCTCCTCGTCGGGTGGCCCGCCGGCAGCGCCCCCATTCGGCCGGTCCGAAGTCATGCGCAAGTGTCGCACGCGCCGGGCGCTTTCGGCAGGGGCGAACCTGCCGAACGCCCGGCCCGCGGACTTTTCCCCTAGGAGTGGACCTTGGGCTCCTTGTACTGGTGCGGGAGCTTCATCGATTTCTCGGCGAGGACTTCGCGCAGCCGGTCCGGGTAATCGGTGATGAGGCCGTCGACGCCGAGGTCGACCAGGGAGGACATCGTGGACTTGTCATTGATGGTCCACGGGGTGATCTGCATTCCAGCCGCGTGCGCACGCTGAACCATGTCGGCGGTGACATACGGAACGTAGTTTCCGTCGTCGACCGTTCCGTTCTGGGGTGAGCCGTGGACCGGGGAGACGGCGTCAAAGCCGAAGTGGGTGGCCGCCTCGATGAGGTCGCCGCCGAAGTCGTCGGCGTCGATGCCGCCGAGCCAGGGCGAGGCGCCGGGCTGACCGACCTGCAGGAAGTCCTTGTTGGTCAGCGCCACCGTCCGGATCTGAGGTGCCTGCTCCTGCACGAGGCGCAGCGCTCCCCAGTCAAAGCTCTGGATGGATACCCGGCGGCTCATCCCTGCCTCTTCGATCTCCCGCAGTGCCACCTCAATGAACTGCTCCCGCGGGGCTGTCTGTTCCGGGGCGCCCGCTTCGACCTTCGTTTCGATGTTGAATTCCACCTGGCTCGCCCTGTACTGCTTGGTCAGGTCGAACAGCTCGGCGAGGGTGGGCATCTTCTCGCCCGGTGCGGTGACCTGGCCGGGGAAGGCGGCAAGCGCCCGGGACCCGCAGTCGAGGGTGCGCACCTGGTCGAACGTGAGGTCCTTGACGTACTTGCCGACGTAGGGGAACTTCGGATCGCCGGGGACCAGGGGCCCGGTGTCCGCGCACTTCCTGCCGTCGATCTTCCGGTCATGGGTGATCACTTCCCTGCCGTCCCGGGTGATCTGCAGGTCGAGCTCGAGCGTTGAAACCCCTGTGCGCAACGCGGTAGCGAATGCCGGAAGCGTGCTCTCCACGGTGAGACCGACCCCGCCGCGGTGCGCCTGGACATCGAAGTGCTTAATTCCGCTGGTGTGGGTGGTGTCGCCGACCGGCGTGGTGTCGCTGCCGGTCAGCGGCGCCTCAGTGGGAATGGCGGCGGCGGGGGCGGGGACGCCCAGTGCCATCCCAAGGCAGAGGACGGCAGCAGCGGGGACAAGACGTGGTTTCACGGGGCTCCTCGATCGGTGGGGTTTGCGCTCCCACCGTCGCTGGAGCCCGCGAACGGACCGGAATCAGCAGGTGGATGGGGTGCGGACTCCCCCTGAACATCCGGCTAACCGGCCCCGCCCGCCGGCAGGGAAGCAGTCAGCCGGACGACGCCGTCCGCTCCGTGTCGCGGACCATTGGAGGCGTGAAGCGGACATCGGTGTCGGGGAAGGACGGGACGGAAATCCGGGCGTGGCTGTGGATTTCGGTGACGGCACTGCGGGTGTGCTCGGCGATCCGCTCCAAGGTGGTCACCCACATGCCGTCGAGTGACTTGACCCGCTCGATCAGCTTTTCGAGGGCAACGGCCCGGGAAGGCCGGCCCGAGATGAACGGATGATTCGTCAAAACGAAGCAGCTTCCCGCCGAGTGGTGGGCTTGCGCTTCAAGGGTCCACATTTCGAGGACCTTAGCTGGGCTTTCGATGACGCCGCTTCCGGTGACGCCCGGGTAGAAGGCGTACTGCTCCCAGTCGTCGAGGGCCCAGTCGACGGGGATCTCGACGAGGTCGCGGGAGTCATTCTCGGCCACGCTGAACCGGTAGGGGGCGTCCCCGTCAAGCAGGCTTGAGTCGTAGAGGAATCCGCGGTCGGCGAGCAGCGCGGCGGAGTGCCAGTTGAACTCCCACCAGGGGGCGCGGTAGCCCACCGGCTCAACCCCTGCAGCCTTGGCCAACGCCTCCAGCCCCCTGTCGATGTACCGCGCTTCGGTTGCTGCGTCGATGCCCTGCATCGGCTCGTGCAGGTAGCCGTGATGGGCTACCTCGTGCCCGCCGTCGACAATGCGCTTCACCGTGTCCGGGTAGCATTCCGCGGTGAATCCCGGAACGAAGAATGTTGCCTGAACGTCCTGGCGGTCGAGGATCTGGAGCAGCCGCGGCACGGCAACCTTGGGCCCGTAGGACTGGTGGGTCATCAGGGACATCCGGCGGGTGCTGCCGGGGTCGTGGGCGATCGTGCAGGATTCGGCGTCGACGTCGAAAGTGAAGGCGGCTGCGGCGCGGTGCCCTTCGGGCCAGGCGATGGGATGGGCGGAGTCTGCGAAGGCGGGATTGTTCATTGTCCTGGTGTCCTTGGGGCTGGGGCTGGAGGCTGGAGACTAGAGGCTGGCGGCCGGGAGGGCCGGAGCCGGAACGCTTGCCGGTTCGCGGAGAGCCGGTTCCTGGTTGGGCGCGGCGTCGGGGGCGGAGCCGGACGCCGACAGGTAGCGGCGGTGGACCCGCGAGCCAAGGATCGCGTAGCTGACGGCGCTGGACAGTCCGCCGGCGAGCCAGGACAGGTCCCATCCGCCGAGGGCAACGGCCACGGGGCCCTGCATCGCCGGCACCAGCCCGTACATGAACAGCCAGGTGGCGAAGATGCCGATGAGCAGTGAGAAAACGCCTGCGAAATTTACGACCGGAAGCCGTTTGGTGCCGACGCGGTCGAACAGCCGTGAGGGGTTTCCGGGCCAGCGCTTTTCGATCCAGAAGTAGTGGACCAGCATTACCCCGCCCCAGGCTGCGACCCAGGCGACGAGGCCGATCAGCCAGGCGTCGAGGACCGCCGCGAAGTCCTCCTGGAAGATGAAGTACACCACTGCGGCGAGGGAGAAGACGCCGACGAACAGGTTCAGCTTGCGGCGGCTGATGGTGATATCGAGTGCCTGGATGGCAACGGAGAAGGTGTAGATGTTCAGGATGTTCGTGGCGATGGGGCCGTGCAGCACCATAAGCAGCACGGGCAGGGCGAGGACGCCGAAGTTCTGGACAATCAGCTTCCCGGGGTCGATCTCGCCACTGTTCGTCGCAAGGCTCGCGCCGAGTACGCCGAGCCAGACGACGGGGATGAACTGGCCGAGAACCGATGCCAGGTACACCTTGCGTTTGGGCACCTCGGTGCTGACGAAGCGGGAGTAGTCGGCGGCATAGGTGAACCAGGTGATGCCCCAGCCGATGCCGATGGCGGTCATGACAGCGCTCATTGCGGCTATCCGCTCGGAACCTTCGAGGATGTTCCCTGCCGGGCCGGCGTAGGACCAGTCGATCTTGATGCCGAACCATGCGACGGCGGACATGACGGCGAGGATGATGATTGTGGGAGGCACCGTCCATTTTTCGAAGGCCGCGATGGCCCTGTACCCGAACCAGGCGATGGCGACCTGGGTGGCCATGATGGCCGTGGCGACGCCGATCTTCCACGCGTAGTTGTTGGCGGTCGGATCCACCCATCCAAGGGTGCCGAAGAGGGCCATGACGAGGTCCAGGATGATCCAGGTGTTAACCGCGCACCAGCCGATCACCAGGAGCGCCTGAATGGCGGCCGGCAGGTAGTTTCCGCGCCGGCCGAACGCGGCCCGGGCCAGGACCATGCCCGTGGCGCCGGTCTTCTGGCCAAGGAGGACGAAGCAGCCGAACAGCAGCATCCCGACCAGGTTGCCAAGCACAAGCACGGTGACTGTGTCGGCGAAGCCCAGTCCGAGGTGGATGCCGAGGGCGCCGAGCACCCAGTTGATCGGGGCAAGGTTGGCGCCGGCCCAGATCCAGAACTGGCCTGAAACTTTCCGGGTCCGCTGGGATTCGGGAATGGGTTGGAGCCAGGCTTCGCAGTCTTCAGCGCCGGTGTGGACGACGGGAGGTTGGGGGGATTGCTGGTGCATTGAGGCCTCCAGAGGGGGATGGATTCCTCAAGATTATGTGGCGCGCACCACACCCACCATATACATTGTGTCTACAGAAATCCCATCCGACGCGACGGAGTGTCGATGCCCATACGCCTCGATGATGCGCTGAAGCATCCGAGTTTCATCGTCGCCGACCCGGTGATCCGGGCCGGGGCCGGCGCCGTCCCCACAACTCAGCTCCGGTGGATCCACTCCAGCGAAGTGTTGGATATCGCTCCCCTCCTGGGGGGTGGGGAACTCCTGCTGACCGGCGCCCAGGCGCTCGCCGTGGCATCCGAGTCCCGCAGGGTCAGCTACATTCACGAGTTGGCGGAGCGCGGTGTTGCAGCCCTCGCCATCGAAACCGGCCCGGCCTTTCCTTCGATTCCGGCATCAATGATTTCGGCGGCGGAAGCAGCGGGCTTTCCGTTGATCGAACTGCGCCGGGTGGCGCCCTTCGTCACCGTCATGCAGGCAATCAATTCGATGCTTGTCAGCCAGTCGGTGTCCAATCTGCAGCGGGCCGACGAGGCCAGCCACGCTATGGCTATCGAGCTGGCACACGGCGGCAGCCTCGACCGGATTCTTGCCGTGCTCGCCGGCATCACCGGGGCCACGGTGGCTTTGACCTCCACAACGGGGTCGACGCTTGCCAGCGCTGCCCCTCCTGTGGCCGGGACAGACGTTGCCGACCCGGAGCGGATAGCAGGAGAGGACGCCCGCCCGATCTCCTTCGACGTGCCCGTGCGCGGAATTCCGTCGGCGCGCCTTGATTTGTATCCGCCCCCCGAGGCCGACGCGAACCTGGCGCGCGTGGCCGGGCGCCGGTCAGTGGACATCCTGGCGCTGGCCTTGCTGCAGCGGATGCCCCCGGGACTGAAGGAGGTGTCCGGCGCGGCGCTGCTTCGCGCTGTCGATTCCGGAACGCAGGTGTGGCGGCTTCAGCAGCTCGCTGCCGCAGCAGGCATTCCGGTCGCCGCGCCGGTCGTGGCCGTCGTCATCCGCTCGCCGCAGACGCAACACCTGAGGGGAGCCGTGGAGCATGTGCTGACCCGGCTCGGCCAACAGGGCGCCAGCTATGTGGACAACGACGAACTTCTGGCCCTGGCGGTCCTGCGCGGTGGGAGCCACGTCGCGAGCCGGTCGGCCCTTCTCGCCGGGCTTGAGACGCTTGATGCCCCGGACGGGACGCTTGGCGCTGTTGGACCGTTGGCCACCGGGATTTCCCAGGCCCCGTGGTCCCTGTCGGAGGCACGTCTCAGCCTGGCGCTGGCGGACGACGCCGCGCTGTCGGCGCCCCGGGCCGCGGCGCCGGGCAGCACAGTTGTGGACGCCGAGAGTTTCGCCGTCGAACGCCTCACGGTCCAGTCGGTTGACAGCGGCCGCCGCGGCAGCTTCGTCCGTCAGCAGCTGGGACCGCTCCTGGACCACGATGCCCAGCGCAATTCGCAGCTGCTCCTCACCTTGGCGACCTGGCTCGATTCAGGCTGCAACACAGCCAGGGCCGCCCGACGCCTGCATGTCGAAAGGCAGTCGATGCATCAGCGGCTGCAGAGGATCTTTGAGCTCTGCGGCGGAGACCCGCGGGAAACCGGACGGCTGGCGGCCCTGCACCTTGCCGCCCGAATTGCCGCGCTACGCTGAGGACAACACTTCGGCACCGCGAACCCCCTCTCCGCGCAGGATGTAGTGCAACAGTGTCGGTCTGTGTGCAACCCGCTACCATTTCAAAAGGTGCCGCCTACCGGCCCATTCATTGAGGCAATCTTCCCTGCACTCCCGCATATTGCTGCCCTGCGCCTCTTGACTGTGGCGCACACCACTCCTACGCTGGTGCAACAGCGTTGTTTCAGATGCAACTAGCTAATTGGTGGACACATGAGTTACGAAACCTCCTCGCCGGCTCCAAGCAACCAGCTGACGGCAACCGACAATTCAGGCGTGAGCACGCAGACGCGGCGCAGGGTCATTGCCGCCAGTTTCATCGGCAACTTCGTCGAATGGTTCGACTACGCGGTGTACGGCTACCTGGCCGTAACCATCGCGACCGTCTTTTTCCCCGAGTCCGACCCCCAGACCGGGCTCCTGCTGACCTTCGCCCTTTTCGCCATCTCGTTCCTGGTCCGCCCGCTCGGCGGATTCGTTTGGGGCCACATCGGCGACAGGGTCGGGCGGAGGACAGCCCTCTCCCTTTCAATCCTGATCATGTCCGGAGCAACCTTCTGCATCGCGCTGATTCCGGGCTATGCCACGATCGGCATCTGGGCGCCGATCCTGCTCCTGGTGCTCAGGATTGCGCAGGGCTTCTCCGCCTCCGGCGAGTACGCCGGAGCATCGGCCTTTTTGGTGGAGTACGCCCCGGCGAACAAGCGCGGCCTTTACGCCGCGGTGGTACCCGCCAGCACCGCCGCCGGCCTGCTGTTCGGTTCGCTGATCGCCGGGCTGCTGACCCTGCTGCTCACCTCGGACGCAATGCACAGCTGGGGATGGCGGCTGCCGTTCCTGCTGGCCGCACCGATGGGCCTGATCGGACGCTACATCCGGACCAAGCTCGAGGACACCCCGGTGTTCCGCGAATTTGCCGCCGAAGATGCGGCAATCAAGGCACCGGTCTTCAGCCTGTTCCGCGACCACTGGCGCCTGCTGCTGAGGGCCGTCGGAGCGGTGCTGCTCAACGCCGTCGGCTTCTACGTGATCCTCAGCTACATGCCGACCTACCTCTCCTCTGAACTGGGCCTTGGAGCAACTGAGTCATTCCTCGCGACAACGATCGCGCTTGTCACCTACATCGGCTTCATCTTCCTGACCGGCATGCTCTCCGACCGCTACGGCCGGAAGAAAGTGCTCATTGCGGCTTCACTCAGCTTCATCGTGCTGACCGTGCCGGCCTTCGCCCTGCTGGGTACCGGGAGCTTCCTGATCATCGTCCTCGTGCAGATCCTGCTCGGCGCAATGCTGACCCTCAACGACGGCACACTGCCGAGCTTCCTTGCCGAAATGTTCCCCACCCGCGTCCGCTACAGCGGCTTCGCAGTCAGCTTCAACCTCTCCAACGCGCTCTTCGGCGGCACCGCCCCCTTCATGGCGACACTGCTGATCGCAACCACCGGCAGCGACCTGGCTCCGGCCTGGTACCTTGCCGCAGCCGCCTTCGTCTCCCTGATCGCCGTCGCGCTGTCCCGGGAAACCTGCAAGGAACCACTGCGCCACGAATAGCCCAACCGGCGCTCCACCTGTCCCCCCACCGAACCGCCCCCATCGAAAGGCCCAACTCCAATGACCAGCACCGAAACCGAAGCAGTCAACGACGTCGCCAAACTCGACCGCCTCAAGACCCTTAACAACGGGCAGAAGGTCCGCCTCACGTTCTCCGACACCGAGTTCGAACGGCGCCTGGCCGGGCTGCGCCGCATCATGGCGGAAAAGGACCTCGACGCCGTCGTCCTGACCAGCTACCACTCCATCAAGTACTACTCCGATTTCCTCTTCACCTACTTCGGCCGCTCCTACGGCATGGTGGTGACCAAGGACGACACCGTCACCATCACCGCCAACATCGACGCCGGCATGCCGTGGCGGCGCAGCTTCGGCGACAACCTCGTCTACACGGACTGGCGCCGGGACAACTACATCCATGCCATCCAGGAGACCTTGCGCACCCGGGGCATCAACGTCCGCCGGCTCGGCGTCGAGGATGACTCCCTCCCGCTCGATAACCGCAACAAGATCCAGGCGGCCTTCCCATCGGCCACGCTGGTTGATGTGGCCCAGGCGGCCATGCGCCAGCGCATGATCAAGTCCGCCGAGGAGATCGAGGTCATCAAGCACGGCGCACGGATCGGCGACCTGGGCGGCGAAGCGATCCGCAACGCCATCACCGCCGGAATCACCGAGTATGAGGTGGCGCTGATCGGCACCGAGGCCATGGTGCACGAGATCGCCCGGACGTTCCCGGCCTCCGAGATCCGCGACACCTGGGTGTGGTTCCAGTCGGGCATCAACACCGACGGCGCCCACAACTGGGCAACAACGCGCAGGATCCAGGAGCACGACATCCTTTCCCTTAACTGCTTCCCGATGACGTCCGGCTACTACACGGCTCTCGAGCGGACACTTTTCTACGGCGAACCGGACGCCCGCTCCCTGGAACTGTGGAACATCAACGTTGAGGTCCACCGGCGCGGCCTTGAGCTCATCAAGCCGGGCGCCGTCTGCAAAGACATCGCCGCCGAACTGAACGAGATCTACATCGGCCATGGGCTGCTGGCGAACCGGACCTTCGGCTACGGCCACTCCTTCGGCGTCCTAAGCCACTACTACGGGCGCGAAGCCGGGCTTGAACTGCGCGAGGACATCGACACCGTCCTCGAACCGGGCATGGTCGTCTCAATGGAACCGATGATCACCGTCCTTGACGGCGAGCCCGGCGCCGGCGGTTACCGCGAACACGACATCCTGGTGGTCGGCGAGAACGGAGCGGAGAACATCACGAAGTTCCCCTTCGGCCCGGAGTACAACATCGTGGGCGCCTAGTCCGCCCCAGCACCGGCCTGTCGAGCGGCGCCACGTCACCGTGGCGCCGCTTTTCGGGCAACATACGGAATGATGGTGAAGACCATGACCCTCGAAGACGCTCCCGAAACCAATGGAAACGGCGATACCAAAGGCGCCTCCGTCATCGTCAATGCCATCGCCGTCCTGCGAAGCTTCACCGCGGATGAGCCGCTGCTTGGCGTCACCGAGATCGCGAACCGGGTTGGCCTGCACAAGAGCACCGTTTCCCGCATCCTTGCCACGTTCGAACAGGAACACCTTGTGGAACGGGACCCGGACACCCGCCGGTTCCGCCTTGGCCTCGGCCTGATCGCCGTCGCCGGACCCCTGCTTGCAGAACTCGAGGAACGGCGCGTGGCCTACCCCGTTCTCCGCGAGCTCGCCGAACAGACCGGTGAAACCAGCGCCCTCATGGTGTGGAGCGGCTCGGAATCCATGTGCGTTGAACAGATCCCCAGCCACCAGCAGATCAAACACACAACACCGTTGGGTGCCCGTTACAACGACGCCATGAGTTCCTCGGTGCAGGTCTTCCTCGCCTCGGAACCCGTTGAACGCGTGAAGGCCCTGCTGCGCAGCGGCACAATCGCCTATCCGGGAATCGACGAAAGCAGCATCGAGGCTTACCTGCTCCGGCTCAAGGACGACACCCGGCGCGGCTGGGCCATCAACTACGGTGAATCCTCAATCGACGAAGTCGGCGTAGCGGCGCCCGTCTATGACCACCGCGGCGACGTCGTTGCTGCTGTGCTCATACCCGCACCCCGTTTCCGCGTTTCTACAGATCGGCTGCAAAGCCTTGGAGAATCGTGCGCTGCGGCCGCCCGCAAGGTCACTGCCCGCCTTGGCGGACGTTGCCCTGAATCAGCACCCGAACCTGCACCCGACCGCACGGTGCGGCGTTGACGGAGATGACACCATTCCACTTCGCCCAATGACCCGCCGGCGATCAGAGGCCGCGGTCGCCTACCTTCCGGGGATCCTTGTGATCGCGGCCGCCGTTACCGTTGCCGTGTTTCTGGCAAGCCTGCAGGGCTTCATCGGCGCCCTGGTCATCGCTCTCGCCCTGGGATTGCTTGTCCGAAACACGGGCCTCTTCCACCCCCGGATTCAGCCGGGCATCCGGACCGCCACCAAGCGGTTCCTGCGTCTGGGCGTCGTGATTCTTGGCCTTCAGCTTTCACTGCCCGAAATCCTGCGCCTTGGGCTGCCCGTGCTGGCCCTGATCATCGCGTCCGTGTTCATCAGCTTTTTCCTGACCCGGTACGTCGGCGAGCGCCTCGGCCTCAGCCGGGCCGCCTCCACCCTCATGGCGGCCGGGTTTTCCATCTGCGGCGCATCGGCAATCGCTGGAATGCAAAGCATTGTGAACGCCGACGACGACGAGGTCGCCAGCGCCATCGCCATGGTGACCCTGTACGGATCGGCCGTGATCCTTGGGCTTCCCTTGGTCGGCGGACTCCTGGGCCTGTCTGAGGAAACGTTCGGCATCTGGTCCGGACTCGCCGTCCACGAGGTGGCCCAGGTGGTGGCAACGGCCAGCACGGCCGGCGCTGCCGCCCTGGCCGTGGCCACCGTCGTCAAGCTCGGCAGGGTGGTCCTGCTGGCACCCGTTGCCGCCCTCGTCTCCCTCGGCATCCACCGCTCCAAGGAGTTGCCGAGTGCGGCCCGCGGGGCGGCCGGTCCGGTCGTTCCGCTGTTCGTCGTCGGCTTCCTGGTACTGGTCCTTGTGCGCTCCACGGGTGTTGTCCCGGAGCCCGCCCTGGGGGCCGCGTCGGTCACGGCGACGCTGCTGTTGGCAGCGGCGATGTTCGGCCTTGGCACCGGAATCTATCTCCCGCAGGTGGCCCGCACCGGAGGCCGCAACCTGGCCCTTGGGGGAATCTCGACGGTATTCCTGGGCGGGATCACCCTCGCCGGCGCCATCCTCGTCACCGCTTAGGCCAGCACGAAGGCACCCGCTCCTGCAGGCCCGCGTGACCCGGCGCCGGCCCGGCGGTTTATGCCTCTTTGGGCGGTATTTCCTGAAGGACCCAGCGGTTGCCGTCCGGATCACTGAAGAAGGCGAAGGCAAACCCTCCCATGTCCTGGGCCTCACTGATCGGGGCTCCACGGCGGACCAGTTCGGTCCGTGCCGCTTCCATGTTCGGCACCACGAGCTGGAGCCCTTCAAGGCTGCCGGGAACCATGCCTGTCATGCCGGTTCCGATGACGATCGAGCAGGACGACCCCCGCGGGGTGAGCTGGACGACGCGCATGCCCGGGATGTGTTCGGCGTCGTGGTCGAGAACGAAGCCGAGGGTGTCGGTGTAGAAGGCCTTTGCCCGGTCCACGTCGGAGACGGGCACCTGGACGACCTCGAGGCGGAGTTCCATGTCGGTCACCCTACGCCAAGATGATCCGGCCGTGTTGAGCACTCACTCCCCTGCCGCGGTGAGGCGGACCTGTGCCAGTTCTCGACCCGCGCGCTTCGGGCCCTTGAGTGGTGACCGGGGGCACGACCGCCTCGGCGGAATATTGTTGGCCGCCCGCTGGTTCTAGACCATGAAAGAAAAACGGGGTCGGCAACATATCTCGAATATGGAACTCGTAACGTTCGCTCTGAGCCAGTCAACCGCACCCCGCAAACTCGTACCCTGAACCCACAACTATCAAAGGAACCCCCAATGAAAGCGCATCTTCTGAATAGTTACGGCCCCGACTCCCTCGCCCTCGCCGAGGTTGACGAGCCCTCCGTATCGCCCGGCCAGGTAAAGCTCCGGGTCGAAGCAATTGGTATCAACCCCCTCGATTGGAAGATCAGCAACGGCTACCTTGCCGAGATGATCCCCCTGCCCCTGCCCGCCGTCATTGGCACCGATGTCGCCGGAACCGTCGTCGAACTCGGCGATGGAGTTGATGGCTTCACCGTGGGTGACAGGGTGGTTGGATTCGCCGACAGCGGCGCATACGCTGAGTTCGCCGTCACCGGTGCCGCCCGCCTGGCCCCCATTCCCGACGGTCTGACAGTCGAGCAGGCCGCCACCCTTGCCACATCTGCCGAGACCGCACAGCGCGCGCTGAAGCTCCTCTCCCCCGAAGCCAAGTCGACCGTCGTCGTCAACGGTGCTGCCGGGTCGGTCGGAAGCGCAGCAGTGCAGATCCTCGTTGCCGACGGCCACCGGGTTATCGGCACCGCCAGCCCCACGAACTTCGATTACATCCGCTCGCTGGGCGCCGATCCCGTTTCGTACGGGGACACCATGCTTCAGGACATCCAGGCTGCGGCGCCGGAGGGCGTCAGCGCCGGTTTCGACACGGCCGGCCAGAACTTCATCAGCCGCGTCGACGGGGTCATCCCTGCCAACCGGGTTGTGACAATCGTCGACTTCGCTGCGGGTGCCCAGGGCGCCATCGTTGCCGGCGGTGACCCGACAGCCCTGACGGCCGAAACCATTCCCCCGGTACTCGCTCTCGCTGCCCAGGGCTCATTCCAAACCGAAATCGCAAAGTTGTTCCCGTTCGAAGAGGTACCCGAGGCCCTCGCCCTGAGCCAGTCAGGGCATCTCCGCGGCAAGATCGTTGTCTCCGGCGCGCGGTAGACCGAAGCGAACACCCGTCACACCAGCACGAACCATTCCCCCCGAAGATACCCAGAGAACGGTGAAGACCATGACCACCACCACCCGCCCGCCGTACGATCCGGAGCTGGCCGAGCTGCTCGACGCCAGCCCCCTGCCGTCGACGGTCACCGCCGACATGATCGATTTCCTTCGGGCGAACCCGTTCGGGCCGACCCTCGAAGATCTCGTATCGACCCGTCCCATCACCCATGAAGAACACACCTTTGAGGGTCCGGCCGGCAGCCTCATCGCCTCGGTCTTCACTCCCGCGACGAAGGACGCCGCCGCGCCGGCGATCTACTTCCTGCACGGCGGCGGGATGATCATCGGCAACCGCTTCACCGGCATCGGCCATGTCCTGGACTGGGCCGTCCAGTACGGCGCCGTCGTCGTCTCCCTCGAATACGGGCTGGCGCCGGAGAATCCCGCTCCCGGCCCCGTGGAGGACGCGTATGCAGGGTTGAAGTGGGTGGCGGGTCACGCACCGGAGCTCGGCATCGATCCCGAGCGCATCCTGATCGCCGGAACATCCGCAGGTGCGGGCCTTTCCGCAGGCGTGACGCTGCTCAGCCGTGACCGCGGGGGCCCGTCCCTGATTGCCCAGATGCTGCTCAGCCCCATGATCGACGACCGCGACTCCACCGCCTCCAGCCGCCAGTACACCCAGACCGGGTCCTGGAGCCGGGAGAGCAACCACACAGGCTGGGACGCCCTGCTCGGCGACCGGCGCGGCACCGATGGTGTCGACATCTACACCGCCCCGGCACGGGCGACCGACCTGAGCGGCCTGCCGCCGGCCTTCATCGATGTCGGGTCGGCCGAGGTGTTCCGGGATGAGGACGTCGCATACGCCTCCCGGTTGTGGTCCGACGGCGTCCAGGCGGAGCTGCACGTCTGGGCCGGCGGCTTCCACATCTTCGATGGAGCAGCACCTGAAGCGCTGCTGTCGGTCGCCGCAGTGGCTGCCCGCGATTCGTGGATCGGACGCACCCTCGGCCGCTGAGGGTCTTTGGGTGACTGGCCACCCGGATGCCGCGGCGGTGAATGATGACGGTTGGGCCGGCTCGGTGGCCTGACCGTGCGAGATCCTGCCGATTTTCGAGCGGAGCGCCACCCCTACGGATGCTCCGACGCCCGCCCCCACGAGCGGTTCTTTTCTCATGGTGATGAACTTGCCAACCGCTCGGCTCACAGGACGCAATAAAAGCGCAAGGTCCAATCCGGTCAACAAGAACCACCTGCGCACTGCTCTACTGGGAGGAACCCGGGTGAGAAGCGACCCTTACTGCTGCCCCGGCTTGCCTGCACCTGGACGGTGCGCATCCCGGCCCTGAGCGGAGGCCCAATCAACGGGGTGGTGATAGGAACAGTTGGTCACGGGCCATAACGACGGAGTACGGGAGAGGTGTCATGAGTGAACAACGCAGGCGGGAACTGGGCGAATCGGACGCCCCGGTGGAGGATGAGCTGAAGCAGTCCTTCGACAAAACCATTGGTGAAGGCGCCGAGAGGCTGCACCGAACCATGAGGAACATCCTGGTCACCGGCGTGTTCGGAGGCTTCGAGATCGGGTTGGGGATCATGGCCTACCTGGCCGTGATGCACGAGACGGGCAACCATCTGCTCGCGGGCCTTGCCTTCAGTGTTGGCCTGGTTGCCCTGCTCCTTGCCCACAGCGAGCTCTTCACCGAGAACTTCCTCATGCCGGTGGCCGCCGTCGTGGCGAAGGAGGGAAGCGCCGTCCAGCTTGCGAAGCTTTGGGGCGGCACCCTCGCAGCAAACCTCGTCGGCGGCTGGGTTTTCGTATGGATCGTCATGCAGGCCTTCCCGCAGTGGGCCGGGACGGTGAGCGAGAGTGCCCACCACTTCGTGGATGCCCCCTTCTCGCTCCAGGTGGTTGCACTCGCCGTGCTGGGAGGCAGCACCATCACCCTGATGAGCAGGATGCAGCAAGGCACCGACAACGATGTTGCCCGGGTCGTGGCAACAGTCATCGGCGGATTCCTCCTGGCCGGCCTACAACTGTTCCACTCGATCCTGGACTCCCTGCTGATCTTCGCCGCCATCCACTCCGGTGCCGACATCACCTACGGGCAGTGGCTTGGCTGGTTCGGCTACACACTGCTCTTCAACGTCCTCGGCGGGATCGTCCTCGTGACTCTTCTGCGGCTGGTGCGCACAAAGGAGCTCATCCAAAAACGCCGCGACGAAGCCCCCGCGGACCCGGACGCCGCGCACGGCAGCTGACCGCGCTGCAAGCTGGAAAGTCCCCGGCCCGGCGCAGTTGAAAGTGTCAGACGAGCCTCAGGCAGTCCCTCTGCGTCGGTCCGGCATTATAGAACCGATCTTTTTCCATGGCGGTTTGAATAAATCCTGCTGGCGGTTGACCCTGGTTTTTGCCCGACCTAGCGTCGGGGCAGGAGAAGATCAGACCCGCTCAGAGGAGAACCCTTCATGGATCTCAACGGCACTTCACTTGAAAACGCGGACATTGCGGGAATCCAGGCCGCACTGTTCACAGGCAGGGTCACTGCCCGGCAGCTGGTCGACGCCTACCTCGACCGGATTGAGGCCTTCGACCATGCCGGCCCCGAGCTCAATGCAGTTGTCATGACGAACCAGGCCGCCCGGGAACAAGCTGATGCTTTGGATACCGTCTATCGGGAAACGGGGCAGGCAGTGGGACCCCTGCATGGCATTCCTATGGTCATCAAGGACTGCCTGGAAACGGCGGACATGCCCACCTCATTCGGATCGGAGATCTTCGCTGACTACCGCGCGGATGAAGATGCGACAGTTGTCGCCAAACTGCGTGCTGCGGGGGCCATCATCTTGGCGAAAACGACATTGCCCGACTGGGCCACGTCGTGGTTCAGTTACTCCTCCCATACGGGGGTGACAAAGAATCCCTACGACCTTGACCGTGATCCAGGAGGATCCAGCAGCGGAACCGGCGCCGCCATTGCGGCAGGGTATGCGACAGTGGGGCTCGGCACCGACTGCGGAGGATCAGTGCGGCTGCCCGCGTCGTTCTGCAATCTGGTGGGGGTCCGCTCCACTCCCGGTTTGATCAGTCGAACCGGATGCAACCCGTTGGTCAGCGCCCAGGACACTATCGGGCCGATGGCCAGGTCCGTGGAAGATGCTGCCCGGGTATTTACCGTGATGGCCGGCTTTGATCAGAGCGACCCACTCACATACGCCTACTCCGTCGCCCGCGCCCCCGAGTCTTACGTGGATCTCCTCGTTCCCAACGCGCTGCAGGGTCGCCGTATCGGAGTGCTGCGCAGTGCATTCGGCGCTGATGATGACCCGAACACTGGCCCCGTGAATCAAGTGATGGCCGGCGCCCTGGACGAGTTGAGGGCAGGCGGCGCCACCCTCGTCGATGTCACAATTGATGACCTGTCCGGGTGGATAGGTCGAACGTCGCTTTACACAATCAAGTCCAAGCACGACATCGACTCCTGGCTCGCGTCCAAACCCAAGGCGCCGGCCCACTCCGTCGCCGAGATCATCGACTCAGGCCGGTACCACAGGAAACTCGATCTCCTCGAGGCGCTGGCAGCCGGGCCCGACGACCCGCTGAGCGATGTGGACTACTACACCGCCTACACCGCGCGTGAAGCGTTCATGAAGACGATCGTCAACCTCATGGAGGCCAATAACCTCGATACGTTGGTCTACCCGACCTGTCAGGTCGCCCCGCCCACGCATGAGGACACTGATTCCGGTTTGTGGAACACGCTGAACTTTCCGACGAACACGGTCATCGGCTCACAATCGTGGATGCCTTCCATGACTGTGCCTGCCGGCCTGACCGACTCGGGCCTGCCGGTTGGGATGGAAGTACTGGCACGTCCCTATGATGAGCCAACGATGTTCGCCGTCGGTTACGGCTTCGAACAGGTCATCGGCCACCGGGTTCACCCCGAAAGCACACCGATAAGCTCCTGACCGGGACAAAGCCAACAGAGAGAACAGCGTGAGCCGGTGCGGCTCCAGCCTCCTAGAGAACGTGGGGTGTGGAGTGTATGGGTGAGCCGCTCGATTGGCGGGGTATGAGCGTGGGCATGGATTTGCGGATCTGAGGTTCCCTGCCGGGGTTCACAATAAGGTCGATCGCGTTTCCGGCGATCTGGTCCAGGGGCACCCGCACGGAAGAGAGCGGGGTTGAAAGGCGGGACGAGAGGGGTATGTCGTTGTAGCCGACCAGGGCGAGGTCTTCTCCTACGGCGATGTCGAGGCGGTGGGCGGCCGCGATGATGCCCATGGCCAGGTTGTCGTTGGCGGCGAACATCGCACTGGGACGTTTCCCGGCGCTGCCCTCCAGCAGGGATTCGCCGGCGGAGAACCCGTTTTCAATGCCATAGCCCGCGGCGATGAGCCAGTCTTCCCGGGGCTTGATACCTGCTTGTTCCAAGGCCTTGCGGGCGCCGGCGAGGCGGGCTCTCCCGGAGGAGGTGAATGAAGGTCCGGTCACGACGGCGATGTCATGGTGGCCGAGATCGATAAGGTGCCTGACCGCGAGGTATCCGCCCATCTCATCGTCGCCGAGTGCGGAGGGACTGACCCCGTCGGTACGCAGCACCAGCGCGTGCGCCACCCCCCGCTCGCGCAGGTGCCTTGGCAGTTCGTCGTCAATTCGGGCAGTGGCAAGGATCAGCCCGTCGACATTGCGGTCGAGGAGTGTTTCGGCAGCCCGGCGTTCGTCATCGGGGTCATCACCGCTGGTGGCGACCATGGCGAAGTAGCCGCGGTCCGACGCCGCGCGCTCCAGTTCCTCGAACATGAGGGCCATGACGGTGTCGCTGAGCCGCGGCACGAGCACGCCGAGGGTCCGGGTTTCGCCTCTGCGCAGGTTGGAGGCGAAGGAGTTGCGGCGGTAGCCCATCTCCTCGGCAATCTTCCTGACATGTGCTGCCGCAGCCGACTTCGATGCACCGCCCCGCTCATCCAGGGCTCGGCTCGCCGTGGAGATACTGACGCCACTGGCCGCGGCAACGTCCTTGAGGGTGACGGTTGTCCCTGGGCTGCCGGGTTCCATGTGCGTTCTCCTGTTCATCATGGTCTTGCTAGACACTCTATTTCCCCTTTGCCGAAAACAACCCTTGACAGTGAGCTGGAGCACAACGCACAATGAAAACGTTCCCGCAAACGTTTTCATTATATGCGGAACCTACGACCAGACAAGACAGAGGTAGTGCAATGACCATGGATCTTCGCGGGCTTGTTCCCGCACCTGTAACCCCGTTCAACCGTGACGGCAGCGTCGACGTCGACGCCATCCACCGTCTGGGCGGGTGGCTGGCCAGCGTGGAGGGCGTCAAGGGCCTCGTGGTTCTCGGCCACGCCGGCGAAGGCACCTTCCTGACGCAGGAGGAGCAGGCACTCGTCATTCGAGAGTTCAAGAACGCCGTCAACAGCCGAATCCCGATCATCGCGGGCCTCACCGGCGAAGGGAACACCGTTGCTGCGCTGGAAGCGAAGCGTGCCGTTGAGGCAGGCGCCGAGGCCGGTCTGGTCTACCCGTCCCACGGCTGGCTGCGCTTCGGCTACCAGAAGGGCGCCCCGCAGACCCGTTACAAGGAAATCTACGAAACCTCAGGCCTGCCGCTGATCCTCTTCCAGTACCCGGATGTCACCAAGGCAACCTATGACCTGGAAACCCAGTTGGAGATCGCCGGCATGGAGGGCGTGTTCGCCACCAAGAACGGCGTCCGCAACATGAAGCGCTGGGACACCGAAATCCCGGTGCTGCGTGCGACCTACCCGGACCTGCAGATCCTCACCTGCCATGACGAGTACCTGCTGCACACCATGTTCGATGTCGACGGCGCACTGGTCGGCTACGGCGGGCTCGCCCCCGAGCCGCTGGTGGAACTGATCGCCGCAGGCAAGGCAAAGGACTACGCCGCCGCCCGCGCCATCCACGACCGCCTCCTGCCGGTGACCAGGAACGTCTACCACCGCGGTTCTCACATGGAGGGAACCGTGGCGCTGAAGGAAGGCCTCATCGCCCGCAGCATCCTTGAGCACTCCACCGTCCGGCCGCCGCTGCTTCCCCTGGCCGAGGGGGCGGGCAACGAGATCGCCAAGGCCCTGCAGTCAGCCAACCTGGGCAACGTCACCGTACCTGCGTAGCATCGCAGCTCAGGGGTGGCGGGCCGGCAACGGTCTGCCACCCCTCCCATGAACTTGCACTCCCCCACCGGTCAAAGAGGACCCCAGCGGCAACGCAGCTGGAGAAGGAGGACTCGCCAATGCGCGAGCACAACAAGACCGCCCACGCTGTAAAGGTCCAGCCCGGGCAAAAGGTCAGCAACGAACACGCTTCAGCTGCATCAGGTTCACTGACATCTGATGCTCCGAAGCGCCGGACCTTCCTTGGCTACCTCGCACTCATGGGCCCGGCCTTCGTCGTCGGAGCCTGGCAGTTCGGCCCCGGCAACCTCACCACCGCCGTTCAGGCCGGCAGCCGATTCGACTACAGCCTCGTCTGGGTCATCGCCGTCTCCACCATCCTCATGATCTTCTTCACGGACATGAGCGTCAGGCTCGGCATCGCCACACCCACGTCCCTGATCACTTCCATCAAGGACCACCTCGGCAAATGGGTGGGCGTCCTTGCAGGCGTCGGCGTTTTCGGCATCACGCTGATGTTCTCCGTCGGCAACGCCGTCGGGTCCGGGCTGGGACTCTCCCTGATCTTCGGAGGGTCCCCGGTCCTCTGGACCGTGGTCTGCACCGCCGCCGTCGGCCTCGTCCTGGCTTTCCGCAACGTCTATGGAATCGTCGAGAAAGCCCTCCTGATCATCGTCGTTCTCATGGGCATTGCCTTCATCGCCAGCACCGTTGTCGCCCAACCCGACTGGTACCGGTCCCTGGAGGGCATGGTTCCAAGCCTGCCGCCGGGAAGTGAAATCCTCATCGTGGCCCTTGTTGGCACCAACTTCTCCATCAACGCCGCCTTCTACACCTCCTACGGCATCAAGGAACACCGCCGAACCCGCGCCGACTACCGCGACATCACCCTCGTCGACACCATCCCCGGCATCGTCGCACCCGGCATCATGACCGCCCTCGTCATCATGGTCGCGGCTGCCGTACTCGGCAAAACGGGTGCGGAGGCCGGAACCATCAACGACCTCGCCTCCGTCTTTACGCCCCTGGCAGGCCCCGTCGGCGCGATGGTGTTCGCCCTTGGCCTCTCCGGCGCAGCCTTCTCATCGATGATTGCCAACGCCACCGCCGGCGGCACCATGATCTCCGACGCCCTCGGCCGCGGCGCCAAGGCAGGGTCGCCCACCGCCCGCACTTTCACGGGAGCCATCCTGGCGTTCGGACTGATCATCACCCTCTCGTTCCAGTCCTCACCCGTGGGCCTGATCGTCATCGCCCAATCCCTCACGGTGCTCATCGCCCCGTTGCTCGGCGTGCTGATCGTCATCATGGCCAACAGGTCCTCGATCATGGGCGAGCTCCGCAACAAATGGTGGCAGAACCTCTTCGGCGCCATCGGCCTCATCGCCATCATCGCCTCCTCCATCAGGCTCATCACCATCCTGCTCGCCTGACCAGCGCTGGCACTGCGCCGCAACCTAAAAGGAGCGCCCCAGCACACGCTCGGGGCGCTCCTTCCTGCGGATGTCATATGCGCGCCCGCTCATGAGGCCGGCTACTGGCGTGCTTCCTGATGGCGTGAGGGCAGCGCCATTGACAGCTCGAACCGGTGATGACCGCCAACAACGCTCAGGCAGGCGCGGTTGCTGAGCAGCCCGATGGGGTCCTGGGCCAGAGGGTCCGCCTCCAGCACGGTGAAGTCCGCCAGAGAACCCGGGGCGATGCTGCCTTCCTCGTTTTCCGCCCTGCAGGAATAGGCCGCATCCCGGGTTGCATGATGGAGCGCCGCCTCGAGATCGAGTGCGTACTGAGGAAGGTTCGCCGGCAGGGATTGATCAAGGGCGGACTTACGGGTTGCCGCGATGTACATGTTGGGCAGGGGTTGATAGGGGGCGGTGGGCGCGTCGGTGCTGAGGGCGAGAGTGGCTCCGGCGGCGGTGAACTCTGTCCACGGGTAGGCCCGTTCCGTTCGGTGATCGCCCAGCACTGCGCGCCAGTTGTCCTGGATGGCGGGGTCGGCGTGGACGGGCTGCATGGAGGCGACGACGCCGAGGCGGGCCAGCCTGGCCACGTTCTCGGGCGTCACGGTCTCCAGGTGCTCTATCCGGTGGCGCCGGTCCCGGGGCCCGTTGCGTGTGTAGGCCGCTTCCAGCACATCCAGGGCGATGTCCGAGGCCTCATCGCCGATGGCGTGGATGGCGATCTGCAGTCCGGCCGCATCTGCCGCGGCGACGACGGGAAGAAGCGCCTCACGGTCCCAGATCGGGTCGCTGCTGGTGCCGTCTGTGAAGGGTTCCTTCATGGCTGCGGTGCAGCTGTCGATCACGCCATCGAGCACCAGTTTGATCCCGGTGATTTTCAGCGTCGGTGAATCGACCTGCACTGCCAGCTCCACGGCGTGCTGGACCTGCTGGAGGTTCTCCTCCACGGTGGGGCGGTGATGGATGAACCAGTGCCCCTTAATGCGCAGGGGTAGTTCTCCTCCGTGCCGGGCTTTCGCCCGGAGGAAGGCCTGCAGGTCGTTTTCCTCAACCGCCATGTCGACAGCGCTGGTTACCCCACTGGCAAGGTAGTGGCTGATCGCGCTGTCAATCCAGGTGTCCCGGTCTGCGTCGGTAGCGTGACGGGCCAGCGCAGGCCAGACGATCTGCTGCGCAGCCGTTTCGAGAAGCATGCCGGTCGCTTCCCCTGTGGTTGGGTCCCGCGTGATCGATCCTCCATGAGGATCATCGGTGTCGGTGGTGATACCCAGTTCCGCCAGCGCCGCCGTGTTCACCCAGACCGAGTGCAGATCATTCGCATCCAGGTAGACGGGAATGTCCTCGATTGCCGCATCAAGCATTGCCCGGTGAGGGGCAGCGCCGTTCAGCGCGCTGTAGAGCCAGCCGCTGCCCAAAATCCGGGCGGCGCCGGGGTTCTGCTGCCGCGCATCCTTCAGGGCTTCCTGAATATCACCGAGTGATCGAGCGCCGCGGAGCTGCACTTTCTGGAGTGATTGCCCGAGCATGAGCAGGTGGCTGTGTGCATCGATGAATC
Source organism: Arthrobacter sp. TJ-217 (assembly GCF_058269255.1). Taxonomy (NCBI): domain Bacteria; kingdom Bacillati; phylum Actinomycetota; class Actinomycetes; order Micrococcales; family Micrococcaceae; genus Arthrobacter; species Arthrobacter sp. TJ-217. Next base: position 183,889 of record NZ_JBZCNJ010000005.1, read on the forward strand.
CAGGAAGGATGAACCTGCCGCCGAGATCGATCTGATGCATGTCCGCTGCGCCGGAGGGTGCTTCGGGGGTGCCGCTGTGGACAGCTTCGATCCTGCTGCCGTTGATTACGACGGAGCCTTTGATGACTCCTTCGGGGGTGAGGATGGATGCGTTGGTGTAGGCGGTTCGCTGACGTGGCACAGGAGGTCCGTTCGGGTTTAGACGATTGCTGCGTGAGGGAAGTCAGTTTCCGGCGCGGCCCCCGGCAGGAGGCCTTTTTCGGTCCGGAGCGACATGCGGGAGACGATGACCAAGGGAATCAGGACCAGAAGGGTGATGGCGCCGAGAATGATGCCCAACGCCGGGTACCCAAGGGTCGCGGACACCGCGGTTCCGAACAGGGGGGCGAAGGAGGACCCAACCAGGTAAACCCCGAGGATGGGAGCGGACCAGCGGCCGGTTGCGTCCAGTGCGGCGGCAATGGCGATGACGTAGAGGAACGCGATCATGTAGACGGTGTTCCAGATGATGATGACCACCAGGTACAGCTGGGGATCGGTGATGAACCCTGAAGCAATCTTCAGGGAAGCTCCAATAAGGAGGGCTGTAACGAGGGGGACTGTCCGTCCGAGCCGCTTGCCGGCCAGTCCCACCAGGGCTGCGGCAAGGAGCCCGCCCAGTGTTGAAAGGCTGAGGACCAGTCCCATCCCTGTGTCGCTCAGGCCGGCCTGTTCTGCCCCCATGACTGCGGCCACCGCCCACAGTGAGTCCTCCCCTAGAGCCCATACGGCGAAGCAGGCAAGAAGGACGTAACCGGCGATGGTGACGGCGCGGGAGCCCCTGACGGCACCCGTTGCTCGAACGGTGGTGTCAGGAGCTGTTGCGGCAGGGCGATCGGGCAGCCACCCTGTGGTGGCCAGCGCGGCCAGGGCCAGGCAAGCGAGGATGCCGAAGGCGCTCGCCATCCCCAGCCCAACAACGGGGATGACGAACAGCACTACGGCGACGATCGCCCGGTTGGCGAACCCGCTGATACCCGAGGCGCGGTCAGGGTCGCGCAGCGCGGCCAGGGCGGCACCGCCGGCAGCAACCGCTCCTCCGCCGCCGATGCCGCCCACGATGATTCCAACGGCGGCGATCACCGGATCGGCGATAAGGGCGGCCGTGCCGAAACCCAGAGCGGTAAGTGCCAGGCCAGCGCGCGCCACGACGTAGCGTCCGCCACGGGCGGTCCAGCGGGAGGTGGCCAGACAGGCAAGGGCAGAGAGCAGCAGGCAGGCGGTCAAAAGAGTGCCGGCGCCGGTTGGAGTAAAGCCCAGATCAGTCAGCGCAATGATCATGACAGGAACCAGATTGGCGGTCATGAACCCCACGACCGTGATTCCGAAAGTGGAGACAGCCCGGGAGGCAGTCAGGGGAACCCGGACGGTGTCCTCAAGTTGGGTGGGTGTGCTTGCCACGGCGTGCTCCATTCACTGGATGAGTGTGATGACCGTCACTCCAAATGAACGGTGTTCATTTAGTATGGAGACCGCACGGACACTCTGGCAAGGGTTTTTGAAACCCTTTCATTTAACTTTGCGTTTCGCCTCGCTTGCGATGCCTGTAATGAGCGCTTCGAGCCCGAAGTCAAAGGCCCGCTCAATCCTTTCTGATGCGGAGGGGTTCGATGCGACCGCCCTGGTCAGGGCGGGGTACTGATCCGGCGCCGGGGCCCAGACCTCCTCCGGAGCGGTGTAGTCGAGCGCCGCTCCGAGGGCGAAGTAGTCGATGAGGGACAATGCGGGAGCGACGTCGTCGGCATCAAGGCCGGAGCGCTCGAGCGTCTTAGCCAGATCCTCATACAACTTGATGACCTCCGGCGCCCTTACCGTCTGGGTCACCAGGAGGGGTACCAGTTTGGGGTGCGGGGCGAAGCAGTCGCGGTAGCCACGGATGAGGATGCGCAGCGCTTCGTCCCAGGGCGCGTCCGTGATTTCCGGCAGCGGGTTTGAAGCGAAAAGGTGCGCCCGGAGGAGTTCGATGATGTGGTCGCGGCCGGAGATGCGGTTGTAGAGGGAGGACTGGCTCACGCCCAGTTCCCGGGCGATGCGGGGCAAGCTGAAGTCCCCTGTCTGGTCAACAAGCCTGAGCGCCGCCTCGACAATTAGGTCAACGGACAGCAGGGCGGATCGAGGGCGCGGCATGAGTGTCTCCTTATCAGTCCCAAAATAGCAGTCGCGGCGACCGGGAGTCTGGTTGCAGGTGGCTGTCCCTCGAGTTTGGCTGCACAACCAAACGTCCACCGTGAGCGGGCTGCGTTGGCTTGACTGCCCGCCGGCACCCTAGACTCCACCTTGACCGGCACCTGAGCGCCCGCACCCACCAACCCGGCACCGACGCCGAAGAAAAAGACTTTCAGGAGACATCATGCGAGCCACCATCATCCACGGGCCCGGCGACATCCGGGTTGAGGACCGCGACTATCCGAGCATCATCCGGCCGGCCGACGCCGTCGTGAAGGTCACGGCGTCCTGCGTGTGCGGGTCCGATCTGTGGCCCTACCGGGGCGTCCGGCCCACGAAGGAGCCGAAGGCCATCGGGCACGAGTTCGTCGGCGTCGTCGAGTCGGTGGGTGACGAGGTTCGGGACATCGCGGTCGGCGACTTCGTGATCGCACCGTTCGTCGACAGCTGCGGAAAGTGCCCGCAGTGCCTCAACGGTGTGACGGTCGCGTGCGATCACCTGGCGGGCTGGGGCAGCATCGACGAGCACGGCGACTTCGTGCAGGGCGGGCAGGGCGAGGCTGTGCGGGTTCCGCAGGCCGACGGCACGCTGCGCAAGGTCGAAGGTGTCACCGACCCGGACGCCGCCCTCACCGCGAGCCTTCTGACCCTCTCGGATGTCATGTCCACCGGCCATCACGCCGCGGTGTCCGCCAGGGTGGGCCCGGGAAGCACGGTCGTCGTGGTGGGTGACGGCGCCGTGGGGCTCTGCGGCGTCCTCGCCGCGAAGCGCCTGGGTGCGGAGCGCATCATCGCCATGTCGCGGCACGAGGACCGGCAGGCCCTTGCCCGCGAGTTCGGAGCCACGGACGTCGTGGCCGAGCGCGGCGACGAGGGCGTGGTGAAGGTGCGCGAGCTGCTCGGCGGAGTGCTCGCCGATTCCGTTCTCGAGTGCGTGGGGACCAAGGAGTCGATGGACCAGGCGCTGCGGAGCACGCGCCCGGGCGGGCACCTCGGGTTCGTCGGCGTGCCCGCGGGCGGGCCCGAGCTGCCGATCGGTGTGCTGTTCGCGAAGAACATCACGGTCGGCGGCGGCATGGCGCCGGCGCACACCTACATCCCCGAACTGCTGAAGGACGTGCTCGACGGGACGATCAACCCGGGGCGCGTGTTCGACGTAGAGATGCCCCTCGAGGAGGCGGCGGAGGCGTACAAGGCCATGGACGAGCGTCGCGCCATCAAGGTGCTGCTACGGCCCTGAGGATCCCGTCGCACACGACAGGGCCATCGCGGCCGGTGGGCGCTCAGTCATTGAACCGGAGGACACCGGGTGGGGTTCCCGCCGCGCGCGAGTTCTCGACCCCGAAGGCACCGAATGGAGCTTCGGAACCTACGAGCCAGGCCTTGAATAGTAGGCCCGTCGAAATGTCATAAGCGCTGATATCGGTGAAGGCGTCGGCGCAGGCGCTCGACAACGCGGCAATACCACCAGCGGACACTGTGTCACTTCGCCTGATTGCGGATAAGCGCCGGAGGGTACCCTGAGCTAGAACATTGGAGGAACCAGGAGTGGAGGAAGAGAACTTTTCCGCCGAGTCCGCGTCGGGCTACCATGCGGGCAAGCACCTGTACGAGGGGGTTCCCCGCGAAGACGTTCTCGCCCGTATGCGGAAAATCGCCCCCGGGTATCCCATGGAGCGGTACGAGCAGGAACTCGACACCGCCATGGAGTGGGCGGAATCCCACCGGGCCGATGGCCTGCGTCGCAGGCAGGAGCTGATTGCCGCGTGCAAGGCGGAAGATGTTTTGAATGCAGTCTTCGCCTTGGTGTACCGCAACCGCCGGTTCGGCGGGCAGTACGTGAGGGAGGGCTTGGGGCTTATCGATGTCGGGCAGGAGCTTGGGAGCAGTTTCGGGCCGAAAACGATCGAGGACGCCGAAAGGAGATCGACGGCCCTGATCAACCATGGTGAACGACTCGGCTTCGGGCCGTGGAACAACGAAAAGGACATGACCGAACTCCGGAAAGCACACCCCGGATTCAGCGATGAACACCTCGGGGACGCACTGGAATGGGGACACGTGCTGGGCCGGTAGCCCGAGAGAGCGCCTGCTGGAGGATGGGCAATAGGGACACCGTCAGGCACCCGATGCATGCACCCGCCGGTCCCTTCGGAATGGCCGTGTAGGACCGGCAACCATTCTCAAATGGCACGGACGACCCGAAGCGGCTCGACTATTCAGCCGGAGGATCCCCTATGTAGAACCCGACGCACCTCGTCCAGCTGCGCATCGGTGGGCGCTGGTCTGGGATCTTCTACCAACGCGAAGCCGTCCCCCGGGTTCCTTGGGATGAGGTGAACATGGGAATGGAAGACCGACTGATCGGCGGCCGCGCCGTTCGCCATCAGAACGTTCAGTGCCTGATCCGACCCAAAGACGTCCCTGATCCGGCGGCTGATCTCATATACCAAGGCGAAGACTGCGGCCGCGTCGTCCTCGGTCATGCCGAAGACGTCATCCGAATGCCGCTTAGGGATGACGAGCGTGTGACCGGGGTTGGCTGGGTAGCGGTCCAGGAACGCCACTGCCCCGTCGTTTTCCTGCACGAGATGGGCAGGTGCAGTGCCGGCCACGATTTCACAGAACAGACATTGCGACCCCATCCCCTGACCGTATCCCAAAGCCCATTACTGCAAGGGTTTCAGTGCCGCCTCTCTTGTCGCGGTGAGGGATCCTCCGCCATAAGAGTGCGAGAATGACCCGATGCCGCACGAAGGAACCCCAGTGGGAAGAATCCAGGCGTTGTACCGGTATCCGGTGAAATCGACGTCCGGCCAATCCCTGCGCAGCGTTGATGTGACGGAGGAGGGCCTGCGGAATGATCGCCGGTGGGCGGTCTATACCCGCGATGGTGGTATCGCCAGTGGAAAACGGACCCAGCGCTTCCGCCCTGTAGCGGGGCTGATGAACTGGACCTCCACCGCTGAGGATGACAGCGGCATACCGATCCTCCGCAGCCCGGAGGGCGTGCTGTACCGGGCGGACAGCCCCGATGCGTCCAGAGCACTCAGCGAGGCCTTCGGCCAGGAGCTGACATTGCGCCCGGAAAGCACGGTTCAGCACCACGACGAGTCACCGCTTCACGTGCTCACCACGTCCTCTCTCGCGGCCTTGTCCAATCTGGTGGGTGCCAGGATCGACCACCGCCGCTTCCGCGCCAACATCATCGTGGACACCGGTACCGAACCGGAGTTTCTTGAAAGCGGACTGCAGGGCGCGGAACTGAACGTCGGAAGCGAAGTGATCCTCCGCCTCGAGGCCGGCATGCCGCGCTGCACCATGGTTGATCAGGATCAGGCGCTTGTCATTGCTGGCCCGAAAGTTCTCAAGAGCCTTGGCGCCCACCACGAAACGATCTTCGGCCTGCAGGCCCACGCCCGTCGCTTGGGAACGCTTGAGGTAGGGGACTTGGTTACCCTGCGCCGCTCCCCTCATAGCTTGTTGTGAGCATTGAGCCGAGCAGTGCGCCGAATCCTGCTGCGAGAACGTGCCCGTCGGCGAGTGGGATCCACCAGCAGGTCCAGCTGGTGCCCGCTCCGCCATGGGAGGGATCCCACTCCCCCGCTGTCCACTGCTCTGCCACGTCAGCGGCCGTCATCCTCATGTGAAAGTAGTGCCGGACGGCCACCTCGTCCCGGGCCGGCCTGAGGTCATACCGCTGAATGCCGATCCCACGCACCACCTGGCCGTACCGGCCGGTTTCCTCGAAGAGCTCGCGGACCGCCGCGACCTCCGGCGGCTCTCCGGGCTTGATCGATCCGGCCGGGATCTGCACCCCGGTCACTGTCATCGGCACGTCGTCGTGGGTGAACACCAGGAGGTGCCCTTCGTGCACGACGTAGCAGGCGACTTTCGCGATCTCCCGGGGCATCCCCTCACTCTAGGGTCTGGCACCCTGCCTCAAGCCCTTCACACGTCGGTCTCCTGCAGCAACGGCCGGATACGCTCCAGTGATGCGCAGCATCTACATCGTCACCCATCCCGAGGCAACCCACGTCATCGAGAATCTGGTGGGAGGCTGGTACGACTCCTCACTCACCACACGGGGCATGCACGATGTAGAACGAATCGCTCACCATCTTGTGGGGCTGATCCCCGAAGGAGACCCCGTGCACCTGGCGGCGTCGGACCTGCTCCGTGCCCAACAGACTGCGGAGCCGATCGCCCGAGCATTTGGGTCCCCTACCGTCATCGACCCGGACCTGCGGGAGCGCTCCTATGGCGAAGCCGAGGGAAGGACACCCGGGACGACCATGTTCGCCCCGCCGCCTCAAGGCTCAGGCCGGATGGAGCATCACCCCGGTACTCCCGGAACCGAGACCCGCCGCCAGTGGGCCACCCGCGCCTACCGCGCCCTCGACCGGGTACTACAGGCCGACGCCGAACACTCGATCATCGTCACCCACGGCGGCACCTTGACCTACCTCATCAGCGCATGGATCAAACTGCCCCTGGACCATGCCGGCTATGCGAAGTTCCCCGCCACACCGGGCGGCATCACCCAGCTCCGGGAAGACGGCTTCACCCACGACCGCTGCATCGTCCAACTCGACTATTCGGCCCACCTCGACAATGCGTCCGGCTGAGGGATCCGCTTTAGGGCGGGTGAAAACCGTACTAGACGAGTTGGTCAGCCCCGGCAGGTTCAGGCGGATTCACGATGTGGTGAAGGCCGACATTGCCGTTGTGTTTGAATGGCGGGATGGAAAAATGGGGGAACACAAAATCGGCTCCGAAACTTCGCAAGGGTGACCGGGTGGCGGTCCTGTCGCCGTCATTCGCGGCCCCGGGCTTCGCACCCGCGGTACACGAACAGGCCATGACACGGCTGGGGGCCGCGACCGGGCTGGTCCCCGTGGAGTTCCCGACGACCCGGCGGCTGGGCGCATCCGCCGAGGACCGTGCCGCCGATCTCAACGCGGCCTTCGCCGACCCCACCATCCGGGCCATCCTCGCCACCGTCGGCGGTAATGACCAAATCACTGTCATCCCGCACCTGGACGCTGGACTCGCCCGCGCCGACCCCAAGATCTTCCTCGGCTACAGCGACAACACCCACCTGCTGAACTGGCTCTGGTCCCATGGCATCACCGGGTTCTACGGCGGCTCCAGCCAGGTCCACCTCGGTCCGGGTCCGCGCATCGACGAGTTGCACCTCGCCTCTCTGAAAGCCGCCCTGATGACCGGCGGCGAACTGACCGTCAACGATCCCGGTGAATCCGAGGACTTCGGCCGGGACTGGCTCGACCCTCAAGCTCTTGCCGAGTTCGGGGAACGGGAGCCCACCGAGCCATGGAGCTGGGCCGGGCCGGCGCGGACCGTGTCGGGCAGGACCTGGGGCGGGTGCCTTGAGGTCCTTGACGAGCTTGCACTGGCGGACCGGCTGCCGCCGGCCGAGCATCTCCGCGGGTCGATCCTGCTGTTGGAAACCAGCGAGGAGCTCCCTCCGGCCGGCTGGGTCAAGCGCTGGGTGCGCGCACTCGGCGAACGCGGCATCCTCAGCGCGGTCGACGGGGTTCTCGTAGCCCGGCCCCCCACCAGCAGCTTCGAGCACCGGCCCGCCGCCGATGAACGCCGCCGCCTGCGGGACGCCCAGCGCGACGCCGCCATCGAGGTGATTGCGCGGTACAACCCCCGTGCCGTCGTCTGCGTCGGAGTGCCCTTCGGCCATACCCGCCCCCAATGGATCCTGCCCTACGGCGGACACCTCACCATGAACGGATCCGAGCGCACGATCAGCGCGCACTACAACTGACTACCCCTGGTGTGCTTGACCTATCGCTCGCCCAATGTTGGGCGGCCATTGAAGTGCCGATACTCGTGCCATTGCTGCGGTGAGCTCGCCGGCCGCCGGTAATGCGCATTATTCCGCGGCCGGCAGCGTCTCTTAGGTGCAGGCGGATGCCGCTGTCGAGCGGGTGGTTAGGCTGGGTGGATGGCAACAGTTATTCTCGTGCGGCACGGCCGCACCACAGCCAACGCGACCGGACTGCTGGCCGGGCGGGCCGCCGGCGTCGACCTGGACCAGATCGGACGCGACCAGGCGGCCCTGACCGGTGACCGGCTCGCGGCTGTGCCCTTGGTCGGAGTGGTGTCGAGCCCCCTCGAGCGTTGTCAGCAGACCGCCCAGTTCATCCTTGATCGCCAGACCGGCACCCCGCAGGCGCCGGGCGATATCAACCTCGATTCCTGTCTGACTGAATGCGATTACGGCCAGTGGCAGGGCCGTATGCTCACTGATCTCGCGACCGAGGATTTGTGGTCCGTTGTGCAGTCACAACCGTCGGCCGTCATCTTTCCCGGCGGCGAATCCATGGCCGCCATGCAGGCACGGTCGGTGGCAGCGATTCGGCGCCACGATGCAGCTTTTGAAGCCGAGTACGGACCGGGGGCCGTCTGGGTGGCGGTGAGCCACGGTGACGTCATCAAGTCGATCCTCGCGGACGCGCTTGGTATGCACCTCGACCTGTTCCAGCGCATCACCGTGGGCCCCGCCTCGGTATCGATCGTGAGCTACGGTACTCATCGGCCGAGCGTCTACGCGACCAACACCGACGCCGGGGATCTGTCGTGGCTGCCAAACAGCATCCCCGCTGGCGATGCGCCGGTGGGCGGTGGCGCAGGCCACAAGGCACCACGAACCTCGGGAGCCTAAAGTAGTTCTATGCCTACAATCGTTCACGAGTTCGCCTGGCCTGACCGCGTCGTCATCGGCACCATTGGTGTTCCGGGGGAGCGCACGTTCTACCTGCAGGTGCGCACAGGGAAGCAGATCGTGAGTATCGCCCTGGAGAAGCAGCAGTCGGCACAGCTCGCTGAGAAGATCGACGAAATCCTCGATCAGCTCATCACCCTTGACGGCAACCCCTTCAGCGTTCCCACGACTACTCCCATTGAACTTGTCGACAATGACCAGCTCGATGCCGTTGAGGAGCAGTTTCGCACCGGCGCCATGAGCCTCGGGTGGGACCCCACGACGGCGCAGGTCGTCATAGAGGCCTACCCGATCACCGATCTCGATGCTGATGACGACGACGAATCGCTCGATGAGGACGACGCCGGCGCGTCCGAAATGCTGCTGGTGAGAATGCCTGTCGGCACCGCCCGCGCCTTCGCCAAGCGCACCCGTGAGGTGGTGGGCGCCGGGCGTCCGATTTGCCCGCTCTGCGGTTACCCCATCGACGCCGACGGGCATACCTGCACGATTCCCGAGGTCTGATGCCGGCGCCCGACCTGGTGACCGCCGAGCTGACGCTTACCGGCCGCATCACGACGGCGTCGAACGCCACCTTCCTGGGCAGCATTGGCGGCGTGGCGGTGGTCTATAAGCCGATAGCGGGGGAACATCCGCTGTGGGATTTTCCGGACGGCACCCTGGCTCAGCGGGAGGTGGCCGCGTACTTGGTCTCGCAGGTTCTCGGCTGGGACGTCGTGCCACACACCTGGCTGCGCGGTGGTCCGCTGGGTGAAGGAATGGTGCAGCTCTGGCAGGACCAGGACCCCGCCCAGAACGCCGTGGACCTGGTCGCGACTGACGACGTACCCGAGACCGGCTGGAAACACGTTCTCGAAGGCCGCGACGAGAACGGACGCATGGTCACCCTCGTTCACGAAGACTCGCCGGCCCTGAGACGCATGGCCGTGTTCGACGTCGTCGTCAACAACGCCGACCGCAAAGGTGACCACATTCTTGCCATGGGAAACGGACGCCGGCACGGCGTTGACCATGGGCTGACCTTTCACAGTGACCACAAGCTGCGCACGGTGTTGTGGGGGTGGGTGGGAGACCCGCTGACCGCCGAGGAACTCGACGGCATCGATCGTGTCAGCGAAGGACTGCACGCTGAGCTGGGCCGCAACCTGGCGGACTTGCTCAGCGCCGAAGAAATCGGTTCGCTCGCCGCGCGCTGCGCAAGATTGCGCTCGGCAGGGCGGTTTCCACCTCCGAGCGGTGGGAGGCCGGCGGTTCCCTGGCCGCTGTTCTAAGGGAGGTGCGGCTACCGGCAGCTACATGCCAGCGCATTACCGCCTGCGAGCCTGTCGGTTGCAGCGGGTCAAAGTCCTTGTCAGCAACCGGTCTGGGGCATCGCGGCGGGTTCGAGCATCTGCTCCCTTGAGTACTGCAGGGCAACCATCACCACGGCGATTGCGGGTGTGGCAAGAAACGCGCCCACGATGCCGAAGAGCGAGGCGCCGGCCGCCGCTCCGGTGAGGACCACTGCCGGGTGGAGCTTGAGGGATCTCCCGACCAGCAGCGGTTGCAGCACGTTACTTTCGATCTGCTGCACGAGCAGGACGATGCCCAGCACGATCAGGGCGGTGACCCACCCTTCAGACACAAGCGCCACGAGTGTGGCGAGGAGCCCGGTCGCGACGGCGCCGATCACCGGAAGGAATCCGCCGAAGAAGATCAAAACCGCCAACGGTAGAGCGAGCGGAACCCCGAGGGCCCAGAGTCCAACCCCGATGAACACGGCGTCCACGAGCGCTACGGCTGCCTGTGAGGACACGTAGGCGGACAAGGTCTGCCAACTTCTCGATGACACGCCCGCGACATGGACGAACGCCGTGCCTGTAGTCCACCGCAGCAGCCATTCGGAAAATTTGTCTCCGTCCTTAAGGCAGAAAAAGGTCAGAATCAGCGTCAGCAGCACCGTCACCGTGATGGAACCGACCGTCTCGAGACCTGTAAATACCTGCGCCAGGATCTGATCCACGTTCTCCTGCGGCCAGGTGAGCGCCGATTCGAGGAGCCCATTGATGTTTGCCTCCGTGAACGACAACGACGCCGCAAACTCATTCAGACTCCGAACGTTGTCCTTCGTCTGCATTGACAGTTCCCGCACCCCGTTCACTGACCGAGCGGCAGTAGCCCACCCCACCCCGGCCGCAGCACCAACCAGCCCGACGATCGTGATGGCTGCAGCTGCCACCGCGGGCAGGGTTCGGCGCAAAAGCCTTGTGACGGGCCAAAGGACCGAAGTCAGCAGCAGGGCCAGGATCAGCGGGAGAACGATCACCCACACCCTGGAAAGGAGGTAGCACACGCCGATGACCGCGACCGCGATGATCAGAAGCCGTCCGAGGATCGCCGTTGCCGCCGTCAGGGCCGAAAGCAGCGCTCCGCTGCGAATACGCCGGGGAGCCCTCCGCACCTCATCGGGACCTGACCTTTCTCCTCTGGCGCCCTCCATAACCAGGTTTTGCTGCTCGGACATGTCCCTCTTCGATTGGAATGTTGGATGCATCGTGATGGTGTACTTCTGCCCACGTGCAAGTGGTCACGCTTGTCACCGCAGTGACTTTACCGAGATGTTCCAGGCCACGTCGTCCTCCAAATGACGTACATGGCGTAGTCCCTTAGGACTATTTCCATTCCCTGATGCGTTACTTGTTGCCATTCACGAAATAGATCCGCACAACTTTGTGGGTGACCTTGATCGGTCCCGGTTAGCAATCCAATGGCTATGCGATAGCTAAGTGATTTTCGTGTCGGCCAAGGATTTCGTTTCGGCTATGGTGTCGATGATTTTCCCGGGGTTCTGTCCAGAACAACGATTGAAACGTAGGTTCGAGGCAGCGGACCCAACCTTCGACCGTAGGACGATGATCGCGATATGACCAAGCAGGAAGCACTACCCCTCCGTTTTTTCTTGGGAGTCCTTCTGCTCGCCTCCCTGCTGGCTCAACTCGTAGTCATTCCAGGTGCCGGGGCGAGCTACGCCAGTGCATACCCAGAGGTCGCATATCTGGCGCCCCCGTCCGTCGCTGCACTTGTTGTTGCATTCATCGGTTTCGAGATGGCATTGCTGGCAGCCTGGCAATTGATCTTGGCCGCGGTAGCAGGCAGGGCGTTGACCAGCCGTTCAACGCGATTGGCCAACATCATGACAGCTTCTCTCATTCTCGTTGCAGTGATTTTCGCGGGCGTTTGCGTTTACATCGGGTCCGTTGCACGCGTCGGTGGCCCGGCGATGCTATTCGGACTTCTCTTCTCCCTCGCCCTCGTCCCTGCCGTCTTCGCCCTGAGACGCTGGGTAAAGGGCTGGTTTGAGGATCGGCCCCACGGGCAGGCGCACTAGGGTTGCTCCAATAATCGGAACTTGGAATGGGAGGGATTCGGATGGAGAGCGGCTGGTTGGAGGTCCCCCACGCGAGTCTTTACTGGGAAGCCTCGGGTAACCCTTCCGGTGTTCCCGTTGTGTATCTTCACGGAGGGCCGGGAGGATCACTGGGTGCGGGCGGCTACCGCCGGAGGCACGACCCCGAGCGTTTCTGGACGATCGGCCTCGATCAGCGCGGTTGCGGCAAGAGCACTCCCACCGCACAGGACGATCTGAAAAACCTGGCATTCAACAACACCCAGACCCTAATCGACGATCTTGAGGCTCTTCGCCGGCACCTGAAAATACAGAAATGGATTGTCACCGGTGGTTCGTGGGGCAGCACTCTCGCCCTGGCTTATGCCCTGCACTGTCCAGATAGTGTCCTGGGAGTAGCCGTTGTCGCGGTGACCACAACAAGCCGCGAAGAAGTCCAGTGGATAACTGAAGGCGTCGGGATGATCTTCCCGGAAGCGTGGGCGGACTTCAGCAAAGCCGCCGATGCCCGGCCCGGTGAGCGGGTGGTTGAGGCTTTCGCCCGACGACTGGCGGGCCTCGACCGGGAGGACGCCCTGCTCGCGGCTCAGGCATGGGTCAGATGGGAGTCAACCCATGTCTCCTTGGATCCAGCGTGGCGCCCGGGCCCGATGTTCGACGATGAACGGGAGCTGCTGACCTTCGCGCTTCTTGTCACTCACTACTGGTCCAGTGATGGATTCCTGACGGACGGATTGGAAATCATGTCGCGGATCCACGAGCTCGACGGCGTCCCCGGGTACCTCATTCATGGACGCCGCGACATCAGCGGACCAGCGATCACAGCATGGAAACTACACCAGCGCTGGGCCACCAGCCGACTGATAATCCTCGAGAACGAGGGACACGGCGGGCCTGAATCCATGGGAGCCCTCTCCAACGCGGTAGAAGAAATAGCCCGACGGTAGAAGCGCCCAGAATACGAAGAAGCTCGTTTGACTTCACACACCCGCCGACGGATCCCTCATCGGATAACTTCCTTCTTGGAGAGAACTGAGCTGAGGATTTGGATTGCTGGCGGTGGATTGGATGTGGCACTAGCACCACCACTACGCCAGTCTGACGTTTCTGGCCTTCACTGTTGGGGGACTCGTGAAACCGCTCTTGGTTGGTTGCTCGTTCACGGCAATTCTTCTCATTGTTGGCTGCGGAAACGGCCCGCAAGGAAGTGAACCGCCAGGAACGGACGGCGCCGGGGAGGGGCAGGCTTTTTGGCAGGTGGACGTGTCCGGGGTATGGGACGGCGACGTGGAGTCTTGCGTTGCAGATCCCACGGTCGCGGGCAGCTGGCAGTCAGCCGATATGTCGTCCTCGCATTTAGGTCTTGCACTGGTACCTGAAGCCAGCGGAGCGGACGCGAACCGCATCGCGGAGTGCCTGAAAGCGAGGAAATGATGAACACCACTCCCATGCCCATGCCGGTTGTTCCGGGGCCGACAGCTTCGATGAAGAACGCGACGAGCGGAAACCCGGGTGATTCCAACGACGGGACCGCCGGTCGGGCGCAAAGAGCGGAACCAGCACCAATGCCTGGGGAGCGATAGCCGGCATATGGGCTTTTCAATGGATGAATGGATCACAGCCTTTAACGAAGCCTTCGATCGGGTGAGCATCATTCCGCGGGGCGAGTGGCAACTTCGAGACGTGTATGGCCTCAACGACGAGATACTGGCCGTCATCGTTGAGCAAGGTCGCCACCAATTCGGCCGGCGCCTACGGGTGGAGACACTAAATAACGGCTTCGGGTCCGTTAACTCAGTCGAGAATGTGGCGGATCTGCTCGTGATCGGTGAAATCCTTGGGCCGCAGTGGCTGGACAGCCATCCGAGCTCCCTGGCCCTCGAGGCCAGGTACCCGCGGGCTATATGGAGCGGTGAGTACCCAGCGAGCGACGACGGGGGAAATCGATTTGATTCGCAGCTGGGCCGCACTGACGGCGCACAGGCTGAACGCGGAGATTAAATGGAGGAAGGGCCGGGATATTTCCCGGCCCTTCCTCTTCTGCGGCGTACGGCCGCAGCGGTGCCACACTAGGCGGCGGCAGGCTCCTGTGCTGCGCTGGAGAGAGCACTCAGGATCGCCGAGAGCTGCTCGGCGACCTCGGTGTCATCCTTGGGGTGCACCTCGGCGAAACGGGTCATGCTCGTGCCGATTGAGAGCTCGGCATCGTTGAGGACCGTGGCTCCGGCAACACCGAGCGAGCGGCGCGCATCGGAGTGGGCGCGCACGGCGCCATACGGGCTCATTGAGGATCCGATCACGGCGGCAGGCTTGCCTGACAGTGCACTCTGGCCATACGGACGGGAGAGCCAGTCAATAGCGTTCTTCAGCACGGCGGGCATCGTGCCGTTGTATTCGGGGGACACCAGCAGAATTGCATCGGCGTCTTCGGCCGCCGCACGCAGCGCCGCGGCAGCAGCCGGAACGCTGCCGGGCGTGTCGAGGTCCTCGTTGTAGAACGGGATGCCGGTGAGCTCGTCGTAATTCACAAGTTCCACATCGCCGGGGGCGTTCACTGCAGCCGCTTCGGCCAGCTGGCGGTTGTAGGAGGCGCCGCGGAGGCTTCCCACAAGGGTGAGGATGGTCGTAGTCGTCAAGAGTTCTCCTAAGGAAGTACGGCTTCGGGTTCGGTTCCCAGCCGTTCGGAGTGAAGAACCGGCCCGGGGTCCGCTTTATTCCTGCCGTTACCGAAGAACGCCGTGATCTTGCCAATAGACTGCCTGCCCGTTCCCCCGCATCACCTAGGCTTGCTAGAGAGCCAGGACGCGCGCAACACAGAGGAAGATCATGAAAACCGGAGTGAAGCAGTACATTTCAGGCGCAGCCCTCCTGTTGGTGAGCACCCTCTTCGTGCCGCAGGGCGTCTCCGACTTCGCCTCCGCAGCGGCCTCGGGAGAGCAGGCTCCGGCGAGCGCCGGGGTCAACGTCGCGATCGGCATGCTGCTGGTCCTCTCGGCGGCGGCCCTTTTGGCTTGGGGCTACTGGCTCACCCACCGTCACGGCGCCCCGCCGCGGGGACCCGTGGACGAGCCTGACGAGCCGCTTTTCCGCCCGGGTTACGGCCGCCAGCCGGAAACGCCAGACTGGCGGGAACATCCGCTGAAGCCGCGGGACGGCGACAAGTGAGCGTCCCGCCGCTCGCCTTCGAGGCCCGAGGGAACGGGCTTCCAATCCTGGCAATTCACGGGCTGGGCCCGGACCGGGAGTTGATGATCGGCTGCCTTGAAGAGGCGCTGGCCGGCAGATCCGGATACCGCAGGCTGTACCCGGACCTGCCGGGAATGGGCACGTCGGCGCCTGCCGGTGGTCTTGGCGGCTCCGATGAAGTCCTCGAGTCGGTCATTGCATTTGTCGACACCCAGATTGGTGCCGGTCCTTTCCTTCTGGTCGGAGAATCGTACGGGGGATACCTTGCCCGGGGTGTCATCCACCACCGGCGCGCCCAGGTGCTGGGCCTGACCATGATCTGCCCCATCGGCACGGCGGTACGGCGCGAGGAGCGCACGCTGCCGGAACACCGGGTGCTGGTAACCGAGCCGGCGCTGCTCGAGCGGATTGGGGATATAGGCGAATTTGACGACTTTGCCGTGGTTCAGACGCTGGAGACCTGGCAACGGACGCAGGACGAAATAGTTTCAGGCCTGAATCGGGCAGACGAGGCAGCGCTCGACCGGATCAGGGCACGGTACGAACTCACGGATTCCCCGGATAACGGCACCGTCTTTGACAAGCCGAGTCTTGTGCTGGCGGGAAGGCAGGACTCGGTCACCGGGTACGCGGACACCTTTCCGCTGCTTCAGTACCTGCCCCGGGCCAGTTTCGCCGTCCTCGACCGGGCGGGGCACAACCTCCAGATCGAACAGCCGCACCTGTTCCGGTCACTGATCAACGAATGGCTTGACCGGGTCGAGGAACACCGCACAAGCGGCGGATAACGCCGGTGCGCTCAGGCCGGGCGGCCACGCAGCAGCGCCGGCGCCTCGATGGCTGGGCAGGCGTCCATGACGACGTCGAGGCCAGCATCCTTCGCGCGCTGGACGGCCTCCTCATCGATCACCCCAAGCTGCAGCCAGACGGCTTTCGCCCCGACGGCGATCGCCTGGTCAACCACGGCGCCAACCTTTGTTGAGTTCACGAAGCAGTCAACCACGTCGATCGGTCCGGGAATCTCGGCAAGGGTCTTGAAGCCCTGCTGCCCATGCACGTCGTCGCCCTTGAGGCTGACCGGGATAATCTCCTTGCCCAACTGATCCATGAGGAACCGGGAAACCCCGACCGCCGCCCGGCGCGGATTATTGGAGAGTCCGACGACAGCCCACCGGCCGGGGGAAGTCAGGAGTCGGCGGATGACCTCGGGATCGTTCCGGTGCGCCATTACAGTCCTTTCACTGTGATTCTTCAAGCCTATGCCACGGCAAACCGCTCCGGAGGGCCGCTTCGCCCGCCTCCCGGTGTCGCATTGTTACGGATAAGACTTGCCGCATCCGGGGGATGCGCGTTTAGTGGTCTCTGACCATCCCGAGCGGCCGAGAGACCTGGATCGATGACGCCGCAGCAACCCTGGTTGCCCGTATCCCCCTGATATTGGGCAATAACAAGGACCAAGCCACGGGAACCGGCAGCCACAAGCGCCGGTGAAGGCTTGATTCGTAGGGTGCTACTGCCAGGATCGATGGAGTTAATCATGACCGCTCTTTTGGCACAAACATCTACCGCTGAGGCGCGCCGCAAGCAGGCCCTGCCCATCAGCTTTTCCCACCTGGGGCGCAGTTTCGGCGCCCCGGGCCACAAACAGGTTGTTCTGCGCGATGTAAGCATCGATGTCCCTGCCGGTGAAGTGCTCGCCATCCTGGGCACCAGCGGCTGCGGAAAATCCACCCTGCTGCGTGCGGCGGCGGGCCTTGATGCCCCGGACACGGGAAGCGTCGTCATCGGCGACTCGCCGGTCCGCGGAATCGACGAGCGCTGTGCCGTCGCGTTCCAGGAGCCCCGGCTGCTGCCGTGGCACACACTCCAGGCCAATGTGGCGATCGGGCTGCCCAAGTCGTCGAGCGCCAGCGCCGGCAAGGCCAAGGTCGCCGAGCTGCTGAAACTGGTGGGGCTCGACCGTTTCGCCAAGCACCGTCCCCGCGAAGTATCCGGCGGCATGGCACAGCGCACCTCGCTGGCACGTGCGCTTGCCCGCAACCCCGGCGTCCTGCTCCTCGACGAACCCTTCGGCGCGCTCGATGCCCTCACCCGCATCAAGATGCAGGACCTGCTCCTCGAGATCCACGCGGCACAGCCAACCACAGTGCTGCTGGTGACGCACGACGTCGACGAAGCCCTTCAGCTCGCCGACCGCATCCTAGTGCTCGGCACCAACGGTGACGGGCCCGGCTCCACCATCGCCGAGCTGGTGTCGGTGCCCGGAGCCCGGCCCCGGGACCGCAATGCGCCTGCGCTGCGGTCGCTGCGCAGTTCCCTCCTAGGCATGCTGGGCGTTCCCGGGCACTGACCCGCGTCCAGCACGTTCCTGCCGGCTGCTGCCGGTGCCTCCACCCGGCACGCCCGGCCCCGCTGATCCCCTGGATCGCAGCCGTTTCGTGACCACCATCCCTGCGCCGGCCCCAACCGGCCTGCTTTCGGCGCACCCCCTTCCCTCTCCGCGCACACCGCACTCACTCCGCCTCCCCGCATCACCCACCTCCGCGTCACCCCACCAAAGGAAACCCATGACCCGCCGCTCGCTCCTCACCACCGCCGCCGTCACCGCCGCCCTGTCCCTCGGACTCACCGGATGCATTGCCGGGGAGAACGCCACAACGGAGGGCGCCGCTGCCAACGCCGCCACCGAAGGCGGAACCCTCAACATCGACTTCGCCACCTACAACCCCCTGAGCCTCGTCATCAAGGACCAGGGCTGGCTTGAGGAAGAACTCAAGGACCAGGACGTCTCAGTGAACTGGGTGCAGTCGGCGGGATCTAACAAAGCCAACGAGGCCCTGCGCGCGGGCGCCATCGACGTCGGCTCAACAGCGGGATCGGCCGCCCTGCTCGCCCGCTCCAACGGCTCACCGATCAAAACGATCGACATCTACTCGCAGCCGGAGTGGTCGGCCCTCGTCGCCGCACCGGGCTCGGACATCACCGAGGTCGAGGACCTCCGCGGAAAGGCCGTGGCCGCCACGAAGGGCACCGACCCGTACTTCTTCCTCCTCCAGGCGCTCGAGTCGGCCGGCGTCGACCCCTCCGAGGTCACGGTGCAGAACCTCCAGCACGCCGACGGCCGTGCAGCCCTGGCCAGCGGTGCGGTTGACGCGTGGTCCGGACTCGACCCCATCATGGCCGCAGCCGAACAGGACGGCTCCAAGCTGTTCTTCCGCAACATCGACTTCAACACGTACGGGTTCCTCAACGCGAACGAGGAATTCCTCGCGGAAAAGCCCGACGTCGCCCAGACCGTCGTCAACGCCTACGAAAAGGCCCGGGCGTGGGCCAAGGAGAATCCCGAGGAGACAGCCGCAATCCTCGCCGAGGTCGCGGGCATCGACGTTGAACTCGCCAACTCGGTGATCCTTGAGCGCACCAATCTCGACGTTGACCCGGCACCCGGTGAGGCGCAGCGGAACGTCCTTGAGAAGATCGGCCCGGTCTTCGTCGAATCCGGTGACGTCTCAAGCCAGGAACAGGTGGACGAAGCGCTCGATACCCTCTTCGACGATTCCCTCGTCAAGAAGGCCGACCCTGCCGCTGTCGGAGCCTCCTGATGACCGCCCCGGGCAACGAATTACCGCCGGCTGAGCTCCCGGTGCTGCCTGCGGCTCCGGTTCCCGCGACGGCGGGGACGACGCCGGGCGCTCCGACCGGTCCTCGCACGAAGGCTTCCCCCGGGGCCGGGGTGCGGCTGCGCGGGCTCCTGCTCGGGCTGATCGTTCCGGCCCTGCTGCTTGGGGCGTGGCAGCTCAACTCGGTCACCGGTGTTTTCAGTGCCGTACAGCTGCCGCCGCCGGGTGCCGTCGTGCGCGCCGCCGGGGAGCTGCTGGGCCGCGGTGAATTGTCCCTGCACATCGCCATCAGCACCCAGCGCGTGCTGATCGGCTTCGGCCTTGGCGCGGCCCTGGGCCTTCTCGCCGGTGCGGTGCTTGGGCTGTCGCGGTTCGCCGATTCCCTTCTCGGCCCGACGATCGGCGCGCTGCGCGCCGTGCCCTCCTTGGCATGGGTTCCCCTGCTGATCCTGTGGATCGGCATCAACGAGGACTCGAAGGTCACGCTGATCCTGATCGGCGCGTTCTTCCCCGTCTTCACCACCGTCTCGCTGGCCCTGCGCCACGTCGACCGGAACCTCGTCGAGGCAGGGCGCGCGTTCGGGCTCAACGGCATGAAGCTGCTGACAACCGTCCAGCTGCCCGCCATCGTCCCGGCGGTGTTTTCCGGGCTCCGCCTGGCTCTTGCGCAGTCGTGGCTGTTCCTGGTTGCCGCCGAACTCATCGCCGCCTCGATGGGCCTGGGCTGGCTGCTGAGCGATTCCCAGAACAACGGGAGGGTGGACAGGATCTTCCTGGCGATCATCCTGCTCGCCGTCCTCGGCAAGACGACCGACGCCCTCCTCGGCCTCGCCCAGCGCTGGGCGGTGCGGCGGTGGGCCTGAACGCAGCGAAGCCCCATACGGACCCGGGGACGTCGGAGCGCGAGCGCATCCGCTTCTGGGAAGATCAGGCCCGGCGCCTCCACTGGACCGGGGACTGGCACACCGCGCACACCTTCGATCGGGCGCGGCCGGGCCTGGACGGGGAGCTGTCGGTCCCGAGGATCGAATGGTTCGCCGGCGGCCGCCTGAACGTCGCCGCGAACTGCGTTGACCGGCACGTGGCCGCCGGCAACGGTGCGAAAACCGCGCTCCACTTCGAGGGCGAACCCGGTGACCGCCGGAGCGTCTCCTACGCCGAACTGCTCGATGAGGTAAGCCGGGCAGCCAACGCCCTGCTGGCCCTGGGCATCCGCAAGGGCGACCGCGTGGTGATCTACCTTCCCGTGCTCGTCGAGACGGTCGTCGTCACCCTCGCGTGTGCGCGGATCGGCGCCGTCCATTCCCTCGTCTTCGGCGGGTTCTCCGCCGAGGCCCTGAGGTTCCGGGTGCAGGACACCGGGGCGAAACTGCTCGTCACAAGCGACGGGCAGTTCCGCCGCGGAACCGCCGTGCCGGTAAAGGACATCGCCGACGCCGCGGTGGCCGGGGTAACCGACCTCGAGCACGTCCTTGTTGTCCGGCGCACCGGCTCGGACATCGCGTGGACCGAGGGACGCGACGTTGACTGGGCCGACGCCGTCGGGAACGCATCCCCCTTTCACTCCCCCGAGGCATTCGACGCCGAAACGCCGCTGTTCATCATGTACACCTCAGGCACCACGGGGCGTCCCAAGGGGCTCCTCCACACCTCAGGGGGCTACCTCACCCAGGCGTCCTGGAGCTTCGAGCACCTCTTCAGCTCGCCCGACCCCGCGGAGCGGGCCGGCGACGTCCACTGGTGCACCGCGGACCTCGCCTGGGTGACCGCCCACACCTACGAGCTGTACGGGCCGCTGTCCAACGGCGCCACGCAGGTCATCTTCGAAGGAACTCCCGACACCCCGCACCCGGGCCGGCATTTCGAAATCATCGAACGCTACGGGGTCACCAGCTACTACACGGCGCCCACGCTCGTGCGCTCGCTGATGCACTGGTTCCCCGACGGCGTCCCGGACTCCTACGACCTCTCGAGCATCCGCGTCCTCGGGACGGTCGGCGAGGCCGTCAACCCGGCGGCGTGGCGGTGGCTCCGGGACCAGTTCGGCCGCGGCGAGGTTCCCGTCGTCGACACGTGGTGGCAGTCCGAGACCGGCGCCACCGTGCTCTCCCCCAGCCCGGCGGACGCCGACTTCAAGCCCGGGTGCGCCGCCCGGGCCCTGCCCGGAGTGGGCGCCCGCATCGTCGACGACGAGGGAAACACGGTGCCTCCCGGCGTTTCCGGCCTGCTGGTGGTCGACCGCCACGGGCCGGCCATGGCCCGCACCGTCTGGGGGAACCCGCGCCGCTACCTCGACTCCTACTGGCGCAAGTTCGCCCGGCAGGGCTGGTTCCTCGCCGGGGACGGCGCCCGCTACGACGACGACGGCGACATCTGGATCCTGGGGCGGGTTGACGACGTCATCAACGTCTCGGGGCACCGGCTCTCCACGATCGAAATCGAATCGGCCCTGGTCGCGCACCCGCTGGTCAGCGAGGCCGGCGTGTGCCCCGTGGCCGACCCGCTCACCGGCCACGCCATCGCCGCATTCGTCGTGCTGGCACCCGGTGCGGGCGGAACGGGCGACGTCGAAACCACCCTGCGCCGGCACGTTGCCGCGGAGATCGGCCCCATCGCCAAGCCGGGTGCCGTCATCGTGGTCCAGGACGTGCCCAAGACCCGGTCCGGGAAGATCATGCGCCGCCTCCTGACCGAGCTGTACGAGGGATCGCCCCTTGGGGACACCACCTCACTGCAGAACGAGGGATGCCTCCCGGGCATCTCCGAGGTGCTCGCGCGGCGGTCCTGAAGCTTCGCCTACTCCGTCTTGGAGCCCATCCAGGACTCGAGGGGCTGGGTCGGAATGTGGACGTGCTTCATGTCATCGGGCTTGGGCGTGCTGGGGAAATAGTCGACCGGCGAATCCCCGTCGGCGGCTGCGGCCGCGGCGTCGACCAGCCCGAACCGATCCCTCACCCTGCCGAAAAAATCAGGCTCATGCAGGCGCAGCATGCGCAGCGCCGAAGGACGTGCGTAAACGCCCACCCAGTCCCCCGGGTTCAGCACCCCGACAATCCGGCCGTCGACGGACATCGATACCTGCCCGCTGCGCTCGAGCACGCGCACCGACACCAGCTCGTCGGCGGCAACGACGAGGCTGCGGTCGAAGACCATGTGAGCCGCGACGGGCGTGAAAACCAGGGCGTTGGCGCGGGGCGAGACGATGGGTCCTCCCGCAGCGAACGAGTAGGCCGTTGAGCCCGTGGGCGTGGAAATGATCAGGGCATCCGCCGAATAGGAAACGAACCGGCGGGCCCCAATATAGACCGCGACGCTCGCCTGGCGGTCCCGGCTGAGCTTCTCGAAGACAACGTCGTTGATTGCGGTGATGTCCATGCAGACGCCCCAGCCCAGGACCTCCACCGCGTCGTCCCGGACCAGCGGCGATTCAGCAACGGGTCCCTTTGGATTGTGGATGAGCGCCCCGAGCTCACTGGGGATCTCAAGGGGCCTGCTCGAGCGGATGGTGAGGGTGAGGCGCTGTTCCTCGATTGTCTCGTCCGCGATCACGGCCCTGAGGGCTTCGACAAGGTTCTCCGGCTCCACCTCGGCAAGGAACCCAAGCCGCCCCACATTCACCCCGAGGACAGGGCACTGGCAGGACATCGCCACAGCCGCCCCGCGCAGGAAGGTGCCGTCACCGCCGATCGTCACAACGAGGTCGAACGGGCCGAGCGGCACGTGGTGATGAGTCAGGTGGCCCTCGTCGTCAGCCGACCAGACATCCACCTCCGTGACGGACACGCCGTTCTCAGCGGCCCAGCTCTTGAGGGCCTCCGCCGCGTCAATGGCCCGCTGCTTCCCTCCATGCACCACGAGCCCCAGTGATCGCAGATCCACTGCCAGCTCCTTTGTTCGCTCAACAAGTGACGGTGGCCACCGCCGCGGGGCATGAGCCAGGCGGCCAACCTCGCCGATGACGCCACGTGACGCAAACCATACTCGAAATGCCCCGCAAGTCCACCCGGCGCGTGCCTGCCCCTCCAAATCTTCGCCGACCCGGGGCGACACATTTCTTGGTGCCGGGCACCCGTGCTGTCACACTCGGTAATGACCATCCCGAGCGGCCGAGAGATCTGGCTTTATGACGCCGCAGCAACCCTGGCCAGCGCAGAACGCGCTGACAGTAGGGTGCTACCGCCAGAACCGATGGAGGATTTGTGAGCACAGTCGATTATTCGCAGCCCCTGAAGTTTGCCTACTGGGTCCCTAATGTGAGCGGGGGGCTCGTGGTTTCCACAATCGAGCAGCGCACCAGCTGGGACTTCGAGTACAACAAGAAACTTGCGCGGATCGCCGAGGACGCAGGATTCGAATACGCGTTGTCGCAGACCCGCTACGCGGCGTCGTACGGCGCCGACAAGCAGCACGAGGCGACGTCGTTCTCCCTCGCCCTGCTCGCCGCAACCGAGAGGCTCAAGGTCATCGCCGCCGTCCACCCGGGCATGTGGCATCCGGGCGTGCTGGCGAAGTTCATCATCACCGCCGACCACATCTCCAACGGGCGCGCGGCCGTCAACATCGTCTCGGGCTGGCTGAAGAGCGAATTCACCAACTTCGGCCTCGACTGGCTCGAACACGACGAACGGTATGTGCGCACCGAAGAGTTCATCCGCGTGCTGCGCGGCCTGTGGACCCGGGAAAGCTACACGCAGACGGGCAAGTACTACTCCATCTCGGATTTCACGCTCAGCCCGCCGCCCGTTGATGTTCCGGGCCGCCCCCACCCCGAAATCTTCTTCGGCGGCAATTCCACGGCGGCCCAGGCGACGGCGGGGCGGGTTGCCGACTGGTACTTTTCCAACGGCAAGGACCTCGAAGGGTTCAAGGAGAACATCGCCGGGGTGAAGGCCTCCGCAACGGCCGTCGGGAGGTCGCCCCGGTTCGGCCTGAACGGGTTCGTCATTGCACGCGACTCCGAGAAGGAAGCACGCGAGACGCTGCGGGAGATCGTCGCCAAGGCCCACCGGCCGGCCGTTGAAGGCTTCCGCAACGCAGTGCAGGAAGCAGGGGCCGCAACGGCCGACAAGAAGGGGATGTGGGCGGATTCCTCCTTCGAGGACCTCATCCAGTACAACGACGGCTTCCGGACCCAGCTCATCGGCACGCCCGAGCAGATCGCCGAACGAATCGTCGAGTACAAGAAGATCGGGGTGAACCTGCTGCTCACCTGCTACCTGCATTTCCAGGAGGAGGTTGAAGCGTTCGGCAGGGACGTCCTGCCGATTGTCCGCTCCCTCGAAGCCGACCTCGCCGCCAAGGCAGGCGTCGACTTCCACCTCGAACCTCTCCCCACCAAGGCAGGCGTCTGATGACTGAGAAAACCTTCGGCTTCCGCACCCGCGCGCTTCACGCGGGAGGCACTCCCGATGCCACCCACGGCGCCCGCGCCGTGCCGATCTACCAGACGACGTCGTTCGTCTTCAAGGACACGAACGACGCCGCCAACCTCTTCGCGCTCCAGAAGTACGGAAACATCTACTCCCGGATCGGCAACCCCACTGTTGCCGCCTTCGAGGAGCGCATCGCCTCCCTTGAGGGCGGGATCGGCGCCGTCGCCACGGCTTCGGGGATGAGCGCCGAATTCATCACCTTCGCCGCCCTCTGCCAGGCCGGCGACCACATCGTTGCCGCCTCCCAGCTGTACGGGGGGACGGTGACGCAGCTCGATGTAACGCTGCGCCGGTTCGGGATCGAGACCACCTTTGTGCCGGGAACCGATCCGGCGGACTATGCTGCCGCAATCCAAGAGAACACGAAGGCCGTCTATGCGGAGGTGATCGCCAACCCGTCGGGCGAGATCGCCGACCTCGAGGGCCTTGCCCGCGTGGCGCACGACGCCGGGGTGCCGCTGATCGTCGACTCCACCCTGAGCACCCCGTACCTGATCCGCCCCCTCGAGCACGGCGCCGACATCGTTATCCATTCCGCCACCAAGTTCATCGGCGGCCATGGAACCACGCTCGGCGGCGTCGTCGTCGAAAGCGGCAGGTTCAACTGGGGAAACGGGAAGTTCCCCACGATGACCGAGCCGGTCGCGTCGTACGGGAACATCCAATGGTGGGCCAACTTCGGGGAGTACGGCTTCCTCACCAAACTGCGCACGGAACAGTTGCGTGACATCGGCCCCTCGCTGTCCCCCACCTCGGCGTTCCAGCTGCTCCAGGGAGTCGAGACGCTGGCGCAGCGCGTCGACGAGCACGTTCGAAACGCCGCAGCCGTTGCCGAGTGGCTGCAGGCGGATCCGCGCGTCGAGTACGTCAACTACGCGGGACTCACCACACACCCCCACCACGGCCGGGCACTGAAATACCTGCCGCAGGGACCGGGCTCGGTATTCAGCTTCGGGGTCAGGGGCGGGCGTGAAGCGGGAAAGACCTTCATCGAGTCGCTGCAGCTCGCCTCGCACCTTGCCAACGTCGGTGATGCCCGAACCCTTGTCATCCACCCCGGATCGACAACCCACCAGCAGCTCTCGCCGGAGCAGCTCCTGGCGGCGGGCATCCCCGAGGACCTGATCCGCATCTCGGTGGGGCTTGAGGATCTTGAGGACATCCTCTGGGATCTTGACCAGGCGCTCGAGGCCGCAGTGTCGAATTCGGGTGCGTCGGGTTCGAATGCGTCGGATGCTGATGCGTCCAACGCACCCGATGCCGCCCGGGACGTGGGCGCACCGCCCTCCGAGGACGGCCGGACCTGCGCCGTAGGAGTCGGGGCATGAGCGCGCCAACGCGGACCTGGGACGGACCCTCGGCACCGGAGCGGCTGGCACTGCTGCGGCGGGCGAAGTCGGTGGCCATCGTCGGCGCATCGGACAAGCCGTCGCGGGCGTCGTACTTTGTCGCAACCTACCTGCAGTCGTCGTCGCCCTACCGGCTCTACTTCGTCAACCCCGTGGCCAGGCAGATCCTCGGCCAGCCGGCCTATGCCTCGCTGGCGGACCTGCCGGAGGTCCCCGACGTCGTCGACGTCTTCCGCAAGCACGACGACCTCCCCTCGGTCCTTGCCGAGGCGCAGGCGGTGGGCGCGAAGGCCCTGTGGCTGCAGCTCGGGTCCTGGCACGAGGACGTTGCCCGCGATGCCGAAGAGTCGGGGATGGACGTGGTGATGGACCGGTGCATCAAGATCGAGCACGCCCGGTTCCACGGCGGACTGAACCTTGCCGGCTTCAACACCGGCATCATCTCCTCCAAGCGCCAGATTACGTCCTAGCTCAGCCGGCGGCGGCCGATTCGCCGCCGACTGGGTCCGGGTCTGCTGGGCCCGGCTCCACTGGAGCGGACACCGCGGGTCCGGGCGCAGCCGGTGCCGATTCTGCCTGTTCCCGGGCTGCCTCCGGCACTGTCTTGTCCGGCGCTTCCTGTTCAGCAGGAGCCAGCCCAGATACGGCTAATCCCCGCGTAGCTGGGTCGGGGTCGGCCGGTTCGCCGGTGACGGGCTCCGCTGGAGCCCGCTCAGGCGCGGCCGGGTCAGATACGGCTGGCTCAGGCACGGCCGGTTGCGGCGTTGCGGGTTCCTTCTCGCCCGGCTCTGAAGCCGGTACTTCCACGGGGAGCTTCGGCAGCGTGCCGGGATGCGGCGCGGTTCCACCACTTTCGGGGCCACCGTTATCAGCACGACGGCGGAGGGTCTCACCGCTTCCTGCGCCGTTGTGACCGGCCTTCGCGCGCTCGCCGGCGGGCGGCTCCGACGCCCCGGGCCGCGCCGGGTGGGCAAGAGCACCTCCCTGCACCGGATGGGTGAGCCCCGGAGGTCGAAGCTCCCCTGAAGGCCCCGGGCGTCTCACCAGGTCTGCTTGATCCCGTGCACCGTGCAGCCCGCCGGGCGTGATGCCGTGGAGCACGTCTTTCCAGTGACCGCGGGCCGGCGGGTTTCCTGATCCAGGGTTTCCTGATCCAGGGTTTCCTGATCCAGGGTTTCCTGAATCAGGGTTTCCTGAACCGTGTTTTGGATCAGCGGGTGCTGGGTGGCCGGGCAGGACCGGTGCCGGCACTGCGCCTTCCTGCGGCACGGGCACTGCCGGGGGTGCTGACGGCTGGGGCAGTGTGGCCCCGGGATCCCTGCTCTCCGGCGGCGGCACCGCATCGAACCCACCGTGTATTCCGGAGGGACGGGCGTCGCCAAGCCCTGGAATCGCTGAGCCGATTTCGGCTCCCGACTGTTTGACCGCCGGCAGGTCATGGTGCGCGTTTCCCTTTTGATCGACGGCCGAGGCTTCCGCGCCGGTTTCCCTGCCGTGCAGGTGGATCACGGCCTCTGCTGTGCGGCCAAAACCTTCGGGGAAATGCATCGTTCCGGCGGCAACCCCCGACATCCCCAGGCCCATTGAGATGGCAAGGGTTCCCCCGATGAAGGTGGCCCGGTGCCGGTTTCTGCGCCCGCGCGGCTGCGCTCCGCCGGCGGCCATGAGCTGGGCGAGCTCGGCAGCCACTTCGGGGACCGGCCCGTTGGCCAGGGCCCGAACGGCCTTGAGGGCGTTCGAGAGGCCTTCGGAGGAGGGAACGCCGGATTCTTCGAGCAGTTTCTGCACCGGATCTTCCCCGTGCGCTGGTTTATTCATGACGCTTCCGCTTCATCGAGCTCAACGAGTTCCCTCAATTTGATCAGCGCCCGCCGTTGCAGTTGCTTCACTGAACCTTCAGTCTTCCCTACAACTTTGGCAACCTGGTCCACTGACAGCCCCGCGACGATCCGCAGCAGCAACACTTCCCTGTGTTCCGCCTTGAGGGCGGAGAGCAGCTGCTCGATGTTGCCTTCGCCGAAACGGTTAAGAGCCGCGGCTTCTGCCGAAACGCTGGTCCGGGCGTCGCTTTCAGGCTCGTACACCGCTTGTGAGGGCCGGCGGGCGAGCCGGCGCACCTCGTCGACGTATCGGGCGTGTGCCACAGAAAAAACGAGGGTCTTCAGGCCCTCCACGCCGCCGTGGACCGTGTCGAGCCTGCTGAACACCGCAAGGAACACTTCCTGGGTGAGGGCTTCCGGGTCCTCGGCGCCCCTGCCGGCGAAGTATCCGAGCAGGGAGGGGCTCAGGTGCGCATAGATTGATTCGAAGGCCGCGGGCTCGCCAACTTGCGCGCGTGAAAGCGCGTCATCAGGCAGCTTTGAAACCAAAATGGGAGTCCTTGGGCGAGGTGGCACAACGAGGACCATCGTAACCAGAGAATCAACCCCCGGCGGGGTGCGGCGCGATGTGCCTGGACAACCCATGAGAAGGCCGCACCGGGGCCCGTTGGGGGATAAGCCCCGGTGCGGCACTCACACATTGGTAATCGTCGGCCTGGATGGAAAGGTTACGCGGATGGCGAAGGTTTTCTATTTCAACGCGGTGGAGGCACGCCGCTTGTTGAAAACGTCGAAGCCCACGGCCAGCAGAAGCACCATGCCCTTGATGAACTGCTGGTAGTCGATCCCCACGCCGAGCAGT
Organism: Arthrobacter sp. TJ-217; assembly: GCF_058269255.1. Classification (NCBI taxonomy): domain Bacteria; kingdom Bacillati; phylum Actinomycetota; class Actinomycetes; order Micrococcales; family Micrococcaceae; genus Arthrobacter; species Arthrobacter sp. TJ-217. The sequence continues at coordinate 212,505 of NZ_JBZCNJ010000005.1, forward strand.
GACATGCCGTTGTTGAGCACGCCCATGATCAGGCCACCGGTGATGGCTCCGATCACGGTCCCGACCCCGCCGGTGACTGCCGCACCACCGATGAAGGCGGCTGCGATCGCGTCGAGCTCGAACAGGTTACCGGCACCCGGACCCGCCGAGTTCAGGCGGCCGGTGAAGATCAGCCCCGCCAGTGCGGCGAGCACGCCCATGTTCACGAAGAGGTAGAAGTCGATCTTCTTGGTGTTGACACCCGAGAGCTGGGCGGCCTGGAGATTGCCGCCGCGGGCGTAGATGTGGCGTCCGAAGACGCTGTTTCCCATTACCGCGCTGTAGGTCACAACCAGAAGCCCGAGCACCACGAGGACGATCGGGGTGCCGCTGCGCGAGCTGGCCAGCAGGTAGGTCAGGCCGAGGATGATAACGCCGGCGAAGGCGAGCTTGGTGGCGAACCAGGCCATGGGCTCGTCTTCGAGCTTCAGCTTGGCCCGCATTGCCCTCCCCCGCAGCTGGCTGACGACAAGCAGCACGACGGCGAGGAGTCCAATGCCCACCGTCGTCCAGTCGAGGATGTTCGTATCGGCAGGGAAGAGTCCTGGGAACAGGAACCCGCCGCCCAGCTGCCGGTATTCGACGGGGAACCCCGTGATGCGCTGGTTCTCGAGGGTGATCTGCGTGAGTCCGCGGAAAACGAGCATTCCCGCGAGGGTCACGATGAACGCCGGGATCCCGACGTAGGCCACCCAGAAGCCCTGCCACGCCCCGACGAGGCCGCCGATGACGAGTGAGGCCCCGAAAGCGAGCCACCAGGGGAAGCTCCAGTCCTGGATCATGATGCCCGACATTGCGCCGACGAACGCGGCGACGGATCCGACGGAGAGGTCGATGTGCCCGGCGACGATGATCATCACCATGCCAATGGCCAGCAGCAGGATGTAGCTGTTCTGAACGATGATGTTCGAGACGTTGTCAGGCTGCAGCAGCTTGCCCCCGGTGAGCAGCTGGAACAACGTGACGATCACCAGAAGCGCTACGAAAATACCGATCTGGCGGAGCCTGCTTGCAAGGAACTTTCCCGCATCGGTGATTGTTGGCGCCGCGGTTTTGACCGGGGCGTCGGTGAGGGTCGAAACCATGGGATTCAGTCCTTTTCCTTGGTCATGTGCTGCATGAGAAGCTCGGGCGTAGCCTCACCGATCGGGATTTCGGCTGTAATCGAGCCCTCCGCGAGGGTGTAGATGCGGTCGCAGATGCCGAGCAGTTCCGGCAGCTCCGAGGAGATGACGATCACCGCTTTCCCTTCGGCGGCAAGCGAGTTGATGATCGTATAGATTTCGTACTTGGCGCCCACGTCGATGCCGCGCGTCGGCTCGTCGAGAATGAGCACATCGGGGTTGGCGAACATCCACTTGGAGAGCACGACCTTCTGCTGGTTTCCCCCGGAAAGCTTCCCCGTCACTGCTGTGACCGATGGGGCCTTGATATTCATGGAGGTCCGGTAGCCGCCGGCGACGACCGCCTCCTGCCCGCCGTCCACCCAGCCGCGCTTGGCGAGCTTGCCAAGGGCGGCCCCGGAGATATTGCGCTTGATGTCGTCGAGGAGGTTCAGCCCGTACCGCTTGCGGTCCTCGGTGGCATAGGCGATGCCGTGGCGGATCGCGTCGCTGACGGTCTTGGCGGAGATCTCCCGGCCGTCCTTGTAGAGCTTCCCTGAGATGTTCGAGCCGTAGCTGCGCCCGAAGATGCTCATTGCGAGTTCGGTGCGGCCGGCTCCCATGAGCCCGGCGATTCCGACAATTTCACCGGCCCGGACGCTGAGGTTGGCGTTGTCGACAACAACCCGGGAGTGCTCCTGGGGGTGGTGCACCGTCCAGTCCTCGACGCGAAGGATTTCGGCCCCGATCGAGGGGGTGCGCTCGGGGTAGCGGTTCTTCAGCTCACGCCCCACCATTCCCTTGATGATCCGGTCCTCGGTGACCGAGCCGTCGTGGAGGCTGAGCGTCTCGATGGTCCTGCCGTCGCGCAGGATCGTCACCGAGTCGGCGATCGAGCGGATCTCGTTGAGCTTGTGGCTGATGATGATGCAGGTGATGCCCTCGTCGCGCAGCCCCTTCACCAGCCCGAGCAGGTGTGCCGAGTCCTCGTCATTGAGCGCGGCCGTCGGTTCATCGAGGATGAGCAGCTTGACGTTCTTGGACAGCGCCTTGGCGATCTCGACAAGCTGCTGCTTGCCGACGCCGATGTCCCCGGCCCGCACCACGGGGTTGAGCGTCAGCCCGACCCGGCGGAGCAGCCTGGCGGCCTCCACGTTCGTTTCGTTCCAGTTGATGAAGCCGCGGCTGGAGCGCTCGTTGCCGAGGAAGATGTTCTCGGCAACGGACAGGAACGGGGAGAGCGCGAGTTCCTGGTGGATGATGACGATTCCGCTTCTTTCGCTGTCCTTGATGTCCTTGAAGGAGACCGCTTCGCCGTCGAAGCTGATGTCGCCGTCGTAGGTGCCGTGCGGGTAGACACCGGAGAGCACCTTCATGAGGGTCGATTTGCCTGCGCCGTTTTCACCGCAGATCGCGTGGACCTCCCCCCGCGCAACGGCGAGGTTCACGTCGGAGAGCGCCTTGACCCCAGGAAATGTCTTGGTGATCCGTCGCATCTCAAGAATGTGCTCGGTCATTGAGCGTCCTTTGAAAGTTGGAGTGTGCAACGTGCTGGAGCACGGGCCGGGCGGCAGCGCCGCCCGGCCCGGATTCCTTACTTCAGGTCGTCTTCGGTGTAGTAGCCGGTCTCGACGAGGCTCTTCTCGTAGTTGTCGACTGTGACGATCTCCGACTCGAGCAGGTAGGAGGGAACGATCTTTTCCCCGTTGTCGTAGGTCTCCTTGTCGTTGACCTCCGGCTCCTCGCCCTTCATCAGGGAATCGACCATCGTGACGGCGCGCTTGCCGAGCTCACGGACGTCCTTGAAGATCGTGGAGTACTGCTCGCCGGCGATGATCGACTTGACCGACCCGACCTCGGCGTCCTGGCCCGTGACGACGGGAAGGTCGTCGGCGGAGTACCCGCCTGAGGTCAGGGCGGAGATGATGCCGATGGAGAGGCCGTCGTAGGGCGAAAGGACGCCGTCAAGGCGCTTGCCGCCGCCGACGGTCAGGAGGTCCTCCATGCGGTCCTGGGCGGTGTCGGGGAGCCAGCGCAGGATCGCAGCCTGCTCGAAGTCGGTCTGGCCGCTGGGAACCGTCAGCACGCCGCTGTCGAGGTGGGGCTGCAGGACCTCCATTGCGCCGTCCCAGAAGAAGGTGGCGTTGTTGTCGTCGGGGCTTCCGGCGAAGAGTTCGACGTTGAAGGGTCCTTTCTCGCCGGTCTCCTTGCCGTTTTCGTCGAGCACGCCGAGCCCGGTGAGCAGCGAGGTGGCCTGCTGGACGCCGACCTCGAAGTTGTCGAACGTCGTGTAGTAGTCGACGGTGTCGGAACCGTTGATCAGGCGGTCGTAGGCGATGACCGGGATGTCCTGGGATTCGGCGGTGTCGAGGACGCTCGTGAGGGTGGTGCCGTCGATCGAGGCGATGACGAGGGCCTTCGCTCCGCCGTTGATCATGTTCTCGATCTGGGAGACCTGGGTGGGGATGTCGTCGTTGGCGTACTGGAGGTCGACCTCGTAGCCGAGTTCCTCGAGCTGGCTCTTGACGTTCTCGCCGTCGGCGATCCAGCGCTCGGACTGCTGCGTAGGCATCGCGACGCCGATCTTGGCGCCTTCGTTCGAGCCTTCGCCGCCTTCTGCTCCGGCGTCGGCTCCGCGGCTGCCGCCGCAGGCAGTCAGGCTGAGTGCGAGCACGCCGGCTGCGGCGATGCCCTTGAGGAAGAACTTGTTCACTAGGTTTACCTTTCGTCGGTCCGGGCGCCATCGCCCAGGGGTTGCTGAGTTGATTACAGTTTTGAGGCGAGCCGGTAGTAGGCCGCGTTCCAGCGCAGTTCGCGCTGGAACTCCCGGAGCGTCGTCGAGTCGTCGATCCGCAGGAGTTCGGTTTCGGCGATAACGGCGAAGTCCTCGAAGACATCGAGGCCGACGGCCGTGCTGAGCACCGTGTGGTGGGCGGCGCCTGCACTGAGCCAGGCCGCCGCGGAGGTCGCGAGGTCCGGTGCGGGTTTCCAGACCGCCCGGGCCACCGGGAGGTTCGGCAGCGGCGCGTCAGGGGGGACGACGTCGACGGCGTTGGCGGTGAGCCGGAATCGGTCGCGCATGTCGGAGAGGGCGACGACGACGCCGGGTCCGGAGTCGGTGTCGAACACAAGGCGGACGGGGTCTTCCCGGCCGCCGATGCCCAGCGCGTGCACTTCGAGCGAGGGCCTGGCCGTGGTCAGTGTGGGGCAGATCTCGAGCATGTGCGCGCCGAGGATCTTCTCCTCCCCCGGAACGAGGTGGTAGGTGTAGTCCTCCATGAGCGAGGCACCGCCGGGCAGGCCCGCACCCATGACCTTGGCGGCGCGCACCAGGACGGCGGTCTTCCAGTCCCCCTCGGCGCCGAACCCGTAGCCCTTGGCCATGAGCCGCTGGACGGCGAGGCCGGGAAGCTGCCGCAGGCCCCCGAGGTCCTCGAAGCTCGTGGTGAACGCACCGAAGCCGCCGGCCTCGAGGAAGGAGGTCAGTCCCAGTTCGAGGCGGGCGCCGTAGCGCAGCGACTCGTGGCGGTCGCCGCCGCGCCGCAGTTCGGGTGCGACGTCGTAGCTTTCCTCGTATTCGGCGGCGAGGTCGTCGATGAGGTGCTCGGGCTGGGCGTCGACAACCTCCACGAGGTCGTTGACGCCCCAGGTGTTGATCGAGACGCCGAAGCGCAGCTCAGCCTCGGTCTTGTCGCCCTCGGTCACGGCGACATTGCGCATGTTGTCGCCGAAGCGGGCAACCTTCAGCTCGTGAACTGCGGCCCAGCCGGCGCACGCGCGCTGCCAGCTCGAGACCTGGCCGGTGACGGCCGGGTTCGTGACGTGTCCGACGACCGTCTTGCGCGGAACGCCCAGCCGCGACTGGATGTACCCGAACTCGCGGTCGCCGTGGGCGGCCTGGTTAAGGTTCATGAAGTCGAAGTCGATCTCGGCCCAGGGCAGGGCGACGTTGATCTGGGTGTGAAGGTGGAGCAGCGGCTTACGCAGGGAATCGAGGCCTGCGATCCACATCTTGGCGGGGCTGAAGGTGTGCATCCAGGCAATGACGCCGATGGCGTTGTCGGCGGCGTTGACCTCGAGGGCCATCCTGCGGATCGAGTCGGAGTCCTTCAGGGTGGGTTTCCAGACGATGTTCACCGGAAGACCCGAGTCGTTGAGGATCTTGACGATCTCCTGGGACTGCGTCTCCACCTGGGCGAGGGTTTCCTCGCCGTAGAGGTCCTGGCTGCCGGTGAGGAACCAGACTTCGTAGGTGTCGAGGGTGGTGCTGAGGGGGGCCATCAGTTAGCTCCTGCTGGGGTTGAGGGTGGGGCAACGGGCTGGCCGTAGACGTTCTGGTAGCGGTCGAAGAGCGAATCGACGTGGGTTTCTGCTATTGCCGCCGGTTCCCCGAGCTGGCGCGAGAGATGCACGGTGCGGGCGACGTCTTCGAGCATGACGGCTGCCTTGACGGCGTCGCGGGCGTCCTTGCCGATCGTGAAGGGTCCGTGGTTCTTCATCAGCACGGCCCGGGACCGGTGCCCGGCGAGGGTTTCGACGATGCCCCTGCCGATTGAGTCGTCCCCGATGACGGCGAAGGGGCCGACGGGCACCTCGCCGCCGAATTCATCGGCCATTGCGGTAAGCACGCAGGGGATTGACTCCCCCCGGGCCGCCCAGGCCGTGGCGTAGGTGGAATGGGTGTGGACCACCCCGCCAACCTCGGGCAGGTGGCGGTAGACGTAGGCGTGAGCTGCCGTATCGCTGGAGGGCGAGCGCTCGCAGCCGGGGGTTCCCTGGACCACAGTGCCGTCGAGGGTGCACAGGATCTGGTTCTCGGCGCACAGCTCGTCGTAGCCGACGCCGCTGGGCTTGATGACGAAGAGGTCGGCCCCGGGCACCCGGCCCGAAACGTTGCCGCCGGTCCAGACGACGAGCCCGTAGCGCACCAGTTCTGCGTGCAGGTCGGCGACTTCCTGCCGCGTCCGCGCGATTGCCGCTTCGAGTGCCGGCGAGAATCCGCTCATGCCGACACCCCCGCAGTGGAAGAGGCCGCAGGGGCTGGAGAAGCAGAGCGGGCGGAGCGGCGCATCGCCTTGAGCCGGCGCATGACGTTGTTGCCGCCGCGGCCGAAGTAATCGTGGAGCTCCCGGTACTCGTTGTAGAGGGCCGTGTAGGCCTCGGCCCGGCCGGGATCGGGGGTGAACGCCGCGCGCTGCAGGCGCCCCATCGCCTTCGCCGCGGCGGAGATGTCCGGGTACTCCCCCGCGGCGACTGCCGCGTGGATGGCCGAGCCGAGCGCCGGTCCCTGAGAGCTGCCGATCACCGAGATGGGCATGTTGAGCACATCGGCGTAGGTCTGCATCAGGAAGGAGTTCCGGATCAGCCCGCCTGCCGCGACGAATTCGGTGACCGGGACGCCCGAGTCGTTGAAGGCCTCGACGATCCGCCGGGTCCCGAAGGCCGTCGATTCAAGGAGCGCCCGGTACACCTCGTGGGGCGCAGTGGCGAGGGTCAGCCCGACAACCAGGCCGGAGAGCTCGTGGTCAACGAGGACGGAGCGGTTGCCTGAGTGCCAGTCGAGTGCGATCAGCCCCGAGGCGCCGACGGGTTCGTGCCGCGCCTGTTCGGTCAGGAACTCGTGGACGCTCAGTCCCACCCGCGCCGCCTCGGCGGTGATTCCGGCCGGAACCTGGTTGGCGACGAACCAGGCGAAGATATCGCCCACCCCGGACTGCCCTGCCTCGTAGCCGTAAAGCCCCTCGACGATCCCGCCGTCCACGACGCCGCACATCCCGGGCACCTCCCGGAGCGTTTCGGCGTTCATGACGTGGCAGGTGGAGGTCCCCATGATGGCGACCATCTGGCCGGGGTCGGTGGCCTGCGCCGCGGGTGCCGTGACGTGGGCGTCGACATTGCCAACGGCGACGGCGATCCCCGCGGGCAGCCCGGTCCAGCCGGCCGCTTCCTCGGTGAGGGTGCCTGCGGCCGAGGCGAGCGCACCGATGGGGTGCTCCACCTTGTCCTCGGCGAAGGATTCAAACTCGGGGTTGAGGCCGGCAAGGAACTCGCGAGTCGGGTACGCGCCGTCCTGCAGGATTCCCTTGTACCCTGCGGTGCAGGCGTTGCGGACGTAGCGGCCGGTGAGCTGCCAGACGATCCAGTCGGCGGCCTCAACCCAGTGATCCATGCGGGAGTAGAGTTCCGGGTCTTCCTCAAGGAGCTGCAGTCCCTTGGCGAACTCCCATTCGCTTGAGATCAGTCCGCCGTAGCGCGGCAGCCAGGCCTCGTTGCGCTGCCGGGCCAACTCGTTGATGCGGTCGGCCTGACCCTGGGCGGCGTGGTGTTTCCACAGCTTCACGTAGGCGTGCGGGCGGCCGGCGTAGCCGGGAAGCTCGTTGAGCGGTGTGCCGTCGGCCGTTGTGGGAACCATGGTGCAGGCCGTGAAGTCGGTTCCCACCCCCACGACGTCCTGGGGGGAGATGCCTGCGTTGCGCACCGCGGCGGGCACGGCGGTGCGGAGCACCTCGACGTAGTCGGAGGGCACCTGGAGCGCCCATTCGGGCGGGAGCGCCTCGCCCGTTGCCCCAAGGACCGAGTCCATGACGGCGTGCGGGTACTCGGTGACTGCTGAGCCGACCTCGGCGCCGTCACTGACGCGCACCACAACGGCGCGGCCGGAAAGCGTTCCATAGTCGATGCCGATGACGTACTTGGTGTCCTGCGCTGGCAGGGAACCCGAGGGGCGGGGCGCCGGATGCTCGACGGCGGGAAGGGTTGGGAACGCTTCACTCACGGAGAAACCTCATTGTCTTTCGGGTGGTACTGGTGGATGGGGACAAAATCGACCGCCCGCCGCCGTTAATGTGAACGGTCACATCCACTGTTCGTGCCACGATACACGCACGCTGCGGGGACGGGTTGAAACTATTGAATAACGATTTGGTAACAGAAAGTCGATCGGGACGGCGTGGCTGCGCCGCTGATCAGGCCCGCCTGGTCAGCCCGTGGGTGGACCGGCTTGGTTAGACGGCTTGGTTGGACGGGCTGTCAGCTGGTGGTGCTGTGGAGCTGCGGATGATCAGTTCCGGGGCAACATCGCCCTGCGGCGGCGAGGGTTCCTCGCCCAGCAGTCCCAGCAGGGCTGCGACACAGCGCCGCCCCAGCTCGGGGAAGTCCTGGCGCACCGTTGTGAGCGGCGGAAGGTAGTGGGCCGCTTCGGGAATGTCGTCGAACCCGACAACGCTCACGTCTTGCGGAACCTGGAGCCCGGCCTCCGAGAGCGCATGGACGAGCCCCAGCGCCATCTGGTCGTTCGAGGAGAACACGGCACTGAAGCCGCGGGCCTGGACCAGGTCTTTTCCAATGCGGTACCCGGACTCGGCGGTCCAGTCGCCCTCCGGGGCCTCACGCTCAGGCATGTTCCAGGCGGCCATTTCCTCCCGGTAGCCCTGGAGCCTCGCAGCGGATTCCACCCAACCGTCCGGTCCGGCCAGATGAAGGATGCCGCGGTGCCCCAGTTCCAGCAGGTGGCGTGTTGCAAGGCGCGCCCCGGCCAGCTGGTCCACGGAAAGGCGGTGGTCCTCCATCCGCCCCGTCGAATGCACTGTGACAAAGGGCAGCCGGATCGAGAGGTCCTCGATCACCTCGAGGGACTGCGACTGGGGAGCGAGGATGACAAGGCCCTCCACTGCGTGGTCCATGAGGCGGTCCAGCGCCGCGACGATCGAGCTGCGGTCCGTCCGCTCGAGGTTGGCGATATCCACCGAATACCCGGCGTCGGCCGCGGCTGCCTCGATCGCCTGAAGGCTTGCCGCCGGTCCATACTCGACACCGTGCGAGACGAGCACCCCGAGGATCCGGGATTTGCTTGTCACGAGGGCGCGCGCCGCCCGGTTGGGCCGGAAGGAAAGCTGCTCCATCGCCTCGACCACGCGCTGCCGGGTTTCCTCCCGCAGGCTCGGATGACCGTTGATGACCCGGGAGACAGTCTGATGGGAGACTCCCGCCGCACGGGCGACGTCGCGGATATTCGCCCCCCGCTGCGGCCGCACAGCTCCCCCGGAATTATTTCCCGTCATTGCGGAAACGCTACTGCACGCCGGCGGTGCGGAGCACCCCCGGGACCGGCCCCCGGGGGCCGGTCCGCGGAAAAGGCAGCCGTCACTTCGCGAGGGACAGTGCGGTCCAGGACACCGGCGGCAGCGTCACTGTGATCGTGTCGCCCGAGACGGAGGCGCTGGTGTTGGGACTCAGCCCCACCCGCTCCGGCTCCTGAAGCGTGTTGGACGCATAGAAGTCCTTGTCCGCAAGGGTCTGCGCCTCGACAAGGCGGAGCACCCCGAGGCCCGCTGCGTCGATCGTCACAGTGGCTTCCTCGGTCTGTGACCGGTTCACCAGGAAGACAGCGGCCGTTCCGGCGTCGGCGTCGTGCGTGGCGACGGCGTCGACGAGCGGGACGGTGCCATACACGGCCGTGTCGTAGGTCCCGGTGTCGAGCTTGACCTCGAGCACCGCCCCCTGCGCCAGCCGCGAGGTGAGGGCGAAGGGGTAGAAGGTGGTCTGGCGCCAGGCGGGGCCCCCGGGTTCGGTCATAATCGGCGCAATGACGTTGACCAGCTGGGCAAGGGACGCCGAGGTGACGCGGTCGGCGTGCTTGAGCAGGGAGATCATGAGGTTGCCGAACACGACGGCGTCCGCGACGGAGTAGCGGTCCTCGAGCAGGCGCGGCGCCACGGGCCAGTTGTCGATGCCCTCGATCTTGTCGACGCCGTGGAAGCGCTCGATGTACCAAACGTTCCATTCGTCAAAGGAGATGTTGATGGTTTTGGCGCTGCCGCGGACCGCCTTGACGTGGTCCGCCGTGGCGACGACGGCATCGATGAAGTGGTCCATGTCGACGGCCGAGGCAAGGAACGATCCGAGGTCGCCGTTCTTCTCCTCGTAGTAGGCGTGGCAGGAGATGTAGTCGACGTCGTCGTAGGTGTGGGTGAGGACCGTGCGCTCCCACTCCCCGAACGTGGGCATGGCGGCGCTTGAGGAGCCGCAGGCTACGAGCTCCACCGAAGGATCGAGCTGCCGCATGGCCTTGGCTGTCTGGGAGGCGAGCTTGCCGTAGTCCTCGGCGGAGCGGTGGCCAAGCTGCCAGGGCCCGTCCATCTCATTGCCGAGGCACCACATCTTCACCCCGAACGGGTCCGCCTTGCCGTTGCCCATCCGCTGGTCGGCGAGCGCGGTGCCCTTGTCGATGTTCGAGTACTCGAGGAGGTCGAGTGCCTCAAGGGTGCCCCGGGTTCCGAGGTTTACGGCGAGCATGAGTTCGCTTCCGACCTTTTCGAGCCAGGAGGAGAATTCGTGGAGGCCAACCTGGTTCGTCTCGGTTGAGTGCCAGGCGAGGTCGAGCCGGGTGGGGCGGTCCTCCCGGGGGCCGACGCTGTCCTCCCAGCGGAAACCCGAAACGAAGTTCCCGCCCGGGTAGCGGATCGCGGACACCCCGAGCTCCTTCACGAGGGCGATGACGTCCTCCCGGAAGCCCTCGGAGTCGGCGGTGGGGTGGCCGGGCTCGTAGATGCCGTCATAGACGCAGCGGCCGAGGTGCTCCACGAAGGACCCGAAGAGGCGGCGGTTGATGGGTCCGACCGTGAAGTGCGGATCGAGGGTGAGGCGTGCTGTGTTCATTGGGTCCCTTTCGGGGTCGGTGGGCCGGTGGGCCGGCCGCGGATCGAAGGCAGGAAGTGGCGGGGGTATGCCGGGGCGGAGTGGCTACTTCAGTGAGCCGAGCGACAGGCCGCCCTGCCAGTACTTCTGGAGGGAGAGGAAGGCGATGATGAGCGGCAGGATGGAGATGAAGGCGCCTGTGACGATGAGGTTCCAGACCTGTTCTCCGCCGGCGCCGGCATTCGACAGCGCCTGCCAGTTGTTGAGGCCGACTGTGACGGGCAGCAGCAGCGGGTCGCTGAGCACTGCCAGCGGAAGGAAGAAGTTGTTCCAGGTGCCCACGACCGAAAGCAGGAGCACCGTCACGATGGCCGGGCGGAGCAGCGGCAGCGAGACCTGGAAGAAGGTCCGCAGTTCGCCTGCCCCGTCGACGCGGGCGGCGTCGAGGAGTTCGTCGGCGATGGCCTCCTGGGTGTAGACCCTCATCAGGTAGACGCCGAAGGGGCTGAGCAGGGACGGCAGGATGACGGCCCAGATGGTGTTGATCAGGCCGATCTCGCTGAGCAGGACGAAGGTGGGAATCACGAGAGCGGTCATGGGAACCATCACCGCCCCCAGCAGGAGCGCGAAGAAGGCGTTCCTGCCGCGGAAGCGGTACTTCGCGAAACCGTAGCCGGCGAGCACCGAAAGGACTGTGGCTCCCACCCCGCCTGAGATGGCGTAGAGGAACGAGTTGCCCAGCCAGCGCCAGTAGATTCCGTCCTGGTGCTGGAAGAGCCCGGCAATATTGTCGAAGAGGTTGAAGCTGTCATCGAACCAGAGCGGCCCGCCGCTGCCGGTGAAGAGCCCTGCGGTGTCCTTGGTGCTTGCCACGGTCAGCCACCAGAGCGGGGTGATGAAGTAGATCACGAGGATCAGCAGGAAGATGTGGGAGCCGATCCGGCGCCCGCCGGTGCGGCCGGCCCGCACCGAACGGGTGCGGCGCGCATCCTCGTCGGGCGCTGCGGGGGTTGAGGTTACCAGTGCCATTTATTTCAGTCCGCTCTGCTTGCGGGTCAGGAAGAGGAAGAAGTAGGAGCCGATGAACACCACGATGCCGAGCGCGAAGGAGATTGCGGAGGCGTAGTTGAACTGGCTGTAGGAGAAGGCCAGCGAGTAGGCGTACATATTGGGTGTGTAGGACACCGGGATGGCTCCCTGCGCCACGGCCCGAAGGACCTGGGGCTCGGTGAAGAACTGGAGGGTTCCAATGAGGGCGAAGATCAGCACCATCACCATCGATGAGGCGATCATCGGGACCTTGACGCGCAGTGCGATCTGCAGGCCCGTGGCGCCGTCGAGCACCGCTGCCTCGTAGATGCCCGGGTCGATCCCCCGGAGCGCCGCGTAGATGATGATCATGTAGTACCCGGCCCACTGCCAGGTCACGATGTTCACAAGCGATGCGAAGATGCTGCCCTGTGCCAGGAAGTCCGGGGAGTTAAGCCCGAAGATCGCGAACAGATCCCCCGCCGGCCCGAAGCGCGGGCTGTAGAGGAAGCCCCACATCAGCGCGCCGATCACTACGGGAATCGCATAGGGGACGAAGATCAGCAGCCGGGAGAATTTCGAGGCCCACGTCGCCAGGTTGTCGAGGACGAGGGCGGCGGCGAGGGCAATGAGCATCTGCGCCGGAATCATGATCAACGCGAATTTCCCAACCCGCAGGAGGCCGTCGAGGAAGATCGGATCCGTGAAGGCCTTGGCGTAGTTGTCGAACCAGACAAAGTTGGTGCCGGTGGCCAGCGTGCTGGTCATCAGGCTCATTCGGAAGGCATAAAGCAGGGGCAGGATCAGGAAGGTGAGGAAGACGACGGCGAAGGGGGCCACGAACAGCCAGCCCCAGCGCTGGCGTCGGCGGTCTTTGAGGTCGGGGCGGGTTTTCCGGGGGGTGCTCGGCGGACTGGCCGTGACGGGCGCGGTTGTAGTAGCCATTGTCGGGGAATCCTTAGGGTTGGGCCGTACTGGGGAGGCGTCCTGCCACCGGAACGGGCGGCGGCAGGACGCCGGTCCTGCTACTTGAGGGTGAAGCCCTGTTCCTTGGCGTACTGCTCGAGGCTTGCCTGGAGGTCGTCAAGCGCCTTGCTGCCGTCCTTCTCGCCCTGCACCATCGAGTAGAGCTGTTCGGTCAGCTGGTCATAGGCGTAGTTCTGGAACGGGCTGAAGGTTGCGCCTTCGTAGCCGGCCGCAGCCTCAAGGAAGACATCCTCGTTGACCTTCTGTCCGCCGAAGAACGGGTACTCGGTCTGTGCGAACTCCTCCGACTCGAGGACCGGTGTGTAGGAGGGGAACAGCGCGCTTTCCTCGACGCCGATCTTCCACGCCTCGTCGGTTCCCAGTATTTCCTTAGCGACCTTCGCCGAAAGCTCTTTGTCCTTCGCCTGGCTCGTCACGGCGAAGGTCGATCCGCCCCAGTTGACCTGGACCGGGTTCGACGCATCCCACTGCGGCAGCGGTGCCGCACGCCAGACGGCGTCTTCGTCCGCATCGGAGAGGCCCTGCAGGTAGCCCGGGCCCCAGGCGGCCGCCAGGTACACGGCGTAGGTGCCGTCGACGAGGCTGGTGTTGTAGTCGGCGGTGAAGGCGTCATCGGTGGTGACGAGGCCCTTCTTCGCAAGGCCGTCCCAGTACTCAAGGACCTCCTTGGAGCCTTCGTCGTTGACGTTGATCCCGATTTCGGTAGGTTTGGCCGAGTCGTACTCGAAGGGCACCGACCCGTTCTGGGCGAACAGTGCCTGGCTGAAGGCCCGGCCGTTCGTCGGGAAGTTCGTCAGGACGCCCTCGCCGCCGGCGTCCTTCAGCTGCTGGGCGGCAACGGCGAATTCATCCCAGGTCTTCGGAACGGCGATGCCGTACTTCTCGAAGAGGTCCTGGCGGTAGATCATGCCCATTGGGCCGCCGTCGACGGGGATCGCGTACACAGCGTCCCCGCTTGAGACGTCCTTCCACGCACCCTCGGTGTAGTTGCCCTTGACCTCGTCCGCGCCGTACTCCGAAAGGTCGACAAGGGCATCCCGAATGGAGAAGCTCGAGAGCACCTCGGATTCGAGCATGATGACATCCGGCGCCCCGGAGCCCGATTCAATGGACGTTGAAAATTTCGTGTATTCGTCGTTCCCCTGGCCGGCGTTGGTCCAGCACACCTGGACGTCGTCGTTGCTCTCGTTGAAGGAATCCACGATCTGCTCGAAGGCCGGGTACCAGGCCCACACCGTCACCTGCGGAGCCTCTTTGTTGACGATGGTGTTGGTGCAGGACGCCTTGGCTGCGGAATCTCCGCCTCCTGACGAGCATCCGGTCAGTGCAAGTGCAGCGGCGGCGGCAATGCCGGCCGCTGAACGGATTGAGGCTTTCATATCGTGTGCTTCCTCTCGCGGTTCTCAGCCACCGTGGCCTCGTCGAACGCGAGGAGCCAGGATGCTGCGGGGAGGAGGATTAGCCCGGGAAGCAGCTGGATTCCAGCGCCCGTTCGAATCTCCCTTGATTCGGCCCGTTTCCACCTGTGCCCTCCCGCCGTTTTCGGCGGGGAACCAGCTGTCGGCTCCGATTTACATCGTTATAGGTAAACGATGTAGAAGAAGCATGCCGATGAAGTGTCACCGCTGTCAAGAGGTGCTCCACAATTGATTCCGCCGCGTCCCGGGAGTCAGGATCCTGTGGATTCCCTCTCCACCACGCGGAACTGGGCCTGGATCTCCCGCGGTGCGGTGCCGCCGCGCGGGTCGGCGATCCTCTCGATGAGGACCTTCACCGCAGTGTCGGCGATCTCGGCCCTGCCCGGGTCGATCGTGGAAAGGGTGGGCAGCGAATACTGGGCTTCGTCGAGATCGTCGAACCCGATGACCGCAACATCCTCGGGAATGCGGCGTCCGCTTTCCTGAAGCACACGCATAGCCCCCAGCGCCAGCGTGTCATTGAGGCCGAAAACCGCGTCGAAGTCCACCCCTGTGGCGAGCAGTTCACGCATGGCCGTGGCGCCGTTTGCCCGGTGCCACAGCGTGGTGTGGGCGATCAGGGCCGGGTCATAGTGCACCCCTGCTTCCTCGAGCGCGTTGCGGTAACCCTGCAGCCGCAGTCCCGCCGAACCGATCACTTCGCCCTCGTGCGCGCCCACGACGGCGATCCGCCGCCTGCCCTTGGAGATCAGGTGCGCCGTGGCTGCGGAAGCCGCCTCAATGTTGCGCATTGTGACGTGGTCGGTCGGCCCTCCGAAGATGCGCTCCCCCAGCAGCACAAGCGGGAACCCGACGGAAAGGCTTCCGGCGTCCTCGTTCGACATCCCCAGCGGACTGAAAAGAAGCCCGTCGGTCAACTGCAGCCTCGGGCTCGCCAGGATTTCGAGCTCACGATCACGGTCGCCTCCCGTTTGCTCGATCAGAACCTTGAGCCCCCGGGCCTCCGCGGCCTGGATGACGGAGTCAGCGAGCTCGGCGAAGTAGGAGAGGGAGAGCTCAGGCACGGCGAGGCCGAGGACGCCGGTCTTCCCCGAGCGAAGGCTGCGGGCCGACTGGTTGGGGCTGTAATTCAGCAGTTCCACGGCATCGAGGACGCGCCGCTTCGTGTCGGGGCGGATGTGGGGGTAGTCGTTCATGACGTTCGAGACAGTCTTGATCGAGACGCCTGCGGCCTGTGCAACATCGCGGATTGTTGCCGCCATTCGGACTCCTTTGGGGCGGCCGGCCTGATGCCGGCGGATGATTAGTCCGAATTCTATAACGTTGTAGGAACCGGCAGATGACCCTAGAGTGGTGCCTCTGGACGGGCCACCGCGAAAGCCGAGGCCCTCAACCCCAGGGACTCGCCCTGGCGGCGACGCGCGATCAGCAAGGACGGCATGTGATTACCCAAGAATCAGAAACCGAGCGCAACTGGGCCGGGAACCTCACCTATCGGCAGGCCCGCATCGAGCGCCCCGAGAGCATTGCAGCCCTTCAGGCAGTTGTCGCAGGCGCTTCGTCGGTACGGGCGCTGGGCAGCCGGCACTCCTTCAACGACATTGCCGACACCTCCGGCACGCTCGTCTCCCTTGAGGACCTGGCCGTAGAGACCGAAATGGATCCCGGACGGCGGACGGTCACAGTGGGCGCGGGTACGCGGTACGGCGAACTCGCGGCGGAGCTCCAGCGCTCGGGCTACGCGCTGCACAACCTTGCGTCCCTGCCCCACATCTCCGTTGCCGGAGCGGTGGCCACCGCCACCCACGGCTCAGGCAACGGCAACGGAAACCTCGCAACGGCCGTGGCCGCCATTGAACTGGTCACCGCCTCCGGCGACCTCGTGACAGTCCGGCGCGGTGAGCCGGACTTCAACGGCATGGTGGTGAACCTCGGGGCACTTGGCGTGATGACCCGCATCACCCTCGACATCGAACCGAGCTTCAGCGTCCGCCAGGATGTCTACACCGGCCTTCCCTGGACGCACGTCCTTTCCAACCTGGCCGAGGTCACCGGGAGCGCCTACAGCGTGAGCCTCTTCACCGACTGGCGGTCGGAGACAATTGCCCAGGCCTGGCTGAAGACCCGGACCGAAGATGCGGGTCCGGCTCCGGTGGAGTTCCACGGCGGAGTCCCTGCCGCCGGGCCGCTGCACCCGGTTCCGGGGATGTCTCCGGTGAACTGCACCGAACAGGGCGGCGTGCCCGGGCCCTGGTCCGACCGCCTTGCCCATTTTCGGCTCGCCTTCACCCCAAGCAGCGGCGAGGAACTGCAGTCCGAATATCTGGTCGGTACCGAACACGCCGCCGGTGCGATCGAGGCCGTCCGCGCGCTTTCGCACCGGATTGCGCCGCTGCTCCAGGTTTCGGAGATCCGCACCATGGCCGCCGACGAGCTGTGGCTGAGCAGCAACTACGGCCGGGCGGGCATCGGGATCCACTTCACCTGGAAACCCCTCCAAGCGGAGGTGGAGGCTCTGCTGCCGGAGCTTGAGGCAAGCCTCGCCCGGTTCGGGGCGCGGCCCCACTGGGGCAAGCTGTTCGGCCCCCATGCCGGGGCCCTCGATCGGCTGTACCCGCGGCTTGCCGACTTCCGCACGCTCGCCGAGGTCTGGGATCCGCACGGCAAGTTCCGCAACGACTTCCTGGACCGCACGGTCTTCGCCGACGCTGCCCGATCGGCAGGCTGAGCGGGCTACTGCGCGTCGACGATTTCGGCGTTGTGAGCGAAACGGCGGTTCTTGAGCACCGGCAGGAACTCCCGGACGTCGTCCACGCGCCGCCGGGTGACCTCCGTTGTGACAACGGCGCGCTCTTCGTCGTCGAGGTAGACGTGGGGAATGCCCATCGGGTCAAGGATTGCCGAGTGGCCGATCGTGTGCCCGCTCGAGGTTCCCGCCGCCGCGATCCACACAGTGTTCTCGATGGCACGCGCCTTGAGCAGCGCCTCCCAGTGCTCAACCTTGTGGTCTCCCTTGAACCAGGCGGCGGGAACGCACAGGAGGTCGGCGCCGGCGTCGACGAGTGCACGCGCCTGCTCGGGAAAGCGGATGTCGTAACAGGTCATCAGCCCCACGGTCATCCCGCCGACGGGCACGACGGCGATGCCGCCGTCACCGGGCTTGATCCGCGTCGACTCCTTGTAGCTGAACGCATCGTAGAGGTGGAGCTTGCGGTAGGTGTCGGCGATCCTGCCCGTTTCATCGATCAGGACGAGGGTGTTGAACGGGCGGTCCTCGCCGCTGGGTTCGTACCCGCCGGCCACCACCGCCAGACCCAGTTCGGCCGCGAGGAATGAAAGCTTCTGGACGAAGGAGCTCCAATTCGCCTCGACGGCGTCGCGCACCGGACCCTCGACCTTGCCGATGGAGAACATCGACTCCTCGGGGAACACGATCAGCGAGGACCCCTCGCTCTTGGCCTGCTCCGCGAGCCCGCGCATCACCTCAAGGTTCGCCTGGGCGTCACCGCCCGGCCGGAACTGCCCCACGCTGACTTTCATGAACCCCGCCTCCGAGTAGCTGCTCCTCACCCAAGCCTACAGACTGCGCGCAGGGTTGCTAAAGGCTAGCGTTGGGCCATGAGGAACTCCAAGGAAACGCCGGGGCCCGGGCAGGAATCCGTCTGGGACTACCCGCGGCCGCCGCGGGTCGAGAAAAGCACTGAGGAAATCGTCGTGAGGCTCGGCGGGGAGGTGATCCTTCGGACGACGGCCGCGGTCCGGGTGCTCGAGACGAGCCACCCTCCCGTCTACTACCTGCCCCTGACGGACTTCGTGCCCGGGGCCCTCGAGCCGGTGGGAGGTACCTCGTTCTGTGAGTTCAAGGGCACCGCGGGCTACTTCGACGTCGTCGGAGGCGGGCGGCGCGCCGCGAAGGCGGCCTGGACCTACCCCCAGCCGGCTGCCCGCTACGAGGAACTCGAGGGACGCGTGGCGGTCTACCCGGCGGCAATGGACAGCTGCACGGTGAACGGCGAGCCGGTCACCGCACAGGCGGGAGGGTTCTACGGCGGCTGGATCACGCGCAGGATCACCGGCCCGTTCAAGGGAGCCCCCGGCACCCGGGGCTGGTAGGCCGCCGGTGCCGGGCGCTGCATCCGAGCCGGCTCAGCCGGTGATGAGGTCGTTGACCACGATCGTCTGGTCGCGGTCGGGGCCCACTCCGATCGCGGAGAAGCGGGTGCCCGACATCTTCTCGAGCGCCCGCACGTAGGTCTGCGCGTTTTCGGGGAGGTCGTCGATCGTGCGCGCGCCGGTGATGTCCTCGGTCCAGCCCTCGAAATACTCGAAGATCGGCTTGGCGTGGTGGAACCCGGTCTGGGTCATCGGCATTTCGTCGTGGCGCTCTCCGTCAACGTCGTAGGCCACGCAGACGGGGATCCGCTCGATGCCCGTCAGGACGTCGAGCTTGGTGACGAAGTAGTCGGTGAACCCGTTCACGCGGGCTGCGTGCCGGGCCAGGACGGCGTCGTACCAGCCGGTGCGGCGGGGGCGCCCGGTGTTCACGCCGAACTCGCCGCCGGTCTTCTGGAGGTAGAGGCCCATGTCGTCGAAGAGCTCGGTGGGGAACGGACCGGCGCCCACGCGCGTGGTGTACGCCTTGATGATTCCCACCGCACGGGTGATGCGGGTGGGCCCGATTCCGGATCCCACCGAGGCACCGCCCGCCGTCGGGTTCGACGAGGTGACGAACGGGTAGGTTCCGTGGTCGACGTCGAGGAAGGTGGCCTGGCCGCCCTCCATGAGGACGACCTTGCCCTCGTCGAGCGCCTCATTGAGGACGAAGGTCGAATCGATGACGAGGGGGCGCAACCGCTCGGCGTAGGAGAGGAAGTAGGCGACG
Organism: Arthrobacter sp. TJ-217; assembly: GCF_058269255.1. Taxonomy (NCBI): domain Bacteria; kingdom Bacillati; phylum Actinomycetota; class Actinomycetes; order Micrococcales; family Micrococcaceae; genus Arthrobacter; species Arthrobacter sp. TJ-217. The sequence goes on from NZ_JBZCNJ010000005.1 coordinate 231,599, forward strand.
ACTTCGTCCACTTCGACGCTTCGACGGTTGTAGACCTTCACAAGCAGTTCGTTCTTCTGCTTGAGGGAGCCCTCGACCTTCTGGCGCAGGATCGACTCGTCGAAGACGTCCTGGACGCGCAGGCCAAGCCGGGCCACCTTGTCCATGTAGGCGGGCCCGATGCCGCGCCCCGTGGTTCCGATTGCCCGCTTGCCCAGGAACCGCTCGGTGACCTTGTCGAGCACCTGGTGGTAGGGCGCCACCAGGTGGGCGTTCGCCGAAACCCTCAGCTTCGAGGTGTCGGCGCCGCGTGCTTCAAGCCCGTCGATCTCGGCGAAGAGTGCTTCGAGGTTGATCACGCAGCCGTTGCCGATGATCGGGATTGCATTGGGGCTGAGGATGCCGGCGGGAAGGAGTTTCAGCTCGTACTTTTCGCCGCCGACGACCACCGTGTGCCCGGCATTGTTTCCGCCGTTGGGCTTGACGACGTAGTCGACGCGGCTGCCGAGCAGATCAGTCGCTTTGCCTTTTCCTTCGTCGCCCCACTGGGCTCCGACAATCACAATTGCAGGCATGGGATCCTCCCCCATCGCGACGGCGCTCCGCGCCTCGGTGCGTGCGCAGTCGCTGCCGTCATGAGAACGCCCCATGGTGCGCGCCGGGTACCGGCAGGGCCAGGGGCTCTTACTCCCCGAGTTTAGCCGAGGCCGCTGCCGGTCGTCGAAACCCGGGCTGTCAATTGCGCCCGCCCCGGCCGTCCGGCACCTGCGGCTGGGGCAGAATTGAGCGATGGACCGCTTCGAAGGCCGCATTGCAGGCATCGGCACCACCTCCGGCACCCGCATCGTGGTGGGCAGCTGGGAGGTATCGCCGTTTGGCGCGTTCACCGACGTCATGGTCGAGGACGCCGGCGGCCACCGGACCCTGATCGCGCCCACGCCTGAGGTCGGCGACTACGTGGGTTCGACCTACACGTTCGACAATGTGCTGATCACGGCAGTCCATTGCCGCCTCGACGCTGCCGGAATTGCCGTTGACGCCGGGCCGCTGCACCTGCGCGCCGAGGTCGGGCGCTCCACTCCGCTGGGGCTGGCGCTGCGGCTGGTTCCGCGGCGGCTCGCCACAAGCCCGCGCTGGCTTGCGTTGATCGACCCGGTGGCCGCGGCCATGGTTCCGGGGGTCCATACCGCCGGGTCGGCCGGGAGCGGGCGACGCGAGTACTACGGGGTCACTGGCGCCCGCACCATCACCGCCGCCGACGCCCGGTGGCACGGCACGACCCTCGGCGCCCTCGCCCCGCTGCATCCGCCGGTGCGTTTCGGCTTCAGCTCCGCCCCCGCCGCTCCGCAGCTGGTCAGCGTTGTGACGACCGTGGCCGGCGCCTGAGCGCGGCCGGGGTCTTCACAGTCGGCACTTGTTCAGCCGACCGAGCGCCGTTCCGGGTTCACGGTGTCCAGATATTCCTGGACCGCCTCCTCGGGCACGCGGTAGGAGCGCCCGAACCGGATCCCCCTCATAGCGCCGGACTGCACCAGACGGTAAACCGTCATCTTCGATACCCGCATCATCTCGGCAACCTCCGAGACTGTGAAAAGGTGACCTGAAAATTGATTGTGTCCCGTCACTACACACCCGCTCCCACAAGCTCACTCACCACTTTGGTGACTCCCTCCACTGTGGTCCGCGGTGCTTCGGGGTCACAAGGGAAATTGATACTCGTTTCTCGATCGCCCATCCAAGTAGTCGCCCGGGCGGGAGCCTAGAGTTGACCGTGTTTGAGGGCAGCCCCTGCTGAGTTGATCCACGTCGAGGAGACGGAACCACATTGAAAGCAGCGAGGTCATGAAAACCCCGAGGTCGATCCGTTCGATGACCGAACCTGCTCCGGGTGTGCACTTCGTGGAGGGCCCGTACTCCAACTGGACGGTCTTGGTGGGCCCCGGGACCGCAACGCTCGTTGACGCCGGCTACCCGCAGGACCTCGGCCTGGTGCTTGAGTCACTAAAGAAGGCCGGAGACAGGCGCCTTGAAGCGGTGTTGATCACCCACGGCCACTCGGACCATATCGGCTCGATCGCCGGCCTCTCCGAACGCTTCTCACCAAGGATCCTCGCCTCGCCGGAGGAGATCCCCAACATCCGGCGTGGGGTGCTGCACCAGGTGGGGTTCCGCGAGGTGCTCCCCCGCCTGCTGGGCTATGGCGTTGCGGCCTGGGCATGGCACGCCATCGCCTCGGGAGGGCTGAACCGTGTGGCTGTTGCGCAGGTTGAACCGGTTCCGGACCACCTGCCGCTGCTCCTCAGCGGGCACACCGTGGTTCCGGTGCCCTCCCACGGGCACACGCCGGGTCACAACGCCTACGAACTCCCCGACGCCGGCGTCCTGATCACCGGCGACGCACTGGTCACCGGGCACCCGACGTCGCGCCGGTCGGGCGTCCAGCTGCTCCCGAGGATGTTCCATTCGGACCCGGACCGCGCAGCAGCTTCCCTGGAACGGCTCTCCGGGGGACCTGCACGGATCCTCCTGCCGGGGCACGGCCCGCTGGCGGGGTAGCGCCGGGAGGGCCGCGGCTGCGGCCCTCCCGGCACCGGTGCTGCTGGTACTTCCGTTGTCAGCCGCCGAGCTGCGCGCTCGCCTCGGGGTCGGACTCGCGGAGGAAGACGGCGATGCGCTCGGCTTCCTCGATCTCGCCGATTGACGCCGCCGCCCGGCCCAGCGCGTAAAGGGAACGCAGGAATCCCCGGTTGGGTTCGTGCGAGTAGGGCACGGGACCCGCTCCCCGCCACCCGTTGCGTCGCAGCGCGTCGAGTCCGCGGTGGTAGCCGGTGCGCGCGTAGGCGTAGGACTCGATCGTTCGCCCGTCCGCGTACGCCTCGTCGGCGAGGACCGCCCACACGAGGGAGGACGTGGGGTACTTCGCGGCGAGGTCGACTGCCTCGTCGCCGGCCTGGAGGCGGGCTGTCACGTCGGGTTCCTCGGGGAGGTAGGTCGGCTCCGGCCCGAGGAGGTTCTTGCGGAATTCGTCGGACATGCCTAGAGCTTCTTTCCGGCGGAGCCCAGTGACGCTGCGGCCTCAACGACGCGGGCGGCAAGGCCGGCCTCGGCCGAGGCACCCCAGACGCGCGGGTCGTAGACCTTCTTGTTGCCGACTTCGCCGTCGACCTTCAGCACGCCGTCGTAGTTGCGGAACATGTGATCGGCCACAGCGCGGGTGAAGGCGTACTGGGTGTCGGTGTCGATGTTCATCTTGATGACGCCGTAGGAGACGGCGTCGGCGATTTCCTGCTCGCTCGAGCCGGAGCCGCCGTGGAACACCAGGTCGAAGGGCTTGTCCTTGCCCAGTTTCTGGCCCACCTGCTGCTGGATGTCGTTGAGGATTTCCGGGCGGAGCTTGACGCCGCCGGGCTTGTAGACGCCGTGGACGTTGCCGAAGGTGAGCGCCGTGATGTACCTGCCGTTTTCACCGGAGCCAAGTGCATCGACGGTCGCGAGCGCGTCCTCGACCGTGGTGTAGAGCTTGTCGTTGATCGCGTTTTCGACGCCGTCCTCTTCGCCGCCGACGGTTCCGATCTCCACTTCGAGGATGATCTTCGCCGCGGCCGCGCGGGGCAGGATTTCCCGGGCGATGCGCAGGTTCTCCTCAAGGGTTTCGGCCGAACCGTCCCACATGTGCGACTGGAACAGCGGGTTGCCGCCGTTCTTCACCGCTTCTTCGGAGGCCGCAAGGAGCGGCAGCACGAAATCGTCGAGCTTGTCCTTGGGGCAGTGGTCGGTGTGCAGGGCGATGTTGACGTCGTACTGCCGTGCCACCTCGTGAGCGAACGCCGCGAAGCCGCGCGCCCCGGCAACCATGTTCTTGACGCTGGCGCCGGACCAGTAGGCCGCCCCGCCCGTTGAGACCTGCACGATGCCGTCGGAACCGGCATCGGCGAAACCGCGCATCGCGGCGTTGAGGGTCTGTGAGGAGGTCACGTTCACCGCCGGGTACGCGAAGCCGCCTGCCTTGGCGCGGTCGATCATTTCGGCGTAGATCTCAGGTGTGGCGATTGGCATGTTCGACTCCTTGTAGATGTGTTCGTGGGCCCTGCGCGCAGAAACCACCGCGTGCGATCGTTACCATCCTAGCGATGCGCCCTGCCGCCCGCAGGTGCGATATGACCTCCGCGCGGCGGGCGGGCACCGCTCAGACGTGCTGGTCGAAAACGTGCCGCCGGAGCCAGCCGTGCATCGCGATGGCCGCGGCGGCTGAGGCGTTGATGGAGCGGGTTGAACCGAACTGCGCAATGGACAAGGTGGCCGTTGCTGCAGCGTGGACCTCCGGGGTAAGGCCTGGGCCCTCCTGTCCGAACACGAGGACACAGTTTTCGGGGAGGTCATAGGTTTCAAGCGGCACCGAGTCGGGGAAGTTGTCGATCCCGATGATGCTGAGCCCCTCGCCCTGCGCCCAGTCCACGAAATCCTTGACCGTCGGGTGGTGGCGGACGTGCTGGTAGCGGTCGGTGACCATCGCACCGCGGCGGTTCCAGCGGCGCCGGCCGATGATGTGGACTTCCTTGGCAAGGAACGCGTTGGCGGTGCGAACCACCGAACCGATATTGAGGTCGTGCTGCCAGTTCTCGATTGCGACGTGGAAATTGTGACGGCGCAAGTCCAGGTCGGCGACGATCGCGTCGTGGTTCCAGTACCGGTAGCCGTCGACGACGTTGCGGGTGTCGCCGCCCGCGAGCAGCTCCTTGTCCCACTGGGAACCCTCGGGCCATTCGCCCTCCCACGGCCCCACGCCCACCGGTGCCGCCTCGGGCCCGCCGGGAGGCACGCCCGTCGGATCCTGGTGCGGCCCTGCTGCGTGCTCGTTCACTGCGTCCTTCACGACTCAAGCCTAAGGTGAAAGACTGTCCCCTGTTCCCGGCCCTGTAATGAAGGACGCTCATGCGCGAAAACGAACACATCGAGTGCTGGTTGACCGACATGGACGGCGTGCTCGTCCATGAGAACCACCCGATTCCCGGTGCGTCCGAGCTGATCGAGCGCTGGGTCGCTACCTCGAAACGGTTCCTGGTGCTGACGAACAACTCGATCTACACCCCGCGGGACCTCGCGGCACGGCTGAAGGCCTCGGGACTAGAGATCCCCGAAGAGAACCTGTGGACCTCCGCCCTCGCCACCGCCGAATTCCTCAAGGGGCAACTCCCCGGAGCGCGCGCCTACGTGATCGGTGAGGCAGGACTCACCACCGCCCTTCACAACGCGGGATTCGTGCTCACCGACACGAACCCCGACTACGTCGTCCTCGGCGAGACCCGCACCTACTCCTTCGAGGCGATTACCATGGCCATCCGGCTGATCCTCGACGGTGCGCGCTTCATCGCAACGAATCCCGACGTCACGGGCCCGTCCAAGGAGGGCCCGCTGCCGGCCACCGGAGCCATCGCGGCCCTGATCACCGCAGCCACCAACCGGGACCCCTACATCGTGGGCAAGCCGAACCCCATGATGTTCCGCTCCGCGATGAACCAGATCGATGCCCACTCCGAGACCACCGCGATGATCGGTGACCGGATGGACACCGACATCATCGCCGGCATGGAGGCAGGGCTTCACACGGTCCTGGTGCTCAGCGGGATCACCCAGCCGGCCGACATCGAGGCCTACCCGTTCCGCCCGGCTCAGATCGTGAACTCGGTGGCCGACCTGATCAGCCAGGTCTAGGCAGCTCCACGCAGTGCAGGGCTAGAACGCCGCCTTTCCCGCACCTCCCTGGGGCAGGGGAAGGAACTGTTTCTGGACCGAATGCACCAGCGGCTGGTAGATGATCGGGTTCCACTGGGGACTGGCGTGGGCGGGAAGGGCACCCTCGGTGACAAGGTTCGAGACAACGATGTTGGAGGGGAACCGCCGCTCCCAGCCGGACCGTGCCGCCGCATAGTCCACCACGGTGTCCCCCGGATTGCCGAGGAAGGCCAGCTTGGTCCGGCCGAGCGACTTTTGGAACCGGGTCGGGTCGAAGTGGTAGATGTAGGACGCCTGGGACTGGATGAGCACGCTGCTCGGGGCGAGCGGCGAGAGCTGCTCGAGGGTCTGGTCGGCGATCTGTCGCCAGGTGCGTTCATCCTTGTGGACGATCCGTTCGCCAAGTTCATAGCCTCCGCGGACCACGCTGGGAACCTTGTAGCCGGCCTCGTAGAGGAACACCACGCCTTCGAACATCTCCTGGTCGAGGACGTCGAACTTCGTGCTCGGGCTTGAGTCGAGGATGATCAGCTCCACCGGGATGTCACGTGCCCTCAGCCGTGCGGCGACCTCGACCGCGACCATCCCCCCGAAGCTGTGGCCGTAAAAGTAAAGCTTCTCTACCTGGAAGTTGCGCACGTACCGGTGCATCTCGGCCACGATGTTGCTGACGTCGAGGCCGCTGTTGGAATAGCCCATCACCGCCAGCTGGCCTCGCCGGGCCAGGGCGGGCCGAAGCGCGTTGAGGATCCACAGACCCTCCTCCCAGCTCGTCTTGTAGCCGGGGAACAGCACCCAGCGGTCGTGCGGGAACCGAGCAGCCGCCTGGTCATCCTGAAGCGGGAGGATGCGCAGTCTTTCGCGCTGTTCCTGGATCGCCCGGGTGACGTAGAGGTCGGCCGCGAGGGTCAGCGCCAGGGACGAGCCGGTCAGGAACGCCCTGCGGGAGAACGACTTCACCTCGGTTGAATAGCCAAGCAGGAGCCGTGGATCATCGGTCACCTTGCCCTCCCTCCTGCAGCCCTCTGCTTCCCGTGCGCTGCGTCGGGTCAGGCGAGCCCGAGTTCGTCCTTCCCAAAGGCGTAGAGGTAGGGAACTGAGGCTTCAGCCTCGATGCGTTCCTTCGAACCGGTATCCCGGTCGACGATTACGGCGACCGCCCGCACCTCGGCGCCGGCCCGGCGGACGCCGTCGACGGCGGCAAGGGCGGATCCGCCAGTGGTCGAGGTGTCCTCGAGCACCACCACGCTCCGTCCTGCGACGTCGGGACCCTCAACCTGCCTGCCCATTCCGTGGCTCTTGGCGGCCTTGCGGACAACGAAGGCGTCGACGGCGCGGCCCTGGCGGGCAGCCGCGTGCATGACGGCGGTTCCGACCGGGTCGGCGCCCATTGTCAGGCCACCGGCGCTCTGAAACTCGATACCTGCTTCATCGAGCAGTGCGAGCATCACGCGCCCCACCAGCTGGGATGCCTCGTGGTGCAGGGTGATCCGGCGCAGGTCGATGTAGTACTCGGCCTCCACTCCGCTCGAGAGCGTGACCTTCTCGTGAACCACTGCCAGTTCCTTGATCAGTTCAAGGAGGCGGGCTCGGTCTGCGGACGAGGAGGCGGCGATGTCGGCGGTCATGATCACGAGTCTATCGAGTCCGGTGGCGGCCCCCGTCCGGCCGGTGAGGGCAGGCCGGTTGAGGTGGGAAAGCCCCATGGAAGCCGGGCCCACCGTCCGGCAAGCACCTGAGCGGCCTGCCGCCGGGCACCGCCGTAACACGGGGGAAACGCCGCCGTAGTAGCCTGAGCAGATGCGCGAACTTCAGGCCACAATCATCGAAGAACTGGGCGTGCGGCCCACCATCGAACCGGCTTCCGAAATACGGGCCCGGGTCGGATTCCTCAAGGACTACGTCTTGGCCTCGGGAACCCGCGGGTTCGTCCTGGGCATCAGCGGCGGCCTCGACTCGACCGTCGCCGGGAAGCTCGCACAGCTCGCCGTCGACGAGCTGCGCTCCGAAGGCACCGACGCCGATTTCATCGCCGTCCGGCTGCCGTACAACACGCAGAAGGACGAGGAAGACGCCCAGGCCGCCCTCGCCTTCATCCAGCCCCGCACCACCCGCGAGTACAACGTGGCCCCCGCTGTTGACGGTTTCGAGGACGAATACGTGAAGACCACCGGCGAGGTGATCTCCGACTTCAACAAGGGCAACATCAAGGCGCGTGCCCGCATGACCGCCCAGTACGCCCTTGCCGGCCAGCACAACCTCCTTGTCTTGGGAACCGACCACGGCGCCGAATCCGTTACGGGGTTCTTCACGAAGTACGGTGACGGCGGGGCCGACATCCTGCCCCTGTTTGGGCTGAACAAGCGGCAGAACCGCGCGCTGCTCCAGGAACTGGGCGCCGGGCCGGAGCTCTACAACAAGGTTCCGACGGCGGACCTGCTCGACGACGCACCCGGCCAGAGCGACGAGCACGAACTCGGGCTGACGTACGACCAGATCGACGACTACCTCGAGGGCCGGACCGTTGACGATGCCGCAGCGGCCGCAATTGAACACCGCTATTGGATCACCCGCCACAAGCGGACTGTCCCGGTAACGATTTTCGACTCGTGGTGGCGGCGGTAAACTCCCCGGTTGGTAACGTAGGACGCGTGAAGATAGCCACCTGGAACGTCAACTCCCTCCGTGCCCGCATCGACCGCGTCGAGGCCTGGCTGAACCGGTCCGACGTTGACGTCCTGGCCATCCAGGAAACCAAGTGCAAGGACGAGAACTTTCCGTGGGAAATGTTCGAGAACGCCGGCTACGAGGTTGCCCACTTCGGCCTGAGCCAGTGGAACGGTGTGGCGATCGCCTCCCGCGTCGGCCTCGACGACGTCGAACGCACCTTCCCCGGCCAGCCGGGCTTCGCCAAGCCGGGCATTGAGCCGGTCCAGGAAGCAAGGGCGATCGGGGCGACCTGCAACGGCGTACGAGTGTGGAGCCTCTACGTACCCAACGGACGCTCCCTCGACGACCCGCACATGCCGTACAAGCTGCAGTGGCTCGATGTGCTCCGCCAGCACGCACAGGACTGGATCACCGCCGACCCGGAGGCGCAGATCGCCCTGATGGGTGACTGGAACATCGCACCGCAGGACGACGACGTGTGGGACATCGACTTTTTCGTCAACGGAGGGCACACCCACGTCAGCCCACCCGAACGGGCCGCCTTCCAGGCCTACATCGACGCCGGCTTCACCGACGTCGCCCGCCCGTTCACCCCCGGCCCGGGCGTCTACACCTACTGGGACTACACCCAGCTGCGCTTCCCGAAGAAGGAAGGGATGCGGATCGACTTCGTGCTCGGCTCCCCGGCCCTCGCAGCCCGGGTCGAAGGCGCGTCGATCGACCGCGAGGAACGCAAGGGCAAGGGCGCCTCCGACCATGCGCCCGTCATCGTGGAGCTCCGCGGACAGTGAACAGACGGCGGCCCACCGGCATGGCCCGGCCTTTCCCCTACGTTTCGTACCTGCGGGTCTACGAGCCGCTCGACGCGTTCGACGACGCCCAGCAGCTCGCCATCCTCGAACAGCGCTCGCGCGGCCGGCGGGTCACCGAGGCGCTGGACCACACGCAGGCGCTGCGCCGGGTGCTACGGACGGTCTCGGACCCGTTCCCGCACCACGAACCGGACCTGGTGCGGGTCGTCCATTACCCGGGAGTGTCAGGGGCCACCTCGCCCTACTACTGCCCCAACCAGCTCGCGGTACGCACCACCCTTGCCGCCGAATCGCTCGACGCCACCCTGCGGGGCCCGCTGGTTGACGTCCTTGTGCCCGAGGCCGCCCGGGAGGCCCAGCAGGCGCGCCTCGACCCCGACACGTTTGCCGATTCGGTGGCCAAGCTCCACACCCGGTCGGCGACCTGGGGGGTCCCCTTCGCCTGGTTCGTCCTGATCCACGAGGACGACCTGACCGAAGTCGTCGAAGATGACGGACGGGTGAGCACCGTGCGGATTTCGGCGCGGGTCAACGAATGCATCGACCGGGCCCGCCGGGCCATCGCCCAGCTCGCCGTCGGCGCACCCGAGCTCGACCTGCTCGAAGAGCTGACCGACATCGCCCAGTGGCTTGAGGTGTTCCGCCGCGATGCGGTTGTCGAGATCGATTACGGAGCCGTCGCCGATCTCGTATTTCCCGACGAGTCCCCCGCCGACGTCCGCCTCGGGATCGAAAGCCTCGCCGAGGCGGACATGACCGGAGCAGCTGCGTCCTACCGCCGCCTTGCGTCCCGCTGGATTCCCATCCGCCAGCTGGCGCGGGCGTCCTAGCTCCACCTAGCCTGGCGTGAGGTCGCTGCCCGTGAAATCGCTGCGGTCGGCTTCGATGACTTCCTTGCGCACCTCGCCACTGACCGTCTCGTCCCGGGTGATGACCTCCTTGTTCAGGCGGACCCGCTCGATGGCGACGATTTCGGTGTGGACTATTGCACGTTCTTCATGGAGGACGATCTCGACCTCACTGCCGTCGAACGCCGAGCCGACGGCGGCATAGAGTTCGTCACGATCGACGTCGGTGTAGGAACCCTTGCGGGCACCGGTTCCGTCCTGGCCCACAACGTCCGCCGTCGGGATGCGCTCGATCACGAGTTCCTCCCTGCGGACCGGGACCGTCAATGTCACGTTTTCGGTGACGACCCGCTTGATGAGGCGGACCCGCTCCGTCGGACGGATTTCGGTGTGGACCCGCAGCTGCTCCTCGGACCGCGTCATCGCATCGTCAAGTTCACGGCGCGAGGCCCGGTCCGCAAGGGAACGCTCGGCAGCGGGATGGGCGTCTGAACCGACGCCGTCGACACCGGGAATCAGCCGGTAATGGCGCAGGAGGTGCTTTTCCTCCTCGGGGCTGAGGTGGCCGTCCTGAGACATGTCCGGGGAGCTCTGCACCGCTTCCCGCGTGTAGGGAACGCGCACGTTTTCTCCATCGACGGCTGCGCCCTGGAGTGGAACGAAGGTCTCGGGGTTACCCACCCGGCCCGTGGTGACCGTGATCCAGGTGGGCTGGCCGGTCTTGTCATCGACGAAGAGCTGTCCCATCGGCCCGAGGGTGTGGCCGTCATCGCTGACGACGCTTCCCCGCGAGTCGATCAGGTCCTTCATCTGTTCCTGCGAGATCATTGCGTGCCTTTCGGTGGTGAAGCCGCCGCAGCACCCGGGCTGGAGGCTTTCGGTCGGGTTCCCACGCTATGAAACATTCGACCCGGTAGCAAGCCTGCTTAGTAATTTGTATGGGTCTTGTGGCACCACCACCGAGCCGTACCGGTCCCGTCAGCCGGCGTTGGGAACGCGGAAGAGCCCGTCGGGGTCGGCGGCCGACCGGATGCGGGCCAGACGGCGGGCGTTGCCGGCGAAGTAGGCGTTATCGGCGTTGCGGAGCTGGGCATCGGCGTAGTTCGCGTAGGCTCCGTCGCCCCAGAAGGGCACCATAATGGCCCGGGACCCCCGGACGAACGCGTCGAACGGTGCCGGGTCAAGGGCGGCGTCGAACGTAGCGGTGTACTGAACCGTTGCGTACGCGTTCCGGTGCCCGAAGCCTGTTGCGCCCGCGTCGAGGTCGCGCACCGCGCCCCCGAGCGCGTCGAGGGAGACAGCGGTTTCGATTGCTCCGGAAAGCTCGTGGCCCCGCACGCACCTGGCGACGAGTTCAGCCACTCCGGCGGCGTCGAGGCGGTCGTAGGGCACGTGCGAGGTGGCGCTGAAGGCCTCGCGGGCCAGGGATCCGCCCGGGGCGGTGGTGCACTGCTCGGCGGACAGGCCGGCACATCCGGCATAGGCGAACATGACCTCAAGGTAGTCGCGGTCCGGCCGCACGCTGTTCACCAGCGGGAGCGTACCGGAGGCCCCGTGGAGTCCGGCCAGCTGTGCGTCGAGTTCCGCAGAGGGACCGGTCCAGGTGACCGTCAGCTGGATCACCGGCGCGTCATGGCGTTGGCCGCTGAGCAGTTTCAGGGTCGACCACAGCCGCGCATCGGCAGCAGGCGCCCAGTCCTGCCAGGCAAGGAGCACCCGTTCGGCGTCGGCGAAATCCCACTGCAGGAACACGGTGCTGATGCGCGGCGCCGGCACGGTGGAGAAGGTCAGGGAAGTGACGACCCCCACCTGCCCGCCGCCTCCCCGGCAGGCCCAGAACAGGTCCGGGTTCTCGGAGGCGTCGGCAATGACCACCTCCCCCTTCGCCGTGACGAGTTCCACCGACTTCAGCGCATCGCTCGTGAGTCCATAGGCACGGGTGAGGACCCCAACTCCTCCGCCCAGGGTGAGGCCGGTGATCCCGACGGTGGGGCACGATCCTGCCGCCAACGCCCTGCCCGCGCGGCCGACCGCAGCGTAAACCTCGATCAGGGAGGCGCCCGCCCCGATCGTGACCGTGGAGTCGGCGTTGAGGCGGATCTCCGCAAGACGGCGGACGTCAAGGACCACGGACGGTGCCGTGCCCGCGGCGGGGACGTCGCCCGAGGAGTGGCCGGGGTAGCTGTGTCCGCCCGCCCGAAGGGCAAGGGGAACCCCTGCCGCGGCGGCGAACTTCACCACCTCGGCCACATCGGCAGCCGACGCCGCCGACGCCACGGCGAGCGGTTCGGCCGAGTCGAACCGCGGGTTCTGGATCCGCTTGACCGTCGGGTAGGAGCCGCTTCCGGGGAGCGCCAGCTCACCCGACAGCCGCGAGGCCAACCCGTCCCAGTCCGGCGGCCCCGCCACCGTCGGAGCGGCGGATGCCGAGGGCGGCGGAAGCGAGGGTGCCGGTTTGGAGGGTGACGGCGAGGAGGGTGCAGGAGCGCACGCGGCTGCGTAGAGCCCGTGGAAGCCGAGGGAGGATGCAATGAGCACTTTTCGGCGGTCGAGGTTCATGTCCTGCCGCCCTACGTGCGGTCCGGCACTGCGGCGCCGCGGTGGAGGAGTAAGGCGGCAGCGCGGGCCAGGCGCGGGAAAGGGAACGGCATCGACACTCCAGGAACTTTCAACAGATCAGGTAAAACAACCTATCAGCCGTCGCCGGCGCGGCACGCCAGGGGCCGGCTCAGGCCCGGAAGGGCCCGGTGGAGCGGCGCAGCACCAGCCGGTGCGGCTGGACCGAAGGCCTGCGCGAAGGGGCGGCGCCCCCGAGTTCGGCAAGGAGGAGGGCCGCGGCGAAGGCACCCTGCTCCTCCGGGTTCTGCCGGATCGTTGTCAGGCCCATCGGGTCGGAGAATTCGTGGTCGTCGATGCCGATCACGGACAGCTCTCCCGGAACGTCGATGTTCAGCTCCGATGCCGCCTTGAGCACGCCAAAGGCCATTTCGTCGGAGGAGCAGAAAACGGCGGTGGGCCGGTCGCGCGGGTCGGCCAGCAGGCGCAACGCGGCCTCGCGCCCTTCCTTGAAGCGGAAGTTCCCGAAGACGCTCCAGTCCTGCCGTACCGGAAGCCCGGCGGCGGCCATCGTGGAGAGGTAGGCCTGTTCCCTGATCCGGGGCACCTCGAATTCGATTCCGAAGGACCCGCCGCCGCGCAGGTGCGCGATGCGGGTGTGGCCCAGCCCGATGAGGTGGGCCACGGCGTCGCTTGCGGCGGCGGCGTCGTCGATGCTGACGTGCCGCACACCTTCCACGGCTCCGCCAACGACGATTGTCGGTGAATCAAGCTCCTGGAGGGAGGCCCGCTCCGAGCCGGTGAGCTCGAGGCACAGCACGAGGAGGGCGTCGATGCGCTTGCGCAGGATGGAGCGGTGGAACACCCGTTCCCGGTTGATGCCGGTACCGCCGAGGCTGAAGACAACGAGGTCGTATCCGGCCGCGCGCAGCTGCCGGTCCACTCCCTCGAGGACGGCCGAGAAGTACCAGCGTTCGATCATCGGCAGCAGCACGCCCAGGGCCATTGTGCGCCCCGAGGCAAGGCCCGACGCCGCAGAGGATGGAACGTAGCCGAGGGCGTCGGCGGCGTCCTCGACGCGTGCGCGGGTGCTCGGAGAAACTCCGGGCAGCCCGCGCAGCGCCCGGGACACCGTGGCGGTGGAAACCCCGAGTGACTTCGCGACGTCGTCTATGCTCGTCACGGCTCAGCCCTTGAGACCGCCCGCCAGCAATCCACGGACGAAGTAGCGCTGCAGGCCGAAGAATACGGCGAGCGGGACGAGGATGGATACGAACGCCCCGGCCGTGAGCCTCTGCCATTCACCGCCGCGCGAGCCCTGCAGTTCGGCGAGCCGCTGGGTGATCGGTGCGACGTCTGCACCGCCGCCCGAGAAGACAAGGGCAACCAGGAGGTCGTTCCAGAGCCAGAGGAACTGGAAGATCCCGAAGGAGGCCAGCGCCGGTGTGGCAAGCGGAAGAATGATCCTCCAGAAGATCGTGCTGTGGCCTGCGCCGTCGACGCGCGCCGCTTCGATGACCTCGCCCGGGATCTCGGCAATGAAGTTGTGAAGCAGGAAGATGGCAAGCGGCAGCCCGAAGATCGTGTGGGCCACCCAGAGCTGGGCGTAGGTGCCGCTGGGAAGCACCTGGAAATCACCGATCTTCAGCACCTGCGTGAACAGCTGGAGCAGGGGGATCAGCGCCATCTGGAGCGGGACGATCTGGAGGGCGAAAACGAAGATGAAGAGGCTGTCCTTGCCGCGGAACCGGCCCCAGGCGAACATGTAGGCGGCCATCGAGCCGATCACGAGGGTGAAGACGGTTCCCGGGATCACGATCGCCAGCGAGTTGACGAAGTAGGAGAGCAGGTTCGGAGACTGGCTGCCGCCCGGGCTGAGGACGTCTTCGTAGTTGGCGAGGGTGAACTCGAAATCGGTGAAGACGTTCCACCAGCCGTTGCCCTTGATATTCGCCTCGGGGCGGAACGAGGAGATCAGCAGGCCGAAGGTCGGCACCGTCCAGATGACGGCGATGATGATCGCCGCCGCCGTGGCGCCGCGCGAGGTGAGGCGCTGCCTCACCCGCCGCTGCATCGGAGGCCGGCTGCCCGGTTCGATGTCCTTGAGCTCGGGGAAGACCTTCTGGGTGTTCTCGGCCGGGATGGCACTCATCGGATCTCCTTTTGCTGGCGGAGTAGCCGTGCGTTGTAGACGACCACCGGAAGGACCATGAGGAACAGCACCAGCGCAAGCGCCGCACCGCGGCCCGGCTCGCCGGCACGGAATGCCTGCGTATACATTTCGTTGGCCACGACCGAAGTCTCGTACTGGCCGGCGGTCATGGTGCGGACGATATCGAACACCTTAAGGGTGCCGATGGTGATCGTCGTAACAACCACGATGAGCGATCCGCGGATTGTGGGAATTGTGACGTTGCGGAACTGCTGCCAGGGGCTGGCGCCGTCGAGGCGTGCCGCCTCGACGATCTCGGTGGGGATGCCCTTGATCGCGGCCGAGAGCACCACCATGGCGAAGCCGGTCTGGATCCAGATCATGACGGCGATGAGGAAGAAGGTGTTCTCGGGGGCGTCGAGCAGGAACTGCTTTGGTTCCTGGCCAAGCCACACGAGTATCTGGTTGAACAGGCCGATCTGGTCCTGTTCCGGCCCCTTGTAGGCGTAGACGAAGCGCCAGATGACGCCTGCGCCAACGAACGAGATGGCCATGGGCATGAACACGAGCGCCTTGAGCGCCTTCTCGCCGCGTGCCTTGTCGATGAACACCGCGTAAGCCAGGCCGATTGCGGTGGCGAGCAGCGGGACAAGGACCACCCAGATCACAGTGTTGCGCAGGGTGATCAGGGCTTCGGGCTGGGTGAACATCCAGACGAAGTTGTCGAGGCCGACGAACTTCTCGTTCCGGTCGGTGAAGGCCAGGTAGGAGGTGCGCAATGCCGGGTAAACGAGGCCGACACCCAGGAGGATCAGTGCCGGCGCGAGGAACCCGGCGATCTGGAACTTGTCCCGGGACGATTTCGGCGCCCGGTCCACCAGGAGCATGATCAGCCCGATGACGGCGGCGAAGATGGCCAGCGCCATCACCACCTGGATTCCTTTGTCTGCTATATCTTCCACAGGCCAGCCTCCTTGGTGTCCGTGATGAAGAATGGGGTGGGTCTAAGATTCGGCTGCCCCTGGAGAGAAGGGTGCAGCGCATGACGCCGCCGGCGGCTGAAAACGTAAGCCGCCGGCGGCGTCGGGTGCTGCTAGGAGCTCGGCCAGCTGCTCTCGACCGAGTCGACCATTTCCTTTGTCGAGGATCCGTTGACCCAGTTCACGATCCCGCTCCAGAAGGAGTTGGCGCCGACGGCGCCGGGCATGAGGTCTGAAGCGTCAAAGCGGAACACCGTTTCCTCGTTCTGGAGGAGTTCGATCGACTTGCGGTCGAGCTCCGAGGTGGCGACGGCCGGGTCGAGGCCCTTGTTCGCGCTGATCGCACCGCCCTGCTCGACGCGGGCGTTGGCGAACTCAGAGCTGGCCAGGTAGGACTGCAGTGCAACAACCTCGGGACGGTCGGCGTACGCGCCGATCATTTCGCCGCCGCCGGTGATTGCCGTTCCATCTTCGGCGTTGACCGGAGGGGTCATGAAGGCCCAGACGTCTCCGTCCTCGGCAACCTTGGTTCCTTCAGGCCAGTTGGCAGCCTGGAAGGATGCCTGGTGGTGCATGGCGCATGCGCCGTCAAGCACGGGCTGTCCGGCCTCGGCGAATGGGGTCGAGAGGATCGAGCGGACGTCTCCGAAGCCACCGTTGACGAACTTGTCATCCTTGAGGATGTCGCCGACCCGGTCGATGGATTCGACGATCTTGGGATCATTGAAGGGGATTTCGTGGGCGACCCACTGGTCGTAGACCTCGGGGCCGTGGTCGCGCAGGACGGCGTCCTCGATCCAGTCGGTTCCGGGCCAGCCGGTTGCTTCACCGGATTCGAAGCCTGCGCACCACGGCTTCATCTCGGCTTCTTCGCTGGCGATCTTCTCGGTCAGCGCCATCATGTCGTCCCAGGTCTCGGGGACTTCCCAGCCCTTTTCCTCGAAGGTGGCCGGCTTGTACCAGACGTAGCCCTTGACGTTCGCGAGCATGGGGGCGGCGTAGAACTTGCCGTCAACCGTGCCGTACTTCTTCCAGTCCTCCGACCAGCCCTCGTCAACGAGGTCCGAGACCTCCTGCGGGGCTTCCTTCAGGTTGCCCGCGCGTGCCTGGTCGGCGAGCAGGCCCGGCTGGGGGAAGATCGCGAGGTCCGGCGGGTTGCCGGCCTTGGCGCGCACGCCGATCTGGGTCTCGAACTCCTTGGAGCCTTCGTAGGCGACCTCGATGCCGGTGCATTCGGCGAAGTCGGCCCAGGAGTTTTCAAGCAGCTCGGCTTCGACGTCGACGATTGTTGAGTAGACGCTGACCTCGGTGCCTTCATGCTGTCCGTAGGCTTCGTACGCGGCACAGTCCGCGTTTTCCCCTCCCCCGGCATTGTCCGATCCGCCTGAACCGCAGGCGGAGAGAGCAAGTGTCAGTACGCTCAGCGCTGCGACCGGTAGCAGGGCGCGCTTTGTACGAAGATTTGGCATGAAACAGACTCCTTTGTCCGGCGCCACGCATCGGTTTCTCCAAGGTTTCCAAGGAAACCGCGGAGCTCAACCGTGCCGCCGCCTCACCAGATTGATAACCTTGAGAGTAAGCGCTTACATAACGCACAACAAGTCGCACGTGACCTGCATGACACACCGATACCAAATTGTGACTCGCTGTATCGCCGTTCCCGCGGATGTTCCCGGACCTCCGGCCGCCGCACCCCGCCTGTAAGGAGACCCCATGACCAGTTCCGCAGTGACTGGCACCGCACCACGCTCCGCCGACCCCGGGCGTCTTCGCCCGTGGTGGGCCGACGCAGTCATCTACCAGATCTATCCGCGGTCCTTCGCCGACGGCAATGGCGACGGCATGGGCGACCTGCCCGGTATCCGTTCGCGCCTTCCCTACCTGCGGCAGCTCGGCGTCAACGCCGTCTGGCTCTCGCCGTTCTATGTTTCACCCCAGGCCGACGCGGGCTACGACGTCGCTGATTACCGCGGCGTCGACCCCCGGTTCGGCACGTTGGCGGACTTCGACGAGATGCTCGCCGAAGCACATGCGCTCGAACTGAAGATCATCGTCGACCTGGTGCCCAACCACACCTCCGATGAGCACGCATGGTTCAAGCAGGCCCTTGCGGCCGGGCCGGGATCGCCGGAGCGGGACCGGTACATGTTCCGAGACGGCCGGGGAGAGGACGGGTCCCTTCCGCCGAACAACTGGCAGTCCATTTTCGGCGGGAACGCCTGGACCCGCGTGCCCGACGGGCAGTGGTATCTTCACCTCTTCGACACCAAGCAGCCCGACCTCAACTGGGAAAACCCTGAAGTCCAGGCGGAGATGATCTCCGTCCTGCGTTTCTGGCTTGACCGCGGCGTCGACGGATTCCGCATCGACGTGGCCCACGGCCTGGTCAAGGCCGACGGGCTCCCGGACTGGTCGGAACGCGCAAGCATGGTCGAGGGGTCGGCGAAAGACGACGACACCAGGGGCGCCACTGCCGAACCTGAACCGACACCGCCCTATTTCGACCAGCCGGGGGTCCACCAGATCTACCGCGACTGGAACCGGGTCCTTTCGGAGTACCCGGGAGACCGCATGCTTGTGGCCGAGGCGTGGGTTGAGCCAATGGAACGGCTCTTCCACTATGTCCGCAGCGACGAGATGCAGCAGGCGTTCAACTTCGACTTCCTGCTGGCCGGGTGGGACGCCCAGCGCCTTACGGCAAGCATCAACGAGTCCATCCACCAGGCCGGGGCCGTGAACGCGGGGAACACGTGGGTGCTCTCCAACCACGATACGGTGCGCCACACCAGCCGGTTCGGGCTGCGGAACCCGACGCTGTTCCCCAAGGGAATCAGCGCGGAGGACGAGCAGCCCGATGAGGCCCTCGGCCTTGCCCGGGGGCGGGCCGCGGCGCTGATCATGCTGGCGCTGCCCGGATCGGCCTACGTCTACCAGGGCGACGAGCTGGGCCTGCCCGAACACACGACGCTTCCTCACGACGTCAGGGAGGATCCGGCGTTCTTCCGGACCGCGGGCGCCGAGCGGGGACGCGACGGGTGCAGGGTGCCATTGCCGTGGAAGGCGGACGCTCCGGGGTTCGGCTTCGGCGACTACACCCCGGCCGCCGGCACCGCAGCGGCAACGCCCTGGCTTCCGCAGCCGGAGGGCTTCGCCGCGTATGCGGTTGACCGCCAGGTCGACGTGCCCGGGTCGACCTTCGAGCTGTACCGTGCGTTGCTGCAGGTGCGGAAGGACAACCTGCTCGGGGCCGGAACCGTTGAGTGGTCCGAGTTCCACGACCTTGCTGCGGGAGTGCTTTCCTTCCGGAACAGCGACATGCTGGTTCTTGCCAATCTCGGTGCGGTTCCGGTGCCGGTCCCCGAGGGCTACGTGGTCGCAGCAGCGAGCACGGGGCAGGCGAACATTGCGGACCTTCCGCCCAACGCTTCAGTGTGGCTTCGTCCCGGGCGGTGAGTCCGGGGCAGGGATCCGGTAGCCCTAGTCCACGCGGTCGGCCCGCTTGAAGCGCGCACGGGCGCCGGTGCTGATGCTGATCAGCACCGGCGTGCGGCGGCCCAGAACGAGGTCGAGGGCCGCTACGAGCCTCGAGACATCGTCGGCAACCTTGTAGGGGGCAACACCTTTCCGGGGGAACACCCTCACCCACAGGGCGGGGCTGCCCCGGAACTGCCAGGTCGACACCGACGCGTTCGCCAGCTCCCCCCGCTCAAGCAGTGCACCGCGCAGGGCCTGCTCGGCTGCCCCCGCGGTGATCGAGACACTGCCCGGAACCCCGCCGTTCCCGCCCGCGGCGCCGTCGTTGTCGTTGACGAAAATTCCGGTCCGGCCCCGGCCCTGGGCCGTAATCCACGCAACCATCAGGACGGCCGCGAGGAGGAAGCCTGCGGCGAGGGCAAGCCACATCCAGCTTCCCCGCTGGTCGGCGGCGGGGGTGCGCTGCAGCGCCGTCTCTATCCCTTCGCCTGCCGCGGCGGCCATCGAACGCCAGGCCCGGGCGGCGGGCGGCGATACAGCGACGGCTGCGCCAAGCCCGCCGGCGGCCATCAGCAGCAGACCGAACAGGCCGAGAAGCAGCCGGTTCAGCGCGCGCGGAGTCGAATTCACTGGCCCACCACCCCCGTCGGGGCGATCAACACATCGACCTTTGGAACGGACTCTCCCAGGGTGAGCCGCAATTCGTCCTCGACCGCGGCCCTGACGCCCTCGGCGACGACGGGTATCCCGGAGGTGGGGCGTACCTGCACCTCGACCGAGCGCCGACCCACTGTGACGAGGACCTGTTCGGGGCCCACCCCCGCAACCCGGCGGGCCCGGCGGGCCAGGGACGACGCAAGGACTTCCGCGTCCACAACGACGGCTGCGCGGTCGTTCGGCAGTGAATACCGCGCCCTGCGTCCGGGCAGCACCGCTGCGAGGAACAGCCCGAGGCCCACGAGGAAGAGTACGAGGCTCCCCGAGACCAGTGAGACGGCGGGAACTGCGGCGGGCAGTCCCCCAAGCCACGCGGCAACCCGTTCCAGGTCGGCCAGGAGCGGTTCTTCGTCGAGCACCTTGAGCAGTGCCTCGAGGAGCAGCACAACACAGCCCGCTCCGACGATTGATCCGGTGATGACCGCTGGCACCGCACGGGAGGAATGCAGCTCACGCCTGAGGGCATGCGCCGTGAGGTTTTCAAGGTCGCCGCCCGCTCCCGGAACCCGCCGTCGCGTTGTTTCGTCTCCTGCCGCGCCGCGCTCCATTGCTTGCCTTGTCATTGAACCCTTGCACCTTCGGCCACGGTGACGCCGGTGACCCGGATGTCGACCCTGCTGAGCCGTGCGCCGCTCAGCGCTGCAACGGCGTTGAGGATAGTTTGTTTTGCCCCGGCGGCGCGGTCCAGGACCGGCCCGCCGAACTGGCCGAGGACGGCGGCGTCGTCAGCGACCCTCGCGAGGGCGGGGATGGGCAGCGGGAGGGCAAGATGCAGCGCGAGGAGGCCCTCATCGTCGGAGAAGTCGGCGCGGACCGAGGCTGGGGAGATGCCGAAAGCCTCGGCGGCGACGGCGCGGGCGGTGCTGATCAGCGCCTGGGTGCTGATCCTGTTGTGACCGTTGAACTGAGGGCGGCCGGGCGCGGCCGCTGAGTGGACAGCGGTGCTCACGAGGATGATCGGCGGCCGGCGAGGGCGTCGCGGAGTCCGCGCACGTCGAGCTTGCCCTCAGCGGTCCGCCCCAGAATGGCGCCGACGCCCATGAGCAGGGCTGTCAGCAGGAATCCCCAGAAGCCGAAACTGAGCGCGGCGAACGCAAGGACCGCCCCAGCCGCCATGCCTGTCACAGTGGGTGTCATTACGCTGCCCTTCATCGTTCAGGTCGGTGGGCCTTCGCCCCGCTGCGGTCAACGCCGCGGGTTTCGCTCAATTCTGGAACGTGGACATCACTTATCTCAACATTGACCTCGATGACCTCAAGGCCAACGAGTTCGCTCACCGCTTGGTAGACAGCCGCCCGGACGGCGTCGGCGAGCCGGTTCAAGGGGTAGCCGTACTGGGCGATGAGGCTCACGTCGACCGCGACCTGGGTCTGGCCGATCTCCACCCGCACCCCCTGCACGGCGTCGCTGGCGCCCACGGCTTCGCGCAGCGCCCCGAGGCCCCTGCCAGTTGATGCTCCGAGTGCATAGACCCCGGGAACCGCGCGTGCGGCCACTGCGGCGATCTTGACCGCGGCAGCATCGGCAATGACGGTGCGGCCGGTTGCGGGGCCGGGCGGGAGCGGTGCAAGGGGGGAATCGGCACCGTACCCGGGAGTGTCGTCCATTCGCGCCATACCTTTCGTCAGTGCCAGCCTATGCCCAAGGTACCCCGGCAATGGTGTGCTTAAACGAAGAAACCCCGGGAATTCCAAAGGGAAATCCGCGGGGTGTTCAGGTGTGGCTCCGACCGGCGTCGATCCGGTGACCTTTCGATTTTCAGTCGAACGCTCTACCAACTGAGCTACAGAGCCGCGCAACCATCTTTCGATGATCACCGTATCCAGTCGGACGCGGGTTTACCACGCCGCCTGAGCGACCCTGACGGGACTTGAACCCGCGACCTCCGCCGTGACAGGGCGGCGCGCTAACCAACTGCGCTACAGGGCCTTGCGATCTTGCACTTGCCAATTTCACAAGAGTTTCATCCTACCAGCATCTCTGCCCCAGTTTGAACCGCCGCTGCGCGGCGCCTCTTGCGTACCCCCAACGGGATTCGAACCCGTGCCGCCGCCGTGAAAGGGCGGTGTCCTAGGCCGCTAGACGATGGGGGCCTTGACCACACGGGATGAAATCACCCTCCCGGACGCCTTGCTTTTCCGGGGAAGTTTTCCCTGCCGTGGACCTATAAAACTATAGGACCAAGTTCTCGAATATCCAAAATGGGTTTCCTGACCGCGTCCTCCGGCGCATTGACGAGGGGCGGGCGGTTATACAGTCGAAGGGTGCCCATCGACATGAGTCTTGCGGATTTTGAAGCCGCCGTGGACGACGCGATCGACTCGATCCCCGAAGACCTCGCCCGCGCCATGAACAACGTTGCCATTTTCGTTGTCGAAGAACACGAGCCCGGCCCCGGAGAGGACCCGGACCCCGACCTGCTTGGACTCTACGAGGGAACGCCCCTTACTGAGCGGGATTCCTGGTGGGCCGCCGGGTCGCTGCCGGACCGGATCAGCATCTTCCGCCAACCGTTGATGCGGCTCTGCTCAACGCGAGAGGAGCTGGTTGAGGAAATCCTTGTCACCGTTATCCACGAGGTGGCGCATCACTTTGGGATCGACGACGACCGCCTCCATGAACTGGGCTGGGGTTAGCAGATACAGTGCCGACGACGTCGGATTGAAGTTCGGCCCGCTCAGACAGCGGTGAACGTCAACACGATGCCGGCCACAGTGAGGACCAGCCCGGCAAGAGCGGCGAACCGCGCCCCCCGGTGGGGCCGGCGGGACGTCCACTGCTCGGGCTTCCGCGCCCGGTAGTAGATGGCGCACTCATCTCCTGGAGCGCAGCCCTCATGTACGCCCGCCGCCAGGGCCCTCTCGCGAAGTTCATACCGGGTGTCATGCCACCGCAGCACCCTTATGCCCGCCTCAAGCGAATGGACCGCCTGCGTCCTCACCCACGAGCCCTCGATGCAACGTAGCACCAGCGCTGCGACAAGCAGCGCGATGCCGGCTGCGGTAAGGCCCGTGGTGAGCAGTTCCACTGCCACGAGCATTGCGGAATCCGCATTGTCGAGGGCACCGTTTCGATTCGGGATCCGAGTACCTCCTGGATTGTGGCGGTGTCGCCTACGTGGCTAAAGCATAGGTCGGGAACCCTGTGGCTCGCCCGTCCCGGGAAGCGGGTGGGCATGTCAAGGGAACGGGCGGGGGAAAAAGCATTAACTTTTGCCTTCCGATCCTGTTTTACTGAAAACGGTCCTCAGGCTTGTTTAGCAGCGGGCAGGCTTCACGGCCGGGCGGGATTGCAGGGCATGTAGAGGATGCCCTGCAATCCTGCTGAGCCGCGTCCGCCGTGCGCTAAGCGGCAGCGAGGATCCGCGGATTCCGCCAGGTCCTGCAGCCGGTTCTGCGGAGTTGAGTCCAGTTCAGCGCCGCTCAGTTCGGCGTTGGGATCATCGGCCCGAATTCGCTCCGGTTCAGCAGGCGAGGGTCTTCGCTGTCCGGCACCACCATCACTGGCCCTTTGGCGTGATGAAGCACCCCTTGGCTTGTGGAGCCCATGAGCATCCCGGCGAATCCGCCCCGCCCGCGCGTCCCCACAACCAGCAGTTCCGCTGTGCGTGAGGCCTCGATCAGCACCTCAGCCGGTGGTCCGTCGAGCAGTTCCACGGTGATGGTCAGCGACGGGAAGTGGCTCTGCAGCCAGTCCCGCCCGGCACCAAGCTGTGCTGTGATGTCGGAGCGGAGGGCGTCCCGGTCAAGCGGAGCCGGAACCCACGCAAGGGAGCCGTTGAAGGGCGGAATCGAACAGATCACCCGGAGCGGAATACCCCGGGAGAGGGCCTCCTCGGCGGCTGCGAGGGAGGCCCGCCGGGCCTGCTCCGAACCGTCCACCCCGACAACCACGACCTTCTCAATGCCCGCGGCCGCAGGCCCGGGCACCGTCCTGCCCCTGTGCTCGAGGAGGTGGTCCTGGCCGAACCGGGGGGCGCAGGAGAGCGGAACGACGACGGTGGGGCACTGCGCGTGGGCGGGAAGGGCGCTGCTCACCGAGCCCAGCAGCCTTCCGACGAAGCCGCCCCTGCCCCGGGAGCCGACCACGACGAGCTCCGCTTCGGCCGAAAGGTCGAGCAGCACCCCGGCGGCATCGCCCGTCTCGATCCGGGGAACGATTTCGATGTCATAGCCCTCGATGTGCCTCAACGACTCGTCCAGGGCGCCACGGGCACCTTCACGGATCACCGAGTCGTCGACGGTCGCGTATCCGGCGTCCATGCTCGACGCCGCGAAAACCGGGACGCTGTAGGCGGTGACCACGTAGAGGGGGACCCGGCGCCGTTCGGCTTCCTGGGCGGCCCAGCTGAGGGCGCAGATGCTCTGGGGCGACCCGTCGACACCGGCCACAATGCCGTGTCGTACCGGGTCCCGAGCCGCGTCGGCCCCGTGCGAAGCGTCCATGATTTTCCTCCCCGCCACAAGCAGCTGCCCGGCCGCCGCTCCTTTGTCAACTAGTTGTAGCGTAACCCCAAGGCCCGGTCTATCCACGGTCCAAAAAGTTATATAAGCTTCGTGCAATCGATATGGGGGATTCCTGCCGCCTGGGGGCGGCAGCCCCAGACGTGACTCTCGGTTGACCCGTTCGCAACCGAGATACCGTACAGCCCGGAAGAGGCGCCGGGCTGTACGGTAACAACCCTTCTTCCTGGAGGTCTCAACAGTGAAATGTCTCCCGCCGGTCCCGGCTCGCGCCGCGCTTGGATCCCCTCTGGCGGAGGTGACAACCACAGTGATCATCGGTTCGGGACTGCCGGGGCTCGCCATGGCGAGCGAACTCAGCCGCCGCGGGATTGAATCCATCACCGTCGAAGGGCTTGAATGCCTCGATTCGGGCGCCTTCCACGCCGTGACGGGCGACTCGATGTCCCTTTCGGAGCGCTCGGAGCTGCTCCGCCTGCTGCGGGGATACGCCGCCAGCCATCACCTCGACGTGCGTCCGACCTTCGCCGAGGACCTGAGCATCATCGGTTACTCGGAACTTCTTCCAACGCCCGTCTGCGGCTCGAAGAAATGGGCGGTGCAGACAGCGAACGGCGTGCTGCTGGCGGATCACGTGGTGCTGACGAAGTACCCGCAGAACCGGCTCCGGCGGTTCCTCCGGTCGATGGGCATCGCGATCGGCAAGGACTTCCGGGCGGCGTTGCGTGCCATCGGACTGCACCTGGTGGGCGTCGGCGAACTCCTGACCCCAACCACCCGCGAAATCGTCCGACAGGCCAAACTCGTCGGCGACGCAATCAGCGCCGAGGCTCGCGGGAGTGCGATCGCCCCCAACCGCCCAGCGCTGACCGCCCTTCACGCCTGACCCTCGTTGCCGGAGGCGCCCCGGCCTACTTCTTGGTGGAGCCCAGCTTCCTGCGGGCCGTGAGGGCCAGCGCCACAGCCAGCGCGAGCAGCACGGCGATCATCACCGCAATACTCCAGGGGAAGCCCCCGACGCCGGCCGCCTGCTCCTGCTCCCCGCCGGCGTCCGGAGTTTCGATAGGGACGGCGGTTCCAGCCGCGTCGGGGACGGCACCGGTGCCTGCGGCTTCGGCCGTGAATCCGAACGTCCCCTCGATCGGGTGCGAATCGGAGGAGACAACCCTCCAGTTCACCGTGTACTTCCCGGCAGGTGCTCCGGCACGAAGCGCCTGCACCGCCTTCGTGTCGGTGATCCGAACCGGACCCTCCGCCCAGTCGGTGCCGGATCCGTCGAGGACCTGCACCTGGGCGCCGATGCCCGAGGGAACGCTCGAGAAGTTCAGCTCAAGGGTTTCGGGAAGCGACTCGACCGTGGCGCCGGCCTCGGGGCTGCTCGAGGCAAGCTCATCGTGGGCCAGGGCCGGTACCGCTCCGAGGGAGAGCAGCAGGGCAAGGGCAAGCGCCAGGACCGTTGCCCTGCCCGTTGCCGCACGGACGGGTGCTCGATTCGCTGAGGTGGACATGGTGCGGCGCGGCGGAAGAGAAAACATGATTTCAGCCTACGCTCCGTTTGCGGCGCCGCGGGCAGCGTCAGCGGCGCCGCTCCCTGTAGGATTTCCGGCAGGACACCTCCTTCTTTCCCTAGGAATGATCATGCTCAAAACGGGATCCGCACTCGACCGCTATTTCGACGTCACCTCGCGCGGTTCGACCTATTCGCGGGAGATTCGTGGAGGAGTAGCCACATTCTTCGCGATGAGCTACATCGTTGTCCTCAATCCGCTGATCCTTGCCGGAGCCGACGCGACGGGCAGTGAACTCGGGTTCGAACGCGTCGCGGCCGTGACGGCACTGGTTGCGGGCATCCTGACGATCCTCATGGGCGCCTGGGCGCGATACCCGTTTGCCCTTGCAACAGGGCTCGGCGTCAACGCCTTCGTCGCAATCACCGTTGCTACGAACCCCGGCCTCACCTGGCCCGACATCATGGGGCTGGTCATGCTGGCCGGGCTCACGATGCTGGTGCTGGTGCTCACCGGCTTCAGGACCGCGGTTTTCAACGCGGTTCCCGAAAGCCTCAAGACCGCAATCGTTGTGGGAATCGGCCTCTTCATCGCCCTCATCGGGCTGGTCAATGCCGGCTTTGTCCGCCGGGTCCCCGATGAGGCACAGACAACCGTTCCCGTCGGGCTCGGCTTCCAGGGCGTGCTCCTTGGCTGGCCAACGGTCGTCTTCCTCTTCGGCCTCGTACTGACCATCGCCCTCGTGGTGCGGCGGGTGCGCGGCGGCATCCTCATCGGGGTCCTCGCTGCGACCGCGCTTGCGGTCGTCATCGAAGCCGTGGCCAATGTGGGCCCAAGTGTCGCTCCCGGACAGGAGCCGAACCCCCAGGGCTGGTCCCTCGTGGTTCCCGAGCTTCCCTCCGGGGCATGGGTCGGCCTTCCGGACCTCAGCCTGATCGGCAACGTGAGCATCTTCGGCGCGTTCGGACGGCTCGGAGCAACAGCGGCGCTCCTGCTGACCTTCACCATCCTGCTGAGCATTTTCTTCGACGCGATGGGCACAATGGTCGGCCTCGCCAACGAGGCCAAGCTGGTCGATGAGCGGGGAAACATCCCCGGGGTCGACCGCGTGCTCATCGTCGATGCCCTCGGCGCCGTCGCCGGCGGTGCCGGATCGGTTTCCTCAAACCAGATCTACGTCGAATCCGGCGCGGGCATCGGGGAAGGTGCACGCACCGGAATCGCCAACCTGGTCACCGGCGCCCTGTTCCTGCTCGCCATGTTCTTCACGCCGCTGATCAGCCTCGTGCCCTTCGAGGCCGTTGCCCCGGCCCTCGTGGTTGTGGGCTTCATGATGGTGGCACAGGTCGGCCGCATCGACTGGCAGGACTGGGGCATCGCGATTCCGGCGTTCCTCACCTTCGCGCTCATGCCTTTCACCTACTCGATCGCCAACGGGCTCGGCGCCGGCTTCATCGCGTTCGTGCTGACCCGAACCATCCAGGGCCGTGCACGGGAGGTCCACCCGGTGATGTGGGCAGTGGCCGGCGCGTTCGTGATCTTCTTCGGCATCGGCCCGATCGAGCAGCTGCTGGGAGTCTGAGCCGGCCCGGCCGGCGGTCAGTCGGACAGGATCTGGGCTCCGGCTGCGAACTTCCGCACCTGCGCGTCCGGCCAAAGGTGGGCGGGCACTCCTCCGCCGAGCAGTTCACGGGCAAGCCCCGGATCCTCGCCCAGCGGAGCATCGCTTCCGACGATGATGACGTTGCCGTACCTTCGCCCCTTGAGCATTGCGGGGTCGGCGATGACTGCGGTGTGGCTGAACACCGCCGCGATCGTTGCCGCTTCCCGGCGGGCCATGCGCAGGTCCGGCCCATCGCCGCAGTTGACAAGGTAGACGCCGTCGGCCGCGAGCACGGTCTTGGCCTCCTTTGTGAATTCGGTGGTGGTCAGTGCCTCCGGCGTCCTGCTTCCGGCGAAGACGTCGCGGATGATCAGGTCGCGGCTCGACTCGGAGAGCGACCGGGTGACCTCCCGGGCCTCGCCCACCCGGATCCGCAGCAGCGGGGCGCGCGGCAGGTCGAACCATTCCCGCACCAGCTCCGCGAGGCGTCCGTCGAGCTCAACAACCACTTGGCGGGCCTGGGGATACGCTGCCGCGAAATACCGGGCCAGGGAGCACGCGCCGCCGCCGAGGTGAAGCACCCGCAGCCTCGCCTGCGCGTCCCAGCGCGAGTTCACCAGCGAGGCGATCCACCGCATGTATTCGAAGTCGAGGCGCAGCGGATCGTCGAGATCGATGTGCGAGCTTGGCACACCGTTGACGCGCAGCACCCAGCTGTTGGGGCTGTAGGGATCGGGCTCAAGCTCGCAGGTGCCGGTGTCGATTGGAAATTCGCCGGAGACCGGACGCGGGCGGGGCTGTCGCGCCATCAGCCCTGGCTCATCGAGGGGCCGCCGTTGGCCGCACTTGCCGGAAGCGCCCGCAGGCGGGCTGGTTGCTGCATCCCCCAATGCTATCCGCGCCGGCGGGCCCGCTCAGACGCGGTGCATCCGGAACATCGGCCGGTGGTGCCAGCTCGGCCCGCACAGGGCGGTGGTTCCGTCCGGCGTGAAACCGTTGCGGGAGTAGAAGCGCTCGGCCCGGGGATTGCCGTTGAGGATCCACAGGTAGGCCGGCCGGTTCCCTGCCGCCACGTCGAGCAGCCTCTGCCCGAGCCCGGTGCCGTGGGTCCGCTCGAGGGTGTAGAGCCGGTGGAGTTCAAAATCGGGGCGGGCGGGGTCCCTCCCGGTGCCGGAAGTCACAATCCCGACGGCGCTGCCGGCGTCGTCGTAGGCGATCCAGCTCCCCACCTCCCCCACGGTTCCGTCAGCGGCGCCGGCCAGAAGGCTCCGGCGCCGGGCGATGAGGTCGGGGAGCTGGGCGTCGTAGTGGTCGTGGAACGCACCCGGCAGGAGCTCCGCATAGGTTTCGTGGAGGGCCTGGACATGCGTCCGGGTATATGTTTCGGCGTCATCGACGCCGGCACGGCGAATCTCGAAAATCACCGCTCAAGCATAGGCGGCACCGGGGTCTTCCAGGAGGCACGGGGTCTTCCAGGAGGCACGGTGTCTTCCAGGAGGCACCGGGTCTTCAAGGCGGATCTGGGGCCTTCGCCCTGGAACCCGCAGCCCTCAGGAGTGGCCTTCGAACTCCTGCAGTTCCCCCAGCGCCTTCTCGAGCCGTTCCACCTTGCCGGTGAGCTCGCCGGTGCGCCCGGGCCGGATGTCGGCCTTGAGCACCAGCGAGACGCGGCTGCCGTATCTTCCCGCCGCTTCGGTTGCGTGCTTGATCACCTGCATCACCTCGTCCCATTCCCCCTCGAGCGTGGTGAACATCGCATCGGTGGAGTTCGGCAGTCCCGATTCCCGCACCACGGCCACGGCAGCGGCAACGGCGTCGTGCACCGACCCTTCGGGGTCGGCCTCGGAATGCGGCGAGGATCCGGAAGGGGCAACGGAGAAGGCTACAAGCATTCCCACAGTCTTACAGAAAGCACCGGAATAGTCGCCGCCTATTGTGCGGCTGTGGCCTGCGTTATGGTCAGTGGCGCGCGTGCCTGACAGGATGGGGCAATGACCCGCGGAATATACGTCAGCGCAATGACCCCCGGCTCCGGCAAGTCCCTGATTTCCCTGGGGCTTGCCGACATGCTCCACCGGCACGCGGACAGGGTGGGATTTTTCCGCCCCATCGTCGAAGGCCCCGACCCGGCAGCCGACCCCATGGTGCAGCTGCTGCAGCGCGTCTTCGACCTTCCGCCCGACCGCTCCCGCGGCGGGTTGACCCGCGCCGAGGCACGGGCGCTGATCGTGTCGGGGAACCGCGAGGAGATCGACACCCGGTGCGTGGCGATCTACAGCGAGATCGCAAGCCAGTGCGACGTCGTGATCGTCGAAGGCACCGATCTCGGCGGGCACGACGCAGCCGTCGAATTCGACCTCAACGCCCGGCTGGCGAACAACCTCGGGGCGATGGTCCTCGCCGTTGTCAGCGCCAAGGAAATGTCGGTTGACGAAGCGGCTGACGCCGTCGACGTCGCCCGCAGGGAACTCGACGAGGCGAAGGTTTCCCTGCTCGCGATGATGGTCAACCGCGCCCCCGATGACGCCGTTGAGGAAATCCGGTCACAGGTCCGTCCCGGGCGCTCCGGCCGGCCCGTCTACGTGATTCCTGAACTCGCCGAAATCTCCCGGCCGACGATTTCCGAGGTGGCCGCCGAACTCGGGGCACGGCAGATCGCGGGAAGCACGACCCTCGAACGCGACGTGAACTCCGTCCGGGTGGCGGCGATGAACGTCGGCAACTTCCTCCACCTGCTCACCGACGGTGCCCTCGTGATCGTCCCGGGCGACCGCGCGGACGTGCTCACCGCAACCCTCGCTTCGTCCTTCTCCCCCGAGTTCCCGGTACCTTCCGGGCTGATCCTCACCGGCGGCCTCGCCCCCGACCCGCATCTGCTCCCGCTGCTCGCCCAGGCGCCGTTTCCCGTTTTCGCTGTCGATGATGACACCTACACCGCCGCCCAGCGCGTTGGCGGGGTGCGGGGGGAAATCGCAACCGGGCTGCGCCGCAAGTCGGCGGCCGCCCTCGGCGCCTGGTCGCGCCAGGTGGACGAGCAGGAACTCCTCGAACGCCTCGAGCTGCCCCGTGCCGTTTCAATGACGCCCCTGCGGTTCCTCCATGAACTGATCCAGCGGGCCCGTTCCCAGCGCCGGCACATCGTCCTTCCGGAGGGCACCGACGTGCGGATCCTCAAGGCGGCCGAGATCCTCCACCGCCGCGACGTCTGCGACCTGACCATCCTCGGCCCTGAGGTGAAGATCCGGGAACTGGCCGCCGGCCAGGGTGTCGATCTGACCGGGATCACGCTGGTCGACCCCGAAACCTCAAGCCTGCGCGAGGAATTCGCTGCCGAGTACGCACGGCTCAGGGCCCACAAGGGCGTCTCGATCGAAGCGGCCCGCGAACGCATGCTCGAAGGTGCATACTTCGGGACGATGATGGTGCAGCTCGGCCGTGTCGACGGCATGGTTTCCGGTGCCGCGCACACCACGGCCAACACCATCCGCCCCGCCCTCGAGTTCGTCAAGACAAAGGACGGCGCCAAGATCGTCTCATCGGTTTTCCTGATGCTCCTCCGTGACCGCGTGCTGGTCTACGGCGACTGCGCCGTCAACCCCGAGCCGAACGAGGAGCAGCTCGCCGATATCGCCCTGGCTTCGGCCGACACGGCAGCCCAGTTCGGGGTGGAGCCGCGGGTGGCGATGCTTTCCTACTCGACCGGGGAGTCCGGGTACGGCGGGGCCGTCGATGAGGTCCGCCACGCAACGGAGCTGGTGCGCAAGCTGCGGCCCAACCTGCCCGTCGAGGGTCCAATCCAGTACGACGCCGCCGTCGACGCCTCGGTCGCCGCGTCGAAGCTTCCCGGGTCGTCGGTTGCGGGCCAGGCCACGGTCTTCATCTTCCCGGACCTGAACACCGGCAACAACACGTACAAGGCCGTGCAGCAGTCGGCCGGAGCCGTTGCGGTCGGGCCCGTGCTCCAGGGCCTGCGCAAACCCGTCAACGACCTCTCCCGGGGCTGCACGGTCGAAGACATCGTCAACACCGTCGCCATTACGGCGGTGCAGGCCCAGCAGGAACCCGCGGCGCCGGCTCCGGCCGTGGCAGCAGGGTCCCCCGCACTCTCCCCAGGAAAGCAGTAAGCATGATCGTCCTCGTCATCAACTCCGGCTCGTCGTCCTTGAAGTACCAGGTGCGTGAGGGAAACGAAGTGCTCGCCCAGGGATCGATCGAAAGCATCGGCGAGGAATGGGTACCGGACCACGCCGCGGCGATCGAACATTTCGACACGGAGCTGGCGGTGATCCTGCAGGGAAAGACAATCGACGCCGTGGGTCACCGGGTTGTTCACGGAGGCGAGCGCTTCGGCGAGCCGGTGCTCATTACCCCGGAGATCATCCGCGCCATCGAGCGCCTGAATCCACTGGCTCCGCTCCACAACCCCGCCAACGTGCTGGGCATCCGTGCGGTTGCCGAGAAGTGGCCGGACATGCCCCAGGTCGCGGTTTTCGACACCGCGTTCCACCGGACGCTGCCCGAGCGTGCCTGGCGGTATGCAGTGCCCGATGAGCTTTACACCAAGTACGGTATCCGCCGGTACGGCTTCCACGGAACCTCGCACGACTACGTCGCGGGCAGGTCCGCCGAGTTCCTTGGAATGCCGCGCGATGAATTCAACGCGGTGATCGCCCACCTCGGCAACGGCGCGTCGGTGACGGCCGTGCGCGGCGGCAGGAGCATCGACACCTCGATGGGTTTCACCCCGCTTGAGGGCCTGGTGATGGGAACCCGCTCCGGCGACATCGATCCGTCGATCCTGTTCTTCCTCGCCCGGGAGGGCTATTCGCCCGAGGACCTCGACAACCTCCTAAACCGCGAGTCCGGCCTGCGCGGCCTCGCCGGCACTAACGACATGCGTTCGGTGGAGAAGGCCGCCGAAGCCGGCGACAAGTGGGCGGAGCTGGCCCTTGACATTGCCGCCTACCGGCTCGCGAAGTACATCGGCGGCTATCACGTCGCGGTGGGCGGGGCCCGCGCCCTGGTGTTCACCGCGGGCATCGGCGAAAATTCACCATCCTTCCGCTCCCGCGTGGCAGGCCAGCTCACGGCACTCGGCGTCGAACTCGACGCCGGGCTCAACGAGTCGCGCGGCCGGGAGGCACGGCTGATCAGCACCGCCGGATCGGCCGTCCCCGTGCTCGTCGTGCCAACCGATGAGGAAGCGGCGATCGCCGAGGCCACAGCGGCCGTCGTCGGCGCGGCCGCCGGCGCCCAGGGCAGCTGACCCCCGCGCCGACACGACGCCCGGCCGCGCCGGGCCGGGCCGGGCCGGGCCGGGCCGGGCCGGGCCGGGCCGGGCCGGGCCGGAAACCTTAGGGAAGGCCCGCGAGACGCGCGCCGGCAGCGGCGAGCGCACCGACTGCCACAACGACAAGGAACGGCGCCCGCAGCACCAGGGCCAGCGCGGCCGCGGCGAGTGCCGCGACGCGGGCGTCGAAGGCCAGCGTATTCCCCGCCGCGAAGGTGTTGACCGCCGTGAGGGAGGCAAGAAGCCCGATCGTCAGGGCGCCCGCGGTGTGAAGCATCCGCGGGTTTTCGAGCAGCCGCGGGGGCACGAGGTACCCGGCGAGCTTGGTGGCGACGGAGATGAACGACGCAAGCAGGATCCAGAGCCAGACGTTCACCGGCCGCCTCCCGCCGGCGGACGGGGAGGGGCCTTCACCGCAGGGAAGCGGGGCCTGTGCCCCGCCCAGCCGATCGTGCCCGCGACGACCGCTGCCACGAGAATCGGAACGCCGGGCGGAGCGAACGGCACGGCGATCACCGTCACCACGGCACACACGACAGCGATGGCCATCGGTTCCCTTGACTTCAGCCGCGGCCACAGCAGGCCAAGGAACGCGGCCACGGCGGCGCCGTCAAGGCCCCACCGGCGGGGATCGCCCACTGCCGCACCCAGGAGGGCCCCGACGATGGTGAAGAGATTCCACAAAACGAAAACCCCGATACCGGCCACCCAGAAACCCCGGCGCTGTTCGAGGGCGTCGGTCTGGCCGACGGCCGTTGCAACGGACTCGTCGATCGTCAGATGCGCTGCAGCGAGCTTCCGCAGGCCCCGTGGGCGCAGCAGCAGGTTCAACTGCATTCCGTAGACGCCGTTGCGGATGCCAAGGAGGGCCGAGGCGGACATAGCTGAGAACCCGCTGCCTCCCCCGGCAATGACCCCCACGAAGGCGAACTGGGACCCCCCGCTGAACAGGAGCAGGCTCAGGGCGGCCGTCTGCAGCAGGTCCAGCCCCGCTGCGACGGCGAGCGCGCCGAAGGATATGCCGTAGAGCCCGGTGGCCAGTGCGACGGACAAGCCCACGCGTACGGAGGGGAACTGCAAGAATCTCACCAACTCAGGGTAGAACGCCGGCGGGGGCCCCCAGTACCCGGCTTTCCAAATCGGCCGCCGCCGGGAATAGTGGGGATCGACAGCCTACTTACTAACTGAGGAGTGATCATGAAGGCAGTGACATGGCAGGGGCGGCGTTCGGTCAGCGTTGAGGAAGTTCCCGACCCGGTGATCCAGGACGCCACCGACGCAATCGTTCGGATCACCTCAACGGCGATCTGCGGCTCCGATCTTCACCTCTACGAGGTACTTGGACCCTACATGCACAAGGGCGATGTCCTCGGCCATGAGCCGATGGGCATCGTTGAGGAAGTAGGCAGCGCGGTGACGAACCTCTCGCCCGGGGACCGGGTGGTTATCCCGTTCAACATCTCCTGCGGCACCTGCTTCATGTGTGTCCGAGGCCTGCAGTCGCAGTGCGAGACAACCCAGGTGCGGGACAAGGGAATGGGAGCGAGCCTCTTCGGCTTTTCGGAGCTCTATGGTTCCGTCCCCGGGGGGCAGGCGCAGTTCCTCCGGGTGCCGCATGCCGACTATGGTCCCGTGAAGGTCGGCACGGCGCTTCCCGACGAACGCTACCTCTACCTCTCCGACATCCTCCCCACAGCCTGGCAGGGGGTGAAGTACGCGGACGTTCCCGAGGGCGGAACGCTCGCGGTGTACGGGCTTGGCCCGGTGGGGCAGTTCGCCGCCCGCATCGGCAGGCATCTTGGCCACCGCGTGATCGCCGTCGAGCCGGTGCCCGAGCGCCGTGCCATGGCCCAGCGCCACGGCATCGAAACCATCGACTATTCGAAGAACACCGGCGAGGAGCTGCGCAGCATGACGGGCGGGCGCGGCCCGGACGCGATCGTCGACGCGGTGGGCATGGAGGCCCATCACTCCCCCGTTGGCGCGTTCGCGCAGACCGCCGTGGGGCTTCTGCCCGATGCGCTCGCGCAGAAGGCGATGGAGACCGCCGGTGTTGACCGGCTCACGGTGCTCCACTCCGCCATCGACGCCGTGCGTCGCGGCGGAACCCTGTCCCTGAGCGGCGTGTACGGCGGAACCGCCAGCCCCATGCCCCTGCTGACGATGTTCGACAAGCAGATCCAGACGCGCATGGGTCAGTGCAACGTCAAGAACTGGATCGATGACCTGCTTCCGCTCGTCGAGGACCCGGCCGACCCGCTGGGCGTGACCGACCTGATGACCCATGAGGTGTCAATCGACGAGGCGCCGGCCGCCTACAAGAACTTCCAGAAAAAGCAGGACGGCGCGATCAAGGTTGTCCTGAAGCCCTGGTGAGCACGGCCGGCACCTGATCCTGCCCGGCGCCGTCGACCTCGTCGACGGCGCCGTCCGCGTTGACGGCGTCGGCGGCGCGCACCAGCGCCAGGTGGGAAAAGGCCTGCGGGTAGTTGCCTGCCATGCGCCTGCCGTCGGGATCATATTCCTCAGCGAGCAGGCCGAGGTCGTTCGCATAGCCAAGCAGCTGGTCCATGAGGGCCCGCGCGTCGGAGCGCCGCCCGCAGCGGGCATACTGCTCCACCAGCCAGAACGAGCAGGCGAGGAAGGGGTGTTCGCCGGGCTCGAGCCCGTCAACCGCCACCTCCGTGCGGTAGCGGAGCAGCAGTCCGTGGTCATCGACAAGGTCCTTCTCCATCACCGCCAGGGTGCCAAGCATGCGCGGGTCGTCATAGGCGATGAAACCCACCTGCGGCAGTTGGAGCAGCGAGGCGTCGAGCTCGGTGCCGCCGTAGTACTGGGTGAAGGTGTTGCGCTCGGCGTCGAACCCGTTCTCGAGGATCTCGGCGCGCAGTTCGTCGCGCAGCGCCGTCCAGTGCTCGACCGGCCCGTCGAGCCCGTGGTCGCGCACGGCACGCACGCCGCAGTCGAATGCCGCCCACATCATCACCCGCGAATGCGTGAAGTGCTTGAGCTCTCCGCGCATTTCCCAGATCCCGCTGTCCTTATCGTGCATGTGGTTTTCGGCGAACCCGAGCAGCGAGCGCTGCAGCGGCCAGGAGAAGTGGTCCTCGGTGACGCCGTGCCCGCGCAGTTGCTCGAGGGCCACCATCACTTCACCCACGACGTCGGCCTGGTACTGGTTCACCGCTCCGTTGCCGATGCGGACCGGAACCGAATTGGCGTATCCCGGCAGGTGTTCGAGGATCGTTTCGGGAAGTTTGCGCTCCCCCGCGACCCCGTACATGATCTGGAAGTCCTCCGGGTCTCCTGCGACCGCCCGCAGCAGCCAGTTCCGCCACTCCAGCGCCTCGCCCTGATACCCGTGCGTCATCATCGCCTCAAGGGTCAGCGCTGCGTCGCGGAGCCAGCAGAAGCGGTAGTCCCAGTTCCGTTCCCCGCCGAAGCTCTCCGGCAGCGAGGTGGTGGGTGCCGCGACGATTCCGCCTGTGTCTTCGTGGGTCAGGGCGCGCAGCACCAGCAGCGAACGCTTGACCATTGCGTCGTATTCGCCCTGGGGCTCGTAGTTCGCCGCCCACGCCTGCCAGTAGGCAATGGTGCTCTCGATGCAGGGCGCCGCCTCAAGAAGGCGCGGCGCACGGCGGTGCGAGGGGAACCATGCCAGTTCGATGTCGCGGACCTCACCGGCGCCCACCGTGAAGGTGCCTTGGTGCTTATGCCCGCTGGCGCGCAGGGTGTTTCCGCGGTGCATCATCGCGTCGGGGCCGGCGATGGCCAGCAGCATCGGTCCGTCGTCGTCGTGCGCCTTGCTCATCCATGGAACGATTTCGCCGTATCCGAAGCGCACCTCCAGCTCCTCGCGCATCTCAACGCTTCCGCTGATGCCTTCGA
This sequence comes from Arthrobacter sp. TJ-217, assembly GCF_058269255.1. Taxonomy (NCBI): domain Bacteria; kingdom Bacillati; phylum Actinomycetota; class Actinomycetes; order Micrococcales; family Micrococcaceae; genus Arthrobacter; species Arthrobacter sp. TJ-217. The sequence goes on from NZ_JBZCNJ010000005.1 coordinate 268,272, forward strand.
CGCGGCGGACGATCGACGCCCGCCGGTCCTCGACGGGCATGAAGTCGGTGACGAGGACTTCACCGGTAGGCGTGCGCCACCGTGACTGCAGGACAAAGGTGGAGTCGATGTAACTGCGTTCCACGACGTCCGCGTCTTCCGCCGACGGAGCAAGCAGCCAGCGTCCGTGGTCTTCGTTTCCGAGAATTGCCGCGAATACCGAGGGGGAATCGAAACGGGGAAAGCACAGCCAGTCGACGCTTCCCTTACGGGAAATCAACGCCCCGGTGTGAAGGTCCGAGACCAGTGCGTAGTCCTCTATGGGGGTAGGCATGGTTTAACTCAATCACAATCCCCTGCCCCGAGTCGCGGATTCCTCAGCCGCATCCGAAAAGATGCGAATCATTTCTGCGGGATAGTCGGTTGTAATCTCCTGGACGCCCAGAGTGGCGGCGAATTCGGCATCTTCGCGCGTATTGACCGTCCACACCCGGACCCGGATGCCGTCTGCAATCCACGCCCGCACCTGCTCCGGATGGTCCCGCATATAGGCGACGCCCGGGCCGGCGAGGCCCACCATGTGCGAATCGATCAGTGCCTCGCCCTCGTCGATGGCCCGGCGCATCAGGTTTATCACCGCCCCGGACATCACCGCCCCGAAGCTGAGCGCCTCCCGCACCTCCTCCGGCTCAATGTCGGCAACGAGCTGGCACAGCGCGTGGGGTGACGCCGTCTCTGCGAGGCGGTGCATCGAGTCGGGGTTGAAGCTCATGAAGCTGATGCTGACGTTCCCGAGGCGGGAACCCTCAGGATCCCACCCTTCGTCGAGGAGGAACGCGAGCAGCTCCTCTTCGAGCCGCAGGCCGAAAGGGCTTGGATGCTTGAGCTCGATGGCAAGGGCGATCTCCCTGCCGGAGCGCCGCAGCAGTTCGAGGAGGTCGGAGAGCAGCAGGAACTGGTTTCGGACGCCACCGTACTCCGCCGGAACCGGAACACCCCGCCAGGAGGCGAAGTCAAGCTCGCGGAGCTCCGCCAGGGTTGAATCGGCCACGTCACCGCTTCCGCTCGAGGTGCGGTCGAGCGTTGAGTCGTGGATGCACACGAGCTGCAGGTCCCGGGTCAGGTGCACATCGCACTCGACGCCGTCGGCACCCTCGGCCAGCGCCTGGAGGAACGCGGCGCGCGTGTGCTCGGCGAACATCCCGCTCGCTCCGCGGTGGGCAAAAATCAAGGGACGCATGGGTTGCTCCTGCTGATCCGACGAAATAGACAAACCTGCCGTCGCCCACGCTACGCGACGAGCCGCAACCTGGGGGACGCAAGGGGCGCGGCTCGATAGACTTCACTGTGTGAATGCATCGATGCTGGGCACGGACGAGCAGAGGGCTGCGGCGCTGCGGCGCATGAAGATCGTGGCAACGGGACTGTTGGTGCTGCTCGCCGTCATCTTCGTGACGGCGTTTGCGCTCCAGGATTCCTACCCGTGGCTCCAGTATGTGCGCGCGGCGGCGGAGGGTGGAATGGTGGGCGCGCTTGCCGATTGGTTCGCCGTGACCGCGCTGTTCAAGCACCCCATGGGCATCAAGATTCCGCACACCGCCATCATCCCGCGGAAAAAGGACCAGATCGGCGAGTCCCTCGGGCAGTTCGTCGAGGAAAACTTCCTGTCGGAGTCGGTCGTGCGGGCCAAGCTCGATTCGGCGGGCATCGCCCAGAAGGCCGGCGCGTGGCTGGCGCGCCCGGAAAGCGCCGATCGCGTGGCCGTGGAGGGGGCGGCCCTGATCCGCGGAGCCTTCACCGTCCTCAATGACGAGGCCGTGCAGTCGGTGATCGAGTCGATGGTCCGCCGCCACATCCTGGCACCGCCCTGGGGGCCTCCGGTGGGCCGCCTCGCCGAGCGCATCTTCCGCGAAGGCCACCACCACCGCCTTGTCGACCTGCTCGTCGACCGCGCCGCCGAGTGGGTCGACGCGAACTACGGCGTCGTCACGCGCGTCGTGGCGCAGCGCTCCCCCACTTGGGTGCCGCGCCTCGTCGACGGCGTGGTGGGGGACCGCGTGTACGCCGAGCTGGCGAAGTTCATTCGGGCCGTCCAGGACGATCCGGAGCACGAGGTGCGGATCGCGCTCGATAAGTACCTGAAGGATCTCGCGCAGGACCTACAGTACAGTCCGGACACCATCGCGAAGGCCGAGGAGATCAAGGCCCAGCTGCTCGATGATCCGCGGGTCAGGGACCTGACTGCCCGCACCTGGAGCACAATCAAGACGGCACTGCTCGAAGCGGTTAACAATCCGCAGAGCGAACTGACCACGAACTTCAAGGCCGCGGTCCGCGACTTCGGCATGCGCCTTTCAACCGACCCCGAGCTGGCGGGAAAGGTGAACCGGTGGATCTCCGACGGCGCCGCCTACGCCGTGCGCACCTACCGCAGCGAAATCGCGAGCGTGATTTCCGAAACCGTTGCGCGCTGGGACGCCGATGAAACCTCCCGGAAGATTGAACTGCAGGTCGGCAAGGACCTGCAGTTCATCCGGATCAACGGTACTGTTGTCGGCTCGCTCGCCGGCCTTGCGATCTTCGCAGCAGCCCACGCGGCCTTCGGCTAGCTCCGGGGAACCGCGGGGGCCGACCTCAGCCCCTTAGCCCTTCGGCTTCCTGTCGGCGCCTTCCGGGGCGGAGGAGTCAAGCACGTTCGCAAGGTCGCCGGGGACCACCTGGGGAGGCGGGCCGAACGCCGTGCGGGTGGCGCTGATGACTGCCTTTCCCATCATGTGGTTTCCCGCTCCGCCCACGGCTGCCCCCACTCCGAAGGGGAGGGCGCGGCCGAGGAGGGCGCCGCCCTGCCGGGCGAGCATCCTGCGGATGAACCGTCGGCGGATGCTGGCGCTGAGGGCGCTCACCATCGATGCAGGCGCCGCACTTCCCACAGCGGTGCCCCAGGGCTCGGACCCTCCCTTGCTGCCGCCGAGGCCGGACTGGATGAGCGCCATGCCCTCCTCTCCCATCAGGATGGCCATGACCATGGTGCGTGAACGCTCGGGGTCGTCGGTGTGGACGCCGTGCAGTTCGGCAATCGACTGCGCATAGAGGGCTGTGGCTTCAAGGAACCCCACTGTTGCCGCCGCCGACAGGCCCAGGGAGGCGATGGTCCCGATGGCGGGTACGGCCGCGGTTGCCCCGACTGCCGCTCCCGCTACGGTGATTGCGCGAAGGTAATCGCGCTCAAGCATGTCCGAGAGTTCGGCGGGCGACGCGTGCGGGTGGGCCTTGCGGATGCGGCGCAGGTTGGCCAGCACCAGCGGGCGCTGGACGTCGATGGCCCGCTCGATGGCGCGGTAGATGCCGGGCTTGGGATTGCCGTCCTTGTCGAACAGCGCGCTCGATGCGGCTTTGGCTGCGGGATTGAAGCGGGTCCTGTATAACGGGTTCACTCGTATGAGTTCCTTCCAGTCCTTGTCGCCGGCACAGCCGGGCGTCTTTAGTCTAGGCCCGGGCTGTGCCTCGCGGCACTGATGGTTTTTTGCGGGGCCGGGCAAAACGAAGGGCGTTCCCGGAGACCCGGAAACGCCCTTCTACGGCTGTTCCCCCAGGTTCAGCCGGTCACAACTTATGCGCTTGTTATGCGCGGCTGCGGTTCTTGGTTACAGCGCCGTAGATGAGCAGCACGATGATCGCACCGCCGATGGCGAGCAGCCAGGTGGAGAGATCGAAGAAGCCTTCAATTCCGGTTCCGAAGAGCGCACCACCGATCAGGCCGCCGAGGATCGCGCCGACAACGCCGAGGACGAGGGTGATTACCCAGCCACCGCCCTGACGCCCCGGCAGGATCAGCTTGGCGATGGCGCCAGCGATGAGTCCGAGAAGAAGAAAACCTAGAATACCCATGAGATGCTCCTTTGAGTGATGGTCATCCGCCGGAGCGAATAACGCAACTGATAAAACCGATGCACCGAGGTGCAACTTTTAGATACTCTACTTCATCAGCATGCTTAGGGTTCAATCCTAACACCCGAACTTTCACGATAAACCTCCGAATCCCCCTGCCGCAATGCCCCGGCGGGCGGACGAGTACCCGATCCGGTGCCGGGCGCCCTCCCGGGATTAGCCGCAATGGGAAGCGTGCTGAGCGTTACCGTATTGTCACCAGGCAGCACGGCGCCGCGCGGGGAAGCGCCGAATGAATTGCTGGCTCCGCGGTGCATTTCGACCAAAGGAGTAATGGGCATGAGAATCGGATCCTCAATAGCAATGATCGCGATAGGGGCAATTCTCGCTTTTGCGGTTGCCGACATAGTCAGCTTCGTTGACCTGACCCTTGTCGGGTACATCCTCATGGGTTGGCGTTCTCGGCCTGATCATCTCCCTGGTGCTCAACGCCCCCCGCAGCACCGGGTGACGGAGTCGCGGTCGATCTCCGATCCGGGCACCGGCGAGACTGTCACGCGGAATGAGACCCGCGAGGGAGGGCTCTGATTCCACAGCGAAGGCAGGCAGGCCAGGGCGCTACCGCCTTGGCCTGTTTTTTGTCCAGCCCCGGCCCGTGCCGGGTTAACCGTTGACGCTCGGGCAAAACCGGAGATACTCTCACACAACCAAAGACGCACGGAGAACGGCCAGGAACGAGATGCACCAGCTGGCGCATCACCCATGGAGTCGCAATGTTCGCTGAGGAACGCCACCGTCACATCGGCACACTCGTGCGTACCGATGGCCGCGTCACCGTGACCGATCTTTCCGCGAGGTTCAACATCACCCAGGAAACGGTGCGGCGCGACCTTGCCCTCCTCGAAAAAGACGGACTGCTCCGGCGGGTGCACGGCGGGGCCGTAGCCGAGAACCTCGCGGCGACCAGCGAGTCCGACCTCGCCAGCCGGCAGACCCGCTTCCGGGCCGAGAAACTCCGCATCGCCAAGGCCGCACTCGAGATGCTTCCGGCCACGGGGTCGGTGGTGCTCGACGCCGGCACCACCACCGGGGCCCTCGCGGCACTGCTCGCCGGCGAACACCGTCCGGGGGTAACCGTCATCACCCACTCCGTGCCCATCGCGCACGCGATCACCGGTTCTGCCCTGCACCTCGAGGTGATCGGCGGCCGCGTTCGGGCTTTGACCAGCGCCGGAGTCGGAAGCAGCGCCGTCGCCTCGTTCTCCCGCCTGCGCGCCGACCTCGCCTTTGTCGGTGCGAACGGCATCTCCCCCAAGTTTGGCCTCAGCACCCCCGACACCGACGAAGCGGCGGTCAAGACTGCGATTGTCCACGCAGCGCGCCGGGTGGTCCTTGTTGCCGACTCCTCGAAGTTCAACGAGGAATCCCTTGTCAGCTTCGCCCAACTGGAGGATATCGATGCGTTCATCACCGACCGCCGCCCCGGGGCTGCACTCGCCGCAGCGCTCTCCGCAGCCGACGTCGAGGTGGTGACCGCGTGATCCTCACCCTGACGGCGAATCCGAGCATCGACCGCACCGTCGAACTGCAATCACCCCTTGCCCGCGGAGCGGTGCAGCGCGCCGTGGCCGCTCATTCTGAAGCGGGCGGGAAGGGGGTCAACGTCAGCCGGGCCCTCGCCATGTCGGGCGTCCCGACGCTTGCCCTCCTTCCGGGCGACGACGACGACCCGGTGCTTGCCGGCCTCCGCGCCGCGGCGGTGCCCTTCCGCAACCTGCCCGTGGGGGCTCCGCTGCGCACCAACACCGCGTTCACCGAGCCCGACGGCACCACAACCAAGGTCAACGAGCCCGGCCCCCTCCTCGACGCCGGCCAGGTGGCTTCGCTCGTCGAGCTCGTCGTCGAAGCAAGCCCTGGAGCCTCGTGGCTGGTCCTCGCCGGGTCGCTTCCGCCCGGCGTGCCCGCGGATTTCTACGCCTCGCTCATCGCCGCCGTGCGGACCCGCCTCGGCGCGGGATCTCCCCGGATAGCTGTCGACTCCTCAGGCAGCGCCCTTGCCGAGGCCGCCCGCGGGGCCGTCCTGCCCGACCTGTTGAAGCCGAACGCCGAAGAACTCGCCGAGCTTGCCGGCATTGGCACCGGAGACGAGCTTGAGGCCGACTTCCAGCTCGCGGCGCGGGCCTGCCGGGCCTTGATCGACGCGGGAACGGGTGCCGTGCTCGCCACCCTTGGAGCCCGCGGCGCCCTGCTCGTCACCGCCGAGGGTGCCTGGCATGGCCAGCACCCGCCGGTCACTGCCCGTTCAACCGTCGGCGCCGGCGATTCGGCCCTCGCCGGGTACCTGCTGGCTTCCGCAGCCGGTGAAACGGCTGAGAACTGCCTGCGGCAGGCTGTCGCCCATGGCTCTGCGGCTGCCTCATTGCCCGGATCGACGGTCCCCTCGCTCGATCAGACCACTCCCTCGGCGGTGACCGTCACTGCCCTGGCAATTCCCGCTCGAACGCACGGCGGCGCACCCGCGCAGCACGCAGCACCGTTCCCAAAGGAGGAAAATTGAATGTCCGATCTCATTACGCCGGAACTCGTCACTCTCGATGTGGACCTCGGCAGTGACCGCCAGTCGGTAATACGCTATCTCGCGGAGCAGGTGACCCGGCAGGGCCGGGCGACCGCCGCCGAGGGCCTCTACGCCGATGCCCTCGCCCGGGAAGAGAAAACCGCGACCGGGGTGCCGGGAGGTATTGCGATTCCGCACTGCCGCTCGACCTCGGTGACCCAGGCCACCCTGGCCATGGCGCGCATCAACCCGCCCGTTGACTTCGGTGCCAAGGACGGCCCGGCGGACCTCGTGTTCTTCATCGCTGCCCCTGAAGGCGCCGACCAGGAGCACCTCAAACTGCTCTCCAAACTTGCCCGCTCCCTGATCCGCAAGGACTTCACCGCGGCCCTGCGTGCAGCGGCTTCCCCGGCCGAGGTCGTTGACTTGGTCGAAGGCGCACTCGGCACGGGGAAGAATGCGGCACCAGTTGCGGCGGCCGGAGCCGCGGCGCCGGTTGCTTCGGCGGCCGGCCAGTCGGGCGCCCACGCTGCGGCACCCGCAGCGGGCGACGGCGCAGCGGGTTCTCCCTCCCCCGCTGCGGGGGACGGCGGAGATGGCGCGGTGCGCCGGCTCGTCGCAGTCACTGCGTGCCCCACCGGAATCGCTCACACCTACATGGCGGCCGATTCGCTCGTTGCTGCGGCCAAGGAACGCGGAATCGACCTTCAGGTCGAGACTCAGGGCTCCTCTGCCGCGACCCCGCTCGACCCCTCGGTGATCGCAGCGGCCGACGCCGTGATCTTCGCGGTCGACGTCGATGTGCGCGACAAGCAGCGCTTCGCCGGACTCCCGGTCATCAGCGCACCGGTCAAGCGGGGCATCGACGAGCCCGGGGAAATGGTTGACGAGGCAGTCGCCGCGGCCCGGAATCCGCAGGCGCGCCGTGTCGCGGGCACCGCCGGCGGCGCGGAGGGTGATAACACCGAGAAGGCCGGAAGCGAAAGCTTCGGTTCGACGCTCAAGCGCGCGCTGCTCACCGGTGTCAGCTATATGATTCCGTTCGTCGCAGGCGGCGGGCTGCTGATCGCCCTTGGCTTCCTCCTCGGCGGCTACGCCATCACCGACGTTGCAGACGCCGTCGTGCTTGAGAACAGCCTGGGCAACCTGCCCGAGGGAGGGCTCGGAACCTACCTCGGCGCTGTGGCTTTCAAGATCGGTCAGCTGTCGCTGGGGTTCCTGGTTCCGGCCCTTGCCGGCTACATCGCCTACGCGCTGGCCGACCGGCCCGGAATCGCTCCGGGCTTCGTGGCGGGTGCGGTTGCAGGATTCATGGGGGCCGGCTTCCTTGGCGGCATCGTCGGCGGCCTCCTCGCCGGTTACGTGGCACGGGTGATTGGCCGGCTCAGCGTGCCCCGCTGGCTGCGCAGCCTGATGCCTGTTGTGATCATTCCGCTGCTTGCCTCGCTCATCGCTTCGGGTGCAATGTTCCTGCTGCTCGGCGGACCGATCGCCGGGCTCACCAATGCGCTCAACGGCTGGCTGTCCGGGCTCACCGGGACCGCCGCGGTGGTCCTTGGCATCATCCTCGGACTGATGATGGCGCTCGATCTTGGCGGCCCCGTGAACAAGGTCGCCTACTCGTTCGCCGTTGCCGGGCTCGGCGCCGGCAGCGCCGCCAACCAGGCACCGTGGCAGATCATGGCCGCCGTGATGGCGGCCGGCATGGTCCCGCCGCTGGCCATGGCCCTCGCCACGTTGATCGACCGCAACCGGTTCTCGCAGGCAGAGCGGGAGAACGGCAAGGCGGCCTGGCTGCTCGGAGCGTCGTTCATCTCCGAGGGCGCCATCCCGTTCGCGGCGGCCGACCCGCTGCGGGTCATCCCGGCCTCGATGGTCGGAGCAGCAGTGACGGGTGCCATGGTCATGGGACTGGGGGTAACCTCGCAGGCGCCCCATGGCGGATTCTTCGTCTTCTTTGCGATAGGCGGCTTCGGGTGGTTCCTCCTGTCGATCATCGTCGGCATGGTGGTTTCCGCCGTCGTGGTCGTTGCGCTCAAGCGCTATGCCTCACGCAACCGGGACGAAGTCCCAGCCGAACCGGTGAGCGTGTAGCGCAAACCCCGCGCATCGGCGACCCCGGCCCGCCTGCTCCGGAGAGTCCCTTCACTGAGGGACTCTCCGGAGCAGGGTGGCTACCCTTACAGAACCTTAGAAAAGGAAAAGGCCGGCAAGAGTCAACGGCCCAACCACCGAGCAAAGGAAATCCGAATGTCAGAACGCAAAGCCACAGTCGCCAGCCGCGTCGGCCTGCATGCTCGCCCTGCCTCGATCTTCGCCGAAGCTGCCGGAGCGGTTCCTTTGGAGGTGACAATCGCCCTCGAGGGGGATCCGGTCGACGAGGCAATGGACGCTTCGAGCATCCTTTCGCTCATGAGCCTCGGTGCCTCCCACGGGGACGTCGTGGTGTTGCGCGCTGAAGGAGAGGGCGCCGACGCGGTCCTTGAGGATCTTGCGAAGATTATCGAGACGGATCACGACGCCGAATAGGCCGTGCCGTGCTGGCTGTTCCAGCCAGGAGGTGAATCCCCGGTACGTCCACCCGTTCTAATGGACGCACCGGGGATTCGTAACCATCCGCTGACCCCCCACGGTCAGCGGCAGTTACATAATCATTATATTTTCACACTGTCATGAAAACGTGAACCGATTTTGAACACGATTCGGTCTCGAAACCGATCAGCGGGGCAGTCTGCTGTGCTTTCGAGTCCTCAACCTGCGCTTGCTGAACCAGATAAGGGTCAGCCCCGAGACAACGAGCAGGATTGCGGCGAACGGCAGCAGCACGTCCAAGGGACCGAGCACGCTGCTTTCGACAAACACCCGAACCGCCGCAAAGGCAACGATCAGCGCAAAACCCAGCCCGAGCAGCAGGCAGGCGACGCGGTGGATTCCACGGAACGAGCGGTTGCGGGCCGCGGCCACGGCCGGCAGGACAAGGCATGCCGCAACATAGCCGGGGTAAAGCCTGCCGACAGCCGCGTAGAGCTGGACCTCCTGCTGGTCCTTGAACGCCGCCAGCCCCGTTGAGGAGCCGCGCAGGTCGCTCAGGAGGAACAGGACGACGGTGCAGGCAACCGCAATGACCAGTACTGTTCTGCCGACCGGCCCCACGAGCCGGGACCGCGCCCGCCGGCAGCCGAAGGCCGCGGCCATGCGCAGGCCGAGCAGGATGGTTACCGCAAAGAGCGAGAGCCGGATGACGAGGTTTGCGAGATTTTCGCGGCCGAGGGCGGAGTCGACGGTGAGGTAGATGGGCGGTAGCGACAGCGCGACCGCCACCGAGAGCAGCACCAACGCTGTGAACACGGACCTCCCCTGCCCGCGCACTGCGTCAGGGAGCCGCAGGCCGGCCCCGACCAGGCACAACACAAGGGCGGCCCACTGGACCGTTTGGACGCTCATCCGAGGTTCTCCAAAATTGCACGGTCCTTCCGGTCGTCCGCTTCAGCCTTCTTCAACTGCTTGCCGAGCGCCTCGAGACGGTCACGCCCAAGGAGCACGAGGTCGATCTCGCTCAGCGCCTCAAGCGCCTGGCGCCGGCCGTCCTCGGGCCAGCCGCCCTCGGCTGCGGTCAGGAGCCCCGTAACGACCAGCCCGCTGGCGAGCGAAACCCCTGCGATGCGCGCTGCTTCAACCGCGAGATCCGGGCTGAGTCTTCCCGCGGTGAGCTGAGCCGAAATGTTCTGACGGGCGACGCCGGTGTGCCGCGACAATGCCTGGCGCAGGTCCCCCGGATCGATTGCTTCGATCCAGGCCCGCACCGAATTCCGGTGGGGAAAGGGCTGGAGCTCGAAGGCCGTCCCCTGCCGGTCCTCGCTGTGCTGGACCACAAGCCTCAGCACGTCAATGTGGGAAACCTGGCTGAGGAGCTCGGCCTGGGTGGGCGACCGGATGCCCGTGGGCAGATCGGCGTAGCCTTCGAATTCGCCAAGGGCCTGCACGGGATCGAGTCCGTAGCCGCGGGCGATGGCAATGACTGTTGCAACCGACACCTTGCCGCGGACGAGCTGCTGCGCGAGGGTAGACCGTTTCAGCCCGGCGGTCCTGCACACATCGGAGACGGTGTCGTGCGGAGCGATCCGCACACGCCACAGCTGGAACGCCTTTGCCGTGACGGCCATATTCGCCTTCCAACTGGACATTTTCGGACCACTTCGCAGTATACTTAAACCGCTGGCTCCCCTTTCTGCGATTCCCCCATACGCAGAACGCGGAGCCAGTTTCAATTTTAAGCCTGAGCGGTCAAAACAGGGATCGGCGCAGGGATCCAGCCGGGTGGAAAACGAGAATGCCGCCGGCAAGGCTGCCGGCAGGGCCGGCGCCCTAGCGGAAGTCCCGAGCTATTTCCGCGGCAGCCTCACGTCGGCGAAGACCAGGCGGTGATCGCTTGAGGGGAAGGGATAAATTCCGGTGAGTTCGGATCCCTCGGTTCCCACCCGCGGCCAAAAGACCCCTGAGCCGAGCACCGGAAGGTTCTTTGAGGGAAGCACGTAGTCAACGCGCAGGTTCCCAGCACCGAGATCCTCGAAGTCCGCGGTGTCGTAGCGGGGACTCGTCGAGTGCCGGGTGTTCGCCCCGCCCTGGAGCGCCGAGGCTTCCTCCGCGCCTTCGGAGGAAGGCAGGGGATCCTCGATGAGCCGGTGAAACAGCAGTTGGCCGATCGAGCCGGGGACCGAGTCGCCGTCGAGCGGGTCGCTGTTCTGGTCTCCCATGATGACGAACCGCGAGCCGCGCGCCAGCCCGCCCCGCACTCCCGCGTCGTCGTAGAGGTAGGCGGCCGTCTTCCCGCCCTCGACGTAGTCCGCCCAGAGACGGATTTCGTCGTTGTTGCGCTTGCCGTTGCGGTCCTCGCGGCCGTCGAAGACCGGCGGGGTCGGATGGCTCGCCAGGACATGGACCGTCTTGCCGCCCACCTTGACCGGCACGTCCCAGTGGGACTTGCTCGAGAGCCGGACGCGCTCGAGCTCGTCGGGCGAGTACCAGCCGTTGCCTTCGGTTGCGACCGCGTCGGTGGGAAGCAGCGCACCCGGCATGTCCTTCCAAAGGAACTCCTGGAAGGTGCGGATGTTCGCTTCATCAATTGGGTATTTCGAGTAGAGAACCATCCCGTACTGGCCTTCGAAGGCCCCGAAACCGAAAGCGTCATCGGGCCCGCCGGTCACGCCGTCATTGTTCAGGTCGAGCCCGCTGGGAACCCCGGTGTTGGAGGGTGCGACGTAAACGTAGGGGTAGGTGACACCCGCACGGCCGCCCTGGCCCACCTCGAGGTAGTTGGTGCGGAAGAGGTCGGCGGCTCGGTGCTCGGAGTCGTAATCGAACTCGTTGAGCAGCAGCACGTCCGGATCCGTACTCTGGACTACTGCCGCGATAGTCCGCGCCTGTGCGTTGTTCCTGGTGCTGAGATCGCGGGCGAGGCCTCCGGCGTTCGGGCGGGTAAGGCTCGCGTTGTAGGTTGCGAACCGCACTCCGGCCGTAACTGCGCCTGCCGCATTTCCGCCACCCGCATTTCCGCCGACGCGGGGTTCGGCGCTGACGCGGCCCGGCTCGACGGCGGCTGCACCGACGGGAAGGGCTCCGACGACAAAAAGAGCTGCTGCGGCAGCTGCCGCAAGGCTTCTTCTCACTAGGCGCATTCGTCCCTCTCGAAACACTTTTCTTCCGGGATTCCCACCCTACAGGGCATCCACCGTGGGGAAAGGGTCCTGCGGTAACGATTGTGGATCGGCTGCCCTCCGGCGCGGAAGCCGGCGGCGTGCGGCCCTTACGGGCGGGGCTGGGAGGCCGTGTCGAGTAATGCCGAGGGTGCCGCGCGGCCGGCCGGCAGGGCCACGCCGGCTTCGCGTTCCGCGGCAACCAGTGCGTGCTCGAACCGGCGCACCGCCGCCAGGTACCCGCCCGCAACCTCGAACCCCGTGTGCCGGTTCGAGCCGTCCGCCGCCCGTGCCGCCCACTCATTGTCCGAGTCACGCAAAGCAGCGAGCACGCGGCGCGATGCGGCCCTGGAGGGGTCGGACATTGCCGGGTAGGCGATGGCTTTGCCGGGATCCAACTCGTAATCGATCCAGCGGCGCACCGCAGTTTCGTGGCGCAGCCGAAGACTTGCCCATTCCGTTTCCGCCGCGGCTTCGGCCCGGCCCGAAACCCGCCTCCGCTGCCGCAGCGCGACGTAAACCGCGAGGATGGAAGCGATCAGCAGGACGGCAAGAATTGCAGGCTTCCCGCTCGGGGATCCTGCACCCGCGGCGGCAAGGGCGATGACGGTGAACACCCCGGGGAAAATCAGCCAGAACAGGGAGTCAGCGTCGACCCGCCGGCTCAGGGCCACGTCAACCCGCCAGGCCGTGAAGCAGGCAGCAGCAGCCGCTGCCGCCGCCAGCAGCGGGCCGGAAAGCCCGAATGCGACGTCGCTCATGGGAATCCTCATGACTGGGCGCCAGTGCCCGGCACCCGTTCGGAGCTACTTCCCTCAATTGCAGACCCCCGGAGGGCGTTAGTCAACGCCCAAGCGCAGACGCCGCCGCTTCGGCAACGCAAAAGCCTCCGCCGGCCGTGGCCGACGGAGGCTTTCCACTCTCGAAAGAGTGGGCCCTGTGGGGCTCGAACCCACGACCCACGGATTAAAAGTCCGATGCTCTACCAGCTGAGCTAAAGGCCCGTCATCGGGCGGGCTGGACCCAGCCAGCTCGAACGACCTTTTAACTTTATCGTAAATCCCCGCACCGCTGGTGCAGGAGGATGCCGGAATCCGGCCTCGGCACCGCCTGCTCCACAGGCGGGGCTCTCCTTCTTACCGGTCTTCGGCAGGAGTATTCTCGTTCCCATGGACGGCGACTACACGAACAAGACCCCGCGGCCGCACAAGCCCAAGCCATTTGCTCCTGTTGACTTCGAGGTCTTCGCCGGCGGCGTCGACCCGTCGCGCGTTTCCGAAGCGGCGCACATGGCGGCGCATGCGCTGGTCCACCACGGCCGGGACAACGACGACCCCGAGGTGACCCGCCGGTTGGTGGAGCTGGCAGACAGGCAGGGTCTTGAGGCGGTCGCGGAGATGTGGGCGGAGAGCCCCGCGCGGTCCCTCCCCGGGGCCCTGTGGCGCCTTTACGCGCTGCGGGCGGCAACGCAGAAGGACCCGGAGCGGATCGCCTCCTACTTCAGCGCCGGAAAGGAGGTAGCGCAGGTCTCCAAGGTGGTGGCCGGCGTTGCCGAACCTCCGGGCGCCACCGAGGTCGCCGAAATGGCCGACACCATCCTTTCGGGGGCGTTCGAAGGGGAGTTCGACGTCGCCCTTGAACGCTTCGCCGCCTTCTGCAGGGTGATCGCCCTCGGACAGGCAAACCATGCTGCCGACGCCGAACACTCGAACAGTGCGCACGCGGCGAAACTGACGAGGAACTCCCACCAGCTCATCAAGACGGCTGAGGACCTTGAACACGCCGCAGCCGCCTGGCGCCGGGGAGAGCTTGACTAACGGCGCCGGAGGCGCGTGTTGACACAGACGCCGCAGAGGAGAAAACTGAAACTGGCGTCGGACCGTGGAACCCCCGGGCTTCAACACTCAGCCGCTTCGAGCGGCCTTCCGCCGAGAGGCGCTCCCGGTTCGGCGCCATTACCATGCCATCCATCGAGTCCAGCCGCACCTGAGCGCAGGAAGCATCCGTGAAGTTACGCCTCTTCCCCCAGGAAACCGCCGGTCTCGAGCTCCTCTCCCGAATGGCGCAGCAGCTCGTGCTCGGAGTCGGCACGATGTCGGCTGTTCTTGGCGCCGCGACCGAGGAGTACGACAGGCTCGCCGAGGAACTGCACCAGCACGAGGCGGCTTCGACCGACCTCCACTTCGCACTGCTGACCTCAATGCGCACCTCCTTCGTGAACCCCCTGCCCCGGGAGGACATGTACTCCCTTTCACGGCTCCTCAACGAGGCAATTGAGAAGCTCGACGGGGCCGCCGAACTGATCGCCCTGTATAAACTCAGCAGGCTGAGCCCCCGCGCCGCGGAACAGCTCGAGGTCATCAACCGGCAGGCCGAACTCACCGCTGTGGCGATGCGCCGCCTGAATTCGATGGACGAACTCGAGGAATACTGGATCGAAATCCTCCGCCTTGCCCGTAGAGCCGAGCGGACCCACCGCAGTTGGTGCGCCGAGCTGCTTTCGGACCACAAACCGCTCGCCTACGCGCGGCACCGGGATGTTGCAAACCAGCTTGTGGATGTGACGAAAGACATCCGCAAGGTCGCCACCCATGTTGGCAGCATCCTCGTCAAGGAATCCTAGGTGGAGCCTGTCCTCCTGGTTGCCGTGATCGGCTTGGCGGGAGGTTTCGCATTCCTCAACGGGTTCCACGACGTCTCCAACTCCGTGGCGACGGCCGTGCGCACCCGGGCGCTGACCCCCACAGTCGCGGTACTGCTCGCCGCGTTCTTCAACCTCGTCGGGGCGCTGCTGAGCACCTCCCTTGCGCTCTTCTTCGCTGACGAGGGGCTCCGCCTGCCCCCGGGCACCACCGGACTCGGCGTGCTCATTGCCGGACTGCTCGGCGCCGGCTGCTGGGGGCTCTTCACCTGGTACCGCGGCAAGCCAAGCTCGTCGACGCATGCCCTGATCGGGGGCCTGATCGGGGCCGGCGCGGCCTCGAGCCTGCTCGGCGGCGAAGCGATCGCCGGCCCGGGCCGGGTGCTCCTCCTCCAGATCGTGCTGCCACTGCTGCTCTCCCCTGTTGTGGCCTATCTTCTAGCGTATGTCGCAGTGTTCCCCGCGATCTGGCTGCTGCGCTACAACTCCCCCCGCAAGGTGAACACGGGCAACCGGATCGGCCAGTCGGTTTTCGCGGGGATCTTTGCCCTCGGGCACGGGCTGCAGGACGGCCAGCGGACAATGGCCGTGATCCTGCTCGCGCTCGTGGCCACCGGGGCTTCCTCGGGGACGCAGATGCCGCTGTGGGTGCAGGTTTTCGCGGGCGTCCTGCTGGCGTGCGGCTCGCTGTGCGGCGGTTGGCGCATCACCCACACCCTGGCGCACCGGCTCGTCCGCATCGACCCCCTGCGGGGCATGACGGCCCAGGGGGTCAGTTCGGTCATGCTGTTCGTAGGGGCGATCTCGCTGCAGGTCCCGCTCTCAAGCACCCACACAATGACGTCGGCGATCGTCGGAGCCGGCGCCAACCAGCGCTTCGCCTCGGTGCGCGGCTCCGAGCTGCTGCGGATCCTCCTGGTCTGGCTGGCCACCGCCGTCGTTGCCGCGCTCCTGGGCGCCGTGTTCTTCCTGGCGCTGAGCCCGCTGTTCTAGCCTCGCGGCACAGCTTCCCTGCACAACTTAACTCCCGGTACGGCTCCCGCGCCGCTCGGGTGGGCGGGGCACGGCTTGAACGAGTCGGCTTAAACGCGTCGGTCCCGCCGCCGCCGGGGTGTTCCGGGCGGGACGGCGGGACCGATGATCGGTTTACCCGAGGGTTATCCGAAGCGCCCGGAGACGTAGTCCTCGGTCGCCTTCACGGAGGGCTTGCTGAAGATGGTTGCAGTGTCGCCGTACTCGATGAGCTTTCCGGGCTTGCCGGTCCCGGCGATGTTGAAGAACGCCGTCTTGTCGGAAACCCGTGCCGCCTGCTGCATATTGTGGGTCACGATCACGACCGTGTAGTCGTTCTTGAGCTCGTTGATGAGGTCCTCGATGGCGAGCGTAGAGATCGGATCGAGCGCGGAGCAGGGCTCATCCATGAGGATCACCTCGGGCGAGACCGCGATCGCGCGGGCGATGCACAGACGCTGCTGCTGGCCGCCGGAGAGTCCCGAGCCGGGACGGCCCAGCCGGTCCTTCACCTCGTTCCACAGGTTTGCACCCTGCAGCGACTTCTCAACGAGGTCGTCGGCGTCGGACTTGCTGATCCGCTTGTTGTTGAGCTTCACGCCGGCGAGGACGTTGTCGCGGATCGACATGGTGGGGAACGGGTTGGGCCGCTGGAACACCATGCCGATCTGGCTGCGCACGGTGACCGGGTCGACACCCTGGTCGTAGAGGTTGTCTCCATCGAGGAGCACTTCGCCCTCAACCCGGGCGCCGGGGATGACCTCGTGCATGCGGTTCAGGGTGCGCAGGAACGTTGACTTGCCGCAGCCGGACGGACCGATGAACGCGGTGACCGAGCGGGCCTTGATTTCAATATTGACGCCCTCTACGGCAAGGAACTTGCTGTAGTAGACATTGAGGTCCTTGACGTCGATTCGCTTGGACATGAATTCCTTTTTCGTTTGGTACCGCGCGGGCTCAGCGGCTTGTCTTGGGGGCGAACATACGGGCGATCAGGCGGGCGGCGAGGTTCAGCAGCATGACCATGAGGATCAGCAGGAGTGCCGCCGCCCACGCGCGCTGCGTACTTGGGTCGGTGTTTGTGGGAGAAGTCGGCGTGAGGATCTGGTAGTAGATCAGCGTGGGGAGGGTGCTCATCCAGCCGCTGAACGCACTCCAGTTGATGGCGCTGGCGAATCCTGCCGTAACTAGGATAGGCGCCGTTTCGCCGATCACCCGGGCGATCGCAAGGGTTACGCCAGAGGCGATACCGGAAATGGCGGTGGGGATGACAACCTTCGTGATGGTGCGCCACTTGCGCACGCCAAGGGCGTAGGACGCCTCGCGCAGCTCGTTGGGCACGATCTTGAGCATTTCCTCGGTGGAGCGGACCACCACGGGGATCATCAGGACCGACAGCGCAACGGCCGCAACGAAGCCCGTGCGGGTTCCGGGCCCGAACAGCAGCCCGAAGAGGGCAGCTGCGAAGAGACCCGCGACGATCGAGGGGATGCCGGTCATCACGTCGACGAAGAACGTGATGGCGCGGGTCAGCGGGCCGCCGGTGCCGTATTCGATGAGGTAGATGGCGGCGAGCAGGCCGATGGGCACCGAGATGGCCGTTGCCCAGAGGGTGATCTGCAGGGTGCCGATCACCGCGTGGTAGGCGCCGCCGAGCACGGGAGTTCCCGCTGCGACCGACTGGTTGTCAACGGCACCGGTCACGCCGTTCATCGAGGTGAACAGGAAGTCGTAGGAGATTCCGGGCAGGCCGCGCTCGAGGACAGTCCAGAGCACGGACAACAGCGGCAGGAGCGCGAGCACGAAGCACCCGTAGACGAGGTACGTGGCAAGCGAGTCGGTTGCCTTCCGCCCGCCTTCGACCACGGCCGTCACCCCGGTGGCACCGAGAATGAAGAACACGGCCGAGAGGACGCCCCAGGTCACGGCGCTGAAGCCCACCAGGGAGGCGACGGCCGCACCGAAGATGAGTGCGGCGCCGAGCACCACCCAGACGGCGTAGGAGGGCAGTTTCCCCTTGGTGAGCTGGGACTGCCGGCGGGTGAGGGTTGCATTTGTCATTTAGTTGGCCCCCGAGAAGTCCTTGTGGCGGGTGATAATCCAGCGGGCCACCATGTTGACGGCCAGGGTGATGAGGAACAGGACGAGGCCGGCGGCGATGAGTTCGCTGAGCCGGAGCCCGAAGGCCTCAGGGAAGTTGAGGGCGATCTCCGCGGCGATTGTCTGGTTGCCCGATGCGATGAGGCTTGCGGTGAGCGCTCCGCCGGAGAGGACGAGGGCCACTGCCATTGTCTCGCCGAGCGCGCGGCCAAGGCCGAGCATCGCGGCGCTGATGATGCCGGGGCGGGCGAAGGGAAGAACCGCCATCTTGATCATTTCCCAGCGGGTGGCTCCCATCGCCAGCGCCGCCTCCTCGTGGAGGTTGGGGGTCTGGAGGAAGATTTCCCGGCTCAGGGAGGTGATGATGGGGAGAACCATGACGGCGAGGACGATGCCCGCCGTGAGCATCGTGCGCCCGGTCTGGCTGGCCGGACCTTCGAAGATGGGGATCCACCCCAGGTTCTCAGCGAGCCATGCGTAAATCTTTGCCAGCTCCGGGGCCAGGACCGCGTAGCCCCAGGCTCCGTAGACGACCGAGGGGATCGCGGCCAGCAGGTCGATGACGTACCCGAAGCCCTGCGCAAGCCGCCGTGGGGCGTAGTGGGAGATGAACAGCGCCACGCCGATTCCCAGCGGGGTGGCGATCAGCAGGGCGATGAGGGCGGCAACGATCGTCCCAATGACGATCGGGAAGATGTAGGTGGCAAAGCCGGCCCCTCCGGTGATCTCCGAGGGGTCGGCGCTGGCCACGGGGAGCGCCTGCACCAGCAGGAAGACCGCCACGCTGAAGAGAACGGCGAGGATGAGGCAACCTGCGGCGAGTGTCGCGCCGGAGAAGATCTTGTCTCCGGACTGACCCGACCGGCGGGTCTCGGTCATCGTGATGGTGGACACTGGTAAACCCTTCGGAACTGTTGCGCTGGAGTGCACTTGATGGTGCGGATGGTGCTCTGGATAGTGTTCATCGTTCAACCGGCCATTACAAACCGGCGTCGGCGGTCCGGTCCCCTCGGACAGCCGACTGCCCCGCCCGGCCGCTGGGCGGCCGGACGGGGCATTGGTGTGGTGCTTTAGGAAGCAACGGCGATCGAGTCGATCGCCGTCATCGCCTGGTCGCGCAGGGTGTCGGAGATCGGCGCGTTGCCGGCGGACCCGGCGGCGTCGTCCTGGCCCTGCTCACTCACTGCGTAGGTGGCAAACGCCTTGACGAGGTCAACGGTCTCCTGGTCCTCGTAGGTGGAGCAGTAGATGTGGTACGAGACAAGGACGATGGGGTAAGCGCCGGAAGCCTCGGTGTCGCGCTCAAGCTCGAGGGACATGTCGACGTCGGAGCGTCCTTCGACCGGCTTGGCCGCCTCAACGGCGAGCGAAGCGGCCTCGGGGCTCAGTTCGACGTACTCTTCGCCGACCTTGACATGCACCTGTCCCAGATCCCCGACTGCCGAAGCGTCGGTGTAGGAAATGGCACCCTCGGTTGACGAAGTGG
Source organism: Arthrobacter sp. TJ-217 (assembly GCF_058269255.1). Classification (NCBI taxonomy): domain Bacteria; kingdom Bacillati; phylum Actinomycetota; class Actinomycetes; order Micrococcales; family Micrococcaceae; genus Arthrobacter; species Arthrobacter sp. TJ-217. Next base: position 287,627 of record NZ_JBZCNJ010000005.1, read on the forward strand.
TCGAGACAACGCCGTTGGTTCCCTGGGCGTTCTCGGCGACGATGTCGGCGGGCCACTCTCCGGAGGCCTCATCCGTCCACGCCTTAGGTGCCGCCTGGGAAAGGTATTCGGTGAAGTTTTCGGTGGTGCCCGACTCGTCGCTGCGGTGGACAACGGTGACCGGGGTGTCGGGAAGGTCGACGCCCTCATTCTGGGAGGCGATTGCGTCGTCGTTCCAGGTCTTGATCTCGCCGCGGAAGAGCGAGGCGATGGTTTCCGCGTCGAGGTTCAGCGACTCGACGCCCGGAAGGTTGAACGCCACGGCGATCGGGGAAACGTAGGCCGGGATGTTGATCGCGCCGTCGGGGCCGCAGATCTCCTTCGAGGCTTCGTACTCTTCGTCGTCGAGGGCGGCATCGGAACCGGCGAACTGCACGCCCTGGGCGAGGAACGCATCCCGGCCGGCACCCGAACCGTCGGGCGAATACTGCACCGTCGCGCCGCTGTTCGCCGTCTGGAACCCCGACTGCCAGGCGGTCATTGCGGCGTTCTGGGCCGAGGAGCCGGCTCCGGTGAGGGTTCCGGTGACGGAGGCACCGGCTGAGGTGGACTCGCCGCCCTCAGCTGCCGGCGCGTTGGTTGCGTTGTCGGAGCCACAGGCGGTCAGTGCGAGCGCCGCAACGGAGATTACTGCTGCTGCGCGGCCAAAGCGAAGAACCTTCACTTGATATTGCCCCTTTCAGGGATTTAACGGTGGTGCGTAGGGCACCGAGTTGAATGAACGCGTCCTTGTACATCGTTCAAGCTAGGCGTCCCAGGTAACGAGATTGGCCGCACTACATGAACGGAAGGTGAACAACGCGGAGACATTGCTTTCAGGGGCTTGAGCCGGACCCCTGCCGGAGGTAGGGAAACGGTGGTGCCCGCGGCGGTTCGGCGGGCCGGTTATGGGAAACTGATGCCATGCCGCCGCGCCAGGGTTTATCAGCTGCAACGGCTTTCCTGCGCGACCGGACCCGGGTGGGCCTGAAGCGGAGCGCAAACTCGGTAGTGACTGCACTCCAGATGACCGTGTGCGCAGTCGGTGCCTATGCCTTCGCGGAAATGGTGCTTGGGCACAACGGCCCCCTCTTCGCCGCAACGTCGTCGATGATCTCCCTGGGCTTTTCGACCGACCCGCGCCTGCGCCGGGTCCTTGAGGTGGGGCTGGGCTGCACCCTTGGGATAGCCCTCGGCGATGTTCTCCTCGCCCTGCTGGGCACCGGGATCTGGCAGGCCGCGGTGGTGCTCCTGATCTCGATCCTGCTGGCACGGTTCCTTGACGGCGGAACCATCTTCACCACGCAGCTGGGCCTTCAGTCCCTGCTCGTGGTGCTGCTCCCCGCACCGGAGGGCGGGCCGTTCACCCGCAGTGCTGACGCCGTGGTTGGCGGGTTGTTCGCCCTTGTCATCACCATGCTCGTGCCGCGTGATCCCCGGCGGGAGCCCAAGGCCGACGTGCGGGAGCTCCTCTCCGAGCTTGCCGCCGTGCTGCGCGAGAATGCGTCGGCGCTCCTGACCAGCGACTCGACCCTCGCCTGGCACGCCCTGGTCCGCGCCCGGAACTGCCAGTCGAGGATGGATTCGCTTTCGAGCAGCCTGCGGGCCGCCCAGGAGGTCGCAACGATTTCCCCCGCCTACCGCAGGCACCGGGACGAGCTCCACGCCCTTGAGGGGTCGATCGAGGCGATCGACCTTGCCATCCGGAACAGCCGCGTCTTCACCCGGCGCCTCGCTTCGGTCATCAACCATGCGGCGCTGACCGATGAAGCAATCGCCTCGCTGAGCGAAGCCCTCGAGGACACGGCCGACGCGGTCGATGTGCTGAACCGGGCGCTCGCGGCCCACGACGCCGCCGAAAGGCGGCTGAACCTGCGCCAGGCCCGCAACGAACTCGCCGCCGTCGCTACCCTGCTGCACCCGGCAACCCTCAACGTCCACCGGCTTGAGGGCGAAGGGCTGATCCTGCAGTTCCGGCCGCTTGTCGTTGACCTGCTTGAGGCAGCGGGCCTGAGCCACACCGAGGCCTCCGGCTACCTGCCCCGCCTCTAGCGGTGCCGCCGGACGTTGCCGGTGATGCCACGGCCGGGAATGTCGATGGCCGCGGCTACGCTGAAACCATGGCAGCAAAGAGTTCCTCAGCAGTGCGCGCCGGGCGCGCCAACAGCCCCAACTACCGGTGCGCCGAGTGCGGTTGGACAACCGCCAAGTGGGTTGGCCGTTGCGGGGAGTGCCAGGCGTGGGGAACCGTCGAGGAAACCGGGGCGCCGGTGGCACGGACGACGGCGGCCGCTTCGGTTGCCAAGGTCGCCCAGCGCATCGCCGAGGTCGATGCGACGACGGCGGCCTTCCAGCCCACCCAGATCGACGAACTGGACCGGGTGCTCGGCGGCGGGCTCGTGCCCGGCGCGGTGATCCTGCTCGCCGGGGAGCCGGGCGTCGGGAAGTCCACGCTCCTGCTCGACGTCGCCGCACGCGTGGCACGGCTGGGCCGCGACGTGCTCTACCTGACCGGCGAGGAATCGGCCGCCCAGGTGAAGCTGCGGGCGGAACGGATCTCCGCGGTGGCCGACTCGCTCTACCTCAGCGCCGAAACGGACCTTGGGCAGGCGCTGGGCCAGGTGGAGAAGATCGACCCGGCGCTGCTCATCGTGGACTCGGTGCAGACGCTGAGCAGTTCGGCGGTCGACGGCACCGCCGGCGGGGTGACCCAGGTGCGGGAGGTCGCCGCCTCCCTGATCAACGCCGCGAAGCTCAAGGGCATGACCACCCTCCTTGTCGGCCATGTCACGAAGGACGGCTCGATCGCCGGACCCCGGCTGCTTGAACACCTTGTCGACGTCGTCTGCCAGTTCGAAGGCGAGCGGCATTCACGGCTGCGGCTGCTGCGCGCGGTGAAGAACCGGTACGGGCCAACAGACGAGGTTGGCTGCTTCGATCTCACCGACACCGGCATCGAGGGCCTCGCCGATCCCAGCGGCCTCTTTGTCTCACGGACGAAGGACCCGGTGTCGGGAACCTGCATCACCGTCACCCTTGAGGGGAGGCGCCCGCTGCTGGCCGAGGTGCAGGCCCTGCTAGCCGAATCGGCCAACGCCCAGCCGCGGCGGGCAACCAGCGGGCTCGACAGCGCCCGGGTGGCGATGCTTCTTGCCGTGCTGCAGCGGCGGGCCTCGCTCAGCCTGGCCAAGGACGACAGCTACGTGGCAACGGTCGGCGGCGTCAAGCTCGGTGAACCGGCAACGGACCTCGCCGTGGCGCTGGCCATCGCCTCGGCGAAAACGAACCAGCCCCTTCCCGCGCGGCTTATCGCATTCGGCGAGGTGGGGCTCGCCGGTGAGGTGAGGCCCGTGCCCGGCATCGCCCGGCGCGTCCAGGAGGCCGAACGCCTCGGGTTCACCCATGCCGTGGTTCCCGCCTCTCCCAATGGGCCCGGCGACATCCCAGCCGGGTTCACGGTGCGCGAGGTCTCCACCCTTACCGAAGCTTTGGCTCTGCTCTTCTAGGACCGTCCCCGGTTCGCGGGGCTGCCCGGCGACGCGAGCTGTGACGGGCCTGGGTCGTGAGGTCGGGTAGCAGGTAAACCGTGCGCGCCCATTAGTATTATGAACGGCTGCATGGAAACCCGTATCTGCTGTAGCCCGGTACCTCCGCCGCGCGGCTGCCCAACCCGCGGGGATTGAAGGCGCGCGGACGCTGAAAGGATGGGACCATGGCCCGTAGTCCCGAGGACTCTCTCAAAGCCACGCTGGCCCGGGTCGCACCCGGCACCCAGCTGCGCGATGGGCTCGAACGGATCCTGAGGGGCAGGACGGGCGCGTTGATCGTGCTCGGCTTCGACCGCACCGTCGATTCAATCTGCTCCGGTGGATTCGACATCGGCATCGACTTCTCCCCCACCCGGCTGCGTGAGCTCGCGAAGATGGACGGCGCCATCGTCTGCGACAAGGATGCGAGCAATATCCTCCGTGCCGGCGTCCAGCTGGTTCCGGACCACACGATCGAAACCCAGGAGTCGGGCACCCGCCACCGCACGGCGGAGCGAGTTGCAATCCAGACGGGGTTCCCGGTCATCTCGGTGAGCCAGTCAATGCAGATCATCGCCCTCTACATCAGCGGCCTGCGCCACGTCCTTGAGGGATCCGAACCCGTGCTTGCCCGGGCGAACCAGGCACTTGCCACCCTTGAGCGGTACCGGGCACGGCTGGACCAGGTCACCAATGCGCTCTCCGCACTCGAGATCGAGGCGATGGTGACCGTGCGCGACGTCGCGGTGACCCTGCAGCGCCAGGAGATGGTGCGCAGGATCTCCGAGGAGATCTCCCAGTACGTCCTTGAGCTGGGCGTCGACGGGCGGCTGCTTTCCCTCCAGGTGGAGGAGCTCACCACCGGGCTTGGCCCCGGCAGCGAGATGGTGCTGCGCGACTATATGGACCTCGGCGGCAACGGGGCCTCGCCCGAGGACCGCCTGGCCCGCCTCCAGGGTTTCAGCTCCACCGACCTCATCGACCTCGGGACCATCGCCAGCGTCCTGGGGTTCAATCCGTCAACCGACTCCCTCGACGCGGTTATCCAGCCCAAGGGTTACCGGCTGCTCTCCGGCATCAAGGCCGTGCCGCCGGCGATCGCCGCCCGCCTCGTTGACCACTTCGGCGGGCTGCAGAACCTGATGGCGGCAAACATCGACGACCTGATGGCAGTTGACGGGATCGGCGAGCAGCGTGCGCGCACGGTGCGTGAGGGGCTCTCGCGGATAGCCGAGACAAGCCTGCTCGACCGGTTCATGTAACAGCCTGAGGCTTCGCGAACGGGCAGTGCCGCTGCGGCAGGGCCTACTTCAGGACGAAGGTCGTCTTTTCGCTGGTGCGGGTGCCGAGCTTCGTGACCAGCGCATAGGTGCCCGGTCCGGGCTTGGCCTCAACGGCCGAGCAGCCCGGAGCGCTGCGCACCCGGTCCCAGATGAGTGTCGCTTTCTCCTCCTTCCCCGGGCCGATCACCTTCTGGAGGTCAGTTGCTCCGTCCTGGCAGTCGACCGAGGAAAAGACGCGGTCCTCGGCACTCGTCACCTGGAACTCCATCTGGGAGGTGCCGACGTTGACCTTGCACGGAGCCTTGCCGGTGTTCCGCACCGAAAGCGTAAGGACCGGTTCCTCGCCGGGACCGTAGTTTGCGGCATCGGTTTCGGCGGCGACGATCACCTTGGTCTGGTCGCACTCCCCCGCCGGTGCCGGCGGTGCGCTTGCCGTGGCGGTGGGTTCGCTCCCTGCGACCGGTTCCGAGGGCCCCTGCGCCGGCCCTGCGCCGGTCAGGGCGCCGACCACCGCCGAAATCCCAAAGATCAGGCCGGCCAGGACCGCCAGCGCGAGCACCGCCGCGACGAGGCGCCGCCGGCGGTACACGGCGGGGCTGGGCCGCCGCCGGGCGCTGGAACTTCCGGTGCCGTGCGCCATCCCTGCTGAGTCCATGGGTTAAAGGCTAGGGAGGGGAAGCGGGATTACACCCCGCACCACGCCGGTCGATAGAGTAAGAATGATGATGGTCCGGGAATATCGATGAGCTCCACCGCCACGTCCTCCGCCGCCGCGGTTGAGGATGCGCAGCTGCGCATCACACATTGGTTCGCCGCCGAGGCGCGGGACCTGCCCTGGCGTAGCCCGGACCGCACCCCATGGGGCGTGCTTGTGAGCGAGGTGATGCTCCAGCAGACCCCGGTGGTGCGGGTGCTTCCCGTCTGGCTCGAGTGGATGGACCGGTGGCCCTCCCCCTCCGACCTGGCCCGCGAGCCCTCCGGCGAGGCCGTCCGGCGCTGGGGACGCCTTGGATACCCGCGGCGCGCCCTGCGGCTGCACGCCGCCGCTGCGGCAATCCAGGACCGGCATGGCGGTGAAGTGCCCGGGAACTATGCCGACCTGCTGGCGCTGCCCGGAGTGGGAAGCTACACCGCGGCCGCGGTTGCCGCGTTTGCCTTCGGTCAGCGGCAAACCGTCGTCGACACCAACATCCGCCGGGTCCAGGCCCGGCTCTTCACGGGCACCGCACTCCCCCGTCCCTCGCTCACTTCAGCCGAAACCAGCCTCGCTTCGAAGCTGCTTCCGGAGGACGCCGAAACCTCGGTGCTGTGGAACGCGGCGGTGATGGAGTTGGGCGCCGTCATGTGCACTGCAAGGAGCCCGCAGTGCGGGCTGTGCCCGGTGCGCGCGTCATGCGCGTGGGTGGCCGCAGGGCGGCCCGCCCCCGAATACGCGCCCAAGGGTCAGGCGTGGGCCGGCACGGACCGGCAGGTCCGCGGGGCGATTGTCGCTGTGCTCCGCGAAGCGGACGCACCTCTCGGCAGGGACCTGCTGCTCACCGGGCCCGTCGACCTGGGGGTGGCCGGCCCGCCGACCGCCCTGGCCCGCCTCCACGCACTGCGGGCGCCGGAGGAACAGGTGGAGCGCTCGCTCGCCGGCCTGCTGGAAGACGGCCTCGCCCAGGAGACCGCCCGGGGCATCCAGCTCCCGGCCTAGCGGTGCGAATTGTCCATCTCGCCGAAGCCCGATTCAACCGCAGCGCCGATCAGTTCAAGGGCGGCCGGGGCGTCGGGGCCGGTTGCCTCGGCGGTGACGGTCTTCCCCTTGCCCAGTCCAAGGCTCATCAGCAGCATGACCGATTTGCCGTCGACTCCGTTCACCGTGACCTCGGCGTCCAGGTCGGCCAGGCCCTTGGCGATGACGGCGGCCGGGCGGGCGTGGAGGCCCATGTCGTTGGGCAGGATCCACGACCCGCTCAGGGTCGGCCCGTCGGGCTGCCCGGAGGGGCGCGGATCTCCCGGTGCCGCGGCCTTGTGCGAGACGAACGGTTCGAGCGCTTCCGGGCTGATTGAGACGACCGCCGCTTCGGCGGCCCGCACAACCTCTTCGAGGGTGCCTCCCGACTGGGCCTGGACGGCTGCGGCGACTGCCCCTTCGACGAGCGCGGCGCTGGCCACGCGCACGGTGCTCCGCTGCTCGTCTTCGAGGAACTCCAGTGCCATCTCCGCGGTCATCACCGCCGACCCGAGGTCGGTGAGGATGACGACGCCGTCGCCGCCGCCGGCCCTGGTGATCCCCGCGCTCACCCGCTCAAGGCTGGTGCCGATACGGGAGTGGCCGCCGTCGTCGACACCGCCGGCGGGCACGAGGCGCACATCCGGGGCCATCTGGGCGGCGAGGTCGCAGACCCCCTCGGCGATTTTCTGGCTGTGGGAGACGATCACGAGGCCGACGGTCATACCTGTGCTCCTGCGGCGGCAGCCGCGGCCGCGAGGATCAACGCCGACGAAACCGCTCCCGGATCACGGTGCCCGGCGCTCCGCTCCCCGAGGTAGCTCGCCCGGCCCTTCCGGGCGATCAGCGGGTCGGTGGCAACCGCCCCGGCGTGGGCGGCGCTTGCCGCAGCGGCAAGGACCTCCCCTGCCGTTGCGCCGGCGGTTGCCGCCGTTGCCGCCGCCTCGACCGCTGGGGTCCAGGCGTCGATCATGGTCTTGTCGCCCACCTCGGCCTTCCCGCGCGCCACGATGCCGTCGCGTGCGGCTTCGAGCATCGCGGCAAGCGCCTCCGGCCCGGCCTCCTCCGCTCCCCCGAGGGAGGTTGCCGCCCGCAGGAACGCGGTCCCGTACAGCGGCCCGGCGGCGCCCCCGACTGTCGACATGAGGGTCATTGCTGCCGTCTTGAGCACCTCGGCGGGAGTTGCGGGCGCAGCCGATGCGGCGAGCTTCTCAACGACGGCGGTGAAGCCGCGGTCGAGGTTCTCGCCGTGGTCGGCGTCGCCGATGGCCCGGTCCAGGTCGATCAGCAGGGCACGGTTTTCCGAGACGGCCTCGGCCGAGGCCTTCAGCCACGCCTGGGCCCAGCCGGCGTCAACCGCCATTTCAGATTCCCCAGCGCAGGGCCGCGGTTTGGACCGGGGAGTCCCAGAGCTCGATCATTTCGTCATCGAGCCTCAGCACCGTCAGGGAGGCCCCCTCCATCTCAAGTGCAGTGATGTAGTTGCCCACCAGTGACCGCTCCACGCTGACCCCGCGCTCAACGAGCAGCTGGACGGCCTTGCGGTAGACGATGTAGAGCTCGCTCGCCGGGCTGCCGCCCATGCCGTTCACCATCAGCAGCACGCGGTCGCCCTGGGTGAGGTTCATGTCGGTGGTGATGGGCTCGAGGAGGCGGGTGGTGATCCCGTCGGCATTCTCCATGGCAATGCGGTGCCGGCCGGGCTCACCGTGGATCCCAATGCCGATTTCAATCTCGTCCTCGGCAAGGTCGAAACTCGGAACTCCGGCATGGGGAACGGTTGAAGGTGCGAGGGCAGCGCCCATGGAGCGGACGTTGTCGATGACCCTCTGGGCAATTGCCGCAACGGCGTCGAGGTCGTCGCCGCGCTCGGCGGCCGCTCCGGCGATCCGCTCGACGAAGACCGTTCCGCCGACACCCCGGCGTCCGGCGGTGTAGAGGGAATCCTCGACGGCGACGTCGTCATTGACGAGGACTGTGCGGACGGTGACGCCTTCGGCCTCGGCCAGCTCCGCGGCTGTCTCGAAGTTGAGCACGTCCCCGGTGTAGTTCTTGACGATGTGGAGGACGCCGGCGCCGCCGTCAACCGCCGTCGTCGCGGGAAGGATCTGATCGGGGGTGGGCGAGGTGAATACGGCGCCGGGAACCGCGGCGTCGAGCATGCCGCGCCCGACGTATCCTGCGTGGAGGGGCTCATGGCCGCTGCCGCCGCCGGACACCAGTCCGACCTTGCCCTGGACCGGGGCGTCGCTGCGCACAACAAACAGGGGGTCCGGATTGACTCTAACGAGGTCGGCGTGGGCGAGGCCGAAGCCCTCCACCGATTCGGTCACCACAGCCTTGGGGTCATTGATGAGCTTTTTCACGACGGCACGCTCCTGGTCATCTCGGGCGAAGTTACGGCCCTGCCGCCCACTGTGGACCGCACCGGCCACGATGAACGATACCCGGTGGCGTGCGCCATTCCTATAGCGGTTCCGTTCTCCGGAACCGGCTTAAAGTACTGCGGGAGAGGCCCGATACTGGGCGCTCTCCCGCAAGTTTTTTCCATCCGGCAGCCGGTGCCGGACTACGTTTCAGGCTGCCGGCCTAACGGTCGTCCTTCTTGAACGCGTCCTTGATTTTCTCGCCGGCGTCTTTCAGGTTCGCTTTAGTCTGGTCGGTGTGCCCTTCGGCTTCAAGGCGCTCGTCGCCGCTCGCCTTGCCAAGACCTTCCTTGACCTTGCCGCCCAGGCTCTCGCCCTTGTTTCCGATCTTGTCATCTAAACCCATGATTAGACTCCTTTTCTCTCGGCGTCCAGGCCCCAGTTCCGGGATACCCAACCGCACCTCAAGCGATGCTAAGCCCTCTTAGTATATCGCGGGATGCCGGTTCGGGCCATGGGAGCCGGTTCCGCGGCTCAAAGCCAGCGGATCATGCGGGTGTTGCCCAGGGTGTTGGGCTTGACCCGGGCCAGGTCGAGGAACTCCGCCACTCCCTCGTCGTGGGAGCGCAGGAGCTGCGAGTACACCTCGGGGTTGACCGCGCTCTGGTCGGCCATGACCTCGAACCCGCGCCTCCGGAAGAACTCGACCTCGAAGGTGAGGCAGAAGACGCGTTTCACCCCGAGGTCTTTGGCGTCGCTGATCAACCGCTCCACCAGGGCGCTTCCCACCCCCCGGCCCTTCGCCGACTCGGCTGTGGCAAGGGTGCGGACCTCGGCGAGGTCCTCCCACATGACGTGGAGCGCCCCGCAGCCGAGGATCTCCCCGTCGGCCGCCTCGGCGATGCGGAACTCCTGGAGGCCCTCGTAGTAGGCAACGGCCTCCTTCGCGATGAGCACGCGCTCGTCGGCAAGGGGTGCCACCAGCGCCTTGATTGCCGCGACATCGGAGGTGCGTGCGGGACGGACGACAAAGGGCTGGTTCACGTAGGCCAGTCTACAAAGGCCCAGGATGGCCTCCTGCCGCCGGCTCCTTCCTTAACGCAGAAAAGCCCGCCCCGGCGGTGCCGGGACGGGCTTTTCTGTTAGCTCGGAGCGCGCGGTCCCCGCGGGCCCTTATTCGGGAACGGTTGCCTCGATGGCGGGCGGGGCGTCTTCGATGGCCTTGGGCTCCCCGTGTCCAACGAACGTGAACCTGGCGTCCACTCCTTCGCCCTCGACGTCGACCTCCACCCGCTCGCCGGACTTGAGGTCTCCGAAAAGGATCTTCTCGGAGAGCTGGTCCTCGATCTCGCGCTGGATGGTGCGGCGCAGCGGCCGGGCACCCATTGCGGGGTCGTAGCCGCGTGTTGCAAGCAGCACCTTGGCGGCGGGGGTGAGCTCGATCGTCATGCCCTTGTCCGCCATGCGCCTGCCGAGGCGCTCGAGGAACAGGTCGACAATCTCGACGATCTCGCTCTGGGTGAGCTGCGGGAACACCACGGTGTCGTCAACACGGTTGAGGAACTCGGGCCGGAAGTGCTGCTTGAGCTCCTCCGTGACCTTCGCCTTCATCCGGTTGTAGCTGGTGTTGGTGTCGGTGCCCGACTGGAAGCCGGTCATGACGCCCTTGGAGATGTCGCGGGTTCCAAGGTTGGTGGTCATAATGATCACCGTGTTCTTGAAGTCGACGACCCGGCCCTGGCTGTCGGTCAGGCGCCCGTCTTCTAGGATCTGCAGCAGCGAGTTGAAGAGGTCGGCGTGGGCCTTCTCCACCTCATCGAACAGCACGACGGAGAAGGGCTTGCGGCGGACCTTCTCGGTGAGCTGGCCGCCCTCCTCGTACCCGACGTAGCCAGGAGGCGCACCGAAGAGGCGCGACACCGTGTGCTTTTCGGAGTACTCGGACATGTCAAGGGTGATCAGTGCGTCTTCGTCACCGAAGAGGAATTCGGCGAGTGCCTTGGCAAGCTCCGTCTTACCGACGCCGGTGGGGCCGGCGAAGATGAACGAACCGCCCGGACGCTTGGGATCCTTCAGACCGGCACGGGTGCGCCGGATGGCCTGGGAGATCGCCTTGATCGCCTCGTTCTGGCCGATGACCCGCTTGTGCAGCTCATCTTCCATGTGAAGCAGCCGCGAGGACTCAGCCTCGGTGAGCTTGAAGACGGGGATGCCCGTGGAGTTGGCAAGCACCTCGGCGATGAGTTCCTCGTCGACCTCGGCGATGTCGTCGAGCCCGCCCGACTTCCACCGGCGCTCCTTGTCGGCGCGCTGGTCCTGGAGCTTCTGCTCCTTGTCGCGCAGCGACGCGGCACCCTCGAAGTCCTGGGCGTCGATCGCCGATTCCTTCTCCCGGCGGACATCGGCGATACGCTCGTCGATCTCCTTGAGCTCCGGCGGAGCTGTCATCCTGCGGATCCGAAGCCGGGCGCCGGCCTCGTCGATCAGGTCGATCGCCTTGTCGGGCAGGAACCGGTCGGAGATGTAGCGCTCGGCGAGTGTTGCCGCCGAAGCCAGCGCCGCATCGGTGATCGAGACCCGGTGGTGGGCCTCGTACCTGTCGCGCAGCCCCTTGAGGATTTCGATGGCGTGGGCCACCGACGGCTCCTGGACCTGGATCGGCTGGAACCGGCGCTCCAGGGCTGCGTCCTTCTCGATGTGCTTGCGGTACTCGTCAAGCGTTGTTGCACCGATGGTCTGCAGTTCGCCGCGGGCGAGCATCGGCTTCAGGATCGATGCAGCGTCGATCGCTCCTTCGGCGGCACCGGCACCAACGAGGGTGTGGATTTCGTCGATGAAGAGGATGATGTCGCCGCGGGTGCGGATTTCCTTGAGGACCTTCTTCAGGCGCTCCTCGAAGTCACCGCGGTAGCGCGAACCTGCGACGAGCGAGCCGAGGTCGAGCGTGTAGAGCTGCTTGTCCCGGATTGTCTCGGGCACGTCGCCGCGCACGATCGCCTGGGCAAGCCCTTCGACGACGGCTGTCTTGCCGACGCCGGGCTCACCGATCAGCACCGGGTTGTTCTTCGTACGGCGGGAGAGGACCTGCATGACCCGCTCCATCTCCGTCTCGCGCCCGATGACCGGGTCGAGCTTGGACTCGCGGGCGGCCTGCGTGAGGTTGCGGCCGAACTGGTCGAGCACGACGGAACCGGCAGGGGTTCCCTCCTGCTGCTGGCCTCCGGCGGCTGCCGGCTCCTTGCCCTGGTAGCCCGACAGCAGCTGGATGACCTGCTGGCGGACACGGTTGAGGTCGGCTCCGAGCTTCACGAGCACCTGTGCCGCAACGCCCTCACCCTCACGGATGAGTCCCAGCAGGATGTGCTCCGTGCCGATGTAGTTGTGGCCGAGCTGCAGGGCTTCCCGGAGGGAAAGCTCAAGCACCTTCTTGGCACGGGGGGTGAAGGGGATATGCCCGGACGGAGCCTGCTGGCCCTGCCCGATAATCTCCTGAACCTGCTCTCGCACAGCACCCAGGGAGATGCTGAGTGACTCCAAAGCCTTGGCGGCGACACCCTCACCCTCGTGGATCAGGCCAAGCAGGATGTGCTCGGTGCCGATGTAATTATGGTTGAGCATGCGGGCCTCTTCCTGGGCCAGCACCACAACTCGACGGGCACGATCTGTAAATCTCTCAAACATGAGACACACTCCTAGCTAACGCGTATTTCGATGCTACGGGCATTAGCTAGGGTTTTGGGGCGTGTTCGCCACAGGCGAGAATATGCCGCGAAATGTGGCGTTCAGCGCTGGGCGGCCCGGTAGGCCTCGACAATCTCGCTGTTCACCCGGCCGCGTGCGGAAACGTTGTAGCCGTTTGCCTTGGCCCACTCCCTCACCTGTGCCGCCTCCTGGTTGCGTGCAGGGGCAGCAGCGGGCCGCTGCTTCGACTGGCTGCTGCGCCGGGCCGAGGAGATGTAGCCGGAGAGGGACTCGCGCAGCTCAGCGGCGTGCGCCTCGGACAGGTCGATTTCGTACTGAACGCCGTCTAGTCCAAAACGGACGGTCTCGTCGGCTTCTCCGCCGTCGGTATCGTCAATGAGGATGATTTTCACTTTTTGCGCCACAATGTGCTCCCAAATTAGTGCCTGCGAAGATATCCCCTAATTAGATTATGTTACAGGCAGGGGGCGGCGTCAAAAGCTATTTACTTGTATTATGACCGTCATTTTCGGGCTCCGGATCGGAGTCGGTGCTTTCCGGTGCCGGATCCTCCAAACGAGCCTCGGAGCGATATGGTTCCCGCGCCTTGGTCAACGCTTCACGCTCGGCGCGGTCGGCATTCAGGATCGACCTCATCACAAAGTAGAAAAGAACCGCGAGTGTGGCCGACGGCAACAGTACGGCGAGGTATTCCACGGCCTAGCCCAGTTCCGGCTTCAGAATTGGAAAGAGGATGGACTCGCGAATTCCCGCGTTGGTGAAGAGCATCACGAGGCGGTCAATGCCGAGGCCAATGCCGCCCATGGGCGGGGCTCCGTATTCGAGTGCCCGAAGGAAGTCCTCGTCGAGCTGCATTGCCTCTTCGTCACCGGCGGCGGCGCGGCGGGACTGCTCGGTGAGCCGCTCGCGCTGGATGACGGGGTCGATCAGCTCCGAGAACGCGGTGCCCCGCTCCATGCCCCCGATGATGAGATCCCAGGCCTCGATCAGCTGGGGGTTGTCCCGGTGCTGGCGGGCGAGCGGCTGGGCCGAGGGCGGGTAGTCATAAACGAAGGTCGGCTGAATCAGGTTCGGCTCGACGAGTTCGGAAAACAATTCGAGGACCAGTTTTCCGGCGTCCCAGGACGGGTCGGCCGAGATATCGTGCTTGTCGGCGAGGACGCGGAGGGCCTGCGCATCGGTATCCGGAGTGATCTCCTGTCCGAGGGCCTCCGATAGGCCCGGATATACGCCGAGCCACTTCCACTCGCCGCCAAGATCAATGACGCCGCGGGGCGTCTCGATGGTGCGCATGCCCAGCAGGTCTGCGCAATTCAGAATGATTTCCTTCATGCGCTCGGCCATTCCGAACTGGTCGGTGTACGCCTCGTAGCATTCGAGCATGGTGAATTCGGGGCTGTGCGTCGAATCGACACCCTCATTGCGGAAAATCCGGCCGATCTCGTACACCCGGTCAATTCCTCCGACCACCGCGCGCTTGAGATAAAGCTCAAGGGCGATCCGCAGCGTCATCTTCTGGTCGAAGGCATTCAGGTGGGTTTCGAAAGGCCTTGCCGCCGCCCCGCCGTGGACAAGCTGCAGGACGGGGGTTTCGACTTCGATGTACCCATTGGCGTTGAGGGTCTCGCGGACGGAGCGGGTGATTGCAGCCCGGGTCCGCACCATGCTGCGGGCCTCTTCGCGCACCATGAGGTCGACGTAGCGCTGGCGGACCCTGGTTTCCTCATTAACGCCGGCATGGAGGGTTGGCAGGGGCCGCAGGGCCTTCGAGGCCATGCTCCAGCTGTCGGCCATCACGGAGAGTTCACCGCGCTTGGAGCTGATCACCTCTCCGTGCACCTGCACGTGATCGCCGAGGTCGACGATCGACTTCCATTCGGCGAGCTGGTCCGGACCGACGACGGCAAGGCTGAGCATCACCTGCAGCCGGGTTCCGTCCCCTTCCTGGAGGGTTGCGAAAAAGAGCTTCCCGGTATTGCGCATGAAGACGACGCGGCCCACGACGCTGACCAGGTCCCCGGTCGTGTCATCCGCCTGGAGGTGCCCGTAGGCGGCCCGGAGCGCGGCAAGGGAATGGGTGCGCTCAGGCTTTACGGGGTAGGCCTCTTTGCCGCCCTCAAGCAGGCGGGCGCGCTTTTCGAGGCGGATCCGCATCTGCTCGTTGAATTCGTCGGTGCTTTGCTCATTCGCATCGATGGCGCCGGTCGCGGGGTTTTGGTCGTGAGTCACGGTAGCTAAGTTTACGGGGTTCCGGGCCCCGGCCCGGTTCACGCTCCCTCGAGGAGCATGTTGTCGATGAGCCGCACCGGGCCCACCCGGGCGGCGATCAGCACCAGGGCGTTTCCGGCCAGAGGGGTGTGCCTGCAGTTGAACGCGAGCGGCTCGAGGGTTTCCGGATCGACAACCTCGAGGTACTCGAGGCTCACGCCGGGTTCGCTGCCCACCATGGCGAGCACCGAGTCGAGGTCGAGGGGCTCGCGCAGCCGCGCCCGTTCCGCGAGCAGCCCCAGCGCCCGTGGGAGCACGAGCGCGCTGGCGCGCTCGGCCGGTGAGAGGAACCTGTTGCGGCTTGACAGCGCAAGCCCGTCGGCGTCGCGGACGGTTGGTGCTCCGACAATCTCGACCGGGAAGTTGAGGTCCCGGACCATGCGGCGGATCAGGGCGAGCTGCTGCGCGTCCTTCTGCCCGAAATAGGCCCGGTAGTCGGCGTCGGCGGCCGGAGCTCCAAGGTGCAGCAGCTTTGCGACGACGGTCAGCATCCCGTCGAAGTGCCCGGGCCGGAACTCACCCTCGAGTTTCCCGCCAAGGGGTCCCGCGGAGAGCCGTACCTGTGGCTCTCCGCCCGGGTAGACCTCCTCGGCGGCCGGTGCGAAAACGAGGTCGGCCCCGCTCTCCCCGAGGATCACCAGGTCCTCGTCCAGGGTCCGCGGGTAGCGGTCAAGGTCCGTCTTCTCGCCGAACTGCAGCGGGTTGACGAAGATGCTGACCACAACCACGTCATTGGCTGTCCTTGCCGCCTGGACCAGCCCGGCGTGCCCGGCATGCAGGGCGCCCATCGTCGGAACGAGTGCGACTGAGCCGCGGAGCTGCTCCCCCGCGGCCGCGGCGCGGCTGCGCGCCTGAAGCAGCTCGCCGGTCGCGGTCCTCAGCTCGGCGGCCGTTGTGACGAGCCGCGGCGCATGAGCGGTTGTGGGTGTCATTCCTGTTCCTCGGTCGCGGTGGGGTCGAGCGCGGCAAGGACCGCCGAGCCCTGGGCGGGGCCCAGGAGCCCCCGGTCGAGCGCCCTTGCGGCGGTTGCCCGGGCCATGCCCTGGTACGCCAGGGCGATGTCGGGGGCGGCAAGTCCGGCCAGGGCCGAGCGGTGGGCAGCCACGGTTCCGGCGTCGCCGCGGGCCACCGGCCCGGTCAATGCACCCTCCCCCGAGGACAGGGCGTTTTCAAGGGATGCCTTCATCAGCGGGCCCAGCATGCGGTCCGGGCGCTGCACGCCGAGGTCGCCGAGGATCTGGGCGGCCTGGGATGCGAGGGTGACGAGGTGGTTCGAGGCGTGCGCCAGCGCCGCGTGGTAGAGGACGCGGCTCTCCTCGTCGATGACCACGGGCTCGGCCCCCATCTCCACCACCAGCGCCTGGGCGATGGGCAGGACTGCTGCCGGTGCGGTGATCCCGAAGGAGCACTCGGGGAGCCTGCCCAGGTCCAGGCTGAGGCCGGTGAACGTCATCGCGGGGTGGATGGCCAGGGGGATCGCTCCGCTGCGCCGTGCCGGGTCAAGGACGGCGGTGCCGTGGCGCCCGGAGGTGTGGACAACGAGCTGCCCCGGCTGCCATGCGCCAAGAACCGCAAGGCCCTCGACGAGTCCGGGCAGGGCGTCGTCGGGCACGGCCAGGAGCACAAGCTCGGCGCGTTCGACGATCGTGGGTATTTCAAGCACCGGGACACCGGGAAGCAGGGTGTCGGCCCGTTCGCGGCTCGCCTCGGACACTGCGGAGACGCCGACGACGGCGTGGCCGGCCGCGCGCAGTGCCGCACCGAGCACCGCACCGACCCGGCCCGCACCGATCACGCCGACGCCCAGCCTGCCGGGCCGGCGGGAGCTGCGCGGGGCTTCGGGAACGGAGAAGGGCGGGGTGTCGGGAGACGGTTCAGGAGCGACCATGCGGTTCCATCCCTTCCGGGTGGTTGTCGGAGATTCCGGCAGCGCCGGTTGCTTTCAAGCCGGGTGCGGTGGCGCCGGGACCGGTCCGTTCGGATTCGGCGGCGGGAGAACCCGGCTCAGGCACCGGCCGCCCGGCCGGAACCGGGTGCCCTGACTCCAGGCCCGGTTCCGGGATGGGTTCCGGCGTGTTCCGGCGGCCGTCCTGGCGCCGGGCTTCGGCCGCCCGGCGGGCCTGGCCGTCGAAAAGCTCAAGTGCCGTGTCGCGTGCCATGTGCTGGACCCGGGGCAGCACCGGTCCGGGGCTTGTCTGAACCTGCAGTTCGGCAAGGCGCAGCCGACGGTCAAGCGGGCCCTGGTGCAGGGAGAGGGATTGCGTGCGTTCGTGGAGAACGACTGCCAGGTGGCGCCAGAAGAACCCGGACCGGATCAGCAGCGCGGTGTCGGTGACGGCGAAGCCGCTGCGCCGCCAGGTGAAGGGCGCAATCCAGCGCGCGCGGCGCGGGGAGGTGGTGAAGCCCTGGCCCGGCCCTGAGGAGTCGAGGCCGGCGGCGAAAACGGCGATGGGGTCGTCGACCCCGGGGTCGGGCAGGACGAGGGCAACGATGCGCAGCACTTCCTCGCGGGTTCCGACCGGAAGGAGGGTCGCTCTCGACTGGTCACCCGAACCTGTTGCACCGTAGCCGGCGACGTTGGCGTTGACCTTGTACCAGCCCTTGAGCCGCCACAGCAGCGGTTGGGTGATGCCGACCGCCTGGACGCGTCCGGGCGGCACCGTCTGCGCCCGGGTGTCGAGCAGCCCGTAACGCAGGCGGATGCCGTCGGGAGAGGTCGCGGCCCGGAAGTTGTATCCGCCGTTGAGGCCGCTCCAGTAGGCTCCGGCCACGCCGAGCACCATGGGAATCAGGGTTGGCGCGGCGAACGGCGTGCGGAACACGATGGTGACCACTGCAACAACCGCTGCGCCGACGAGCAGCAGCAGCGTCGTGCCCGACAGCAGCAGGGCACCGATGACGCGCCCTCCGGGCACTGCGACAACCTCGTGCTCGGGGGCTTCGGGAGGTTCCGGGTGGTCGGCATCGACGGTGATCCCCGCGGCGCCGGCAAGGATGGCCGCCCGCAGCCGCTGGGCATCCGAGAGCCGGAGGAAGGCGAGCCGTACCGCCGACTCGCCGGCGTCGGCGACCTCGAACTTCAGTTCGGCGAGTCCGAAGATGCGCGCAAGGAAGGGCTGGACGACGTCGATCGCCTGCACGCGGTCAAGCCGCGCCTGCCGGTTCTGGCGGAACAGGACGCCGGAGTTCACCCGGACGTACTGGTCCGTGACCTGGTAGCGGGTGAAGTACCAGGAGACGAGGAAGCCGAGGGCGATCAGCACCACGACGCCGAAGGCAAGGGCGACGGCGGCCGGAATGCCGATCTGGCCGGGAACCCCCGTGGGCCCGCCGGGGGCAAACAACCCCTCGAACCAGTCCCTGCCGACGAAGTAGGCGATGGCCGCGAGCGCGATCCACCCGCGCACCAGCGGCGAAACGATATGTACCCGCTGCCAGGCGCCGTCGGACCCGTCGACTCCGCGCGCCGTGGCGGGATGCTCCCCAGCGGTGCGGTCCGGGGTGCTCACAGTCCCGCCAGTCTTGCTTCCCCGCGCGTGGAGAGCTGCTCCCGGAGCCGGGTGCCCTCGGCGGTGGGAAGGCCCGGGATCTCGGCGTTGGTGGCAGGGGAGGCTGTGTGGAGTTTCAGCGTGCAGATGCCGAACGCGCGCTCAAGCGGTCCCACGGCGACGTCGACGTACTGCATCCGCCCGTACGGGACGACGAGGGTGCGCTGGAAGAAGACACCGCTGCGGATCAGGAGGTCGTCGTCGCGTTCAGCGTAACCAAGGGCGCGCACCTGCCGGGGCAGGAGGATCCCGCGCACGGAGGCAATCAGGAGCACGAACGACGGCAGCGCCACGGCCAGGAACAGCGGGGGGAAGCCCTCCCACACGTTGGTCAGCCGAAGGAGAAGTGGAATGCCTGAGAGCACGAGGGTGATGAGGGTGCCGACAAGCCAACCCACAAGGCGGGCCGGAAGGTAGCGGGGCGAGACCCGTGACCACTGCAGGCCCTGCGGGTCGATTGGTTCGTTAGGCATATTCCCCCTCGCTTTTCCCTTGAGTTCCGGCGCCGCCTTCGTCATCGGGC
Organism: Arthrobacter sp. TJ-217; assembly: GCF_058269255.1. NCBI lineage: Bacteria > Bacillati > Actinomycetota > Actinomycetes > Micrococcales > Micrococcaceae > Arthrobacter > Arthrobacter sp. TJ-217. Next base: position 306,576 of record NZ_JBZCNJ010000005.1, read on the forward strand.
GGGAGCCGGCAGAACCCCTCGACAACGAGCCCGACAACGATCATCACGATTCCACCACCCATGAGGGCTAGCGTTCCCCACAGCGGCCAGAGGGTGTCGCGCACCGCGAGCAGGGATATCTGGTCCACGAGGATCCCGGCATGCCAGCCCATGCTCAGCGAGCCGGCGTAGGCGGTCGCCTGGGCGAGGATGAGCGTACGCGTGGCGAGGATCGGGTCGAGCTCCTTTTCCCGGTTGCCGTTGCGCCACCGCAGCACCCGCACCCCGAAAATCAGGGTGACCGCGATGATGACGCCGACGGTGAGCAGGGAACTCAGGTGCAGGGCCGGTGTCGGGTAACCGTTGCTCCCTGCCCAGAGGTTGACGAACCAGCCGGCGAGGCCCGCGCTGAGGCCGATGACAGCCAGCCAGCGGAAGCTGATGCTTTTCACGGCGTCCGGGCTTCCTCGAAGAGCCGGACGCCGGTGCGGTCGGCTGCGGCTTCGGCGAGCCGGGCAACGGGTTCACCGTTGAGCGTCGCGCCGGGGTCCATCAGCGCCCAGGGCCGCAGGACGAAGGCCCGCTGGGCGGCGCGCGGGTGCGGGACGGTGAGCCTTTCGTCGTCGGAGGTCCAGTCGCCGAAGGTGATGATGTCGACGTCGAGCGTGCGCGGGCCCCAGCGCACCGAGCGCGTCCTGTGGTGTTTTTGCTCAACCGCCTGGCAGTGCTCGAGGAGTTCGTAGGGTCCGAGGTCGGTTTCAACCTCGAGCACCTGGTTGAGGTAGTCCGGCTGCTCCGGGCCGCCGACGGCTTTGGTGATGACAACCGGGGATGCCCTGAGCAGGCGGACCCGCGGGGACCGGGCCAGGTCGTCGGCCGCGCGCGCCAGGGTTGTGCCGCTCTCGCCGAGGTTGCTGCCGAGCGCCAGGACCGCCCGTACGGGATTGTTCACGCCGCGCTCCTGCGGATGCTTACGGCGACGTCGGTGAACGCCACGGGGATGGGCGCCTGCGGCTTGTGAACGGTGACGTCGACGGCGTCGGCTGGGTAGGTGGCGAGGAGGTCGGCGGCGATCTTCTCGGCGAGGGCCTCGATGAGCTGGAACGGCTCGCCGGTGATGCTCTCAACAACCCGCTGCGCCAGCTCGCCATAGTGGGCGGTCTTCGCGAGGTCGTCGCTCTGCCCTGCCGGACGCAGGTCCAGGTGCAGCACCACGTCGACGACGAACGGCTGGCCGTCGCGGCGTTCGGCCTCGAAGACCCCGTGGTGGCCGACGGCGGTGATGCCGGTTACGGTGACCGTGTCCCGGCGGGCCGCGGGTGCTACTTGGCCCATGCTGCCGCGACCTTCACGGCGTCGAGGGTCGGACCTACGTCGTGGGCCCGGATGCCCCAGGCCCCGTTCGCGGCAGCGAGGGACGCCACGGCCAGCGATGCCGCGTCGCGCTCGGCGGGGGCGGCGGTCCGTCCTCCGGAGCTGAGCAGGGTGCCGAGGAAACGCTTCCGGGAGGCCGCGACAAGCACCCGGTGGCCGAGCCCTGTGAAGCGGTCAAGGGAGCGGAGCAGCTCCCAGTTGTGCTCGGCGGTCTTGGCGAACCCCAGCCCGGGGTCCACGATGATGGAGCCGGGCTCGACTCCGGCCTCAACGAAACGGTCCCGCACGGTGAGCAGTTCGGCGATGACCTCCTCGACGACGTTCGAGTAGTTGGCCAGGGAGTCCATGGTGGCCGCAGTTCCCCGGCGGTGGGTCAGCACGTAGGGCACTTTGCGTTCGGCGACAAGGGCCGGCATCGCGGGGTTGAACCCGTCACCCGAGATGTCGTTGATGATCGCCGCGCCGGCGTCGAGGGCCTGGGCCGCGGTTTCGGGGTGCATCGTGTCAATGCTGACCAGGGCGCCGGCCGCGGCCAGCGTCTTGACGACGGGCAGCACGCGCGCGAGCTCCTGGTCGAGTGGCACGCGCGAGGCGTTGGGGCGGGTGGATTCCCCGCCCACGTCGATGATGTCGGCGCCCGCGTAGTGCATGCGGAGCCCGTGCGCGATCGCGTCGTCCGTTGTCGCGTATTTCCCGCCGTCGCTGAAGGAATCGGGGGTGACGTTGAGGATGCCCATCACCACGGCACGCCCCGTGGGGAGGTCGTTGACGGTCTTGGGCGTGCGAACCCGGCGCAGCACCGGCAGCGGCGATGTCGCGGGCCCGGTCCCGGGGGCGGCGGCGAGAGAATCCATTCGCTTACGGTTTCCTATCTTCCAAGTATCAGGCTCATGGCCTCGGCGCGGGTGGCCGTTTCGCGGATCTGTCCGCGCACCGCCGACGTCACCGTCTTGGCTCCCGGCTTGCGGACGCCGCGCATCGACATGCACATGTGTTCGCATTCGATAACCACGATCGCGCCCTTTGGTTTCAGATGCGTCATCATAGCGTCAACGATCTGGGTGGTCAGCCGCTCCTGGACCTGCGGCCTGCGGGCGTACACCTCGACGAGGCGGGCAAGCTTGCTCAACCCTGTCACACGCCCGTCGTCGGAGGGGATGTACCCGACATGCGCCGAGCCGTGGAACGGCACAAGGTGGTGCTCGCACGTTGAGTAGAAGGGGATGTCCTTCACCAGCACGAGCTCCTGGTGGTTGAGGTCGAACGAGGTGGAGAGCACCTCCCCGGCGTCCTGGCGGAGCCCGGCGAACATCTCCGTGTAGGCCTTGGCGACCCGCCGCGGCGTCTCGACGAGGCCCTCGCGGTCAGGGTCCTCGCCGATTGCCTCGAGGATTTCGCGCACCGCGCGTTCAATGCGCGGCTGGTCAACCGACGTCTCAGCGGCGGCCAGGGCAGCGTCAAGCACTTCGTTGTCGAACTGGGTCACAGCTTGAATCCTATCGCGGCCGGAAAAGCCAGCGGCCTCACGGCTGCTGGTTTCCGCTTCTGCCCTTGCCGTCGGGTGATGCGCCGTTCGACTCGGGAGAAGGCAGCTCCGAGGCGTGGACGTCGAAGTCGTTCGGAATGTCCGCTTCCGCGATCTGGTCCTGGGGCGGGACCGTTTCGGGGGCCGGCTGGCCGTTCCGTGCCGCTTCGGCGCGTTCCTTGGCCGAGACGACGGGAGGCAGCGCGTGCACGGGGCGGGAGTCCTTCGACAGCCACACCTGCCGCAGCCCGCGCTTGCGCACGTCGGCGAACACTTCGGCGATCTCGGCCTGGTTCAGGGTTTCCCGCTCGAGCAGCTCAAGCGCGAGACGGTCGAGGACGTCGCGGTTCTCGGTGAGGATCTCGTACGCCTCGTCGTGGGCGTTGTCGATCAGCCTGCGAACCTCCTCGTCGACAACCAGTGCGATCTGGTCCGAGTAGTCGCGGTCGCTGCCCATGTCGCGGCCGAGGAAGGGCTCTCCTGCGCCCTGGCCAAGCTTCACGGCGCCGATGCGCTCGCTCATGCCGTACTGGGTGACCATCTTGCGGGCGGTGCCGGTTGCCTTCTCGATGTCGTTCGAGGCGCCCGTCGACGGGTCGTGGAATACGATCTCCTCGGCGACCCGGCCTCCCATGGCGTAGGCGAGCTGGTCGAGGAGTTCGTTGCGGGTCACCGAGTATTTGTCGTCCATCGGCAGCACCATCGTGTAGCCGAGGGCGCGCCCGCGCGGCAGGATCGTGACCTTGGTGACCGGGTCGGTGTTGCGCAGTGCCGCGGCGACGAGGGCGTGCCCGCCCTCGTGGTAGGCGGTGATCTTCCGCTCGAGTTCCTTCATGACGCGGCTGCGCTTCTGCGGGCCGGCGATCACGCGGTCGATCGCTTCGTCGAGGGCGCGGTCGTCGATGAGCTGGGCGTTGGAGCGTGCCGTGAGCAGTGCCGCCTCGTTCAGGACGTTGGCAAGGTCGGCGCCGGTGAAGCCCGGCGTTTTCTTCGCCACGGAACGGAGGTCGACGTTCTGGGCCATCGGCTTGCCCTTGGCGTGAACGTTGAGGATGTGCTCGCGTCCGCGCATGTCCGGAGCCTCAACCCCGATCTGCCGGTCGAACCGGCCCGGGCGCAGCAGGGCCGGGTCGAGGACGTCGGGGCGGTTGGTCGCGGCGATCAGGATGACGTTGGTCGTGGAGTCGAAGCCGTCCATTTCAACGAGCAGCTGGTTGAGGGTCTGTTCGCGTTCGTCGTTGCCGCCGCCGACGCCGGCTCCGCGGTGGCGGCCGACGGCGTCGATTTCGTCGACGAAGATGATGGCGGGCGCGTTGTTCTTCGCCTGCTCGAACAAATCGCGGACGCGGGAGGCGCCGACGCCGACGAACATTTCGACGAAGTCGGAGCCGGAGATCGAGTAGAAGGGCACCCCGGCCTCACCTGCCACGGCGCGGGCCAGGAGGGTCTTGCCGGTGCCCGGCGGGCCGTAGAGCAGCACGCCCTTGGGGATCTTGGCGCCGAGGGCCTGGAACTTGGCGGGCTCCTGCAGGAATTCCTTGATCTCGAGGAGTTCCTCGACGGCTTCGTCGGCTCCGGCAACGTCGGAGAAGGTGACCTGCGGCATGTCCTTGGAGATCAGCTTCGCCTTGGACTTGCCGAACTGCATCACCTTGGAGCCGCCGCCCTGCATCCGGCTGAGCAGGAACCAGAAGATCGCGCCGAGGATCAGGATGGGGAAGATCAGGCCGAAGATGCTCAGGAACCAGTTGCTTTCGACGGGCTGGTCGGTGAAGCCTTCAACGTCGGAGGAGTTGACGGCATCGACAACGTCTTCGGCGCGGGCGGTGCTGAAGAAGAACTGGACGCTGCGGCCCATGTCCTCGTAATCCTCGCGGAGGGTCAGGTCGACGCGCTGCTCGCCGTCGTGGATTTTCGCCTGCTCCACCTTGTTGTCCTGCAGCAGCTGCAGGCCGACGTTGGTGTCCACCCTGCCGCCGCTGGTGTTGAACAGGGTGGGGAGGATAATCAGGAGCCCGGCCACGGCCAGGACAATCCAGAAAACCGGACCCTTGAAGATGTTCTTATATTTCATTCGTCTCAGGGCTGCAAGCCCTGTCCCTCCTGCTGAAGCAAGCCATGATAAAAGCGCGTTCCGCTTGCGGTTTCCTCGAAATCACTCCAAGGTATACACGCTCACAGCAACACCACGCGCGGTTTTGGCGGAAAGTTCCCTGTCGGCGTACACCCCCGGGAGGGCGGAGTGGGCCGGAACTACTCGTAGACGTGCGGAGCGAGCGTGCCGATGAAGTCGAGGTTGCGGTACTTCTCGGCGAAGTCGAGCCCGTAGCCGACAACGAATTCGTTGGGGATGTTGAAGCCCACGTACTTCACGTCGATGTCGACCTTCGCGGCGTCGGGCTTGCGCAGCAGGGTGCAGATTTCGACCGACGCCGGCCCGCGGGACACGAGGTTGGCCTTGAGCCAGGAGAGGGTCAGGCCCGAGTCGATGATGTCCTCGGCGATGAGCACGTGCTTGCCCATGAGGTCCGTCTCAAGGTCCTTGAGGATGCGGACAACACCCGAGGACTGGGTTCCCGAGCCGTAGGAGGAAACCGCCATCCAGTCCATGGTGATGTGGGAGTGGAGCGAGCGCGCCAGGTCGGCCATCACCATGACGGCGCCCTTGAGCACGCCCACGAGGAGGATCTCGCGCCCCTGGTAGTCGGCGTCGATTTCGGCGGCAAGCTCCTGGACCCGCTGCTGAATCTGCTCTTTCGTGAAAAGAACGTGCTTGAGGTCTGCCTGGACGTCGCTTGAATCCACCGGTTACTCCTGAGTTGAACGGCCCGGCGGCTCCGCGCCGGAACGGTTGTTTCTTAGGATAAGACTGCCATAGCCTGCGTCCCCGTGAAGAACCGATTTGCCCCGCACCTGGCGGTAGGCGGAGAGATTTCCGCCGAGCTGCACCGGGCCCGCCGAGCCGCGGCGTGCGAGCAGGGACTCGACGGCAAGCAGCCGCTCGAAGCTGGGCTGGAAGCCGCCCAGGTCGACCGCCGCAAGGGCCAGCACGCGCTGGCGCAGTGAGGCCGGAAGGTCGCGGAGGCCCGCCTCGGAAAGCAGGATCTGCCCCTCCCGCTCGACCCGGAGCCGGGCGTAGGCTTCGGCGCTGAGCTGGTCGAGGTACTCCGCGTCCTGCACGAGGATCTGGGAGGTGCGGTGGAGCGCCGGGGCGACTCCCGGCCCGAGCTGGTCCTCGAGGCAGGGAAGCACCACACCGCGCACCCGGGAGCGGGCGAAGGACGGATCGGAGTTCGCCGGGTCGTGCCACGGGTCGAGCCCGTAGAAGGCGCAGATCTCCTCGGTGTCGAAGCGGCGCAGGTCGAGGATCGGCCTGCGGTAGGCACCCCTCCGCCGCGGCATGCCGGCGAGGGAGCGCGTGCCGGAGCCGCGTGCCAGGCCAAGGAGAACCTGTTCGGCCTGGTCATCGAGTGTGTGGCCGAGCAGGACGGCGGCGGCACCGGCGTCGTGGGCGGCCGCGTCGAGCGCCGCATACCGCGCGGTCCGCGCCGCGGCCTCCGGCCCCACCCCCTCGGTACGCACTTCGACCTCCCGGATCTCCACGGGATTCAGCCCCAGCGCCGTGAGCTGTTCGGCCGCCCGCCGCGCGACGGCGCGGCTTCCCTCCTGCAGCGCGTGGTCGACGATCACGGCGCCGACCCTGCAGCGCCCGGTCGAGGCGAAATGCGCGGTGACGGCGGCGAGGGCAAGTGAGTCGGGGCCGCCGCTGCAGGCCACCAGCACGAGCGGCAGGTCCTTTCCTGCCGGGGGCGGCCCGCCGGGCCGGCCCTGCCCGGCCGGCAGGAGCACATCCTCGAGCGAGCGCTCAACCAGGTTCCGGGCGGTGCCGACAACGGGGTTCAGCCGGGGGCGCCTACCCATGCCGGCTGATGCTCATCCTGTCGATCCATTCATCGGGGGCGTGGATTTCGCGCTCGGTGGGAAGGTTCCCCTCGGCCTCCCACACCAGGTTGAAGCCATCCATCCCGGTCTGGTCGACAACGCGCCGCACGAACTTGGAGCCGTCGCTGTACTGGCGCATCTTGGCGTCGAGGCCGAGGACCTGGCGGATGAGCTTCTCGAGCGGCCCCCGGGACTTCCCGCGGGCGTTGAAGCGGCGGCGGATGGTCTTCACCGTCGGCACGATGCTCGAGTCGACCCCGTCCATGACCACGTTGGCGTGGCCTTCGAGCAGGCTCATCACGGCGGTGAGGTGGGACAGCCGCGCCTTGTCTTCGGGGTCCTGCAGGATCGAGAGGATTCCGACGTCGCGCCCGGGCCCTTCCTCCGGCTGGCCGCCGCGGGTGGTGAGGGTCTTCACGGCGTTGCCGAGGCGTTCGGCGAGGGTGTCGGCCTTGCCCATCAGGCCCGAGGTCAGTTCGGAGATCGATCCGGTCATGTGGTCCTTGAGCCACGGGGCCGCGGCGAACTGGACGCGGTGGGTCTGCTCGTGGAGGCACACCCACAACCGGAAGTCGGAGGGGTCGACGTTGAGTTCGCGCTCGACGGAGATGATGTTCGGGGCAACGAGGAGCAGCCGCCCGCCGGTTCCGTTGCGTGAGGGGACGAAGGGGTCGTACTGCCCGAGGACCTTGCTCGAGAGGAAGGCGAGGATGGTGCCGAGCTGGGCCCCGGTGATGGTCCCGCCGAGGCTCATCGAGGCCGTCTTGAAGAGTTCGGGTTTCGTCTCAGCGAGGTGGTCGAGGGCCGGTTCCATGAGCGTCCTGAAGCTCTGCGCGTTCGCCTTGGCCCAGGAGGCGCGGTCGACGATCAGCAGTTCGGAGTCGTGAAGGTCCCTGGCCGCCTCGAGGCGCGAGATCGAATGGACGTGGCTCACCGAGGCGTCGGCCAGTGCCCTGAGGTTCCCGACTGCCACTGCGATTTCCCGGGGGGTCATGACCGGCCCGGGTGGGGTGAGCCTCGCGGCGGTGCCGGCGGCCAGCTCCCAGTTCACCAGCTGGCGGGGTGGTCGGTTGGACTGAACGGTCGGCTCGTTGCTCTCCATGTCCTTATTCGACCACATCCCCCGGCCCGCCGCTTCCCCGCCGCCGTCCTGACGGTCCTCTCACCTGCATCCACAGGCGGCAAGCACCGACGCGGCGTTGTCGGCGGCCGTCCGCGCTTCGTCCAGATGCCCGTCGAGCCCGGAGGCGATCAGGGAGAACACCAGCAGGCGCCCGTCCCCTGTGACCACCTGCCCGCTGAGTGCCGAGACAGCGCTCAGCGTCCCGGTTTTCGCACGAACGATCCCGGCTCCGGTCTCAGCGCCGCCGGTGAAGCGCTCCTCGAGGGTTCCGGAGAGCGAAGCGATGGGCAGGGCGCCAAGCAGCCCGGCAAGGGCCGGGTCGTCGCTCACCGCCAGGGCGCGCAGCAGGTCCGTCAGCTGGCCGGCGGATACCGCGTTGCGCACGGAGAGCCCTGCGGCGTCGCCGAATTGCATGCCGTCGGCGGGCACCCCGAGTGCTGCCGCTGCCGCTGACATTGTGTCGGTCGCTCCGCCGAAGGAGGCGGGACTGCCGGCCGCTTCGGCGGCGACCCGTGCCAGCGCTTCGGCCAGGTAGTTGTCAGAGGCGACGAGCATGTGTTCGACCTGCGCGGCGATGGTTGCCGACTCCACCGAGGCAAGGACCTCAGCTGTGGCCGGGGCGGCGCCGCGGTCAACGCCGGCCCGGACCTCGACCCCGCGCTCGGCGGCCGCTGCAACAAGGGCCCGGGAGAAGGAACCGGCCGCGGCGAGCGCGGCGTCGGAGTGGCGCGGACCGGAGTCTGTTCCCTCGTCGAGCCAGGCGGAGTTGACCGCCAGCGGGTAGATGGGCGCGACTTCCCCTGCTTCGACGTCGCCTGCGGCCCACGTGGGGTTCAGTGCCTCCCCCTGGAAGAAGGTGTCATCGAGGAACAATGCGTACGGCCCCGACTCCGGGTCGAGCGCCGCCGCTGTCTCGGCGGCGAGGGTGGCCAGGCCCGCGCGCCCCACTACGGCGTTCGGCTTTGATTCCCCGGCGCCCAGGAGGACGTCCCCGCCGCCGCGCAGGTAAAGCACGCCGCCATCGGGGTGGACGGAGACCGAGGTCTTCAGCCGCGCCTCGGGGCGCAGGTGGGTCAGCGCCGCGGCGGCGGTGAAGAGCTTGATGTTCGACGCCGGGGGCACGGGGTCCGCGCCGGCGCGGTCGTACAGCACCTTTCCCGTCCGCGCGTCGCGCACGACGCCGGTGAAGGCACCGTGCTGCAGGCCAAGCTCGGCGTCGAGCAACGGTCCGAGAACGCCGGGGGCAGGTGCAGGGGCAGTGTCCGACAGTTCGGACACCACGGCGGGCTCGGACAACGAGGCGGGCGGGCGCTGCACGGCGGGGACCGGCGGTGGCGCTGGCGGGCCGGGCCGGTTCAGGGTTTCAAGGACGGGCGGGCCGACATGGAGGGCCAGCGGAAAGGCGAGCGCCGTCAGCGCGCAGGCCAGCAGCAGCGCACCCAGCGCGCGGGTCGAGCGCTTCATGGCTGTCCTTCCGGGCGGGTCGGGCGGCGGCGCGGTCGGCCGGCGGGAGTGGTGCAGGGCGACAAATGCCGGGAAGCCGCGCCCGACCGATATGTTTAACGGGAAGGGTTAAACAGTAGACCGGCGCGTCCGCGGACTGCTGTTCCAAGCGCTGTGTCCCATCTGCTGTTTTCCGATCTGCCAAGAACCGACCTGCCGTTACCGAGGAGTTGCCATGAAGCTCGACGTCACAATCGAGATCCCCAAGGGATCCCGCGTCAAGTACGAGATCGACCACGACACCCACCGCCTCCGCCTTGACCGCGTGCTCTTCACGGCGATGCAGTACCCGACCCATTACGGCTACTTCGAAAACACCCTGGGCGAGGACGGCGACCCGCTGGACGCCCTCGTGATGCTCCAGGACTTCGACCTGGTTCCGGGCGTGCTTGTCGAGTCCCGTCCGATCGGCGTCTTCAACATGACCGACGACGCCGGTGGAGACGCCAAGGTGCTGTGCGTACCGGTGGACCCCCGGTTCGATTCGATCAAGGAACTCTCCGACGTGTCGGATTTCCTCCTCGACGAGATCAAGCACTTCTTTACCCGGTACAAGGACCTTGAGCCGGGCAAGTGGGTCGAAGCGGCTGAATGGGCCGGCCGCGAGGAAGCCGAAGCCGAGGTTGAAGCCTCGCTTGCCCGCTTCAAGGCACTCGGGGAGCGCAGCGAGGAAGACGAGCCCCAGGGCCGCCAGGTCGACACCGAAGCCGACAACGCAACTGCGGTTCCCGAAGGCCGCTAGCCCGGAACAGGGGTGGGCGGCGCGGGTGCCGCCCGCCCCTGCCGCCCGCCCCTGCCGCCTGCCCCTGATGTGGTCCCGCCGTTCTCCGGCGCTGCCGCCATCCGCGCCGGATCAACGCAAAAGGGTTGATTTTGGAAGGTGGTGACCCATACTGAAGCAATGTTGTACGTGCTCACCATCAACCAGCGGGACTCGCGTGAAGTGGGCGACCAGGTCCCCGAGCTGCTCAGGGCATTCCGTCACCTGCCGGCGGTCGTACCGTTCCAGCGGTCGGTTGCGGACGAGGTCCAGGGCGTCGTCGACTCCGCGCAGACCGCGGTTGAGGCCGCCCTCCGGGCCATCCGCTACCGCCGCTGGCACGTGGGCATCGGCGTCGGCGGTGTCCTCCCCCCGGTGCCGGAGCGGATCGTCGACGCCGAGGGGTACGGGCTTGTCTATGCGCGCCGCGCCGTGAACCGCGCCCAGAAGACCGGCGAACGCATCCCCCTTGCCGTTGAGGGCCCGGACTCGGACATCGCCGCGGAGGCCGAAGCGGTCCTGCGGCTGCTCGGGCATATCGTCTACACCCGCACCGGGGCCGAATGGAACGTCCTCGACCTCCTGACCCCTGGCGCACGCGGACAGCAGAAACTCATTGCGCAGGAACTGGGCATCAGCACGCAGGCGGTGAGCAAGGCCGTCGTGCGCTCCCATTGGATCGAGGAACACGCGACCCGGCCTGCCGCGGCGCGGCTGCTCGACCTCGCCCACGGGCCCGCGGCGCTTCCCGCGGCTTCACTCGCCTACTGAGGACCGGGCCCCTGCGGCGCCGTTCCGGCGTCGGGCTTGATGTCCTGCTCGATCTCCTGCTAGACCAGCGAGCGAAGCACCTTGGCGGCGCCGTCGTCGTAGACGGTGCCGGTGACCTCGGTCGCCGCGGACTTCACTTCTTCGGGCGCCTGGCCCATTGCCACTCCGCGGGCTGCCCACTGGAGCATCTCGATGTCGTTGCGCCCGTCGCCCACCGCGACGGTGAGTGCGGGGTCGGCCCCGAGCCGGCGCCGCAGCAGTTCGAGGGCGCTTGCCTTAGTCACGCCCGCGGCCGCGATGTCCAGCCACGCGGTCCAGCCCACGGAGTAGGTGACACCGTGGAGCCCTATCGCCTCGACGGCGTTGCCGAATTCCTCGGCGGTGCTGTCGGTGCTGAAGACAACGACGCGCACGGCGTTCGCCGCAAGCATCTGGTCGAAATCGACGTTCTGCGCTTCGGCGCCGAAGCTGGCGTCCTGGAAGCTCTCCGTGGCGAGGAAGCGGCCCTGGTCGTCCTCCAGCGCGTACTTGGCCGAGGGAAGGCGTTCGCGCAGTGCGGTGAGGGCGGGCCGGGGATCGAAGGTGACCTTGTCGACGACCTCGAACCCCTGTGGGAGGTCCGGATCGACGCACAGGGTGACCCCGCCGTTCGAGCAGACCGCGTAACCGCGGGTCAGTCCGATCTCCCGGAGCACCGGCAGTGCGGCGCCGAGGGACCGGCCGGTTGAAATGATAATGTCGTGGCCCGCATCGATGACCGCCTGTGCGGCGGAGCGGACCTCTTCGGTCATGAACCCGTCATGATCGACCAGGGTGCCGTCGACGTCGAGCGCCACCATGTGCTTTTTCCGGTTCTGAGGCTGGTCATCGATGCCAGCCAATGAAATATTCATCCCATTAGTGAACCAGATGAGCCCCGTTGGCCGATATAAGCAGTGTCACAGTACCGGCAGGACTTCCAGTCCGCTAAGATACGGGCGAAGTGCCTCGGGGACCCGCACGGAGCCGTCGGGGTTCTGGTGGTGCTCGAGGATCGCGACGATCCACCGGGTTGTGGCGAGAGTGCCGTTGAGCGTTGCAACCGCGCGCGTTCCCTTTGCCCCTTCGCCGCTCTGGCGTTCACGGATGTTGAGCCGCCGGGCCTGGAACGTGGTGCAGTTCGAGGTTGAGGTCAGTTCCCGGTAGGCCCCCTGGGTGGGAATCCAGGCTTCGCAGTCGAACTTCCGGGCCGCCGACATGCCAAGGTCTCCGGCGGCCGTGTCGATCACCCGGTAGGGAAGTTCAACCTTCGCCAGCATCTCCTCTTCCCACGCGAGAAGCCGCTGGTGCTCCGCGTAGGACTCCTCGATTGTCGTGTAGGTGAACATCTCCACCTTGTTGAACTGGTGGACTCTGATGATGCCGCGGGTGTCCTTGCCATGGGATCCGGCCTCGCGCCGGTAGCAGGATGACCATCCGGCGTAGCGCACCGGGCCGTCGCTGAGGTCAAGGATTTCATCGGAGTGGTAACCGGCCAGTGCCACCTCCGACGTGCCTACGAGGTAGAGGTCGTCTTCGGCCAGCCGGTAGATTTCGGCGTCGTGGGCGATGTCGAAGCCCGTGCCCTGCATCGTCTCCGGACGGACGAGGGTGGGGGTGATCATGGGGACGAAGCCGGCCTGGATTGCCTGGTCCATCGCCATCTGCAGCAGGGCAAGCTCCAGCCGGGCGCCGACGCCCTTGAGGAAGTAGAACCGCGAGCCGGAGACCTTCGCGCCGCGCTCCATGTCGATTGCGCCGATCAACTCGCCGATCTCAAGGTGGTCCCGCGGTTCGAAGCCTTCTGCGGTGAAGTCGCGCGGGACGCCGACGGTCCGCAGGACCTCGAAGTCCTCCTCGCCGCCTGCGGGCACGCCGTCCTCGATGAGGTTCGGCAGCCGGCGCACGAGCGCTTCCTGTTCGGCCTTGGCCTCCTCGGCCCAGGCCGCGGCTTTCTTCACCTGCCCCGCAAGGTCCTTGACCTCGGCGAGCAGCGCCTGCTTTTCCTCGCCCTTGGCCCCGGCCACCTTCTTGCCGAAGGCATTCTGGTCGGCCCTGAGCGTCTCGTAGCGGGTCACCGCTTCCCTGCGCGCCGTGTCGGCGGAGATGATCGCCTCGATCAGGCCCTCGTCGGCACCGCGGGCGCGCTGTGAGGTGCGGAACTTGTCAGGGAAGGTGCGGAGCTCGTTTACATCGATCACCTCCCCAGAGTACCAACGGCGCGAAACGCCCGGACGCCGCCGCGGCGTGCGCGGTACTCTGGGGAAACTATGCGCCCTAAACTGCTTGCCCTAGCCGCCGCGGGCTCGGCTGCTGCGGCCTCGGCGCAGAGCTGGTGGGCTGTGCGGCGGCTGAGTTACCAGCGCTCCCCCGCGGCCTCGGTCCACCCGCTGATTCCCCTGCCCGAGGGACCCCAAAAGGTGGCGCTCATCCTCAACCCGGTCAAGCTCGGCGCCGCCGCGACGCGGGCCCTGGTGGAGCAGGCGTGCGCGGACGCCGGGTGGGATCCGCCGCTGGTCCTTGAGACGACGGTCGACGACCCCGGAACCGGACAGGCGGCGCTTGCCGTCGAGGCGGGGGCCGACGTCGTGATCGCCGCCGGCGGCGACGGTACGGTGCGTGCCGTCGCCCAGGCCCTCGCCCACGGCGGTGCGGCGCTTGCGCTGCTTCCGATCGGCACGGGCAACCTCCTGGTCCGGAACCTTGGCCTTCCCTACAACGACATCGCCGGCTGCCTTGAGGCGGCCCTTCACGGCAGCCAGCGCAGGATCGACATGGCCACCGTGCAGCTGCGCAACGACCGCACGGGCTTCGCCTCAACCTTCCCGTTCCTCGTGATGGGCGGGGTGGGCCTGGATGCCGCGGTTGTCGCGGCAACCCGGGACGACCTCAAGGAGAAACTTGGCTGGCTCGCCTACAGCGAGGCCGGAGTCCGGCTCCTGCCCGGGCGCCGCCAGCGGGTCACGATCAGCCTCGACGGCGGCGCTCCGCAGAGCCGGAAGGTGCGCAGCGTGGTGTTCGCCAACTGCGGGAAACTGCCTGCGGGGATCGATTTCATCCCCGATTCAGTCATCGATGACGGGTATCTCGACGTTGTCGTCATGAGCCCGCGCAGCCTGCTGGGGTGGCTTTGGGTTGCCGGGAAGATCGTCTTTCGGCACCGGGGGGCGATTCCCGTCATCAAGTACTACCGCGCCCGGGAAGTGACGGTGTGGACCGCGGAGCCGACCGGCACCCAGCTCGACGGCGACCTTTCCGGGACCGTGACCTCGGTGACGGCCCGCGTTGACCCCGGAGCGCTGGTCGTGCGGGTTCCCGCCGGCCCGCCGGAGCCGGCCCTTGCCCGGGCGGCTGCGCCCGGAGCGGACCGGCCGGCCGACTGACCGGCCGGCGTCCGCTACGTCCGGTCGCGGTCGGTGTATTCGCCTTCGCCTTCGGGGGCGTCGAGGAACTGCTTGTCCTTGTCGGGGTACTCGCCTTCCTCTTCGGGCTTCTGAGAACCCGTGTAACCGCCCTCGTTCCCGGCGGGCGCCGCACTGGTGAAGCTGCCCTCGGCGGCGCCGTCCTCAACCTCCGCGGCCTGGGCGCCGTGGCGCTCGGCCTGCTGGTTGATCAGCCGCTGCTCCTCGGCGAACCGCAGGTCATTGCCCTGGTCCCCGATGTCACCGCGCCGGTTCGGGTCCGAGTTGGGGCCGTCTTCCTTGCTCGGATTCACGATGTGCCCTTCGCTAGCGCTGTCAGTCATCATGCTGCCTCTCGTTGAAGGTCGGGCGTCCGCCGGACACCCGTTGTAAGCGTACTTACGAATGCGGCGTGGAGAAAGCCCGGTCACTCCTGCAGCAACTCGCGGACCGCCCGTTCCGAGGTCGAATAGCCCGCAACGGGGATGACCTCTCCGCTCATGAACCGGTCGACGAGCCGCGGATCGACGTAGGAACTGCGCGCGACGGCGGGCGTGTTGCCAAGATGATCGGCGACAGCCCGCATCGTTTCGGCGACGGCCTTCTGCCGGGCGGTCCGGCTGGTCGCCTTGAGGTCCCGCCGGGCGAGCTCCATCGCGGCGACAACAGTCGCCTGCCAGGTGCGGAAGTCCTTGGCGGTGAAGCCTCCGCCGGTGACCTGGCGGAGGAACTCGTTGAGCTGGGAGCCGTCAACGCGGTGCCACTTTTCGTCGGCCGTCCGGTAGGCGAGCACCGTGTCCGCCTCCTCCCGGCGCATCATCGGACGCAGCGCCGCGGCGAGATCGGCGTCTTCGAGCGTCGTGTCCCACTGCTGGCCGCTCTTGCCCGGGAAGCGGAAGGTAATGACATGACCGTCGATCGAGACATGGTCAACGCGCAGCGTCGTGACCCCGAAGGAGCCGTTCGCTTCCGCGTACTGTGCCGAGCCGATCCTCAGGGCGCCGGCGTCGACGATCCGCAGGGCCGCGGCGAAGGCGCGTTCCCTCGTGGTTCCGTTGCTGCGCAGGTGCTGGGTGACGACGCGCCGGGCGCTGGGAAGGCGCGCCCCGAAGTCGAGGGCGCGGTCAAACTTCTCGCGGTCCTTCTTTTCGCGCCACGCGGGGTGGTAGATGTACTGGCGACGCCCGGCGTCGTCGGTGCCCATCGCCTGGACGTGGCCGTTGGCGTAGGGGGCGATCCACACGTCTTTCCAGGCCGGCGGGATGGCAAGGTCCCGGATCCGCTGCAGTTCGTCCCGGTCCTGCAGCAGCGACCCGTCGGGGCTGCGGTAGCTGAACCCCTTGCCATGGCGGCGCCGGGTGATTCCGGGCCGGTTGGAATTGCTGCGGCGCAGTCGAACCATAGCGGCCACCCATCTCCGAAGAAGGAAACTACCCGATAATGGTAAGCCTACTTTGTTTTGTGCCGGCCCAGTCCCGAAAGGATGGCCGCCACCCAACCGTCGGCGGCGGTGAACGCCGCATCCGAGGTGCGCGGCGCGACGGTGTGGGGGCGCCGGTCGGCCCGCGCGTAGGAGCCAAGGAAGCGCAGGTTCGGGCTGATGCGGTGCAGCCCCTTCAAAGCGTCGGCAACCCGTGCGTCAGCGACATGGCCGTCCGCGTCGATGCTGAAGAAGTAGTCACCAAGGAACTGCCCGGTGGGTCGCGACTCGATGCGGCTGAGGTTGACCCCCCGCGCCGCGAACTGGTCGAGGATCTCCATCAGCGCCCCCGGGTGGTCCTCCGGGAGGGGAATCACGAGGGAGGTCTTGTCGGCACCGGTCGGGGGCGGAAGCACGGTCGGCCGGCTGACCAGGATGAAGCGGGTCACCGCATCGGCGATGTCGCCGATGTCCTCCGCGAGGATTTCAAGTCCGAGGCGCCGCGCCAGCAGGGGGGAGCAGATCGCAGCGTCGTAGTCGGCGGTGCCGGATCGCAGGCCTAGGGCCGCGGCCGCCGTCGACGACGCCGGAACGTATTCAGATTTTGGAATGTTTTGATCGGCCCAGCCCCGGCACTGCGCCCAGGCATGCCCGTGCGTTGCGATCCGCGTGATCCCGGCCAGTCCGGCTCCGGGGGACGCGGCAAGCACGAAGGTGATCGGCACGAGCTCCTCGCGGACGATCCGCAGCGGCTCGCCAACGGCTATGGCGTCGAGGGTTGCGGTCACCCCGCCCTCCACCGAGTTCTCGATGGGGACCATTGCCGCCTCGACCCGGCCGGAGCGCACCAGTTCCAGCGCCGCGCTCACGGTCGACGCGGGAACCCGCTCACTGCCCTCTGCGCCGGGCACCTGGAGGAGGGCCGCCTCGGTGAAGGTGCCTTCCGGGCCGAGATAGGCATAGGAGGAAAACCCGAAATCCGTCCCGCCGGGTACGGTCTCGGGGATCACAGGCCGGTCCTCACAGAACCGTTGGCTCCTTGCCGCTTTCAGCGACCATCGGTTTCCCCGCTTCGAACCAGGCACCCATTCCGCCGGTGACATTAACTGCCGAATACCCGTTTGCGGCAAGCCAGGAAGCCGCGCGGTGCGACCGGCCCCCGGATCGGCAGATCACCGAAATGTCCTCGTCCGGATCCAGCTCGTCAAGGCGCTCCGGAAGCTGGTCCAGGGGGATGTGGAGGGCGCCGTCGACGTGGCCGGCCTCCCACTCATAGTCCTCGCGGACATCGAGGATCCTTGCGTCCGCGGAGAGGGACTCCACCGACACGTTTTCTACTTCGCTCACCTGTTGCTCCTATTCCTCGCCTGCTCCAATGGCCTGACCGCACCAACCGCCCGAACTGCGGGAGGCTCCTGGGCTCGAAGGCGGCCCTCCCAGCCTATAGTGGGAGCGGACCGCGCCCAAGGCGCACCGGCCTCCCACCGCGGCTCCTCCAGACCGTGGGGTTCTTCGCCGCGGAAAGGAAGGGAGCGGACATGAGCGAACTGCACGAACTCTCCGCACTCTCTCTCCGCAGGGCTCTGGCCGCGGGCGAAGTCGGGGCCCGCGAGCTGACCGAACATTACCTCCGGCGCATAGACGAGCTGAACCCCGCCCTTGGCTCATTCGTCACCGTCACGCACGACCTGGCGCTGGCCGAGGCGGATGCCGCGGACAGACGCCGCGCCGCAGGGGAAAACCTGCCCTCGCTGCACGGCCTTCCCCTTGCCCACAAGGACCTGACCGACGTCGCCGGTGTTCCAACCACCTCCGGAACGGCCGCCCTCGATGCGGTGACCGCCGCGGCCGATTCTCCGCTCGCCGCAGTCCTGCGCCGTGAAGGCGCGATCAGCCTCGGAAAGACGCAGGTTCCGGAATTCGGCCTGAGCTCCCACAGCGAGAACCTCATCGCCGCCCCTTCACGCAACCCGCTAAATCCGGCACTGAGCCCCGGGGGGTCCTCGGGCGGCAGCGCTGCGGCGGTTGCCGCGGGGATGATTCCTTTTGCTCCGGGCACCGATGGAGGCGGCTCAGTGAGGATCCCCGCCTCCGCCACGGGCCTTGTGGGATTGAAGCCCAACCGCGGGCGGGTCCCGTCGGGGTCGGGGCAGGCTGATCTGGGCCAGTTCGTTGTCGCGGGGCCGCTCGCCCGCAGCGCCGCCGATGCGGCGCTGCTTCTCGATGCGCTGGTCAATGAGCCCAACCACCGCCCCCTGAGCGCCGCCCCACCCGCCGAAGGAACCTTCTTGGAGGCGGCGCTGCGGGCCGAGGGCAGGTTCCGGATCGGGGTCAGCACGCTTTCCCCCTTTGCCAGCGCCTTCGCGATCAACCTCGACCAGCCCTCCACCGCAGCACTTGAGGCGGGCATCGCCGCCCTGGGGCGGGCGGGGCACGACGTCGTCGAAGCCCCGCTCACGTACGACCCCCGCTACCACGAGGCGTTCCAGACGGTGTGGACCGCTTCCCTGGCCAACGTCCCGATCCCCGCGGGGCGCGAGGCCCGGCTGACTCCCCTTGCCCGCACGATGCGCGCCCGGGCGCTGGCCCGCGGCGCGGGCGAACTGGCTGCCGCCATCGACGTCCTGCGCCAGTTCGAAACCGAAACCATCCGCCAGTACGCCGGGTACGACATGATCCTGACCCCTGCGCTGGGGCTGACTCCGCGCCCGATCGGCTGGTACACGGGCGCCGACGCCGACGCGGACTACGAGCGGCAGTGCCAGTACTCACCGTTCACGTCGATGGTCAACGTGTCCGGGCTTCCGGCCCTGACGGCTCCGACGCTGCGTACCCCGGAGGGCCTGTCAATGGGAATCCAGCTCATCGGCAGGCCAAGCGCCGAGGCGCAGCTGCTCGCGGTCGCCGCGCAGCTCGAGGCGGTCCTTTAGCGAAAGCGGGTGCGCCCTACCGGTCGTCCTTGCCGTCGGCTGAGCCCCCGTCGAAGCCCGGGGCCACCTCGGCCTCCGGGTCCGGGCCGCCGTACCCCGCGTCGACCTCGTCCGTGTTGCCTGCGGCTTCGGCCCCCTTTTCGTCGGGGTCCATGTTCGCTTCGCCTGCGTTTTCGCTGCCGCTGTCCGTCATGATGCTTCCTCTCTCGAAGGGGACGACCCGGCCGGGTGGTCTTTTTCAGCATACTTACGATGCGCCTGCCGCGCCGGTTAGAGGCGCATCGGAACTTCGGCTGTATTTGCGGCAGTTCTTTGGCATGCTGTTCCCATGGCTAACCGAGCGGGCACCGTTGCCCTACCCAGCGACCTTGTAGACGTCACAGCCCTCCTCGACGCGTATTTCGACGTGGTCCCCGATCTCTCGGACCCGGTGCAGCGTGTTGCCTTTGGCACCTCCGGGCACCGCGGGTCGTCGCTCAAGGCCTCGTTCAATGAGGGCCACATCGCCGCGATCACGCAGGCGATCGTCGAATACCGGTCGGGGCAGGGCATCACCGGGCCGCTGTTCATGGGGAAGGACACCCACGCGCTCTCGGAGCCGGCACAGAACACCGCGCTCGAAGTGCTCGCGGCGAACAACGTGACGGTGCGCATCGACGCCCGGGGCGCCTTCACGCCCACACCGGCCGTATCGCACGCCATCTTGGCCTACAACAACGCCGGCAACCCCGACCAGGCCGACGGCATCGTGATCACGCCCTCGCACAACCCCCCGGCGGACGGCGGCTTCAAGTACAACCCTCCCCACGGCGGACCGGCCGGATCCGATGCAACGAACTGGATTGCCGCCCGGGCCAACGAACTGCTCGAGGGCGGGCTGAGCGGGGTGCGCCGCACCCCCTTGGCGCAGGCGCAGCAGGCCGACGGCATCGGAAGCTATGACTTCCTCCAGAGCTACGTCGAGGACCTTCCCAGCGTGCTCAACCTCGACGCCATCAGGGCCTCCGGCCTTTCAATCGGCGCCGACCCGATGGGCGGCGCCTCGGTCGACTACTGGGGGGCGATCGCTGAAAGCCACAACCTGAACCTGACGGTCGTCAACCCCACGGTCGATCCGCAGTTCGCGTTCATGACGCTCGACTGGGACGAGAAGATCCGGATGGACTGCTCCTCTCCGGCCGCGATGGCGTCCCTGATTGCCCGGGCCGCCGAATTCGGGATCGCCACCGGCAACGACGCCGACGCCGACCGGCACGGTATCGTCACCCCCGACGGCGGGCTGATGAATCCCAACCATTACCTCGCCGTGGCGATCGACTACCTGTACCGCAACCGGCCCTCCTGGCGGCCCGACGCCGTCATCGGCAAGACCCTTGTCTCGTCGTCGATCATCGACCGCGTCGCCGCCGACCTGGGCCGGGTGCTCGTCGAAGTCCCCGTGGGCTTCAAGTGGTTCGTCCCCGGCCTGCTCTCCGGTGAGGTGGCCTTCGGCGGGGAGGAATCGGCAGGGGCTTCCTTCCTGCGCCAGGACGGTTCACCGTGGAGCACCGACAAGGACGGCATCCTCCTCGCGCTGCTTGCCTCGGAGATCACCGCCGTCACTGGCAAAACCCCGTCGCAGCACTATGCAGGCCTCACCGAGCGCTTCGGCGCCCCGGTTTACGCCCGGATCGACGCGGCGGCGAGCCGGGAGCAGAAGGCGGCCCTCGGGAAGCTTTCACCCTCCGATGTCACGGCCACGACCCTCGCCGGTGAGGAAATCACGGCACGGCTCACCGAGGCCCCCGGCAACGGCGCCCCGGTGGGTGGGCTGAAGGTGACAACGGAAAACGCGTGGTTCGCCGCCCGTCCCTCGGGCACGGAGGATGTCTACAAGATCTACGCCGAATCCTTCAAGGGGGAAGGCCACCTCAAGCAGGTGCAGGCCGAGGCGAAGGCACTTGTGGACGGCGTCATCGGCGCCTGATCGGGGCGGCCCCGGCGGTTCGGAGTCCCCTAAGCCGCCGAATCCGCAGATCACCACGCTTCAACTGAGCCGTACCGTGGTGAACTGCACAATCGCCGGCGGCCACTGTCCGCGTCAGATCACCCGTCGCAGCAGCAGCCGCTTCAGCGGGCCGAACGGCGGGTACGCGACCTTCAGCGTGTCGATACCGGTGTCCTTGGTGAACACCGGTCTGCGCTGGCTGAAGGTGTCGAAGCCCTGCCGTCCGTGATAGCTGCCGGTGCCGCTGGCGCCCACTCCCCCGAAAGGAAGCCCCGGGACCGCCAGCTGGACGAGGCACGCGTTGTGGGTGATCCCACCGGCCTGCACCGATTCCTCGAAGGCCCTGCGCTGCTCGGCGCTGTTGCTGAACAGGTACGCCGCCAGCGGTGTTGGCCGGGCAGTGATGAACCGGACTGCGGCCTGCAGGTCCGGCACCGTCAGGACCGGCAGGAGGGGGCCGAAGATTTCATCCTGCATCAGCGCGGAGTCCGGTGAGACCCCCGTCAGGACCGTGGGTTCGATGTAGCCGGTGGCGCGGTCGTGCCGGCCGCCGACCGCCACCTCGCCGTCCCGCAGGAGCCCGGTGAGCCGGTCGACATGACCGTCGTTGACGATCCGCCCGTAGTCCGGCGAGCGTGAGGGGTCTTCGCCGTAGAATTCCGCCAGCGCCCGGCGCAGGGCCTGCACCAGCCGGGGCTCGAGCTCGGGGGTGGTGAGGACGTAGTCGGGGGCCACGCAGGTCTGCCCCGCGTTGAGGAACTTCCCCTGCACCAGGCGGCGGGCCGTGGCGTCGAGGTCTCCGTCGATCACGACGGCCGGGGATTTCCCGCCAAGCTCGAGCGTCACCGGCGTGAGGTGCCGGGCGGCGGCCTCAAGGACGATCCGGCCCACGCGCTCTCCCCCGGTGAAGAAGATGGAGTCGAAGGGCTGCTCGAGAAGTTCCGACGTGGCTTCCCTGCCTCCTTCCATAACAGTGACGGCGGCGGGGTCGAGGTACTCGGGGATGAACCGGGCAAGCACCGCCGAGCTGGCCGGAGCCAGCTCGCTCGGCTTGAGCACCGCGCAGTTTCCGGCGGCGAGCGCTCCGACGAGCGGGGCGAGCACGAGCTGCACGGGGTAGTTCCAGGGGGCGATGATCAATGCCACGCCCAGGGGCTGCGGGGTGATTCTTGCCCGGGCGGGCTGGAGGCCGGCGGGGACGGGCACGCGCACCGAAGCGGACCACGCGGCGAGATGCTTGAGGGCATGTTTTGCCTCGGCCCGAACCAGCGCCAGTTCGGAAATGAAGCTCTCGGTCGGGCTCTTCCCGAGGTCGGCGCCGAGGGCTTCGGTGAAGTCGTCGGCGCGCTCGTCGAGCATCCGCAGCAGGGCCTGGAGCTGCGCCCGCCGCCACGGAAGCGGGCGGGTGCTGCCCGAGACGAAGGTGCTTCGCAGTCCGTTGACGACGGCCTCCGCGCTCACCGGGAAACCTTTCCGGCGGGCGTTGCCGGTTGCGGAGGGCGTCCGGTGAAGGTGTCCATCGACCGGTAAACCCGGAAGAGCCGTCCCGCGACGGCGTCCCAGGCGGGCTGGGGAAGCAGCCCGCGCAGGGCGCTGCCCAGCATGACCGTCCAGGGCAGCTGCAGGCGTGCCCGCCCCTCGAGCATCGCCTGCCAGGCGCGGTCGACGACCGTCCCGGGCTCGAGCAGCGGGGTGAGGAGCGGGGCGCTCACGCCTTCGAACATGGGGGTCCGGATGTAGCTGGGGATCAGGGTGGTCACCCGGATCCCGGGGTGCCGGGCGGCGAGTTCGAGCCGAAGCGAGTCGCTCCATCCAATAACCGCCCATTTGGAGGCGGTGTAGACGCTCATCCGGGGAACGGAGAGGGTTCCCGAGGCGGAGGCGATGTTCAGGATCCTTGCCGGAGCCTCACGGCGCATCATGGCCGGCAGGAATTCCCGCGTGATGTGCATTGGCGCGAGCGCATTGACGTTCATGATGCGGGCGATGTCCTCCTCGTGGGAGTGCTCCCAAAAATAGCTGCCGCGCACGATTCCGGCGTTGTTGATCAGCACATCCGGAACCCCGACCTGCTCCAGCACCTCAGCGGCTGCCATGCGCACCTCATCGAGGGAGGAGATGTCGACCGGATAGGCGGTGACTGCGGAACCCCGGTCCGCGAGCGCCGCGGCAGTGGCGCTGAGCGCTTCGGCGTCGATGTCCCAGAGGACCACGGCGGATGCACCGTCGCGCACTGCCCGCTCCGCGTAGAGCCGGCCCATTCCCATTGCCGCCCCGGTCACGAGGACCACCCCTCCCCGGACGGAGAAGGGGGGCCCGCCGGCGTCCGGGCGCGCCTTCCGCGGGAACGTCCGTGAAAAATATGTGCCGGCCCGGCTGCTTAGCCCCATGAATCGGTCCTCCCGCGATGGTAGGAGAGCAACGTAACACGTTGTCCACGGCCGGAGGATAAGATTGCCCAGACCACCCCACCCCTTTGGAAGGCACCGCCATGAGCGCACTGGGAACCGGCTGGAGACTTCACGGCGACGGGAAACAGGTAACCCCGGGCGGCTTCGTTGCCCCGCAGGAAAGGCTGAGCTGGCCCCGGACCATCGGCATCGGCGCCCAGCACGTCGTCGCGATGTTCGGTGCGACCTTCCTCGTTCCCCTGATCACCGGTTTTCCGCCGTCGACGACGCTGCTGTTCTCGGGGATCGGCACGATCCTGTTCCTGATCATCACGGCCGGACGGGTGCCAAGCTACCTTGGTTCGAGCTTCGCGTTCATCGCCCCCATTGCCGCGGCGCAGAGCCAGCACGGGGCCGCTGGAGCACTTGGCGGCATCGTGATGGCCGGGGCCGCCCTCGCCCTCATCGGGTTCGTTGTGCACAGGGCTGGATCGCGGTGGATTTCGGTTGTCCTCCCGCCGGTCGTGACGGGCGCGATCGTCGCACTGATCGGGCTTAACCTTGCGCCGACGGCGAAGGCGAGCGTTGAACAGGGCGCGGTGACCGCAGTCGCGACCATCCTGGCGATCCTGCTTGTCACTGTGCTGTTCCGGGGGATCCTGGGCCGGTTATCAATCCTGATCGGCGTTCTTGTGGGCTACCTCGTCGCGGTGCTCCGCGGTGAGGTCGATTTCGCCGTGATCCGCGAGGCGGCGTGGGTTGGGCTCCCCGAATTCCAGGCCCCCGAGTTCCACCTCTCGGTGGTTGGCCTGTTCCTTCCCGTAGTGCTTGTCCTTGTTGCGGAGAACATCGGCCACGTGAAATCGGTGGCAGCCCTGACACACACCGACCTCGACCCGGTGACCGGGCGGGCGCTGATGGCAGACGGGGTCGCCACGATGATCGCCGGCGCCGGCGGCGGCTCCGGAACCACGACCTATGCCGAGAACATCGGCGTCATGGCCGCTTCACGCGTCTACTCGACCGCCGCCTACTGGGTGGCCGGGATCGTGGCGGTGCTGCTGAGCCTCTTCCCGAAGTTCGGGGCGCTCATCGCCACCGTTCCCCCAGGCGTGCTCGGTGGCGCCGGCGTCGTCCTCTACGGCATGATCGGCGTCCTCGGGGTCCGCATCTGGGTTTCGAACCAGGTCAATTTCTCGAACCCGATCAACCTCTCAACAGCCGGCGTCGCCCTCGTCATCGGAATCGCGGACTTCACGTGGACCATCGGGAACCTGACCTTCGCCGGCATTGCGCTCGGTACGGCCGCCGCGTTGGTCATCTTCCACGGGATGAGCGCCATAGCCCGGTACCGGGGAAGCGAGCACATTGCCGGGCCCGGAGAACTTGAATCCTCCCCCACCGGAAGCCCTTCGAAACTCGGCTGACTTACCCGATCAGGGGAAGGAATGTGGACTAAAGTTTCGATCGTGATGCGAGCACATCGAACGGGCAGGCCGGACTAGGCGTGCACCCACGGAAAGCGGAAGCGCGGCCGCCGACGGCGCAGGCATTCGTCCTGGCCCAGCTTCGCCGGACCATCATCGCAGGTGAGCTCCTTCCGGGGCAGCCGCTTCGCCAAGAGGCCCTGGCCGAGCGTTTCGGTGTCAGCAGGGTTCCCCTGCGCGAGGCGCTGAAAATCCTCGAGGGCGAGGGCCAGGTGGTCTACGAACCGCACCGCGGCTACAAGGTGGCAAAACTGTCACTGAACGACCTCCTTGAGGTGTACCGGATCAGGCAACTGCTCGAGGCGGAAGCGGCCCGTGCGGCCGTGGCCCGGAACCCGAAGGGTGTGCTCCAGGAGATGGAGCAGGCCGCCGGGGCCGTCGAAGCTGCGAGTTCTGCGGTGGACCTGCTGAAAATGACCGAGGCGAACCGCCGTTTCCACTTTGTGTTGATCACCGCCGCGGGGATGCCGCGCCTGGAGCGGCTCGTGCGGGTGCTCTGGGATGCAACCGACGCCTACCGCTTCGTCTATTACGGCGTTGAAGCGAACCGGAGCCGGGTTGAGCGTGAACACACCCTCATCGTCAAGGCCTTCGCCGACGGGGACGCCGACCGCCTTGTCGCGATGCTCGATGAACACCGCGACCACGCCGTCGCTGCATTGCGCACCTTCCTTACCGCCGGCTGAACCGACCGCCTAGCACCGCGTCTGCCCGGGCGCAAGATGCTGCCCAAAAGAGGCTGCAGCCCCCGGATTGTGTGACCGGGGTTACACGCCGGGCCCATATTGTATACATTATCCACATGGATACCCGCGGCGGTCCCGATGTCATGCGCACGCCCTGTGGCAGCCGCATGCCCGAGGGGCGGACCCGGGATCGGCACGGCCCGTGGGCAGCTGGAGCAGCAGAGGCAGCTTCCGCACAGGCGGATCACGCAGCCACCCCATTCAGCACAGGCCCCTCCGGAAGAACCAAGATCAAGGGAGATCTCATGACTACCGCGCCCAACTCCGGCCGACGGCACCACCGCAGGCTCCGCCTGGCGGCCGCCGCCGTCCTTGCGCCAAGCCTCTTCCTGGCCGCCTGTGGCAGCCCCACCCCCGGCGGTGACGGCGGCGACGGCGGAGGTGCGGCCGGCGGCGAAGGAGGCACTCTCTCGATCGCCACCGGCGGGACCGGAGGCGTCTATTACCCGCTCGGCGGCGGTTTCGCCACAGTCATCAGGGACAATGTCGAGGGCTACGACGCCACCGTCCAGGAGACCAACGCCTCGGTGGACAACATGCTGCTGATCCAGAACGGCTCTGCCCAGCTCGCGTTCGCGGTCGGGGACGTGGTGTCGGACGCGGTCGAGGGCGTCGGCGAGTTCGACGGCAATTCCATCGAAATATGCTCACTGGGGAATATATACAACAATTTCATGCAGGCAGTCAGCGTTGACGGCACAGGCATCGAGTCGGTCGAGGACATGAAAGGAAAGGTCATTTCGGTCGGCGCACCGGGCTCGGCCACCGAAGTCGCGGCGCTGCGCATCCTCGAAGCCGCGGGCGTCGACCCCGAGGGTGTGGAACGTAGGCAGCTCGGCGCCGCCGAAACCGTCGCGGCCCTGCGCGATGGCACCATCGATGCCGGGTTCTGGTCCGGAGGCCTTCCCACGGGCGCACTGATCGATCTGGCAAGTGACGGAGACATGGTGCTCCTGCCGATCGGCCAATACGCCGAGCAGCTGGCGTCGAAGTACGGCGAGTATTACGTGGAGGAGGAGATCCCTGCGGACACCTATGAGGGCCAGACGGAGGCCGTCCCCGCAATTGCCTCGCCGAACATCCTCGTGGCAAGCCCGGAGATGGACGAGCAGCTTCAGCAGGACATCACAGCGGCGATCTTCGACAACGAGGAGGCCCTCGTCCAGGTGCACCCGGCGGCCGAGGAGCTCGACGCCGCAACGGCCGGGGAAGTTCCCTACGTTGACACCTGCCCGGGCGCGCAGGCCTATTTCGACCAGGCGGGCAGCTGACCCCAATGCGCAGGCCACCCGCCATCCTCGTCGGCCTCGGCTTCCTCGTCGCGGCCGGCGCCGGGGCGGTTTCCGCTGCGGCCGGGGAGTCCGCCGCGGGACGCTCGATCGTCATTTCCGGCGACGAAGGCGAGCTGGCGCGGGTCCGGCTCGCCGGTGACTCATTCGCCGTGAGCTACCGCAATTCCATTTACGGAACCCTCGCGGAGGAACGCTACACGGTTCTGCCCAACGGGGCCTACCGCCTGGAGCAGCTCGCCGCGGAGCAACTCGCCGTACTGGAGGAATATTACGCAATCCCGGGACCGGCGGCCCGCGCCGGCGCGGGCGACCGCCGGGAGTGGACCGCTGAACCGGACCCCGCCCATCCGGTTGAACTTGAGGAACTTTCCATCGCGGCGACCAACCTCGGGCAGCGCACGCTTCACCTTCCAGGCTCGCCGCCGCTGGAGCTGTGGCGGCTCGTTGGCAACACCAGCCCGTTCGTCGTGCTAACCATCAAGGAGTCCCCATGACCAAGCGACCCAGCCGCGACGGGGGCGTGAAGGCGCCCGGGCGCCGGCGTTCCTCACGCACCGGGGCGAGCGCCGCCGGCACGAACCCGAGCTCCACCTCCGACCCGGAAGACCCGGAACTCCCCGGGACACTGAAAACCAAGGATTCCCCAGACGCCATCGACGAAGAAGCGCTGATCGCCGAGTTTGAAGCCGAAAAACCGGCGCGGCACCTCAGCGGAATTCCTTTGCTCATCGTGCGGGCCGGAGGCGTCGCACTTTCCCTTTTTGCCCTGTACTGGGTGTTCAACCCGATGGCGACACAGTTCTACCTCCCGGCGTTCCTGATGGTGGGCCTGTCATTGACCTTCCTGGTGTACCGCGGCTGGGGCAGGTCGACCGCGGCGAAGGAGATGGGAGCGGACAACCCGCATGTCCTTGACTGGGCTCTTGCGGTTGTGGCAATCGTCCCGTTCGCCTACATCATCTCCGACTGGGACTCGTTCTTCCGAAGGGCAATCACCCCCACCTATCTCGACCTCGCAATGGGCGCGATCGCCATCCTGGTATCCCTGGAAGCGGCCCGGCGCACCGTGGGCATCCTCGTCCCGCTGGTCGTTGTAGCGTTTTTCGCTTATGCGTACTGGGGTCCGTATTTTCCGGCGCCCTTCGGGACGTCGTCGTTTGGGTGGATACGGCTCATCGGACACAACGTCATGGGCACGCAGGGACTGTTCGGGGTGCCCACGGATGTCGCGGCGACCTACATCATCCTGTTCACGATCTACGGTGCGGTCCTCGGCGCTTCCGGAGCGACGAAGTTCTTCATCGACCTCTCCTTTTCCGCCTTCGGGCAGTCAAAGTCGGGTCCCGGACGCACAGTGACAATGGCGGGTTTCCTCCTTGGCACCGTTTCGGGCTCCGGTGTTGCGACGACGGTGACCCTGGGCGGCATCTCCTGGCCGCTGCTGAAGAAGGCCGGCTATCCCAAGGAGCACGGCGGCGCGATCCTCGCCGCCGCGGGCATCGGGGCCATCATGTCCCCTCCGACCCTCGGTGCCGCGGCGTTCATCATCGCGGCGCTGCTCGGGGTGTCGTACCTGCAGGTTCTGATCTGGGCGACGATCCCCACGCTTTTATACTATTTCGGCATCATCCTCGCCATCGAAATGGACGCCCGCCGGTTCAAGACGAAGAGCGTGGCGATCGACGTGAAGCCGGTCGGCCGCCTGCTGCTGCGCTTCGGCTACCACTTCAGCTCCCTGATCGCGATCGTGGTGTTCATGGCGCTGGGCATGACGCCGTTCCGCGCGGTTGTGTTCGCCACGGGTTTGGCATTCGTCCTGAGCTTCCTCGACCGCGAGTCCTGGATGACGCCCCGGCGCATCTGGGACGCCCTCGCCGCGGGCGCGACGGGGGCGCTCTCGGTCATTCCCGTCATGGCGGTCGCAGGGCTCATCGTCGGCATCATGACCCTGACCGGCCTGGGCCTGAAGCTGGCGGGCATCATCGTTGATTTCGCCGGAGGGAGCCTGCTGCTCACGGCGATCTTCTCAGCGATTTCAGTGATCCTGCTCGGCCTCGCCGTGCCGGTGACGGCAAGCTTCATCATTTCGTGGGTGATCATTGGTCCCGCACTGCAGGATGTGGGTGTGGCTCCCTTCGCCGCGGCGATGTTCATCTTCTACTATTCGGTGCTCAGCGAGGTCTCCCCGCCCACGGCGCTCTCACCCTTCGCCGCCTCGGCCATCACCGGCGGCAAACCCATCAAGACCATGTGGCTCACCTGGCGCTACACCCTCTCGGCCTTCCTTGTTCCGTTCATCTTCGTTCTCTCCGGCCCCGGCATCGGACTGCTGCTGCAGGGCGGCGTCGGCACCGTCCTCCTCGCGCTCGGCGTGTCGACGCTCGCTGTGGCGGCGTTGGCCGTCGCAACGGGCGCCTGGCTGCGGGGACCCGCGCGCTGGCCCGAACGAGTGCTCTTGGGGCTCGGCTCCCTTCCGCTGCTCACCCTCGAAGCGGGCTATATCGGGGCCGGGCTCGCCGTCATCGCCGTTGGCGTCGTCATCCACCTCATCGGACTGAAGCTGCACCGCGGGGGCGAGTCCGCCGACGCAGACGTCGAGGCCCCGGCCGCTGCCCCCAGGGAGGCCCGGTGAACCGGACGCGCTACGCGGTGGTGGGAGGCGGCATTGTCGGCGCCGCAGTGGCCCGGCGGCTGCTCCAGGTCCAGCCCGACGCGCAGGTGACGATCCTCGAGAAGGAACCGGGCCTGGCGGCGCACCAGACGGGGCGGAACAGCGGGGTGGTCCACGCCGGGCTGTACTACACCCCCGGCTCACTCAAGGCCCGGCTGTGCCGCACGGGAGTCGCCCTGCTCCGGGAGTACTGCGGCGGACGGGGGCTGGCCTACGACGAGTGCGGCAAGGTGCTCGTGGCCCGCGACGCCGTCGAGGAATCGCGCCTCGGTGACATCATGGCGCGGGCGGGCGCCAATGGAGTCCCGGGGGTCAGGCGTCTCACCGCCGGCGAACTCCAGGAGATCGAACCGCACGTCCGGGGCACCGCGGGCCTCCACTCCCCCACCACGGCAATCGTCGACTACAGTGCGGTCACGCGCGCCCTGGCGGAGGACGTCGAAGCGGCCGGCGGAAGCGTCACCACCTCCTTCACCGTTACCGGCCTTCATGAACGTGGTCCGGAAACACTTGTCAGCGGGCACTCCTTCGGCCAGGACGCCGCCGAGGCCTACGACGCCGTCATCATCTGCGCGGGCCTGCAGACCGACCGCGTGGCCAGGCTCGCCGGCGACGGCGACGACCCGAAGATCGTCCCCTTCCGCGGGGAGTACTATCTCCTGCGCCCCGACCGGCGCCACCTCGTGAACGGGCTCGTATATCCGGTGCCCGATCCCCGGTACCCGTTCCTCGGGGTCCACCTGACCCCGCGCGTCGACGGCGAGGTGATGGTGGGCCCCAACGCCGTCCTCGCGCTGGCCCGCGAGGGCTACCGGTGGACTGACGTCTCCCTGCGGGACCTTCGGGAAACCGCCGCCTGGCCGGGCTTCCGCAGTTTCGCCCGGCAACACTGGCGCACCGGGGCCGCGGAAATGGCCGGCTCGCTCAGCAAGTCCGCTTTTGTCGCAGCCGCCCGCCGGTACGTTCCCGAACTGACGGCCGACGACGTCGTTCCCGGCCCGCGCGGCATCCGCGCCCAGGCTCTGGCGCGCGACGGCTCCCTGGTGGATGACTTCCGGATCAGCCGGCGCGGTTCGGTGCTCAGCGTGCGGAACGCCCCCTCGCCGGCGGCGACCTCTTCGCTGGCCATCGCCGAGCACATTGTCTCCCTCGCACTTGACCGAAAGGACACCTCCTCCCGATGATCGCACCTCCATCTCCGCTCGACCCCGGCCTGTGGGGCGTCCTCGCCACGCCGTTCAGCGGCAGCGACTACGCCGTCGACACCAGCTCACTGCGCAGGGAGGTGCAGCTCTACACTTCCCTTTCGGCAACCGGACTCGTGGTGCTCGGCGTTTTCGGGGAAGGGGCGTCCCTTGACTCCGACGAGCAGGCGCTCGCCGTGGGCGTGGTCGCCTCGCGGGCAGGAGAAACGCCGCTGGTCGTCGGACTTTCGGCACGCTACACCGCGGCGGCCGTGGAACAGGCACGGACCGCGGTGCGCGCGGCCGGTAGGAACCTGGCCGGGCTGATGGTTCAGGCCCACAGCCCGGATCCGGCCGTCCTTTCCGCCCATCTCAGGGCGGTCCACGACGCCACCGGAGCCGGGATCGTCCTCCAGGACTACCCAGTGGCCTCGGGCGTGAAGATCAGCCCGGCGTCGATCCTCGCGGTGATCGGGCAGTGCCCGTTCCTTGTCGCGGTGAAGTCCGAAGCCCCGCCGACCGCAGCAGCGATCGGCGAGCTGACCGCCGGTACGTCCCTGCCCGTGTTCGGCGGCCTGGGCGGGGTGGGCCTGCTCGACGAACTCGCCGCCGGCGCCGCCGGGGCAATGACCGGTTTCTCCCATCCCGAGGGGCTCCAGGCGGCGCTGGCAGGGTGGGCGGAGGGGGGCTTTTCCGGAGCGCACGAGGCCTTCGCGCCGTGGCTGACGCTGGTCAACTTCGAGGCCCAGCCCGGTGTGGGGCTGGCGCTGCGCAAGGAAATCCTGCGGCGCCGCGGCGTCATCGACGAAGCCCTCGTCCGGCCGCCGGCGCCTCCCTTGCCGCCGGGGCTCGCTGAACTTATCGACGCCCACCTCGGGGCCGTCCCCACGCAGGTGCGCTGATGGACACCGGACTGCGAGGGAAAAACGCGCTCGTGCCCGGATCGAGCTCGGGCATCGGGCTGGCGATCGCCCAGTTGCTTGCCGCCGAGGGGGCGAACGTCGTCCTCGCCGCACGCCGCAGCGACGTGGTGCGCACCGAAGCCGCCCGGCTTCCCTCGGCTGTCGGCATCGGGCTCGATCTCACCGACGAAGACGCCCCGGCGGCACTCGTCGAAGCTGCCGAGAACGCGTTCGGCCCGGTCGACGTGCTGGTGCTGAACAGCGGCGGCCCGCCGCCCGGCGGCGCAGCGGAGGCCACCGCTGAGCAGGCCCTTGACGCGGTGCAGCAGCTCCTGCTCCAGCACATCCGCCTCGCCTCCCTCGTGCTGCCGGGGATGCGGGAGCGCGGCTGGGGACGCATTGTCGCGGTGGGCTCGAGCGGCGTCCAGCAGCCGCTGCCAAACCTGGCGCTTTCGAATATCGGCCGGGCGGGGCTTGCGGGATACCTGAAGACCCTTGCCGCCGAAGTCGCGGCCGAAGGGATCACCGTGAACATGGTGCTTCCCGGCCGGATCGACACCGACCGGGTAGCCTCACTCGACGCAGCAGCTGCCCAACGCACCGGCCGCACGCCCGAGCAGGCGCGCGCCGCCTCCGAGCAGACCATCCCCGCCGGACGCTACGGAACACCCGGAGAGTTCGCCGCCGTGGTCACCTTCCTTGCCGGTGTCCCCGCCGCCTACGTCACCGGAGAGCAGATCCGCTGTGACGGCGGTCTGGTCCGCAGTTTCTAACAGATTGGACGCCCATGTTCACCAGCACCCTCCATCTCTGCTCCCTCCGCGGGGAAACGGGTGAGTTCGCCGCGATCGTGCACCCACGCCGCGGCGCCGCGCTCATCCGGGACCTCCTTGGCGGCTTCACCGGCGATGTCCTCGATGTGCTCGCCGGTAACCGCCTGGAGGAACTTGATGCCGCGGCGGAGGCGGCCGACGACGGCGTCTTCAGGGACGCCGGGTCGGCGGACTTCGGCGCCCCCTACCGGCACCCGCGCATGCTGTGGGGCATCGGGTTGAACTATGTGGAGCACGCGTCGGATCTCGCCGAGGGGGTGCCGGAGGAGCCGGCGTCGTTCATCAAGGGCGACCACACGATCATCGGGCCGGGTGAGGACATCCCGATTCCCTGGCAGAGCGAGCGCACCACCGCCGAAGCCGAGGTGGGGGTGGTCATTGGCCGGTACTGCCGCAACGTTGAGCCGGAGGACGCCCTCGACTACGTCGCCGGCCTGGTTCCCGTGCTGGACCAGACCGCCGAGGACATCCTGCAGCGCAATCCGCGGTTCCTTACCCGGTCGAAGAACTTCCCCGGATTCTTCTCCTTCGGCCCGCGGATCGTGCCGCTGGCCGAGGTGGTGGAGGCGGCCGGGTCGCTTGCGGGAATCGAGGTTTCCACCGTGGTCAACGGCGAGGTCCACCGCAGCAACACGGTCTCCCACATGCGCTACGATCCGGCGTTCCTTATCAGTTTCCACAGCAAGGTCATGCCGCTGTACCCCGGAGACATCATCTCCACCGGAACCCCCGGCGCCGTCCACATCCGGCCGGGCGACATCGCCGAGTGTAGGGTGAGCGGGCTGGGGACCCTGCGGAACCCGGTGACGGGATCCGCATGAACCGCGCTGTGCCGGCACCGGGCAGGGCCACGACCGAGGAGGACGTTAGGTGAGCAGCAGCACCGAACCGGGATCCCTCCGGCCGGGACCGCTGGCCGGGATCCGGGTTGCGGATTTTTCACGGGTGCTCGCCGGGCCGTTCGCATCCATGATGCTTGCCGACCTCGGCGCTGACGTCATCAAGATCGAAGGCCCGGCCGGGGACGACACAAGGAACTGGGTTCCGCCCGTCGACGAGCACGGCGTCGGAACCTACTTTTCCAGCGTGAACCGCAACAAGCGCTCCGTGGTGTGCGATCTCCGCACCGAGGCAGGCCTCGCTGCAGCACTGGAACTGGCCCTTGACGCCGACGTGGTGATCGAGAATTTCCGGCCGGGCGTCATGGAGCGGTACGGCCTGGACTACGAGGCCATTCGTGCCAGGCACCCCGGCGTCATCTACTGCTCCATCACGGGTTTCGGCAGCACCGGAGGGGCACGCCTGCCCGGTTATGACCTCCTGGTCCAGGCCGTCGGCGGATTGATGAGCGTCACCGGTGCCGAGGACTCGGAGCCCAGCAAGGTCGGTGTGGCCCTCGTGGACGTCGTAACCGGGCAGAACGCCGTCGTGGGAATCCTTGCCGCCCTGAGGCACCGGGAACAGACAGGCCGGGGGCAGCGCGTGGAGGTCAACCTGCTCTCTTCGCTGCTCGCCGGCCTGGTCAACCAGGCTTCAAGCACGGTGACGACCGGCGAGGCCCCCCAACGGATGGGCAACGCCCACCCGAGCATCGCGCCGTACGAGACGCTCAGGACCGCCGATGGACCGCTCGCTGTGGCCGTCGGCAACGACCGCCAGTTCGAGGACCTCGTGCAGGTGCTCGGCCTTCCGGACCTGGCCGGTGATCCCCGGTTTTCCGGCAATGCCAACCGCGTCGCGAACCGGGACGAGCTGAAGCTCCTCCTTGAGAAACGCCTTCAGGAGAAGCCAGCGGCCGAGTGGTCCGGCGCCCTCAGCGCTGCGGGTGTTCCTGCGGGCAAGGTCAACTCGATCGTCGAAGCGCTTCAGCTGGCTGAGGATCTTGGCCTGGCCCCCGTCGTTGAGATCAGCGACGCCTCCGGCTCGCGGACCAGCCAGCAGGTGGCGAATCCGATCGAGCTCTCCGAAACCCCTGTGAGCTACCGGCGGCTGCCACCGCTGCTGGGCGAACACACTGGTGCAGCCTTTCAGCCCCGGAAGGCGCCCACCCCAGCGGCGGGCCCCTCCAGCCAACCCACCACCGGAAAGTAGCACCATGACCGAGATCTCCGAAACCATCGATACAACTGAAGCAGCCGACCTCGTCGGCCTCGATTCCCTGCTCTCGGCGGAGGAGATCGCCCTCCGCGGAAGGGTCCGCGGTTTCGTGGAAACGACAATCCGTCCAAACATTGCCCGGTGGTACGACGCCGCGGAGTTCCCCCTCGAGATCGTCGCCCCGATGGCCGAACTCGGACTGCTCGGCATGCATATCAAGGGGTACGGCTGCCCGGGGCGCAGCTCGGTGGAGTACGGGCTCGCCGCGCTCGAACTCGAGGCCGGGGACTCCGGCCTGCGCACGTTCGTCAGCGTCCAGGGGTCCCTGGCGATGAGCGCCATCGCCAAGCACGGGTCCGAGGAGCAGAAGAACCAGTGGCTGCCGCGGATGGCGGCGGGAACCGTGATCGGGTGCTTTGGGCTGACCGAACCGACCGGCGGGTCGGACCCGGGAAGCATGCTCACCTTCGCCCGGCGCGACGGGGACGACTGGGTCCTCAACGGGGCAAAGCGCTGGATCGGCCTGGCCAGCGTGGCGCAGGTTGCCATCATCTGGGCGATGACCGATGACGGCGTCCGCGGCTTCATCGTCCCCACCGAGACCCCGGGCTTCCGGGCCACGGACATCACCCAGAAGCTGTCGATGCGCGCCTCCATCCAGTGCGACATCGAACTCACCGACGTCCGCCTCCCGGCCGAGGCCATGCTGCCCTACGCCAAGGGCCTGCGCGGCCCGTTCGAATGCCTCAACGAGGCCCGGTACGGCATTGTCTGGGGTGCGATGGGGGCCGCGCGCGACAGCTATCTTGCCGCGCTGGGCTACTCCCGTGAGCGCATGCAGTTCGGGAAACCGCTGGCCGGATACCAGCTCACCCAGGAAAAACTCGTCAACATGGCCCTCGAGATCAACAAGGGGATGCTCCTGGCGCTGCAGCTTGGCCGGTTGAAGGACGCCGGAACCCTCCAACCCCACCAGATCTCGGTGGGAAAGCTCAATAACGTCCGCGAGGCGATCAACATCGCGCGGGAGGCCCGGGCAATGCTCGGGGGCAACGGCATCACCCTCGACTACTCGCCGATGCGGCACGCGAACAACCTCGAGAGCGTGCGCACCTACGAGGGCACGGATGAGGTGCACACGCTCATCCTGGGCAACCACATCACCGGCGTCCCGGCCTTCCGGTGAGGCGCCGGTGAGCACCGGACAGGGGATCCGCGGCGGGCTGACCAGCTACGGCGACGCGGAGTTCTCGCTGTTCCTGCGCAGGGCCTTCATTAAGGGCGCCGGGTACTCCGACGACGCGCTGGACCGCCCGGTCATCGGGATCGTCAACACCGGCAGCGGCTACAACCCGTGCCACGGGAACATGCCGGCGCTGCTCGAGGCGGTGAAGCGCGGTGTCATGCTTGCCGGCGGCCTGCCTGTCGAGTTCCCCACCATCTCGCTCCACGAGAGCTTCTCCCAGCCCACGAGCATGTTCCTGCGGAACCTCATGTCAATGGACACGGAGGAGATGATCCGGGCCCAGCCCATGGACGCCGTCGTGCTCATCGGCGGGTGCGACAAGACGGTGCCGGCCCAGCTGATGGGGGCGGCGTCCGCCGGCGTTCCGGCGGTAGCGCTTGTCACCGGATCGATGCTGACGGGCAGCCACCGCGGCACCAGGGTGGGCGCGTGCACCGACTGCCGCGCGTTCTGGGGGCGGTTCCGGGCCGGCGGGATCGGCAGGGCGGAGATCGACGACGTCAGCTCCCGGCTGGTGGGCAGTGTCGGCACCTGCTCGGTCATGGGCACCGCCAGCACCATGGCCTGCCTGGCCGAGGCGATGGGCATCGCCCTGCCGGGCAGCGCGAGCGCTCCCGCCGTCAGTTCGGACCGGGCGCGGATCGCCGAACGGACGGGCACCGCCGCCGTCGCCCTCGCCGGCCGGGGCCCGGGGATGGACCGCATCCTGACGAAGGAAGCGTTCGAGAACGGCCTCCGGGTGCTGCTGGCCATCGGCGGATCGACGAATGCGCTCATCCACCTCACCGCAATCGCCGGGCGCGTCGGGATCCGCATTTCCCTCGACCGGCTCGACGAACTGAGCGCCGGGACCCCGGTACTCGTGGATCTCAAGCCCTCCGGGGGGCATTACATGGAGGACTTCCACCGCGCCGGCGGGGTGCCCGCCGTCCTACGCGAGCTGGGCTCCCTGGTGCACCTCAACGCGCTGACCGTCACCGGCCGCACCCTGGGCGAGGAGCTCGACGACA
Source organism: Arthrobacter sp. TJ-217 (assembly GCF_058269255.1). Classification (NCBI taxonomy): domain Bacteria; kingdom Bacillati; phylum Actinomycetota; class Actinomycetes; order Micrococcales; family Micrococcaceae; genus Arthrobacter; species Arthrobacter sp. TJ-217. Next base: position 343,167 of record NZ_JBZCNJ010000005.1, read on the forward strand.
CAGGCCCGGGCTTCCCGCAGGACATCGTGCGCCCGCTGTCCAACCCCGTCTATGCCGAGGGAAGCATTGCGGTGCTGCGGGGAAACCTCGCTCCCGGCGGGGCCATTATCAAGCAGTCTGCGGCAACAGCCCTGCTGCTTGAGCACACGGGACGCGCCGTTGTCTTCGAGGGCACCGCGGACCTTGCGGCACGGATCGACGATGAGGACCTCGACGTTGACGCCTCGGACATCCTCGTGCTGATGAATATCGGGCCGGTGGGGGCACCGGGAATGCCGGAGGCGGGCTACCTCCCGATCCCGAAAAAGCTAGCGGCACGCGGCGTGAGGGACATGGTGCGCCTCTCGGACGGGCGGATGTCGGGCACCGCCGCCGGGACGATCGTCCTGCACATCACCCCGGAGTCCGCCGTCGGCGGTCCGCTGCGGCACGTGCGCACCGGCGATCGCATCACCCTCAGCGTCCGCAGGCGTCTGCTCCGGCTCGAGGTGTCGGATGAGGAGCTGGCCCGCAGGGAACGACGGGCCCGGCCGGGCCGGCCGCCGGCGGCGGAGCGCGGCTACCGGAAGCTGTTCATCGAGGAAGTGACGCAGGCCGATGAGGGGTGCGACTTCCGTTTCCTCCAGGACATCACGCTGCCCGGAGCCGGCCGCGGCGGCCCGCCCGGGCCCGGCGTGTGATCAAGAGTTCCGTCCGTCCCCGTTCCCGTAGCGCAGGAGGACAACTCCGTTGCCGAAGGTCCGCGTCTGGAGGAGCTTCAGGAAGCTGGGGTCCTCGGACGGCGGGAACGGCGGCCTGCCGCGGCCGAGGATGACCGGGTGGATGTAGAACCGGTACTCGTCGATGAGCCCGAGCCGCGCGAAGGACGCGGCAAGGCCGCCGCCACCAAGGGCGAGGTGGCCGCCGGGCTGCGCCTTGAGTTCCCGGACCTCCTCGGGGACGACGTCGCGGACGATCGTGGTGTTCCATTCCGCGTGCTCGAGCGTTTTCGAGTAGACGATCTTGGGCATGTCCCGCCAGATGCGGGCGAACTCGGCCATGGGCCCGCTGATTGAGGGATCGGCGTCGGCCGTGGGCCAAAAGTCGGCCATCATCTCGTAGGCGACGCGCCCGTCGAGGAACGCGCCCATGGCTGCGAGTTCCTCGTTGAAGTGGGTGTGCACTTCGTCGTCGACGAGGTGCCAGTCGAGCTCCCGGTCGGGGCCTTCGAAGAAGCCATCGAGGGAGATCGAGGTCATCATGATGACCTTTCTCATGCCGTTCCTTTCGTCGTCCATTCCAGGAGCCGCTCAAGCGGCCAGGTGGTGATGACCCGTTCGGCGGGCACTCCGTTGCGGACGGCGCGTTCGGCGCCGTACTGGAGGAAGTCGAGCTGCCCGGGCGCATGGGCGTCACTGTCGATGCTGAACAGGCAGCCGGCGTCGAGGGCGAGCCGGAGGAGGTTGTCCGGCGGGTCCTGGCGTTCGGGCCGCGAGTTGATCTCCACTGCGACGTCGTTCTCGGCACAGGCGGCGAAGACCCGTTCGGCGTCGAAGTCCGATTCGGGCCGGGTTCCCCGGGAACCCTGCACGAGGCGTCCGGTGCAGTGGCCGAGCACGTTGGTGTGCGGGTTTCGGACCGCGCTGAGCATGCGCCGGGTCATTGTGTTCCGGTCGGAACGCAGCTTGGAGTGAACGCTCGCGACAACGACGTCGAGGCTCTCGAGCACCTGAGGTGATTGGTCAAGGTCGCCGTTCTCGAGGATGTCCACCTCGATGCCGGTCAGCAGGCGGAATCCGTTACTGTGCTCATTGATGCGTCGAACGACGTCGAGCTGGTCGGTGAGGCGTTCGGTGCTCAGCCCGTTGGCAATGGTCAGGTTGGGCGAGTGGTCGGTCAGGGCAAGGTAGTCCCGCCCCAGCAGGCGGGCGGCGGCCACCATCACCTCGATCGGGGAGCCGCCGTCGGACCAGTCGCTGTGGCTGTGCAGGTCGCCGCGCAGCGCCGCGCTCAGTTCGGTGCCGCCTGCAGCCAGCGGCTGGGCGCCGCGCTCCCGCAGTCCGGTGAGGTAGTCGGGGACCGCGCCGTCGACGGCCTGCCGGATGACCTCGAAGGTCCGCTCCCCGATCCCCTTGGTGCGTTTCAGCCGGCCGTTGCGGACCTGCTCGGCCAGCTCCTCCCGGCTCAGCCGTGCAATTGTTGCGGCCGCCTTCCGGAAGGCCTGCACCTTGAACGTGGGGGCGAGCTCGCGTTCAAGCCAGAAGGCGATCTCGTTGAGGGCGTCAACGGCATCCATTGCTACATCTTGCACCACCGAGTCAGCCGGAGTGGGAAAACGGCAAAGGTGGTATGGGCGGAATCACCGGTGTAGTCGGTGCTAGGACCCCTCGTACCATTCCAGGACCCGCAGCGCCCTGAGCGTATTCCACCGGCTGGGGCGGCCGTCGCCCTCCTCGAGCGGAAAGTGGACCTGCCCGGGGTGGGTGTTTTCCACGAGCCAGGTGCCGTCGGCCTGCTGTTTTGACTTCACCAGCCGGACCGCTTCGGCAAGGCGGGCATCGGGCGGTCCCCCCACGGAGCGGAAGTACTCAAGGGCACGGAGGACGTCGTAGTGCCACCGGGTGGGGAACGAGAACTGAAGCCAGGCCGGGTCGATGATCTCGCCGGTGCTCTTGCGCCGGAACAGCCGGCGTTCGAGGAGGTACTCCCCGCCCCGGCGCCGGGCTTCGATGGATTCCGCCGAGCCGCCGGTTGCCCGCTCGTGCTCAAGCAGCCCTTCGAGGACGTTGATGGTGGTTGCTGCGGACGAACGCACTGACCCGTGCACCGCCTCGCAGTTCCACCCGCCGTCGTCGAGCTGCTCGCCGACGAGGCGGGACACCACCGCGTCGACATCCTGGCCGAAGTAGGCGCCGAGCGCGACGGTCATCCCGTTGACGCACGGCTCGACCTCGCCGTCAAAGTACGGCTGGGAGCCTTCCTCCCAGCGGCAGTTGTCCCTGACCAGCTCGACCGTGCGGCGCACGGAATCGTTCCGCGGGTCGATTCCGAAGTCCCTCAGGAGCAGCAGGCTGTACGTGGTTGCGGTCCAGGGCTGGCCTTCGTCGTCGTCGGCGGCGGTACCCGCCTGCGCCGGGTAATACGCGCCCCCGGCCCACTGACCGTCCACACCCTGCAACGACAGGATCCGGGCGCCCCAACCTTCGACGGCAACCCGCGCCCGCTCCGCTGCCACAACTCCGGGTTCCGCGCCGGCAAGATCGCGGAGCGCCTGCCAGCGGAGGGAGGGATCAGATTCGAGCAGCAACTGCGGTGCTTTCATGCGCCGATTCTAGTTCCGCAGGCGGGGCGGCGCCTGGCTAGTCGTCGCGCTGGGTGAGGTACGTTGACCCGTCGGCGTTGCGCACAACCGTCCACTGCTGGAGCTCTTCGCGGCGGCGCTTCTGTGCTTCGTCGTCGCGGTAGACGATGGGGCCGGCGGTGGAGCCGCCCTGCGCGGGTCCGAAGAACATCCGGAGTTTGCCGGTCATTGCCATGAATCTCGAGGACAGGGGTTCCTTGTCGCTCATTCTCATCCCTCTATTCCAGTACGGGAAAGATGCTGCATCCATTGCTTAGTGTACTAACAATTAGAAGCACATCAAAACGGGCGTTGCTGGGACACAACCTTCCGCCCCTTGCAGCGTCAGCCCAGCGGCGGCCGGCGTTCCCGGCGGGTTCTCACGGCATCCGTCGCAAGGCTGAGAACAAGCCCGGCACCGAGCAGGACGACAAGCACGGCAGGCAGGATCACCAGCCCGGCACTGTCGAGCAGCAGGCCGCCGAGGAGCGCGCCGCCGCCGATTCCGATGTTGAACGCCGTCGTCTGCAGTGCCGCTGAAAGGTCACGGGCCCGGATGGAGGCGGTGCGCATCATGCGGGTCTGCAGCATTGCGGGAATTCCGCCGAATGCAGCCCCCCACACCATGAAGGCGATAAGGACGGCGGCAGTGTTCGACGCCGCCACGGCGAGGGTTGAAACAGCCGCCATGACCACCAGCACCGCTATGCCGAATCCCCTCCGCGGGAAGCGGTCCGCGGCGTAGCCGGCAACAAACAGTCCAATCAGGCCGGCTCCGCCGTAAAGGAACAGGAGCAGCGCGGTAGACCCTCGCTCGAAGGACGAAACGTCGGTGAGCCAGGGGACGATGTACGTGTAGAGGACGTTCTGCGCCGTCAGGAGGATCAGGATCACAACCGACAGGAGCAGGACTGCCTTGAAGCTGGGGTCACGGCGCAGGGGCACCCGGGCCTCACCGGCCTTGCGCTCCACATGGTGGCTGACCGGGGGAAGGAACCGAATGATGACCAGGGCGAGCAGGGCCACGGCGGCGCCGAGGATTGAAAATGCCGCGCGCCAGCCCAATGCGTTGCCGATTGCGGTTCCGACGGGAACGCCGAGCACGAACGCCGCCGATCCACCGCTGGCCGTGATGGCAATGGCCTTGCCCAGCTGACGGGCAGGCACAAGGTGTGCCGCGTAAGCGGCGACAACCGCCCAGAAGAGTCCGTGGGCCAGGCCGCCGAGGATCCGTGCCGCGACGAGCACACCGTAGGTCGGCGCGATGGCAGCCAGGACGTTTGCCGCCGCGATCACGACCAGCACCACGACAACAAGGGACTTCCGGGAGTACCGCTGCGTGGCCGCAGCCAGCGGGGTGGTGGCAACGACGACGGTTCCGGCGAAGACCGTCACGAGGTAGCCCGCGGTGGAGATACCGACGCCGAGGTCCCGGGCCATCGCCGGGAGCAGGCCCGTGGGCAGGAACTCGCTCGTGACGGAGACGAAAATCGCTCCGGCCAGGGCGATCAGCCCAACGTACGGAAAGGGTGCGGTGGTGGGCGTGGGGGAAGCAGGCAAGGCAAACCCGTCTTGGTCCGGGGGATTCGGGGGGCGTGCCCGGCTGCTGGAGCGCTGGTGGGCAGACCTGTTGCCCAGATTATCCCACCGGAGGGATCACCGGGATGAGGCCCCTCTTCAGCTCGAGCAGGAGGGAGGGCTCCCTGGCGGACCAGTCGAGCAGGTGGGCCAGGGGCCAGACGGAAACCTTGAGGTCGGTCCCCAGTGCCACTCCGGCAAAGCCCAGCGCCGCACGGGCCTGGTCGACGTCGAAATGTACCGGTGCGGCCGTTGAGCCCGCGGCCACCCCGACCGCCCGGGCCAGGTCGTGCCCCAGCACCGAGCCACCGGCGACGTCGAGAACGGTCCCAGCGGGCGCATCCTCAAGGGCGCTCACGTAGGCGCGGGCGAGGTCGTCCACGTGCACCGTGGGGATCTGGTTGGCGCCTTCGCCATGAACGAAGGGCGCATTGCCCGACGCGACATACCCGAGGTAGGCGGTCAGGAGGGCGCTTGCCCCGCCCCTGCCGTAGACGATTGCCGGGCGCACGACGACGGAGCGCACTCCGCGGGAGGCCGCGGCCCTTACCGCCTCCTCAAGCTCGGCCCGCAGCCGCTGTCCGGGGGATACACCGGTCAGCGGTTCCTCGGCACTCGCGAAGGGCCGGTCGGTTCCCGCATATACGCCAAGTCCACTGGTCAGCGCGAAGGGGCGCCCACTGCCCGCCAGTTCCTCGAGCAGCAGTCCCACTGCCGCGAGGTCATCCCCGGTTGGCCCCTGGAGGCCGGACACGGCGAGATAGACGACTGCGTCGGCGAGCGCCGCCTGTTCCCGAAGCACCCCGAGGCTCTGCAGGTCGCCGCGCACGAAGGCAACTCCCTCATCGGCCAGCTTTGCCTCCGATGCCGACGAGCGGGCCAGCACCACGGGTTCGTGGCCGCGCGCAAGGAGTTCGCGGGCGACAATGCGCCCGATGTAACCGGTTCCCCCGACCAAAAAGACCTTCATTTTCATCTCCGCCCGGCGGCCCGGAGGTCCAGGCGGCAGGGACGGATCTGCTTTCTCCGCGCCCGCCGGCTTAGCCTTCGAGGTTGCCTCATGTGGGTGAGGCGCCGGCCCTTCAGCCGGTGCGTCACCGTTTTTGTCTGATTCGTAAAAAATATCGAGCCTACCACGCAGTTCACCGCCGGGCGCCTCGAATGATCGGGAGAAGGCCAGGAGTGCCGCGGGTCGCGGCGTCATCCGAACGCGAACAGCGGACGCCCGGTGAGTGGGTTCTCAAGTTTCACCGACTCCACGCCGTAGACCTCCCGGATGAGTTCCGGAGTCAACGTACTGCCTGTCTCCCCGCTCGCAACGACGCGGCCACCCGCAAGAACAATGACGTGGTCGCAGAACGCTGCCGCAAGGTTGATGTCGTGAAGCGCCGCAACAACCGTTGACCCTCCGCGCGCAAGGACGCGCACGAGATCGAGGGTGCCCGCCTGGGCGCTGAGGTCGAGGTGGTTCGTCGGTTCATCGAGGAGGAGCACCTCCGTTTCCTGGGCAAGCGCGCGGGCGATGTGCACCCGCTGCCGTTCCCCGCCGGAAAGGGTGCCGAGCAGCCGGCTGCCGAATCCCGCCAGGCCGACCTGGGCGAGGCTGCGTTCGATGATGCGGTGGTCCTCGGGGGAATCCGGGGCAAAGGCAGCGCGGTAGGGCAAGCGCCCGAGCATCACGGCCTCGGCGACCCGGAGGGGGTTTTCGGATTCGGCCTGCTGGTCCACATACGCCAGCTGCTGCGCCCGCGCTCTCCGCTTCAGCGTGCGCGGGTTCCTTCCGGCGATGGTGAGGTGCCCGGCGGTGGGCTGCAGGACCGCCGCGAGCAGCCGGAGGAGCGAGGACTTGCCGGCACCGTTCGGCCCCAGCAGCCCCGTCACGGCCGATGCGGGAACCACGCAGTCGATGCCGGAGAGGATCAGGCGCCCGCCGGCGCGGTAGCTGATCCTGTGCGCCTGGAGCCCGGCGGCGTGCACCTCAGCGCCCTGCGGGGTGCTCACTGCTGGAACCGCCTTCGCCACAGCAGCACGGCGAAGACGGGAGCCCCGATCAAGGCCGTGATGATCCCTACGGGGATCTCCCGGGGGTCGAAGACCGTGCGGGCAAGGGTGTCGGCCCAGACCATGAACACCGCCCCCGCGATGGCGACAGCCGGCAGGAGGACCCGGTGGCGGGCTCCGGTCAGGAGGCGCACGGTGTGGGGAAGAATCAGGCCAATGAACCCGATCGAGCCGCTGACCGACACCATGGCCCCGGTGAGCAGAGCTGTGCCGGCGAGGAGGCTCCAGCGCACCGCAGGAACATTGAGGCCAAGCGCGGTGGCCGCGTGGTCCCCGAAGGAGAACCCGTCGAGGAGCCCGCCCGAGAGGATGATGGGGATCCCGGCGATCACGAAGGCAGCAGCAGTGATGGCGACCGATGACCAGCTGCTTCCGGCGAGCGAGCCAAGGAGCCAGTTCAGCACCTCCCGGTAGGAGTCCCCCTGCGCGGACCAGAAAATCACGAACGAGGTCAGTGCCGAGGCGGCCGACGATACCGCAAGTCCCGCCAGGACGGTGCGCGTTGGACTGAGGGTCCCCGCGGCGGCGGCAAGGCCCAGAGTGAGGATCAGCGCCGCCATCGCCCCGGCGAATGCCGCAATCGGGAGCACGACGGCAACGCCGAGCAGCAGCACCGAAACCGCCCCAAGGGAAGCTCCCGAACTAAGTCCGAGCAGGTAGGGATCCGCCAGCGGATTCCTCGTCAGCGCCTGCATGACGGTTCCGCTGAGGGCGAGTCCTGCCCCAACGAAAACCGCGGTGAGGAGCCTCGGCAGCCTCAGCTGCCAGAGGATGGCCTCCTGCACCGGCGAAAGCACCTCTGTTGACGCTTCGGCTCCCGCATCCCGGAGCCCAAGGCGGGCAGCCAGCGAGTCGGCGACCTGCGCTGGCGAGATGTCGGCCGGCCCGATCGCCAGCGCACCAAGCACCGAGGCGGCCAGCACGGCACCCATCACCGCGGACCACCCCGGGGCACCGAGGAGCCGCGGGCGTCCGGGCTGGACCGGGGCGCCGCCCTGCCCCTCGGCCGTGGCGGAACTTCCGGCGGACCGCGTCCGGGACTGTGCCGCGGTGATCATTGCGGGCCCAGCCGGCGGAGCTGGTCGGCAACGGAAACCGCCGTCTCAACACTGCGCACTCCCGCCTCCCCGCCCGCGAACGGCACCCGAACATACCGGGATTCCTTGACGGCGCGCAGCCCTGCCGTGGCCGGGTTCGTTCTCAGGTGTTCGATTTTCTGCTCGGCCGTGTTCCACGTGGCGTCGACGAGCACGATCACGTCCGGGTCGGCGGCGGCCACGGCCTCCCAGGACATGGTGCTCCACGAGTCCTGGATATCCGCAGCGACGTTGCGCAGCCCGGCCGCGTCCATCACGAGCTGGGGAGCGCCGGTCCCCGCGCCGACATAGGGCGACTTCTCGCCCGAGCTGTACCACAGGGCCGACATTCCCGCCCCCATGGGCGTGAGCGCTGCGAGCTCTTTGCGCTGCTTGGAGACCAGGCGGCCGGCCTCGTCTTCCACCCCGAAGATCCGCCCCATTTCGTCGATGTCCCTGAAAATGTCTTCGAAGGTCAGCGGATCGGGACGGTACCCCTCGGCCTTGCATGCCGAGGGCGAAACATAGGTGTTGATGCCGAGGGACTCGAGCCACGCGCGCTCCCCTGCGCCGTCCGGAGAGAAGTTCGACTCCCACCCTCCGTAAACGAGGTCCGGCTCCAGGGCGAGCGTGGCTTCCGGGCCCGGAAGCTGGTCGGAGAGCACAGGCGGCTTCGCCTCCGCATGCGCCGCGGGCAGCGGGCCGTCGGCGAAGGCGCTTCCCACGATCGTGCTTCCGACACCGAGGCCGAGCAGCATTTCCGTGGCGGTCGACTTGATCGTCACGACGCGCTCGGGGGCCGCCTCGAACGTCACCGGCGTTCCACAGTTGTCGACAGTCACCGGGTAGGTTCCGGAGGACCCGCTGCTCGACGGCGGGGCCGCGGGCTGCGCCGGTGCGGCGCACCCGGCTGCAAGAAGGACAAGGGCAAGGGCGGCGCGCATGGCCGCAGGGGTTGAAGGCATGGTGGTTCGTCCGTCGGGGGTACAGGGAACGCTCCGGTTGAAGCGCAGGGAGGGGAACCTCTCGTGACCCAGATCGGGGCCACCCTGTTCGACAGACGTGCCGACGGAGGTGCTTTTCGAGATTACCACCGATCCGACCTATTTACGTACCGAAGTGAATACAATTGGCCATCCGGGCGACGGGCGCATCGAGGCGCGCCGGCCCGTTTGCCGGTACGGCATGATTTTGACAGCTTGGTCAACAAGTTCCATTATTGACTATATGGTAAATAATGAAAACACCACTGAATCCCTCGTGACGCGCTTCCTCCAAGCGTTGGGCAGCAAGGACGCCGACGGCGTTGGGGCGCTCTTCGCCGACGAGATTGACTGGTACGTCCCCGGCCACCCCGACCTGCCCTGGACGGGCTCCCGGACCAAGGGCTCCGAGGTTGCCGACTACTTCCGGACCATGTGGCCCCACTTCGACCCCGCGAAGAGCACCGTCGAGCTCAACAAACTTGTTGTCTCGGGCGAGGACGCAGTCATTTTCGCAACTTTTGGGCACACGGCCCTCAGCACCGGCCGCTCCTGGGTGACCCCGGCCGTCCTGCACCTCGTAGTGGCCGACGGCAAGTTTGTCCGGATGCACCTCTCCGAAGACACCGAGGCCGTCACCAAGGCCTTTTTCAACTAGGTTCCAGGAATCATCGGCTCTGGAACAGTGGGCCGCACCCTGGCCTCGAAGGTCCGGTTGGCCGGGTTTGCTTTGCACCGGTTGACGCCGGCGGATTGAGGGACGGCGGGAAAATCCTCCCTCTTGACGGCCCACTCAACGGCCTTCACGCGCGGAAGGAGGACCTGCGCCGAGGCCAGCCCGTTAGGAAGAAGGGCGGGTGGGCATCATCACGTTGAGCGAGGTCAGGGCCACGGAGGTAAGTTCGGCCCTGCTGACGCCGGCGTTTCCCAGGACTTCCATCCCGCGGGTCAGCGCCAGGAAGAACGCACCAAGGGCAACGGGGTCGGCGTTGGGATCGACTTCCCCCGACTCCTGAGCCTCGACGATGCAATGCCTGTAGATTTCCTCGAGGTTCTTGAAGGCCTTGAGCGCCGACTTCGCAACCTCACTGTCGCGGTCCGCCAGCTCAACAGTCGCCTTCGTGAACAATGACCCGTGCGTTTTGTCGTCACTGAAGGTGATGGCCAGCTTCAGCAGATGCGCCCTGATGTTCTCGAGCGGGGTTGCATTGGCGTGCGCCAGAGCCTCATCGACAGCGGCCACCGCGTCCTCGGTTTCGGAAGTGAGAGCCCGCAGGAACAGTTCGCGCTTGCCGCCGAAGGCGTTGTAAAGGCTTTGCTTCCCCAGGCCCGTGGCAGCGACCAGATCTTCGAGGGTGGTGCCCCCATAACCATTGAGGGAGAACGCTTCGCTGGCGGAGGTTATGACATCGCTCTCGAGAAACTTCCTAGGCCGGCCCATGATCGCACCCTACCGGTTATTGACAAAATCGTCAAGAAAGGATTTCGGAAGATCCGCCCGCGTCACCTTGCCGCTTCGTACTGCGGGAAGGCGGCAAGGAACCGGTCGACGACGGGCATGAGTTCCTCGCGGGCTGCACCGCCCGCGGCCTGGACTGCGAGTCCCGCCGTCGCTGTCGTGAGATAGCGGGCGAGATCCGCGGCGTTCTCGGTCCGGGGCAGGTCTCCTGCGTCGATTCCCTCCTGGATGCGCTCGGCAATGCGTGCCTCCCCCGCCCTGCGGCTTGAGGAGAGGAAATCAACGATCGGCTGATCCTGCGGGTGTCCGGCCAGGCCTCCCTGGATGGAAAGACAGCCCGGGGGCCGGCCCGGCAGCGTGATCGCGATGACGTTGCCCCGCAGGTAGTGCTCGGCAACTTCCCGGACTGTCGGCTTGGCCAGGGCCTCTTCGACGTAGGCCATCTCGATTTTCGCGTACCGGTCGATGGCAAGCCGGAAGGTACCCTCCTTGTTCCCGAAGGCCGAATACAGGCTGGGCCTGCTGATGCTCATCGCCGTGGTGAGGTCCTCAAGGGTGGTGCCCTCATAACCCTGGCGCCAGAACACATCCACCGCCCGGTCCAGGGCCTCATCCATGTCGAACTCCCGCGGCCTACCTCTGCCTGCCATTACTGCCGTCCTTTAGCCGTTGCCCCAACCACTGAGTACAACCGTTTTCCACTCATATTCTTCCACGGCCCGCAGGAGGCAATGGGGGCGGAAACCTGAGAACCCGCAGGTTCCCGTTGCGCAGAGGATCCGGTGGCTGGGAATAATCACGACCTCTGAGTTATTGTCTGTACCGTAAAGAACATAATTACAACGCAAGGAATTCCCCCATGTCCGAGAACACCAGCCTCACCGGCAAGACCGCCCTCGTCACCGGCGGCTCCCGCGGCATCGGAGCCGGCATCGCCCGCTCCCTGGCCGCCCGGGGCGCCACCGTCGCCCTGACCTACTGG
>NZ_JBZCNJ010000006.1:0-251358 GCF_058269255.1 Arthrobacter sp. TJ-217
CCAGACCACTGGGTTGATAGGCCGGATGTGGAAGCAGGGACCAAAGACCTGTGAAGCTGACCGGTACTAATAAGCCGATAACTTACACCACACACCACCCCCGCCCGGGCAACCAGGCACCAGGGGCACGGTGAAGATCACATGCCACGCGTCCACTATGCGGTTCCCAACCAACAACAGGAACCACCCCCCACCAGGGGAGAACCACAACACAATACAGTCACGTCCAGCACGAACGACGGACCCCCAGACTTACCACCCCCACACCCCGGCACACCCGGACCAGGGGGAACGGTACACAGGGTTACGGCGGTCATAGCGTGGGGGAAACGCCCGGTCCCATTCCGAACCCGGAAGCTAAGACCCACAGCGCCGATGGTACTGCACCCGAGAGAGTGTGGGAGAGTAGGACACCGCCGGACAACCATTACAAGTGAAGCCCTGACGGAAACGTCAGGGCTTCACCTGCTTAACCCCCCAACCACCCCCACCCACCCACCGGCCCGGCAACACCGGCGGCCGACAGGTGATTGCGGTGAAACGGATATTCCATAGAACAATAGAGGACAGCACCCGCGGCACGCGGTTGCTGGAAACGAGAGGAACCCGCCAACATGGCCGCACAGGATCGCAAGCATGAGGGCAGCCAGGACGATACGTCCGCTGACGGGGGAGTCTCGGATTCCAGCGGGGGCGTCAAGCGCGAAGCGGGCCAGCGCCACTCGTGGGGTTCCAAGGGCGCAGCTTCCCGGCCGGCTGCTGCGGAGGGGGACCCCGCCCGCGAATCCCAGGAACATGGCGGTGACCGCGAGGAACGCGGAGATACCCGCGGCGGCAAGCCGCTGCGGGGCAGTTCAGCGGGATCGGCCGCGGGGTCGGCAAACCGCTTCGCCGGGCGAAACCGCGACAGCGCTGCCGGAGGCGCAACCGACCGCGGGAAACGCGGATCCGGGTCCCGCTTCGGCAATGATGGTTCCCGTGACGCGCGCTCCGGGGAACGCAGTGGAACCGGCCCATCTTGGGAGCGGTCCGACGATCGGCGTGGTGCTGGTCCCCGAGAGGGTGACCGTCGTGGTGCTGGCCCCCGCGAGGGCGACCGTCGCAGCGGCGGCGACTCCCGGGGCGCCCAACTGAGGGGTGCTGCCTCACGTGGCGGATCCGCTGCCGGGCGTGCCGGAGACCGTCCCTACTCGGCCGGAGCCGGCCGCGGGGGAGCACCAGCCGGCGGCCGGCCCGATGACCGCCGCGGCGGCGAGGACCGCCGGTCAGGCAGGCCCGCGGAGCGCCGCCCCGATACGAACCGGAGGTCGGGATACGGCTCCGGTGACGGCACAGGCGCCGAGCACACGGCGTCGCCGCGGACTCACAATGCCCGCGACCTGCGCAGCGCCAACCGCCCCGACCGCGAGCGGTCCCCCGAAATTGACGAGGATGTGAAGGGCGACGAGCTCGATCGCGTCACGCGCGCCCAGGTCCGTAACCTTGAAGAGCGCAGCGCGCTCTGGGTTGCCCGCCATCTCGTCATGGCCGGACGGTTGATCGACGACGATCCCGAGCTCGCATTCCAGCACGCCCTCGCGGCAAGCAGGCGCGGCGGCCGGCTTGCAGCTGTCCGTGAGGCAGTTGGCCTTACCGCGTATGCCGCGGGCCATTACGGAGAGGCACTGCGGGAGTTCCGCACCTTCCGCCGGATCAGCGGCTCCAACGTTCACCTGCCCGTGATGGCGGACTGTGAACGTGGGCTCGGACGCCCGGACCGGGCCCTCGACCTTGGCCGCTCAGAGGAAGCCCAGAGCCTCGATGCAGCAGGCAAGGCAGAACTGGCCATGGTCCTTTCGGGCGCAAGGTCGGACCTCGGCCAATTCGATGCAGCCGTGGCAGCACTGGAGATCCCGCAACTGGACATCCACCGTGCGTTCTCCTTCAGCCCGCGGCTCTTCCGCGCCTACGCCGATGCGCTCGATGCAGCCGGCCGCACGGGTGAGTCGGAGCGGTGGCGGAAGCAGGCCCGGGTCGCCGAAAGTGCCTTGGGGCTCGATGACTCAGCCGAACCTGACATCGTCGACCTCCTCGATGATGATGAGGAGCCCACGGTCCCCGTTCCCAGCGTCGCCGAGGTCCTGGGCCGGGCAGTCGCGCCGGAGAGCGGTTCCCCCGCCGAGCCGGCCGGAGCCAGCGGCGCCGCAGCGGTCGCAGAACCAGAACCAGGCGCAGAACCAGAACCAGCCGCAGAATCAGCTGTGGCAGATGCCGAAGCGCTGACGCCGGCGGAGACCTCCGGTGAGGCAGAATCCGCGGATGCTGACCCCGCTGACCCCGCTGACGCGCCAACCGACGTATCCGCAGCGGCCCCCACAGCCTCTCAGCCGGACTCTGACCCGGACGACTCTACGCCGGCACCTGCCGAGGACTCCGTGAAGGTCGCGGGCGAGGACCCCGCGAAGGCCACCGCCGAGGACACTGTCGGTGGGTGATCGTCTGATCGACGCCTACGACGCGGTCCTCGCGGATCTCGACGGCGTTGTTTACGCGGGCGCCCACGCCATCGAGGGTGCCGTTGAGGCACTCGAGGGGCTCGAAGATGCCGGGGTGCAGTTTGCCTACATCACCAACAACGCCTCCCGGTCCGCGGACGACGTCGCCGAGCACCTGCGCAGCCTCGGCGCTCCGGCGACCCCCGCTCAGGTTTTCGGTTCGGCCCTGGCGGGGGCTGAACTGCTCGCCGGACTCGTTCCCCCCGGAGCCAAGGTCCTTGTGACCGGCAGCAGCACCCTTGCCGACGCGGTGCGCGGCGTGGGGCTCGTTCCTGTCGCCTCGGCCGATGACCAGCCGGACGCAGTCATCCAGGGGTTCTCCCCGGACCTGGGCTGGAAAGACCTGGCGGAGGCTGCATACGCGGTGACCGCCGGTGCGGTGTGGGTTGCCACGAACACCGACCTGTCGATTCCGCAGGCCCGTGGGATTGCCCCCGGCAACGGCACCCTCGTGGCGGCGGTGGCCGCGGCGACCGGCCGGAAGCCGGAGGTCGCGGGGAAACCCGAGGCGCAGCTTTTTCTCACCGCGGCGCGGCACGTCGAAGCTTCCGCGCCGCTGGTGGTGGGGGACCGGCTCGATACGGACATCCTCGGCGGCAATCGGGCAGGCATGGACACGGCCCTGGTGCTCACCGGAGTCGATACCGTGCGGACGGCCCTTGCCGCCGCGTCGCCCGAGCGGCCTGACTACCTCCTGCCCCATCTCGGGGCAATGTACGAGCAGTACCCAGCGGTGACTGCCGAGGCCGGCGTTCACTCAAGCGGGTCGGCTTCGGCGTGGGTGGAGGCAGGCGCAGTCGTAGTCAGGGGAGCAGAGGAAAGCCTCGATGCCTGGCGCGCGGCCTGTGCGGCGTGGTGGGCCGCCCATCCCGACACCGAAACCCCACTGCATCCCGAGGTCCGGTTCACCACCTAGGCCCGGCCCGGGATATGTTCGAGGAACCACAACTTGTGCCGCAGGGAGGCCGACGGTAGTGATCGAAGAGCACGCAGCCCAGGGGGTGCAGGTGCCGGACGCGGCGCGCTGGCCCAGTGCGGAGCCCGGGTCCGGTGATCCCGCGGTCGATGGGGCGCTGGAAGGGCTTGCGGGGATCCCGGCCGCCCCCGTGGAGGAGCATCCGGGGTTGTACTCGGCGATCCACGATGCGCTCCTGGCTGAGCTGGACAAGGCATGAACCGCCATGGCAAGGGTTGATCAGGAGCTTGTGGCCAGGGGACTGGCGCGGTCGAGGTCGCACGCTGCCCAGTTGATCGTTGCCGGTTCGGTGCTGCGCGACGGCGAAACTGTTACGAAGGCCTCGGTGTCTGTCACCGAGGACCAGGACCTGGCCGTTGTTGGCGATGGAAAGAATTTCGTGAGCAGGGCGGGCAGTAAGCTCGACGGCGCATTTGCCGCTTTTCCCTCGGTGGCCGTCGCCGGAAGGCGCTGCCTCGACGCCGGGGCTTCAACCGGAGGTTTCACCGACGTCCTGCTGCGCGCAGGTGCCCGTGAGGTTGCCGCCGTCGACGTCGGGCACGGCCAGCTCGTCGAGTCGCTTCGGAATGATCCCCGCGTGCAGGTCTTCGAGGGTGTCAACGTCCGCTACCTTGACGCCGGGGACATCGGCGGGCGCGCTGACCTGACCGTGGCGGATCTGTCCTTCATCTCCCTGCGGCTGGTGATGCTGCCGCTTGCCAAGGCGACACGCCCCGGCGGTGACATGGTGCTGATGATCAAGCCCCAGTTCGAGGTGGGCCGCGCCGGGCTCAACGGCCAGGGCGTTGTGAAATCGGCGGCACACCGGCGTCGGGGCGTTCATGGTGTTGTCGCTGCGGCCTTCGCCTTCGGGCTCGAGGTCCGCGGGCTCGCCCTGAGCCAACTGCCGGGCCAGGACGGAAATCTTGAGTACTTCGTGTGGATAAGGGTGCCCGAGACGCCGTTGGTGCCTAGGATCGAAGAGGACTCGAATCACCTGGCGGGCTCCGTGCTTGAATCGAGCGCCGTGTTTGCCGGAGATCCGGCCATACGAATATGACGGAGTTGAATGACTAGACGAATCCTGGTGCTGGCGCATACCGGCCGGCACGACGCAATGGCGGCCGCCCAGCAGGCCTGCACCCGGCTGCATGCACTGGGCCTGACCCCGGTGATGCGCCCCGAGGAGCTGGCCGATATCCGCGCCGAATACGGGGAGCTCACCGCACCGACCGAGATCCTCGAACGCGATGTCTTCCTCAACCAGGTCGAGCTCGTCATGGTCCTGGGCGGGGATGGAACCATCCTGCGCGGAGCCGAGCTTGTGCGTGAGGCTGAAGTGCCGCTGCTGGGCGTGAACCTCGGGCATGTAGGTTTCCTCGCCGAAAGCGAAAGGGCCGATCTCGACGAGGCGGTGCGGTGGGTGGCCGAGAGGGATTACACCGTCGAGGAGCGTATGACCATCGAAGTCGCCGTGTGGGCCGGGGACTCCCTTGTCGCCACCGGATGGGCGCTGAACGAGGCTGCCATCGAGAAAGCCAACCGCGAACGCATGATCGAGGTGGTGATGGAGGTCGACGGGCGGCCCGTGAGCTCCTTCGGTTGCGACGGCGTGGTCCTTGCGACGCCCACCGGCTCCACCGCGTACGCCTTCTCCGCCGGCGGACCGGTGGTCTGGCCTGAAGTCGAAGCCCTTCTCATGGCACCGATCAGTGCGCATGCCCTGTTCGCCAAGCCGCTCGTTGTCGCGCCGACGTCGGTGCTCGCCGTCGAGGTGCTGACACGCACCGACGCATGGGGTGTCCTGTGGTGCGACGGGCGGCGCAGCGTCGACCTTCCGCCGGGATCGAGGGTGGAGGTGCAGCGCTCCGACCGGCCGGTGCGGCTGGCCCGCACCCACCAGACGCCTTTCTCGGAACGGCTTGTGCGCAAGTTCGAGCTGCCCATCACGGGCTGGCGCGGACCAGTCACCCATCCCGGCGGTGTTGCACGATGATCGAGGAGATGCGGATCCGGGACCTCGGCGTCATCACCGAGGCGACACTGACCCTCGGACCCGGCCTGACCGTCGTCACGGGTGAGACGGGCGCCGGAAAGACAATGGTCATCACCGCCCTCGGTCTTCTCCTCGGGGCGCGGTCCGACGCCGGGGCGGTGCGCCTCGGAGCGAAATCCGCCTCCGCGGAGGCACGCGTCCGGCTTGCCCCGTCCAGCCCCGCAGCGGTGCGGGCTGCCGAGGCCGGCGCCGACCTTGAGGAGTACGACGGCGCCGCGGAACTCATCCTCGCCCGCACCGTCACGAGCGAGGGCCGCAGCCGCGCCTACGTGGGCGGCAGGGCCGCTCCGGTAGGCGTGCTTGCCGAACTGGGAGAGAACCTCGTTGTGGTCCATGGGCAGTCGGACCAACTGCGCCTTCGGAGCGCCGCCGCCCAGCGCGGAGCGCTCGACAAGTTCGGCGGCGCGAAGCTTGCAGCGGAACTGAGCGCCTACGAACGCACCTTTAGGGCCTGGCGTGACGCCGTCGCCGAACGCAGCCGCCTGCAGAGCGAGGCCCGGGAGCGGGTGAGGGAAGCCGAAACGCTCGAGGCGGCCCTTACGGAAATCGACGAGGTCGACCCGCAGCCGGGGGAGGATGCCGCGCTCAAGGCCGACTCAATGCGGCTCGGGAACGTCGAAGAGCTGCGCACCGCAGCGCTTCAGGCGCACGCCGCGATCGTTTCGGAGGATTTCGGCGCCGCAGCCGACGCCGTCTCCCTTGTTGACGAAGCCAAGCGCCAGTTGGAAGCGGTCGCCGAGCACGATCCTGCCCTTGAAACCCTGGCGGAACGGCTCGCCGAAGTCGGCTACCTGCTTGCCGACATCTCGGCCGAACTCGCCGGTTACGGCGCAGCCCTGGAGGGGGAAGGCCCCGGCCGGCTGGCTGAGGTCGAGTCGCGCCGCGCGGAACTCGCGGTTCTCGTGCGCAAATACGCCCCGAGCATCGACGAAGTGCTTGCCTGGCGCGAGGAGAGCGCCCGCCGCCTCGACGAACTGGCAGGCGATTCAACCCGCCTCGACGAACTCGAAACGGAAATCCAGCAGCTCGACGAAGCAGTCCATGCCGCGGCCGCAACCGTTTCCGAACTGCGCCGCGAAGCGGCACAGGAGCTCGCCGGGCGGGTCAGCGACGAGCTCAGCGCCCTGGCCATGCCCGATGCGCGCCTGCGGATCGACGTGACCCCCGCTGAGTCGCTGAGCGCGCATGGGGGCGACGACATCACGTTCCTCCTCCAGCCCCACCCCGGTTCCGCCCCGCGGCCGCTCGGCAAGGGAGCCTCGGGCGGCGAACTATCCCGCGTCATGCTCGCCATCGAGGTGGTGCTTGCCGCCGTCGACCCGGTTCCTACCTTCATCTTCGACGAGGTCGATGCGGGAGTGGGTGGGAAGGCGGCCGTGGAAATCGGCCGGCGCCTCGCCATGCTCGCCGAGCACGTCCAGGTCATCGTCGTGACCCACCTGCCCCAGGTCGCCGCCTTCGCGGCGCGTCATATACGCGTCCAGAAGAACGTTACGGGGACCATTGACGGGGACGACGCGAGCGGCTTCACCGCGAGCGATGTCCTTGTGCTACCAGAAGCCGAACGTGTCCGCGAGCTCGCCCGCATGCTCGCCGGGCAGGAGGACTCCGCGTCCGCCCGGGCGCATGCCGAAGAGCTGCTCGCGGATGCGGCGCGGACCGCTACCAAGTGATAGGCTCGAACTCCGTGGTGCAGCAAACAAATTCCCGGTTCCTTAAGTCCGCAAAGACGACCAAGCACATCTTCGTGACTGGTGGCGTGGCCTCCTCCCTCGGCAAGGGACTGACGGCTTCGAGCCTCGGTCACCTGCTCAGGGCGCGGGGACTCTCGGTCACCATGCAGAAGCTTGATCCCTACCTCAATGTCGATCCCGGCACAATGAATCCTTTCCAGCACGGTGAGGTATTCGTTACCGAGGACGGTGCCGAAACCGACCTCGACATCGGCCATTACGAGCGGTTCCTCGACGAGAACCTCGACGGCTCGGCGAACGTGACGACCGGGCAGGTTTATTCAAGCGTCATCGCCAAGGAGCGCCGCGGCGAGTACCTCGGCGACACCGTCCAGGTCATTCCGCACATCACCGACGAGATCAAGCGCCGCATGCGCCTTCCCGCGGAGCCCGTCGCCTCGAAGCGGGTTCCGGATGTGATCATTACCGAAATCGGTGGAACCGTTGGCGACATCGAGTCCCAGCCCTTCCTCGAATCCGCACGCCAGGTGCGCCAGGACATCGGCCGCAACAACGTCTTCTTCCTCCACGTGTCGCTCGTGCCGTACATCGGCCCGTCCCAGGAACTCAAGACCAAGCCCACCCAGCACTCCGTGGCGATGCTGCGCTCGATCGGCATCCAGCCCGACGCGATTGTCATCCGGTCCGACCGGGAAGTGCCGCTGGCCATGCGCGAGAAGATCGGGCGCATGTGCGACGTCGACATCGACGCCGTCGTGAACGCCGCCGATGCTCCAAGCATCTACGACATCCCCAAGACGCTGCACCATCAGGGCCTCGACGCGTACATCGTGCAGTCGCTCGACCTGAAGTTCAAGGACGTCAACTGGACCAAGTGGAACAAGCTCCTCGACGCCGTCCACAACCCCAAGCACCACGTGGAAGTTGCGCTGGTCGGCAAGTACATCGACCTGCCCGACGCCTACCTCTCGGTCACCGAGGCGCTCCGCGCAGGCGGGTTCGCCAATAAGGCAAAGGTCAACATCCGCTGGGTACCCTCCGACGAGTGCGACACCCCGGAGGGCGCCGCGAAGGCCCTCGCCGGCGTCGACGCGATCTGCGTGCCCGGAGGCTTCGGCATCCGCGGCCTCGAAGGGAAACTCGGCGCGCTGCTCTTCGCCCGAGAAAACAAGATTCCCACCCTGGGCCTATGCCTGGGCCTCCAGTGCATGGTGATCGAATACGCCCGGAACGTGGTGGGCTTGGAGAACGCGTCATCAAGCGAGTTCGAGCCGGACACCAAATACCCGGTCATCGCCACAATGGCCGAGCAGCTTGAGATCGTCGCAGGCGAGGGCGACATGGGCGGCACGATGCGCCTCGGCCTGTGGGAGGCGCGCCTCGACGAGGACTCGGTTGTCGCTGCCACCTACGGCAAGACGACCGTCAACGAGCGCCACCGCCACCGCTACGAGGTGAACAACGAATACCGCGACCAGATCGCCGAGGCCGGTCTGGTGTTCTCAGGGACCTCCCCGGACGGACGGCTCGTGGAGTTCGCTGAACTTCCCCGCGATGTCCACCCGTACTACGTTTCGACGCAGGCGCACCCGGAGCTGAGCTCGCGTCCCACCCGCCCGCACCCGCTGTTCGCAGGCCTGGTGAAGGCGGCGCTCGACCGCCGCGGAGCCAAGGCCTAGTCATGGCCGAGGTGCCCGGGGAAAACGGCTTCGCCGATGAAAAGAGCCCGCGCAGGCTCCACAGCTCACGAGTGGTCTATCCCGGGTACATCTGGGACGTCGTCAGCGACACGTTCAGCCTGAGCGCCGACGCCGACCAGATCACGCGCGAGTACATCGACCACCCGGGCGCCGTCGCCGTGCTGGCAATGAACGAACACGACCAGGTTCTGTTCATCCGGCAGTACCGCCACCCTGCGCGGATGCTCCTGTGGGAGATCCCCGCCGGCCTGCTCGACGAGCCGGGGGAGGATTTCCTCGCCGCGGCAGCCCGCGAGCTCGCCGAGGAGGCGGACCTCACCGCGGCGCGCTGGAACGTGCTCATCGATCTGTTCCTCTCTCCGGGATCCTCAAGCGAGGCGCTGAGGATCTACCTTGCCCGCGACATCGGCGAGGTCCCCGAAGCCGAACTTCACACCCGCCTGCACGAGGAAGCCGAGATCGAGCTGCTGTGGGTCAACCTCGACGACGCCGTGGCAGCGGTGCTTGAAGGCCGGGTGCACAGCCCGTCGGCCGCTGCGGCCGTTCTCGCCGCCCACGCCGCACGGGCGGACGGCTATGCGCGGCTCCGCCCGCCCTCCGCGTCCTGGCCCGAGCACCCCAGCCAGCACGGCACCTGGCCCGGCGGCGCCGTCCTGCGGGACTGAGCGTGCCGGCATCAGCGGAGAAGACCGCGGGAGATGAGCTGCTGGCCACCGCGCCCGGCCGGATGATCAGCGAGTACCTGCAGCACATCGCGGTGGAGCGGGGCCTCTCGGCAAACACGCTCGCCGCCTACCGCCGGGACCTCCTCCGGTACCACCGCTTCCTGATCGCACGCGGTGTCGTTGAGGTCGGGCGGATCGCCCGTTCGGATGTAACGGCTTTCGCCCAAGCCGTCTCAACGGGGGCCGACGGGAGGGCTCCGCTGAGCCCGCGCTCGGCTGCCCGGACCATCGTCGCCGTCCGCGGGCTTCACCGTTTCTGGGCCCTGGAGGGGATGAGCGCGGCTGACCCGGCCCGCGACGTCCACCCACCGCTGGCGGGGCAGCGGTTGCCCAAGGCCATCTCCGTCGACGAAGTTGTGCGCATCCTCGAAGCTGTTGACACCTCGACGCCGGCCGGACAGCGCGACCGGGCCCTGCTTGAATTCCTCTACTCCACCGGCGCCCGCATCAGCGAGGCCGTCGGACTCGACGTCGACGACGTGTCCGTCGACGAGGCCCTCAGCGGGCCCGCCGTAGTGCGCCTTTTCGGAAAGGGCTCGAAGGAGCGCCTCGTCCCGCTGGGCTCCTACGCCGCCAAGGCCGTCGACTCCTACCTGGTGCGGGGAAGGCCGTCGCTTGCGGGAAACGGCCGCGGCAACCCCGCGCTGTTCCTCAACCGGCGCGGCGGACGGCTGAGCCGCCAGAGCGCTTGGACGATCCTGAAGATCGCCGCCGAGCGGGCGTCGGTCACCCGCGACGTCTCGCCCCACACGCTGAGGCACTCCTTCGCCACCCATCTCCTTGAGGGCGGAGCCGACGTGCGCGTTGTTCAGGAACTGCTTGGCCATGCGTCGGTGACAACAACCCAGGTTTACACGCTCGTGACAGCCGATACGCTGCGCGAAGTCTATGCCGCGGCCCATCCCCGCGCCCTTGGCTGACGGGCGCACGCCCGCTGCCCCCGCCCGGTTCTTCCGCCCGGTGGCCCTGTGCTTCCTGTTCCGGACCTCCTCGGGGCGGGCCGAAGTGCTCCTCGGGCTCAAGAAGCGCGGCTTCGGCACTGGGCGGATTGTCGCCCTCGGCGGCAAGCTTGAGCCCGGCGAGAGCCCGGCCCAGGCAGCGGCCCGGGAAGTGATGGAGGAATCGGGGATCCTCGTGGAGGAGAGCAGCCTCACCCTGCTGGGCGAGGTCAGCTGGGACTTCCCTTCGAACCCGGAGTGGAACATGCGCGCAACCGTCTTCACGGCCGACACCTTCTCCGGCGCCGCCGCGCCAAGCGACGAGGTGGACCCGGAGTGGTTCCCCGAAGACGCCCTGCCCTGGAAAGGGATGTGGGACGACGCTGCCCACTGGCTTCCCCGGGTGCTGGCGAGGTCCCCGTTCACTGCCGCCATCACGCTCGATGGCGGCAGCGAGGGCGTGGCCGCGGCGGTCGTCGAGCCGGCGCTTCCGCCCGAACCCCGGCCTCAGGGCACGTGGCGTTCCTCGGGTCCGTTGTAGGCGCTGAGCGGCCGGATCAGCGAATTCGATTCGAGCTGCTCCATGATGTGCGCCGTCCACCCCGTGATCCGGGCGGCAATGAAAAGGGGCGTGAACATCTCGGTGTCGAACCCCATGAGGTGGTACGTGGGACCGGCCGGGTAGTCGAGGTTCGGCTTGATGTTCTTGGCCTCCTGCATCGCCTTTTCAAGCCCGGAGTAGAGCCCGAGTATCTCATCGCGGCCGTAGTAGGCGATCATGGAATCGAGCGCGGCCTTCATCGTGGGAACCCGCGAATCGCCGTTCTTGTACACGCGGTGGCCGAAGCCCATCACCTTCTTTTTCTGGGCGAGCGCGTCCTCCATCCACGCCTTGGCGCGGGCCGCGGCGTCCGCCTCGGATTCGTCCTCGCGGATGCCGATCTCCTCGAACGTGTGCATCACGGCCTCGTTTGCTCCGCCGTGCAGCGGACCTTTGAGGGCGCCGATCGCGCCGGTGACAGCCGAGTGGAGGTCCGAGAGGGTGGAGGTGATGACCCGCGCGGCGAACGTGGAGGCGTTGAAGGAGTGCTCGGCGTACAGCACCATCGACACGTTGAACGCGCTGACGACTTCGGGAGGGGCTTCCTCGCCGAAGGTCATCCACAGGAAGTTCGCCGCGTATCCGAGATCCTCCCGAGGCTCGACCAGCTCCTGGCCACGCCGGCGGCGCTGGTCGTACGCGACGACGGCGGGGAAGGCGGCAAAGAGTTCCGCCGCCTTCTCGAGGTTCGCATCCCGCGAGTTGTCGGCGGCGCGGGGATGCCCGGCGCCGATGGCGGAGACCGCCGTCCGGCCCACGTCCATCGGATGCGCGGTGACCGGCAGGAGGTCGATGACGGCCCGAACGGTGTCGCTCAGCGCGCGGCTGCCGCGTTCGACGGCCGTGAACTGCGACAGCTGGGCGGCGTCCGGCAGCTCACCGTGCCACAGGAGGTAGGCGACCTCCTCGAAAGAGCACTTCGCCGCCAGCTCCTGTACCGGATACCCCCGGTACAGGAGCGAATTGGATTCGGGATTGACCTTGGAGACGGCGGTGTAGTCGACCGTTACTCCTGCAAGGCCCTTGGAAATCTGTACTTCTGTCAATGCGGACTCCTTCGTGGAGGACAGAGCGGCGGAACCTGCGGCTATCGGCCGTCGGGCACGTGGAAATTGAACACAGATGAATCAAAGCGGTTGTACCCCTCGTAGTCCACCAGTTCGTAAAGGCGGGCACGGGTCTGCATCTCGGGCACGGCGTGCTGCTGGGTGCCGTGGGCCCGGATTGAGTCAAGGGTACGCTCGGCGGCGCCCATGGCGCTGCGCAGCAGGGTGACAGGGTAGATAACGATGTTCACCCCGGCGTCCTCGAGCTGCGCCGTGGTGAACAGCTCGCTCTTGCCGAATTCGGTCATGTTGGCGAGGATCGGCACGTCGACGGCGTCCCGGATGGCACGGAACTCGGCGAGGTCGCGCATCGCTTCGGGGAAGATGGCGTCGGCGCCCGCCTCCACAAGCGCCTGCGCGCGTTCCTTGGCGGCTTCGAGCGAGTCGGTCCCGCGGATATCGGTGCGCGCCATGATGAGGAAGTTCGGGTCGCGCCGGGCGTCGGCGGCGGCCCGGATCCGTTTCGCCGCGGTGTCGAGGTCGACGACGTTCTTGCCGTCGAGGTGGCCGCAGCGCTTCGGGTTGAACTGGTCCTCGATGTGGCATCCGGCCAGGCCTGCATTCTCAAGTTCCTGGACGGTGCGTGCCACGTTCATCGGCTCGCCGAAGCCGGTGTCGACGTCGACGATCGCGGGGAGGTCCGTCATGCGCGCGATCTGTTCCGCCCGCTGCGCCACCTCGGTCAGGGTGGTCAACCCGATGTCGGGAAGCCCGAGGTCGTTGGCGAGCACCGCACCGGAGATGTATACGCCGTCGAACCCCTTGTCTTCGATGAGGCGTGCCGAAAGCGGGTTGAAGGCGCCGGGCAGCTGCAGGAGCCTTCCCGAGGCCAGGGCCTCGCGGAACGCTTCGCGCTTCTCGGCCGGAGTCGTTGTTGCGTAGAGCATGGATCTGCCTTTCCTAGAAGAGACCCAGGGGAGCCGGAACGCCCTCGATCAGGCCGCCGCGGGCGCGGAGGTT
The DNA here is from genome assembly GCF_058269255.1 of Arthrobacter sp. TJ-217. Taxonomy (NCBI): domain Bacteria; kingdom Bacillati; phylum Actinomycetota; class Actinomycetes; order Micrococcales; family Micrococcaceae; genus Arthrobacter; species Arthrobacter sp. TJ-217. The sequence goes on from NZ_JBZCNJ010000006.1 coordinate 13,270, forward strand.
CAGGTCGCCAAGGGAGCCGGCGGGAAGCTCCTCAAGCCGCTGGACGGCACCGAGGAACCGGTCGAGCTCGGAGTCCTCGACCACCCCTGCCGCAAGGGTGCGCAGCTTCGCCACGTACTGCTCCCGGCCGAAGGGCCGGGCACCGAGCGGGTGGGCGTCGGCGACGGCGATCTCGTCACTGACCACCCGGCCGTCGGCGAGCGTGATGTCGACCCGGCCCCCGAAAGCCTTTTCGCGGATGTCGAGCGAGTGGTAGCGCCGGGTCCATTCGGGGTCTTCCGTCGTCTCGACCTTCCGCCACAGGTCGACGGTGTCGGGGCGGGAGGCGCGCTGCGGAGCGTAGGAAGCCTCGTGGTGCCAGGAGCCGTCCTGCAGCGCTACGGCGAAAATGTAGGGGATCGAGTGGTCGAGGGTTTCGCGCGAGGCGCTGGGATCATACTTCTGCGGGTCGTTCGCGCCCGATCCGATCACGTTGTGGGTGTGGTGCGACGTGGAGATCAGGATCCGGCTGACGTTCCGGGGATCCGTGGTTTCGGGGTGGGAGTGGTGCAGCCGGCGGGCGAGGTCGATCAGGGCCTGGGCCTGGTACTCCGCCGAGTGTTCCTTGGTGTAGGTGTCGAGGATGGCTCGTTTGGGCTCCCCGGCGGCCGGCAAGGGAACCTCGTAGCGGGCCTCCGGCCCGTCGAGGAGCCACGCTATGACGCCGTCTTCACCTTCGTAGATCGGGGCCGGTGAAGTCTGCCCGCGCATTGCCCGGTCCACCGCCTCGATCGCCATCTTGCCAGCGAAGGCCGGCGCGTAGGCTTTCCAGGTCGAGATCTCGCCCTTGCGCGACTGCCGGGTGGCGGTGGTGGTGTGCAGGGCCTGCCCGACGGCGTGGAAGATCGTTTCGGCGTCGAGGTGCAGCAGGGTGCCGAGCCCCGCCGCCGCGGAAGGGCCCAGATGGGCAACATGGTCGATCTTGTGCCGGTGGAGGCTGATGGCCTTGACGAGGTCGACCTGGATTTCGTAGCCGGTGGCGACCGCGCGCAGGAGGTCGTGCCCGGAGGCGCCGGTGTGCTGGGCGACGGCGAGGAGCGGCGGAATGTTGTCGCCGGGGTGGGAGTAGTCGGCGGCCAGGAACGTGTCGTGATAATCGAGTTCACGCACGGCCACCCCATTGGCCCAAGCGGCCCATTCCGGGGAGGCTGGCGCGTCGATGCCGAAGACCGCAGCGCCGTTGCCGTTGCGGGATGCCGGGTGGCTTCCAGCCTGGGCGCGGGCGGCGACGACGGGAGCCCGGAGGAGGGAGGCGAGCGCGACCGAGGCGTTGTCGATGATGCGGTTGACGATCATTTCCGAGACCTCCGGCTCCACCTCGACCGGATCGGTTGCCACCTCGGCGATACGCCACGCGAGCTGCTCGCGCGCCGGCAGGTTTTCCTCGCTGCGGTGGACTCGGACTTTGTGGTACTCAACCATTGCGGAGTTCCTCTCGGGGGTCGGTTGTGCTGTGGGCCGTTGTGGCCAGCATGTGGTGGAGGCTGTTGTGCAGGTGCACGGCCGTTGCCGCGGAGGCGAGGTCGGCGTTCCCCAGGCTCACCGCCCGGGCAATCTGTGCGTGCTCGGCTGCCGAGGCGCGGAGCCGGGCGGCATTGTCGCGGGCAAGGCGACGGACACGGACGAGATGTGTTCGAAGCTGGCGCTGCGCGGCGAGCAGGTAGTCATTGCCCACGGCGTCGTCGACCGCCGCGTCAAGCCGGGCCACCAGCTCGTAGTAGGCGCGCTGGGCGTCGCCTCCGGCGTCGATCAGGGAATCGGCACTGTCGAAGCTGTCAGCGAGAGCCGCGAAGACCGAAGGATCCCCGCGCTGGGCGGCGAGCCGGGCGGCAGCGCATTCGAGGGGGAGCCGTACGTCGAACAGCTCGGTGAGCCGTTCCACCGGGACACCGGTGACAACGACGCCGCGGCCCTGGTGCGGGGCGGTAAGGCCCTCGGCCGTCAGCCGCGCCAACGCTTCGCGCAGGGGGGTGCGCGAGATGCCAAGGCGCTCGGCCTGGTCCACCTCGGCGAGCACTGTTCCTGGAGTCAGGCGGCCCTCGAGGATGTCCTGGCGCAGCGATGCGTAGGCCCTGTCGCTTGCCCGCATGCCGCGCCTCCCGATCGTCCGGTAGTGGAGCTCCACTTTACCCCCGTGTATACAGTGAGGGCCCGTATCGTCAGTCTAGCCCCATTTATGGGCCACCGGCTGGCCTGCCTGTATACACTTGGGTTCAGCGTGCCCAGCTGTACTCGTGTTCGGGCCGCCCGCGGGTCCCGTACCGCGGCGTGCGCTCGACCGACCGGTGTTCCGCGAGGAACTCCAGGTAGCGCCGCGCCGTCACCCGGGACAGGGCGAGGCGTTCGGCGACCTCGGTTGACGAAATGGGCGCCTGCAGTGACTTCAGCAGGGCACTCACCGCCTGCAGGGTCCCTTCCGAAAGGCCCTTGGGAAGGTTGGGGGACTGCGGGGGCCGCAGGGCCGCATAGGCCGAGTCGACCTCCGCCTGCGTGGTGGATGCCGCCTGGTCGGTGAGGTTCTGCCGGAAGCCGCGGTAGGCCGTGAGCTTGTCGCTGAACGCCGAGAAGGTGAACGGCTTGATGAGGTACTGGACGATCCCCGAGGAGATCGCCGATTTCACGACCTGCAGGTCGCGCACCGCCGTTATTGCGATTACGTCGGTGGGAAGACCCAACCCGCGCACCCGCCGCAGCAGATCCAGGCCATGGGCATCGGGGAGGTTCATGTCGAGCAGGATCAGGTCGATCCCTTCACGCCGGGCCGCGTCCGGCCCGGTCCCTGTCCGGGCGCCCGCGGCACCGGGGGAGAGGAGTGCCATTGCCTCGGCCCCGGACCGCGCAACGCCTGCAAGGTCAAACCCCTCAAGCCGCCGGATGTATTCGGCGTGGGCGTCGGCGGCGATGGGGTCGTCTTCAACAACGAGCACGCGGATGGCGGGCATCACGGCAGTGCCCCCTTCGGTTCGGCAGCGTCAACGCGGCCCGCGGCGGGCAGGAAGACGTCGAAGCGCGCCCCGCCGTCGTTGACGACGTCGAGTGTTCCGTGCCGGCGCAGCACCGCCTGGCGCACCAGGGCGAGCCCGATTCCCCGGCCGTTCACACCCGGATCCTTGGTGCTGAATCCCAGTTCGAAGATCCGGCTCCGGTCGGTCTCGGAGACTCCCCGGCCGCTGTCACGGACCACGATGCGCACCCCGGGATTACCACCGGCCGTGCCTTCGAGCGCGAGTGACACCCTGCGCCGCTCCGAGGCCGCCGCGGCATCAAGGGCATTGTCGAGGAGATTGCCGATGATGGTGATGAGGTCTCCTGGATCAACACCGGTGAAATCCACGCCGTCCTCCACCGCGATGTCCAGTTCGATGCCGCGCTCGTTCGCCTGGGCAGCCTTGCCGACGAGGAGCGCGGCAAGAAAAGGCTCGTCCACCGCTCCCACCACCTTGTCGGTGAGCTGCTGGGACTGTTGCAGGTCCCGCGTCGCGAACTCAAGGGCCTCGGCTCGCCGATCCAGTTCGATGAGGGACACGATTGTGTGAAGCCGGTTGGCGTGCTCATGGGTCTGCGCCCGCAGGGCGTCGGTGAGGGTGCGCATCGTCTGGAGCTCACCCGTCAGCGCTTCGATGTCTGTGTGGTCCCGCAGCGTGGTGACGGTGCCGAGGGAACGCGCCGCTGGAGCGTTCCCGCTGCGGGGAGGAAGCGCCGGTTCCTGGTTCACGACAAGTACCCTGCTTTCGGTCACATGCACTTCGTCGATTGCCTGGCGGCCGCTTCCGAGCAGTTCGCGCAGTGATGCGGAGAGGGCGAGGTCGGCCGCCTGCACGGGCTGCGAAGGAGCCCGGTACGGAAGGTGGAGCAGGCGGGCGGCCTCGTCGTTGTAGAGCACGAGGTGACCGCCCGGGTCTGTCAGCAGGAGCCCCTCGCGGACCGAGTGGAGCACGGAGTCGTAGAAGACGAACATCCTCGACAGCGCTTCGGTGCCCAGGCCGAGGGTGGCCTTGCGAAGCCGCCGGCTCAGGCCCCAGGAGGCGAGGGTTCCGAACACCAGCGATCCGAGGGCGATGAGGAACACCAGGGGCAGCTGGGCGTTCCGCGCCACCGCGACCCTGTCCACCGTCATGCCCGCGGCGACCATGGCGACCACCGCGCCGCTGGCGTCCTGCACCGGTGCGATCGCCCGTACCGACGGACCGAGGGTTCCGGTGAATGTTTCGATGTGCGTTCGCCCGGCCAGTGCCTCGTTCACCGATCCGATGTAGGCCTTGCCGATCTGCTCCGGGTTGCGGTGCGTGTAACGGGTGCGGTCCCGCCCCATGATCGTGATGAAGTCAATGCGCAGTTCGTCCATTACCGAGGCGGCGTACGGCTGGAGGGTCCGCTCGGGGTTGGCCGCCGTTACGGCTTCGAGCACGGCGGGATCGTTTGCGAGAGTCGTGGCGACGGCGAGCATCCGCTGCCCCGAGGCCTCGTAGGTGTTCCGTTCCGCGTCAACGTAAAGGATCAAGGACAGGCAGGCGGTCAGCGCAAGGACGAAGACCAGTTGGCCTACGAAGAACTGCCGGGCGAGACTCCATTGTTTCACGCAGTGACCAGGGTCCTTTCGGGCATCCGTCCAGTCTAGCTTCGCTGCCACGACCATTATGACCGGAATGGTGACGCCGGTCACGACCGGGCTGACGATGGAGCAGTCAGAATTGCACGCCCGGCCGCCCGGCCGCCCGGCCTTCGGTCCCATCGATGTTGAGGGACCACCGGGTGCCCGCTGTGTCGGACCCGACCCAGGAGCAGATCATGGCTATGGCGCCACCCCGATCAAGCGACGAGCAGGCAGCACCCCGCAAGACGGTCGACAAGACCCATTTCCTCTACATCGCGGTGATCGCCGCGGTGATCCTTGGCGCGATCCTCGGCCTCGCGGCACCCGAGTTCGCGCAGAGCCTCAAACCCCTTGGCACGGGATTTATTGCCCTGATCAAGATGATGATCGCCCCCATCATCTTCTGCACGATCGTGCTCGGTATCGGTTCGATCGCCAAGGCCGCCACCGTCGGCAAGGTCGGAGGCCTCGCCCTCGGCTACTTCCTGCTGATGTCAACCTTCGCCCTTGCCATCGGCCTTGTGGTGGGCAACCTGATCGACCCCGGTGAGGGCCTCGACATTTCCAACAGCACCTACGAACCGCCGGCCGGAGGCGAGGAGTCGGAGGGAACCGTCGGCTTCCTGTTGGGCATCATTCCCCCCACGCTCCTTGCATCACTCACCGGCGAAAGCATCCTGCAGACCCTCTTCGTGGCACTGCTGGTGGGGTTTGCGCTGCAGAAGATGGGCCGGGCCGGCAAGCCGGTGCTGCGCGGCATCGGACACATCCAGGCGCTCGTGTTCCGCATCCTGATCATGATCATGTGGCTTGCCCCGATCGGTGCGTTCGGCGCCATCGCGGCTGTGGTCGGCGAGACCGGTGTCCAGGCGATCATCAGCATGTTCACCCTGATGATTGCCTTCTACATCACCTGCATCCTGTTCATCGTCGTCATTCTCGGCGGCCTGCTGAAGCTCGCCACGGGAGTCAACATCTTCAAGCTCATGAGGTACCTCGGACGGGAGTACCTGCTGATCTTCTCCACCTCGTCATCGGAGGCAGCCCTTCCCCGCCTCATCGCCAAGATGGAACACCTTGGCATCTCCAAGCCGGTGGTCGGAGTCACCGTGCCGACCGGCTACTCCTTCAACCTGGACGGCACGGCGATCTATCTCACCATGGCGGCGCTGTTCGTTGCCGAGGCCCTCGGCAAGCCCCTTGCGCTCGGCGAGCAAATCTCCCTGCTGATCTTCATGATCATCGCCTCCAAGGGTGCTGCAGGCGTCACCGGAGCGGGCCTTGCAACGCTGGCCGGCGGCCTCCAGTCCCACCGGCCCGACCTTGTCGAGGGCGTTGGACTGATCGTGGGAATCGACCGGTTCATGTCGGAGGCGCGGGCGCTAACCAACTTCACCGGCAACGCCGTTGCAACAGTGCTGATCGGCACCTGGACGCGGGAAATCGACCGTGCCCGGGTCGACGAGGTGCTCGACAAGCACCTGCCGTTCGATGAGGCGACAATGAACGCCGGCCACGGCCACTTCGAAGACGACGACGTCGAAGACGGCGTCGAAGCCGTGACGGCGCAGGCCACCGAGGGCGATCCCGCCGCGCGCGTCGGGCGGTAGTTCCGGCCAACCATCCGGTCAAAAGTCCGGCCAGACGTGAGGGCCCGCCCCGTTCGGGGGGTGGGCCCTTTGCCGTGCGCGGGTGGCTGCAGCAACCGGATCCTGCGCGGGATCCACACCCGGGAGCAGGGTTCGACCTCAGGTTGAACGTCAAGGCTCGCGGCATGTGCCCAGCCTGCCTCCATGGACGATGCCGGGCCCCACTGTAACGTTGAGACGGGGAAGAGCATCGAACAACCTTCAAAGATACAAACGGAAGCGTGGAGAGATACGTGAGTAGCGAACAGGGTTCCACAACTCTGCAGAACGCAGCCGAAGCTGAAATTGGGCCAACCGGGCGGCCTGTGACGGAGTTCCCCGAGCCTCCCGTACTCGACTCCCACGGCCCGGCCCGAATCATTGCGATGGTCAACCAAAAGGGCGGGGTGGGTAAAACCACGTCCACGATCAATCTTGGTGCGGCCCTTGCCGAGGCGGGCCGGCGGGTGCTGCTCGTTGATTTCGATCCGCAGGGCGCGCTCTCCGCGGGGCTCGGCACCAACCCCCACGAGCTCGACGTCACCGTCTACAACGTGCTCATGGACCGCAAGGTCGATATCCGGGAAGCCATCCACACCACGGCCTTCGACAACGTGGACCTGCTGCCCGCCAATATCGACCTCTCCGCCGCGGAAGTCCAACTGGTCAATGAGGTGGCCCGCGAGCAGGTTCTCGACCGTGCCCTGCGCAAGGTTTCCGACGACTATGACGTGATCCTCATCGACTGCCAGCCATCCCTCGGGCTGCTCACGGTCAACGCCCTCACCGCCGCGCACGGTGTGATCATTCCGCTGATCTGCGAGTTCTTCGCCCTGCGCGCCGTGGCGCTCCTCGTCGAAACCATCGAGAAGGTCCAGGACCGGCTCAACCCGCGGCTGCAGGTGGACGGCGTGCTCGCCACGATGTACGACGCCCGCACCCTGCACAGCCGCGAGGTGATCGCCCGGCTCGTCGAGGCGTTCGGCGAGAAGGTGTTCGAAACGGTCATCAAGCGCACCATCAAGTTCGCCGACGCGACGGTCGCGGCGGAGCCGATCACCACCTATGCAGGCAACCACGCGGGGGCCGACGCCTACCGCCGCCTGGCCAAGGAACTGATCGCCAGGGGCGGCGCGCCCTAAGGATGCCGAAGCATGGATCGCGCAGCTGACGGAATGTCTCCTTCATTCCCGGCGGTGCCCGGCCCGCAGGTCCTCGACGCGGCGGGACCGGCGGTGCCTCCCGCGAAGGCGGTCTTTGAGCTGCACCTAGCCAATTTTTCGGGACCTTTCGACCTCCTTCTTGGACTGATCTCCAAGCGGGAACTGGACATCACCGAAATCGCCCTCGCCGAAGTCACCGACGAATTCATCTCGCACATCCGCCGACTCCAGGCGGAGCGGGGCCGGTGGGCGCTCGATGAGGCGAGCGAGTTCCTCGTCGTCGCAGCAACCCTCCTTGACCTCAAGGCCGCCCGCCTGCTGCCCTCGGGCGAGGTGGAGGACGCTGAAGACGTCGCCCTTCTCGAAGCCCGGGACCTGCTGTTCGCCCGGCTGCTCCAATACAAGGCATTCAAGGAGATCTCGCACCAACTCGGCGCCCGCCTCGAGGAAGAGGCGCAACGGTACCCCCGCTCCGCCCCGCTTGAACCCCAGTTCGCCGCGATGCTCCCGGAACTCATCTGGCGCACCTCCCTTGCCGAATTCACGGCAATCGCGGCGAAAGCCCTCCAGCCCCGCGAGCCTGCCACAACGGAGGTGGGGATCGGACACCTTCACGGTACGGCCGTGAGCGTCAAGGAGCAGGCCGCCCTCATCGAAGCCCGGCTGCGGGAGTCCGTCTCGCTGTCCTTCCGCGAACTCACTGACGACGCATCCTCCACCCTCGTTGTCGTAGTGCGGTTCCTTGCCCTGCTCGAAATGTTCCGTGACGCGGTGATCTCGTTCGAGCAGGCGGCGCCGCTCGGCGAACTCCGGGTGCGCTGGTCCGCGGGCGACACCCGGTGGTCGGCGGAGAACATCCGCGCTGATTACGACGGCCTCGACTCTGATGCAGCGGATGCCGGTGCCGCCGCGCCGGCCGAAGACCTGCCCTTCGCGGCAGCCGACGCAAACGCCGAATTCAGCATGACAGGGGCAGGAGGCCCGGATGACTGACCCCACCCCGCACGCCTCTCCAGACCCGGGCGGGCCGGAAGCTCCGCAGGACGGGGAGGGCTACCAGGCCGCCGACCAGCCTGGCGGGCTCCGCGGCGCCCTCGAGGCGATCCTGATGGTGGTCGAGAAGCCCGTTGCTGAAAACGAACTCGCCGCAGCGCTCTCGGTGCCGCCGGAAACGGTGCACCGGCTGCTGGTGGAACTCCAGCGCGAGTACGACGGCTATACTGGTCAAGGCCCGCAGAGCATCGACGATCGGCAACCCCGTGGTTTCGAACTACGCAATGTTGCCGGCGGATGGCGTATTTTCTCCCGAAACTGGTTCGCTCCGGTGGTCGCAGAATTTGTTCTGGAAGGCCAGACGGCCCGGCTCTCCTCGGCCGCACTTGAGACACTGGCGGTGATTGCGTACCGCCAGCCCGTATCCCGTTCCAGGGTTTCCGCAATCCGCGGGGTGAATGTCGATTCAGTGGTCCGCACGCTGGTTCAACGCGAGCTGGTGGCCGAGGTGGAAACGGATCCGGAAACCGGGGCGGTCCTGTATGGGACGACCCCCTATTTTCTGGAAAGATTGGGACTTGGCAGCGTCGCCGAGCTGCCGCGGCTTTCGCCCCACCTGCCCGGCCTCGAAAACCTTGGGGACTATGAAGACACAACGTACTGAGCACGTTTACCAAAAGGACATTGAATGACACAGGCGCCAGGATCCGGCTCCAATCGGAACGACCCTCGCCGTGGTGGCAAGTCGAGCGGCAGGCCCGCCAGCAGCGCGGGCCGAGGCGGCAGGGCCGCCGGCGGACGCCCCGCCAGCGGCGGGCGCAGCGGATTGAACCGTTCCGACAACGCCGCCGGCCGCCCGCAGCGCGACGACCGGCCGCAGCGCTCCTTCGGAGACGCCGGCCAGGGCCGTCCCTCCGGCGAGCGTTCGGGCCGTCCCACGGGTGAGCGTTCGGGTCGTCCCACGGGTGAGCGTTCGGGCCGGCCCACGGGTGAGCGTTCGGGCCGGCCCACGGGTGAGCGTTCGGGCCGTCCCACGGGTGAGCGTTCGGGCCGTCCCACGGGTGAGCGTTCGGGTGAGCGTCGGTTCGGTGCGGGAGAGGGCCGTCCAACGGGCGAGCGTTCGGGTGAGCGCCGTCCGGAGTCGAGCCAGCAGGGCTACGGCCGACCGGCCGCCGGGCGTCCCCGCGGCGCTTCATCGGGCGCATTCGGAACGGGTGCCGGCCGAAGCGGTGCCCCGAAGGGTGCCGCAGGCAGAACGGGTGCCGGAAAAACCGGTGCGGGCAGGCCCGCCCGGCAGCGGCCCGCCGGTCCCAAGGCATTCGGCAGGGAACGGTTCGGCAGCGATCTCGGCCCGGTGCGCCGGCCGAAGACACAGCGGCCCGCCCGTACCCAAGCCGACGTGGATATGCACAACCCCGACGGGATACGCCTGCAGAAGGTCATGGCCTCGGCCGGCGTGGCTTCCCGCCGCGTCTGCGAGGAAATGATCCTCGCCGGTCGGGTGGAGGTCGACGGCGAGATCGTCACGGAACTCGGACTCAGGGTTGATCCCGAAGCGGTGTCAATCCATGTCGATGGAATGCGGCTGCAGCTCAATGACACGCTGAAGTACTACGTGTTCAACAAGCCGCGCGGCGTCGTCTCCACCATGGAGGATCCCGAGGGGCGTCCCAGCATCGGCGACTACCTGAAGAACAAGAACAAGGGGGAGCGGCTGTTCCACGTCGGCCGGCTCGACGCCGAGACCGAGGGCCTGCTGCTGCTGACCAACGACGGCGAGCTGACGAACCGGCTCACCCACCCGTCCTACGAAGTGCCCAAGACCTACTACGTCCAGGTCCGCGGACCCATGGCGCCGGGGATCGGCGCCCAAATGAAGGCCGGAATCGAACTCGAAGATGGCATTGCCAGCGTCGACTCCTTCAAGCTCGTCGATTCGACCCCGGGCCACCTGCTGGTCGAGGTGGTGCTCCACTCCGGACGCAACCGCGTTGTCCGCAGGCTCTTCGATGCGGTGGGCCACCCTGTGGAGCGCCTCGTGCGCACCCAGATCGGTCCGATCCGTCTCAATGACCAGCGCCAGGGCAGCATCCGCGTGCTCGGACGCCAGGAAGTGGGACATCTGCTCGCGGCGGTGGGTCTCTAAGGAATGACCGAATCTGCAAGGGACACCGGAACCCACCTCGTCGGTCCGGTGCTCGTGATTGGCTCCGGCCTGCTGGGCGCCAGCATCGGGCTCGGGCTGCGCGTGCGCGGCATCGACGTCGTGCTCTCTGACATCTCACCCTCCACGCAGGCAGTGGCCCAGGACATCGGCGCGGGCCGGCCGCTCGGCGCAGCCGAGGCGGCAGGGGAATTTTCCCCGGAACTCGTTGTTGTGGCAGCGCCGCCGGATGTTGCGGGGTCCCTCGCCGCCAAGGCCCTGGCGGACTACCCCCGGGCAGTTGTCATCGACATCGCGAGCGTGAAGTCCGCCGTGCTCAGCGAGGTGACGGCGTTGGTGGCAGATGCCGCCCAGCTGTCCCGGTATGTCGGTACCCACCCCATGGCCGGGCGGGAAAAGTCGGGACCGGTCGCGGCAAGCGCCGACCTTTTCACCGGCATGCCCTGGGTGCTCTGCCCGGCGGAGTCGAGTTCCCCGGAGGCGGTGCGGTGCGCCGAGGCCCTCGCCGTCGACCTAGGCGCCGTTCCTGCCCGGATGTCCGCTGAGGAGCACGACGAAACCGTTGCGCTCATCTCGCACCTGCCCCAGGTACTTTCCTCACTCGTGGCGAGCAGGCTCCAGGAAACCCCTTCAAGGTCGCTGTCCCTCGCGGGAAACGGGCTGCGCGACGTCACACGGATCGCAGCAAGCGATCCCGGCCTGTGGGTCCAGATCCTTTCAGCCAACGCCGACCGTCTCGTCCAAATCCTTTACGGTGTGCGCGAGGACCTCAACCGCCTGATCGGAACGCTCGAGAATCCGGTGGCCGACGGTGCCCGCCTCGACATGGCACAGCTGATGGCCGAAGGCAACGCCGGCCAGGCGCGGATCCCCGGAAAGCACGGCACCCCGCCCGGGTCGTTCGCCAAGCTCACGGTGCTCGTCGACGACGTTCCGGGCCAGATCGCGCGCCTGCTCACGGAGATCGGCGACATCGGCATCAACGTCGAGGACCTGCGGCTCGAACATTCCCCCGGACGGCAGGTCGGCATGGCCGAGGTATCGGTGGTTCCCGGACGCCGGCACGAACTGGCGGCGTCCCTTGCCTCGCGGGGCTGGAAGGTTGTGCAATGAGCGATCCCAATTTCCATCGGCATTTCCGGCTCGGAAAGTCCCTCGTCGTCGCCATTGACGGGCCGTCCGGTTCGGGCAAATCGAGCGTCAGCAGGGAAGCGGCACGGCGGCTCCGCGCGGCCTACCTCGACACCGGCGCCATGTACCGGGCGGTGACCCTCGCCTGCCTCGAAGCCGGCACCGACCTCGAAGACGCGGCCGCCGTCGAACACGCCGCCCGGGCACTGGAGCTGTACATCAGCACCAACCCCGACCGGGAGTTCGTCACGGTCGGCGGCGTCGACGTCACGGCCGCCATCCGCGAACCCCGGGTCTCGGCGGCGGTCAGCGCCGTCGCGACAACACTGGGCGCCCGCGCCGAACTTATCCGCCGCCAGCGCGCGATCATCGCCGGCGCTGGCCACCGCATCGTTGCCGAGGGCCGCGACATCACCACCGTCGTCGCCCCTGACGCCGAGGTGCGGATCCTGCTGACCGCAAGCGAAGCCGCCCGGCTCCGCCGGCGCGGGGACCAGCTCGGCGGCACCCAGACCCAGGCGCAGCTCCACCAGCAGGTGCTGGTCCGCGACGCCAAGGATTCAACGGTCGTGAACTTCAAACAGGCCGCCGACGGTGTGGTTACCGTTGACTCATCAGAGCTCGACTTCGACCAGACGGTCGCAGCGGTTCTCGATGTCGTCCACTCCGTCGCCCATTAGCAGTGAAGAACAACAAAGGAATGCAATCATGAGCGAGAACCTCTCGCCGCAGGACACCAGCGGGCCAGACGCCGAATTCGAACCCACGGGTGAGGACCAGGTCGCCGAGCGCCTTGACGCCCTTGACGATGCCGAAGCGGAGGTCCGTGCCGCGTCCCTGCGCGCCGGACTTGCCGAGTACGAGCTCGATGAGGAAGACGCGGCCCTGCTCGCCCGGCAGGACGAGGACTTCGAAGACGACGCCGAGCAGCGGCTGAATCCGGTCCTTGCCATCGTTGGGCGGCCCAACGTGGGCAAATCGACGCTCGTGAACCGGATCCTGGGCCGCCGCGAGGCCGTTGTCGAAGACACCCCCGGGGTCACCCGCGACCGGGTGTCCTATCCCGCGCAGTGGAACGGGCGCAATTTCACGCTCGTCGATACCGGCGGGTGGGAATACGACGCCAAGGGCATCCACGCCCGCGTCGCGGACCAGGCCGAGATCGCCGTCGACATGGCCGACGCCGTCCTGCTCGTGGTCGACGCCACCGTTGGTGCGACGGCCACCGACGAGGCAGTGGTGAAGATGCTCCGGCGCAAGAAGAAACCGGTGATCCTCGTCGCCAACAAGGTCGACGATATCCAGAACGAGGCGGACGCCTCCTTCCTGTGGGGACTCGGATTCGGCCAGCCCTGGCCGGTCTCAGCGCTGCACGGCAGGGGAACGGGCGACATGCTCGACCGTGTCCTCGAGGTTCTTCCCGAATTCTCCGAACACGGCGGCATCGAGCGCACCGGAGGACCGCGCCGGGTTGCCCTGATCGGCCGCCCGAACGTCGGAAAGTCCTCCCTGCTCAATAAGCTGGCCGGAACCGACCGCGTCGTTGTCGACCCGCTGGCCGGAACCACCCGCGATCCCGTCGACGAGATGCTCGAACTGGGCGGCCGCACCTGGCGCTTCGTCGACACCGCCGGCATCCGCCGCCGCGTGCACATGCAGCAGGGCGCCGACTTCTATGCATCGCTCCGCACCCAGTCCGCCTTGGAGAAGGCCGAAGTCGCAGTCGTGCTGCTTGCCGTTGACGAGGTGCTCAGCGAGCAGGACGTGCGGGTCCTCAACATGGCGATCGAATCGGGACGCGCGCTGGTCCTGGCCTTCAACAAGTGGGACCTGCTCGACGACGAACGCCGGCGTTACCTGGAGCGCGAGATCGAACAGGACCTCGCGCACGTCGACTGGGCCCCGCGTGTGAACATCTCGGCCCTGACCGGATGGCACAAGGACCGCCTTGTGCCGGCCCTGGACACCGCCCTGGAGTCCTGGGACCGGCGCATCCCCACCGGCCGGCTCAACGCGTTCCTCGGCGAGCTCGTGGCCGCGCACCCGCATCCGGTGCGTGGAGGCAAGCAGCCCCGCATCCTCTTCGGCACGCAGGCCTCAAGCCGGCCGCCGAAGTTCGTACTGTTCACGACCGGCTTCCTCGATCCCGGATACCGGCGCTTCATCACGCGCCGGCTGCGTGAAACATTCGGCTTCGAAGGCACCCCGATCGAAGTGAGCATGCGGGTGAGGGAAAAACGCGGCCGCAAACGCTGAGCGTTGTCCGGATGACCCCGGAAAATGCTGTACAGTAATTGAGGTGGTTTGACCGCTTGGTTGAACCGATCGGGATGTGGCGCAGCTTGGTAGCGCACTTGACTGGGGGTCAAGGGGTCGCAGGTTCAAATCCTGTCATCCCGACCAGCGGAAGCCCGCCATTTCAGGCCTTGAAGGCCTGGGATGGCGGGCTTTCTTGGTTTCCGGGACGGTCCGGAATCCGCCGGCGTTCGCCGCTCGAAACGCCGGTGGCGGGCGGTACGGACCCTCGGTCCATCTTTCGCCCCGGACCACCGAGCCGGTAGCCGGTGTTGGGTTCGGTGGGCGGTGCCGGTGTGCTTTTGCTCCCTTCACACTCCCCGGCGTTACTACCCCAGTGCGTGCCCCCGGGGATACCGTAGATCGAACCAGCACAGGATCGTCGGTCAGGAAACTCTGGATGCGCGCGGGCGGTATCCCTCGAGGCGGAAGCCCGGGGGAGGCGGTAACGATGTCGAGACACGAACCGGGCCCGCAGCTGCGGGGCCGGCGAAGCGAATGCGCCGTGCTGGATGGGCTGCTGACTGACGTCCGCGCGGGCCACAGCAGGGTGCTGGTGCTCCGCGGGGAGGCCGGGGTCGGCAAGAGCGCCCTCCTCCACTATCTCCTCCAACAGGCCCACGGGTGCGCCGTGGCCCATGCATCCGGCGTCGCGTCGGAGACGGAGCTGCCCTATGCGGGCCTTCACCAGCTGTGCGCGCCCTGCCTTGACGATATCGGGCTTCTGCCGGAACCTCAGCGCCTTGCACTCAGCACCGTCTTCGGATCGCGGAGTGGTGAACCACCGGATCGGTTCCTCGTCGGGCTGGCCGTGATGAGCCTGCTTGGCCATGCTGCCGGAGGTGGACCCCTGATCTGCGTTATCGACGACGCGCAGCTGCTCGATCCCGTCTCGGCCCAGACGCTGGCCTTCGTCGCGCGCCGCCTCGGCGCGGAGTCGCTCGCGCTGGTCTTCGGCGTGCGTTCATCCGACGAGCCGGAGCCCGCGGCCGAGGCGCTCGACGGGCTGCCCGACCTCGCGGTCCAAGGACTCGCTGACCCCGAGGCGATGGCGCTGCTGGAGTCGGTGGTGATGGGCCCGCTCGACGGCCGGGTACGCGACCGGATCATTTCCGAGGTCCGCGGGAACCCCTTGACGCTGCTTGAGCTGGCACGCGGTCTGAGCCCGGCCGAGCTCTCGTTCGGATTTGGACCGTCGACGACGTCCGGACCGCCCGGACGCATCGAGCAGGGGTTCATGAAACGGCTCAATTCCCTTCCGGAAAGCACGCGGCTGCTGCTGCTCACCGCTGCCGCCGAACCCACGGGTGATGTGCCGCTCCTGTGGCGTGCCGCTGCGGAGCTCGGCCTCGCGGCGGGCGACGCGGTCCCGGCGCAGGAGGCAGGGCTGATCGAACTGGGGGCACAGGTCCGGTTCCGTCACCCCTTGATGCGGTCCGCTGTCTACCGCGCTGCCGCCGGCGGAGACCGGAGGCGGGTGCATTTGGTGCTGGCGGCGGCCACCGATGCGGCATTCGACCCCGACCGCCGCGCATGGCACCTCGCCGATGCCACCGCGGGGGTTGGTGAGGACGTCGCCGCGCAGCTTGAGGCTGCGGCGGGCCGGGCGCGGGCGCGCGGCGGCTGGGCGGCGGGCGCGGCCTTCCTCGCCCGTGCCACCGAACTCACCCCCGGTGCCGGCCAGCGCGCGGTGCGCGCCCTTGCCGCGGCACACGCGGAGCTGCAGGCGGGAGCGGCACGGGCGGCACACGCGCTGCTCGCCATCGCCCAGGCGGGACCCCTGGGCGAGGTCGACGCGGCGCGGGCGCAGCTGCTGTCTGCGCAGATAGAGTTCGCCGCGACGCGCGGTCGGGACGCGCCGTCAATGCTGCTCTCCGCGGCGAGGCGGCTGGAGTCCCTCGACGCGGCCCTGGCCAAGGAAACCTACCTCGACGCCTTCACCGCGGCGCTGTTCACGGGACGCCTCGCAACGGCGGGCAGTATCGACGAGGTGGCACAAGCCGTTCTGAGAGCCGACTGGGGGAGGACCGGGCGGACATTGCCGCCCGCCTGCGACCTGCTCCTGACCGGGCTTGCACGGCTTCTCAGCCAGGGGCACAGTGCCAGCACGGCGCCAGTGCTTTCGGCGGTTGAGGCGTTCCGGAATGAAAGCCCCGACGATGATGCCTCGCTTCGGTGGCTCTGGCTCGCCGCGCGGGTGGCACGCGCCGTTGGCGACGACGCAGGATGGGACCACCTGACCCGGCGGCAGGTGGCGCTCGCCCGCCGCACCGGCGCACTGTCCGTCCTGCAGCTCGCGCTCGCCGAACGGTGCAGCCTGGAGCTCTTCGCCGGGCGCTATGTCGAGGCCTTGGCCCTCGCCGCCGAAGCCGACGCCGTGAGCACGGCGGCGGGCAGTGATCTCAACCCGCACATCCATCTCCTGCTCGCTGCCTGGCAGGGTGAGGAGGCCGAAGTGCTCGCGCTGATCGATACGGGCCACCGGGAGCGCGGCGAAGGACTGTGGCTCATGGGTGCCGAATGGACCTGCGCCGTCTTCCTGAACGGGCGTGGACGATACGAGGAGGCGCTCGAGGCGGCCGAACGGGCGGCGGACCATCCCCACGCGCTCGGACTGTCCACCTGGGTCTATCCGGAGCTGATCGAAGCCGCAGTCCGTGCGCAGCAGCCCGAACGCGGGCTCGCGGCCCTGGAGAGGCTGGGAGGGATAGCACGGGCCTGCGGGACCGAGTGGACACTGGGCGTCGAGGCCGCGTCCCGGGCGCTGCTGACCGACGGCGAGGCAGCCGATGCTCTCTACCGCGATGCAGTCGCGCGCCTCGGGCGTACCGGCGTCCCCGTTGCGCTCGCGCGTGCCCGGTTGCTCTATGGAGAATGGCTGCGCAGGCAGGGAAGGCGGCTGGCGGCCCGGGAATCCCTGCGGTCCGCGCACGAATTCTTCCTCGACGCGGGAATGGACAGTTTCGCGGAGCGCGCCCGGCGGGAGCTCATCGCGACGGGCGAGACTGTTCGTGCCCGCACCCTCGACGCCGCGAGCGAGCTCACAGCCCAGGAAGCGCTGATCGCACGTCTGGCAACCGAGGGCCGCAGCAACCCAGAGATCGCCGCGCAGCTGTTCATCAGCCCGCGGACCGTCGAATGGCACCTGCGGAAGGTATTCCGGAAGCTTGGGGTCACCTCGCGGAAAGGTCTGCAGGTTGCCCTTCCCTCCACCGCGCCCAGCGCCTCGGCGTAAACGGCGCGGCAGGCCGAGCACCGCAGGCCCGGTTCTTGCCCGGCGGGATTGACACTTCGACGGCCTACCCGAAGGTAAAGCAGTAAAGTCCGACGCCGGGGTCAATGAATTCAATCTCTGCGGTGCTCTCGGCAACGTGACCGCCGCGCCGCAGGAGCTGGTGCAGGCCGGGTTCGGTGATCACCCCGTGTCCTGCGGCGTCGGTGTCGATGCCGTGGTCCCCGCCGGGTTCCTGCCCGTCGAGCAGCACACGGAAGCGCACCGCCGGCCCCTGCCCTCCGGGACCCGGAGCCGCGACAAGGTGGAGGTCACGGCTGTGGAAGCGGCAGGACAGTCGACCCCCGGCCTCCTGAAGGGTTGTCGCCTCGCGGCCGGCCGTCCAGGTGCCCGAGACGGCCCATTGGCCGCGGCGCAGCCGTGGAGGTTCGGCGTAAAGGTGCGGCTGGTCTGCCAGAAGGCCTCCGGGGGAGGCGAACCCGGAAGTCCGGCCATAGCCAAGGTAGGTCTCCGCCGAACGAAGCGTGTCCCAGTCGGCCGGCACCTCGATGCCGCGCGCCTCGACCGGCACCGTGCGAGCGCGCAGGTCGACCGATCCCGCCTCGGTGAGCAGCTGCCGCAGCACCTTCTCGGTCTCCTCATAACCACCCTCGCCGAAATTGGTGTGGCGCAGGCGGCCGCCGGCATCCACCAGGTATACGGCGGGCCAGTAGTGGTTGTCGAAGGACCGCCACACGGCGAAATGGTTGTCGACCGCAACGGGATAGGAAACCCCAAGACCGCGCACGGCACGGCGCACATTGTCGAGGTCGTGCTCGAAGGAGAACTCGGGGGAGTGGACGCCGACCACAACCAGTCCGTCGGTGCGGTAGGAGTCCTCCCAGGCACGAACATAGGGAAGGGTCCGGAGCCAGTTGATGCACGTGTAGGTCCAGAAGTTGACCAGTACCACCTGCCCGCGCATGCCCGCGCCGGTGAGCGGCGGCGAGTTGAGCCAGTCCGTGGCTCCGGCAAGGGAGAAGCCCGATTCGTCCGCAGGTTCGGCTTCGGTGTCTGCCGGCCCGCGGTCCTCGACAGTGCGGGGATCCTGCTGGAAGCGCTGCCAAAGGCGCCGGGCCGTGGAGGGAAGGGAATTCTCTGACGCCATCATTAGCTCCTTCGGTCGAACGCCGCAGGCTGCGGCGACACCAGTGTCGGCCGTCCGGCCGGTGCCTCGCGCCCGTCAGGAACCCCGGTGCTGTACTGGTGGTTGCAATTTATGCAGGTCGGGCGCACCGGAATGCCTTGAATTTTCCGGTGGACCCGGTTATCGGATCCCTCACCGAGCAGCTAAATAACCGAAGGCGGAAAGAAATTGGGACGGCAATTAAGTCGGTGCCGCCGGGTTTCTTTACGCGGCCCCGCAGGCGGTGTATGCGAAGCCGTGCGACGCCCAGCGGTCGATCACCGGCCCGGATGTATGCCTATACTCGATCAATATCCGGACGGGCAGCGCTGCCCCATATTCCCCCAAGCGTGACGTCAGACGAAAGGCAATCATGAGCAACGTCCCCGAAGGCCTCTACTACACCGCCGAACACGAGTGGGTCACCGAACCCAACGCCGCCGGAGTCGTTCGGGTCGGGATCACAGACTTCGCCCAGGACGCACTGGGGGATGTCGTGTACGTGCAGATGCCCGATGTCGGCCAGGCGGTGACCGGCGCCGATGTTGTCGGCGAGGTCGAATCGACGAAGAGCGTCAGCGACATCTATGCCCCCGTCACCGGCGAGGTCGTTGCGCGAAACGAGGCCCTTGACGACGATCCGGCGCTCATCAACTCCGACCCGTACGGGGAAGGTTGGCTCCTCGAGATCCGCGTGGAAAGCCCCTCCGTTGTCGAATCGCTCTTGAGTTCGACTGAATACACACAGCAGGTAGGCTAGACATACCGGCTCTGGCAATCTTCTTACGGCCAACCGGCACCGTCCGGTTGGCCGCCGATTTTGGGAGGGAACACCAATGGTTGGTGACGACAATTCAGCCGTGAATGGAGGAGAGCAGCATATGCAATCTCCGGAGACAACGACGATCGGCCTGCCCCCGCAGGTCGCGTTCACCGAAGTCGACCGCAATCTGACGAAGGAAGAGCAGGCCTCGGTTGCCGCGCTTCCTGCCGGTTCCGCGCTGCTCGTTGCCCACTCCGGCCCCAACGCCGGCGCACGCTTCCTGCTCGACGAAGATGTAACAAAGGCGGGGCGTCATCCCAACGCCGACATCTTCCTCGACGACGTCACGGTCTCCCGCCAGCACGCAGAGTTCCGCCGCACCGAAAACGGCTTCATGGTTGTCGACACGCGCAGCCTCAACGGAACCTATGTCAACAACGACAGGGTGGACAGCGTGCTGCTGCGCAGCGGCAACGAAGTGCAGATCGGCAAGTTCCGCCTGACGTTCTACGCCGCCCGGAGCAATGCCTCCGGCCAGGCACCGTCGCAGCCCGCGGCACAGGCCTAGTCCGCTTTCATGCCAACACCCCAGCCCGGCCGGCGGAACGTCGGCATTGCTCCGGCCCATGCCAACGCCGGAGTATTGAACATCGGCGAGGTCCTGCGGGAACTCGCCGAGGACTTCCCGCAGGTCACCGCCTCAAAGATCCGTTTCCTTGAGGAGAAGGGGCTCATCACGCCCCAGAGGACCCGGGCCGGGTACCGGAAGTACGCACCACACGATGTTGAGCGCCTCCGGTTTGTCCTCGCGCTGCAGCGGGACCAGTACCTGCCCCTGAAGGTCATCAAGGACTACGTCGACGCAATCGACCGCGGGGAACGCCCCGAATCCCTGCCGGGCGGCATGAGCCTTTCCCCACGGATGGTCTCGGACCAACTGGCACGGGAACTGAGCTCCCACTCCCGGCGCCTGACTGCCGAAACCCTCGCAGCCGAGGCGAAAGCGCCCCGCCGCCTCGTCGACGACCTCATCAGTTTCGGGCTGATCGGGCCGGTCGACGGTCGCTTCGACGAGCACGCCCTGAAGATCACGAAGGCGTGCGTGCAGCTCGAAAGCCACGGCATTGAACCCCGGCACCTGCGCCCCTTCCGTGCGGCGGCTGACCGCGAACTGGGCCTCGTCGAACGGGTCGTGGCTCCGGTGGCTTCCCGCCGCGACGTCGCCTCCAAGGCGCGCGCCGCAGAAACGGCGCGTGAGATCAGCGAACTTTGCCTCAATCTGCACAGCGCCCTGGTGTACAGTCAGATCGCCAGAATGGACAGTTAGGCGGGCTCATGATTGAAGTCGAAGTTGTCGGGGTAAGAATCGAACTTCCCTCCAACCAGCCCCTTGTCCTTTTGAAGGAAATGACGGGTGAACGCCACCTGCCGATTTGGATCGGAGCACCGGAAGCAAGCGCGATCGCGTTCGTCCAGCAGGGGATCGTTCCGCCCCGGCCCATGACCCACGACCTGCTGGTGAACGTCGTCGCAGCCCTTGGCCGAACGATCACCGAGGTGCGGATCGTCTCGGTCATCGATACCGTCTACCATGCCGAACTGGTGTTCGATGACGGCATGACCGTCAGCTCGCGGGCCTCCGACGCCCTCGCCGTGGCCCTGCGGGTTCCCTGCAGCATTTATTGCGCCGACGCCGTCCTCGATGCCGCCGGCGTGGAAATCGCCGACGCCGAGCCGGAAGACGAAACCGGGGACCAGCAGGAAACTGCGGAAAAAGAATTGAAGCAGTTCCGGGAGTTCCTCGCCGACGTTGAACCGGAAGACTTTGAGCCCTGAGCTTTCGACACGCCAATCTTCGAACGGCAGCATCTTTGACCTTGTGTCCCCGGCGATCTAACGTCGAAGAATACAGTTCCCATTGCAACGGAGTGGAACTCGGGGCAGACTAGGAATCGAGCCCTGAGAACCGGCCTCCGGAGGCTACATTCCCCGGGAACCCAACGAGGAGGCACGCGTGAGTCCGAAGGGTGACGCCGGTAAGCTGAAAAGCCCGGCAGCGGGCGGCACTGGCCTACCTGCCAGCGCACAGGGCCTGCTCTTTACCGAAGACCTCCCCGTCCTTGACGAAGACGCCGGATACCGGGGACCAACCGCCTGCAAGGCCGCAGGAATCACCTACCGGCAGCTTGATTACTGGGCCCGCACGGGTCTTGTTGAACCCGCCGTCCGCGGTGCTTCCGGCTCGGGAACACAGCGCCTTTACGGCTTCCGCGACATCCTGGTGCTCAAGGTCGTCAAACGGCTCCTCGACACGGGTGTCTCTCTTCAGCAGATCCGCTCGGCCGTCGAGCACCTCCGGGAACGCGGTGTTGAGGACCTCGCCCAGATCACCCTGATGAGCGACGGCGCCAGCGTCTATGAATGCACCTCTGCCGACGAGGTCATCGACCTTGTCCAGGGCGGCCAGGGCGTCTTCGGCATTGCCGTCGGCAGGGTCTGGCGTGAGGTCGAGGGAAGCCTCGCGGCCCTCCCCAGCGAACACGCCTCCGACCAGGACTTCCCCGACGACGAACTGAGCAAGCGCCGCACGGCGCGGCGCATCAGCTGACCTCACCGGCCGGGCAGTCTGCCTAGGCAGGCAGGACCGGCACTTCCACTCCAGTACCTTCCCAGCCGAGCCCTCGGCGTCCCGCTCCCGGCGGGACCGCAGTGCAGCCCGGCTGGGTTTTTTAGTTTCCCGTTGCGTCAGGGCCGGCGCGGACCGGTGCGCTGTCGGATCGCCGCCGGGAGGGTGGCCGCTGGCCTAGCGCCGGGCGACGCGGCTGCGCAGCCGCCCGGAGTCAACGAGGGTCCGCAGCAGTTCGTCGAAATACTCCGACGCCTGCCGGGCCGACTCGCCGGGCCAGTGGTGCACCGCGTGCGCTGCGCCCTGGATCTGCTGCCAGTTCGCCTGTTCCGAGATGGTCGGGCTCAGCAGCAGTTCATCGAACATCTGCTTCATCTCGGCCAGCCGGAACGTATGTTCGTTCGAGGTCGAGCGTACCCGGTTCGCGACGATTCCCGCTGTCTGCAGGTGGGGGGCGAATTCGGCCTTGAAGAGTTCGATCGCACGCATCGTGCGTTCGGTTCCCGCGACGGAGAAGAGGCCGGGCTCGGCGACGAGCAGCACACGGTTGCTCGCGGTCCACGCCATGCGGGTCAGTCCGTTGAGGGAGGGCGGGCAGTCGATCAGCACCAGCCCGTAACCACTCACCCTCGACAGCAGGGTCGACAGCCGGCGCAGGTCCCGCCGGCCCAGGTCCGGCCGGTCGTAGATGCCGGAGTAAGCCGAACCCATCGCCACATCGAGGACCGGGTCGGTTCCGGACGGCGGCGGAAACTGCCGCACCGCGGTGTCGACCCACCCACTTGGGACAGTATTGGCCTTGAGGTCGCCGCGCCGCGCGTTCTTGAGCAGCCTGCCGATGTCGAGCTGGTCGCCCGCACGGACGCCCAGGCCGGTTGTCGCATCTGCGTGCGGATCGAGGTCGATCACGAGGGTGGGAATGCCAGCCGAGAGTGCCGCAGACGCGAGCCCCAGGGTCACCGACGTTTTTCCCACGCCGCCTTTGAGGCTACTGATACTCACTACTTGCACGTTGTTGAACCCTTACCTAACACGTCGCGGTTTTCGGCGGGCGCGAAGATGCGCCCCCTCATTGTATGGGCCGCCCGCACCGATTCGACGCTGGCGGGCCGCGTGGCGGGCCACAGCCATAATGCGGACAATATTTGATCGCTGGCCGCAGCTGAACTGTAGGCTCATGCTTAAACTGACGCACCGCAATGCAAAGCCGCTATGGGCAACATGTCGGCAGATCACCTTCAGCAATTCGGCCCGCAAAGGACGCAGGAGAGCCATGTTCTCGAAGATTCTGGTAGCAAACCGCGGAGAGATTGCCATTCGGGCCTTTCGGGCCGGACACGAGGCGGGGGCAAAGACGGTTGCCGTTTTCCCCTACGAAGACCGAAATTCAATTCACCGGCAGAAAGCCGACGAGGCCTACCTGATCGGGGAGCAGGGCCACCCGGTCCGCGCGTACCTCGACGTCGCCGAGGTGGTGCGCGTCGCGAAGGAATCCGGGTGCGACGCCATCTACCCCGGGTACGGTTTCCTCTCCGAGAACCCGGACCTCGCGCGGGCGGCAGCTGAGGCGGGAATCACCTTCGTCGGCCCGCCTGCCGACGTGCTCGAGCTTGCAGGCAACAAGGTCAAGGCACTCGACGCAGCCCGCGAAGCCGGCATCCCCGTGCTGAAGTCTTCCCGGCCCAGCGCCGACATCAACGAGCTCATCGCCGCCGCCGAGGAGATCGGCTTCCCCGTCTTCGCGAAGGCCGTTGCGGGCGGCGGCGGCCGGGGGATGCGCCGGGTCGACACCCGTGAAGCCCTGCAGGAGGCCCTTGAGTCGGCGATGCGCGAGGCGGAGTCGGCCTTCGGGGACCCAACGATGTTCCTCGAGCAGGCGGTCCTTCGCCCCCGGCACATCGAAGTGCAGATCCTGGCTGACGCCGAGGGCAACGTCATGCACCTGTTCGAGCGTGACTGCTCCCTGCAGCGCCGCCACCAGAAGGTCATCGAGATAGCCCCGGCGCCCAACCTTGACGATTCGATCCGCCAGGCGCTGTACCGCGACGCCGTGGCGTTCGCGAAGGCGCTGAAGTACGTGAACGCGGGAACCGTCGAATTTCTCGTGGACACGGTCGGGGAGCGCGCCGGCCAGCACGTGTTCATCGAGATGAATCCCCGCATCCAGGTCGAGCACACGGTCACCGAAGAGGTCACCGATGTGGACCTCGTGCAGTCCCAGCTGCGCATCGCCTCGGGGGAGACCCTTGCCGATCTCGGGCTCAGCCAGGACACCGTGCAGCTGCGCGGCGCCGCGCTGCAGAGCCGGATCACCACCGAGGACCCGGCGAACGGCTTCCGCCCCGACGTCGGCAGGATCACTGCGTACCGTTCCGCAGGCGGCGCCGGGGTCAGGCTCGACGGCGGAACGGTGTACGCCGGCGCCGAGATCAGCCCCCACTTCGACTCAATGCTCGTCAAACTGACCTGCCGGGGCCGGGACTACCCGACGGCAGTCACCCGCGCCCGGCGGGCCCTTGCCGAGTTCCGTGTGCGCGGCGTGTCAACGAACATCTCCTTCCTTCAGGCGGTCCTCGACGACCCCGACTTCATCGCCGGGAACGTCGCCACCTCCTTCATCGACGAACGCCCCGAACTGCTCACCGCCCGGATCCCCGCCGACCGCGGCACCAAGCTGCTGACATGGCTCGCCGACGTCACCGTCAACAAGCCCCATGGCGAGCGGCCGGCCCACCTCGATCCCATGGAGAAGCTTCCGCGGGTCCCGGAGGGGGAAGACGGGAAGGCGCAGCCAGGATCCCGCCAGCTCCTGCAGGAGCTCGGCCCGGAAGGTTTCGCCGCGCGCCTGCGCGAACAGCAGGCGGTTGCCGTCACCGACACGACCTTCCGCGACGCCCACCAGTCCCTGCTCGCGACCCGGGTGCGGACCCGGGACCTTGCGGCGGCGGGTGCCTCCGTGTCGAGGCTGACCCCGCAGCTGCTGTCGGTTGAAGCCTGGGGCGGGGCGACCTACGACGTCGGCCTGCGCTTCCTCGGTGAAGACCCGTGGGACAGGCTCGACACCCTGCGCCGCGAGATGCCCAACATCTGTTTGCAGATGCTGGTGCGCGGGCGCAACACCGTCGGGTACACGCCCTACCCAGAGGCGGTGACCGAGGCCTTCGTCAAGGAGGCCGCAGCCTCGGGCATCGACATCTTCCGCATCTTCGATGCGCTCAATGACGTCTCCCAGATGGAGCCGGCGATCCGGGCCGTGCGGGCCACCGGAACAGCGGTGGCCGAGGTCGCCCTGTGCTACACCGCCGACATGCTCGATCCCAAGGAGACGCTCTACACGCTTGAGTACTACCTCGGGCTGGCGCAGCGGATGGTCGACGCCGGGGCGCACATCCTCGCCATCAAGGACATGGCGGGGCTG
Organism: Arthrobacter sp. TJ-217; assembly: GCF_058269255.1. Classification (NCBI taxonomy): domain Bacteria; kingdom Bacillati; phylum Actinomycetota; class Actinomycetes; order Micrococcales; family Micrococcaceae; genus Arthrobacter; species Arthrobacter sp. TJ-217. The sequence continues at coordinate 38,481 of NZ_JBZCNJ010000006.1, forward strand.
CTGCGTCCTGCCGCCGCGGCACGGCTTGTGGCGGCCCTTCGGGAGCGCTTCGACCTGCCGGTCCACCTCCACACGCACGATACGGCCGGCGGCCAGCTCGCGACGCTCCTTGCCGCGATCGACGTCGGCGTGGACGCCGTGGACGTCGCGAGCGCTCCGCTGGCGGGCACCACCAGCCAGCCCTCCGCCTCGGCCCTTGTCGCCGCGCTCGCGCACACCCCCCGGGACACAGGGATCGACCTCGACGCGGTCAGCTCGCTTGAGCCGTATTGGGAAGCGGTTCGACGGACCTACTCGCCCTTTGAGTCAGGGCTTCCCGGGCCGACGGGCAGGGTCTACCGGCATGAAATCCCCGGCGGGCAGCTGTCCAACCTGAAGCAACAGGCAATCGCCCTGGGGCTCGGTGAGCGTTTCGAGGCGATCGAGGACATGTACACGGCCGCGGACAGGATCCTCGGCCGGCTCGTGAAGGTCACCCCCTCCTCCAAGGTCGTCGGGGACCTGGCGCTTCAGCTTGTCGGCTCGAATGCCGATCCGGCGGACTTCCGGGAAAACCCCCAGAACTACGACATCCCCGACTCCGTCATCGGGTTCCTCAACGGCGAGCTCGGGGACCCGCCCGGGGGCTGGCCCGAGCCGTTCCGGACCAAGGCCCTTCAGGGGCGTGTGATGAAGCCGCGCGTCGTCGACCTTGATTCCGCCGATGAGGAGAGCCTGGCAGGTGAGTCGCGGCAGCGCCGCGCAACCCTTAACCGCCTCCTGTTCGCCGGACCCGCCGCGGATTTCACCCGTACCCGGGAAACCTACGGGGACGTCTCGGTGCTGAGCACTGCCGACTACCTGTACGGACTGCAGCAGGGCGGTGAGCACGTCATTGAGCTCGAAAAGGGCGTCCGGCTGATCGCCACCCTCGAAGCAGTCTCGGATGCCGACGAAAAGGGAATGCGGACGGTGATGTGCACCCTTAACGGGCAGATGCGTCCCGTATCCGTCCGCGACCGGAGCGTCCGCAGCGAGGTCAAGACGGCGGAGAAGGCGGACCCGTCAAAGCCCGGCCACGTTGCCGCGCCTTTCGCCGGAGCCGTGACGGTCACGGTCAAGGAGGGGGCCGTGGTTGCGGCCGGCGACACCGTTGCGACTATCGAAGCAATGAAAATGGAAGCGAACATCACAACCAGCGTGGGCGGCACTGTGGAACGCGTCACCTCGGACACGGCCCAGCAGGTCGAGGGCGGAGACCTGCTCCTTGTCATAACGGTCGGCTGACCGGCGGCGACGGCGTCCTCAGGGGGCCCGGCATTCCAACCGCCGGACGCCCTTGACGCCGTCGGCGCCCTTCCACGGTGGGTTAGAGTTCTTCGATGACGGTCCGCGCCCTCATGCGCGGCCGGTAGGCACTTCGATTGGAAGGAATCATGGTCGCAGCTACGCCCCGTTCCGGCGCCGCCAAACCCCGCCCCAAGGGAGGACGCCAGCCGCAAGCCGTCGAAGGATCAGCTTCGGACTCCACGAAAGAACCCGCAGCCCCCGTCAATCAGCCCGAGGCCGCCGAGCAGCCCGATACGGCCCCCGCCGGGGAGCAGGCGGAGACGGCCCCCGCCGGGGAGCAGGCCGAACCCATCTCAACACCCACTCCAACGGGTGCCGAGGCTGCGCCGGTCGCCAAGCCTCCCGCCGTCGACGAGCCGCGGCCCGATACAGCGGAGCAGCAGTCCGAACCCGCCGCCGTGAACCCTGCGGCAGGACCGCAGCTGGGACACGCTCCCGTCGTCGTTGCCGCCGGGACCGACCCCGCCGCGGTCCATCTGGGCAGCGGGAGCGCCGCCCTGCCGGTCGGGCCCGTTCCCGTCATCGAGGCACCCCTCCCTCCGACTGTTTTCCCCGAAATCGGCGCCGCGGCCTCCGACCCGCTTCCCGCCCCTGACGCGGGCGACGGACTGGGCTGGACACCCAGCGGTTCCCTCCCGCACGTCCCATCGGCGCCCGCGCAGCCTGACTCCGATGCGGCACCCGACTCATCCGCCGGCGAGATCCGAAGCAGCCGGAGGGACAAGGAAGACGGTCCCGAGCCGGCCTCGGCGCTTACCGCCGACCGGCTCCTCGTGGGTGCCGAACGGCCACCGGCCAATGGCTGGCGCCGATGGATTTACAAGGCAACGCTGGGTTACGTCAACCTCGGCGACTCCGACGCGGTGCGGATCCGCAGGGCAACCGAACACCGCATCGGTGTCCGCCTCGGCGGACATACCCGCTACGTTCCAGTGCTCTCACGCAAGGGCGGCGTGGGCAAGACAACCGTGACGACCCTGCTGGGAATGGCCCTTGCGGATATGCGCGAAGACCGCATCATCGCCATGGATGCGAACCCCGACCGGGGGACGCTCTCGGACCGGTCTCCGGGACGAGCCGACTTCACGGCGCGGCACCTCGTCCAGAACCGCTTCATGGTCGACTCCTTCGCGCAGCTCGCAAACTACGTCACCCGCGACGGCTCGCGCCTTCACGTCCTCGCCTCGGACACCGACCCGGCCGTAGCCCAGGCCTTCGACGACGCCGACTACCGCGCCGTCACCGACATCCTGGGCCGGTACTACTCGATCGTCCTCACCGATTCGGGCACGGGAATGGTCCACTCGGTCATGAAGGGCACCCTCGAAAAGGCCGACACCGTTGTCCTCGTCTCAGGAGGCAGCGTCGACGAGGCACGGCTCGCCTCCGAGACGCTTTCCTGGCTCGAAGCGCACGGACGCCACGACCTCGTTGAGAAAGCCGTGGTCGTCATCAACCTTTCCTCAGGGAACGGCACCCAGGTCAATGTCGCCGAGATCGAAGAGCATTTCCTGTCCCGCGTGCGCACCGTCGTGCGCATCCCCTACGACCGGCACCTCGCCGAGGGGTCGCGCATCGACCTCGCACGGCTGCAGCCGGCCACCCGCGACGCTGTGCTCGAACTTGCCGCCCTCGTCGTCGACGAGCTCCACGGGTAGCCGATGATGGACTGCTCCGCGTGACTCACTACGATCTTGCCGTCGTCGGCTCCGGTTCGGGCAACACGATCATCACCTCCGCCTGGCGGGGCAGGAAAGTCGCGCTGATCGATGGTGGAACGTTCGGGGGAACCTGCCTGAACGTGGGCTGCATTCCCACGAAGATGCTCGTCTACCCCGCGCAGCTCGCCGCAGGCACAGCCGAGGCTGCCCGCCTCGGTGTCGACCTGACACTGGAGGGCGCGCGCTGGCGCGACATCCGCGACCGCATCTTTTCCCGCACTGACTCCGTCTCGACGGAGGCCAGGGACAAGCGCACCGACTCCCACGGGGTCGCTTACTACGCCGAGACGGCCCGGCTCACCGGCCTGCGCGCCCTGGAGACGGCGTCGGGACGGGTGATCACGGCCGACCAGGTGGTACTTGCCGCAGGTTCACGGCCCAGGATCCCGGACGTGCCCGGAACCGGACTCCCTCAAGTCCATACCTCCGACACGATCATGAGGATCGACGCGCAGCCCCGCCGCCTGCTCATCATCGGCGGAGGATACATCGCAGCCGAGTTCGCCAACATCTTCGGCTCGCTCGGAACCCACGTCACCGTTGCCCTCCGCTCCGGAAAATTCCTCAGGGACCTCGACGCAACCGTCTCCAACGCCTTCACTGAGGAGGCCCGGCGGCAGTGGGACGTGCGCCCGAACGCCGAGGTCACCTCGCTCGAACAGAATCCGGACGGCTCGGTCCGGGCGGTGCTCGACCAGCCGGGGAGTCCCTCCGCCGTCGATGTCGACCTCGTCCTTGTCGCAACCGGGCGGATCCCCAACGGGGACCTGCTCGGCGCCGCGGACGCGGGCCTTGATCAGCACGAGGACGGGCGGATCAGTGTTGACGGCCACCAGCGGGTCCTGCGGAACGGACGCCCGGTCGACGGGCTCTGGGCGCTGGGGGACGTCAGCAGCAGGCACCAGCTCAAACATGTTGCCAACGCTGAGGCCCGGACCGTCGCCCACAACCTGCTCCACCCGGAGGACCTGCGCAGCGGCGATCACCGGTATGTGCCGGCGGCCGTCTTCACCCGCCCCCAGATCGCCACCGTTGGCCTCACGGAGGAGGAAGCGCTCCGGCATGCCGCGGACACCGGTGCCGAGATCACCACAGCGGTCCAACCGTACAGCTCAACCGCCTACGGGTGGGCAATGGAAGACACAACGGGCCTGGTGAAGCTGATCGCCGAAAAGGAGTCAGGGAAGATCCTCGGCGCGCACCTGCTCGGACACGAGGCGTCAATGCTCATCCAGCCGCTGGTCCAGGCCATGTCCTTCGGGATTCCGGCCCACGCAATGGCCCGCGGCCAGTACTGGATCCACCCGGCCCTGACCGAAGTCGTGGAGAACGCGCTGCTCTCCCTCAAGACCGGGAAGCCTGACTCACCCCGAAGCCCCGGCTGCACAGCGAGGCGGCCGCCCCCTGAAGGGAGCGGCCGCCGCGCGGGCTGATTACCGGAGAACCCGGAGGGTGTCCTTAGACCCGGGGGGACGCGTAGATGTCCTCAACGACGTCCGAGTAATCCGCGAGCACCTGGGTGCGCTTGATCTTCAGCGAAGGCGTGAGGTGTCCGCTGGACTCGGTGAAGTCCCTCGGGACGATCCGGAAGACCTTGATCGCTTCGGCCTGCGAGACGGTTAGGTTCGCGTCGTCGACGAGCTGCTGGATCTCGGCAAGGACGGCCGGGTGTTCCGCGGCCTCCTCGACCGTGGTGGTCGCAGGCAACTGGTGGCGTTCGAGCCACCCCGGCAGCGCCTCCTCGTCAAGGGTGATCAGCGCGGAGATGAACGGGCGCTGGTCCCCGAGGACAACGCACTGTGAGACAAGCGCATTCGCCCGGATGGTGTCCTCAAGCATCGCCGGAACCACGTTCTTGCCGCTGGCCGTGACAATGATTTCCTTCTTCCTGCCGGTGATCCGCAGGAACCCGTCGTTGTCGAGCTCGCCGATGTCCCCGGTGCGGAACCAGCCGTCCTGGAAGGCTTCGGACGTGAGGTCCGGCCGGTTGAAATAGCCCTTGAGGACGCACACGCCCTTGGCCAGGATTTCCCCGTCGTCGGCAATCTTCACCGCATTGCCGGGCAAGGGCGCGCCCACCGTGCCGATCTTGATCTTCTGCGGGGTGTTCACGGAGATCGGGGCCGTTGTCTCGGTCAGCCCGTAGCCTTCAAGGACCATGAGTCCGATGCCGTGGAAGAAGTGGCCCAGCCTGTCCCCGAGCGGTGCGCCGCCCGAGACTGCGTGCTGGACCTGCCCGCCCATGGCCGCCCTGATCTTCCCGTAGAGGAGGCGGTCGAACAGCGAGTGCTTGAGCTGGAGCAGCAGGGGCACCTTGCCGGCCTGGTCCGCCTTGGACCAGGCGATGGCGACGTCGGCGCCGGCGTGGAAGATCTTCCCCTTGCCGCCGTCCTCGGCCTTGAGCATCGAGTTGTTGTAGACCTTTTCGAACACCCGCGGAACCGCGAGGATGAAGCTGGGCCGGTAGCTCTGAAGGTCGGGGAGGAGGTTCTTCACGTCCGCCGTGTGGGCAACCGTCGCACCCGACGCGACGCACAGCACCGAAATGAAACGCGCAAACACGTGGGCCATCGGCAGGAACATGATTGTCCGCGCACCCTCGTGCGCAACCTCCGGCAGTGCAGCCGCGGCGTTCTCCGAAAGTTCAACGAAGTTCCCGTGGGTCAGTTCGCAGCCCTTCGGCCGTCCCGTGGTTCCCGAGGTGTAGATGATCGTTGCCAGGTCGTCGAGCCCGGCGATCGACCTCCGCTCCGCGAGGACCTGCGGGTCGACAGAGGCACCGGCCGTACGCAGCGTTTCGATGCCGTTGCCGTCGAACTGCCAGACATGCTGCAAGGAGATGGCGGGATCCGAGGCGGCGGCCTCGCGCACGACGTTCTCGTGGCGGGCCGATTCGACGAACGCGCCAACCGCGCCGGAGTCGCTGAGGATCCACGCCACCTGGGCGGGGGAGGAGGTTTCGTATACGGGAACGGAAACCCCACCGGCGAACCAGACGGCGAAATCGACAAGGGCCCACTCATACCGCGTCCGCGCCATGATCGCGATCCGGTCTCCGGCGTTGACGCCCGAAGCGATGAGCCCCTTTGCTACAGCCTCGACCTGATCCCGGAATTCCGTGGCCCGGATGTCCCGCCATTCCCCCGACGTGCCCTGGACCGAGAACAGTGCCGGATTGGACGGCTTGTCCGCCTGCTTCAGCACGAGCCGGGTCGTGTTGCTGTCGCTGGGTGCCTCAACGAGGACGGGAACGCTTATTTCGCGCACAATAGCTCCTTTGATATCGCCGATGCCTTAGGGCATTTCCATAGCCTATAGGTTTCCGACGTTTCGTTACCGTCCAGTAATGTACGAATTGATAACGGTGTGAAAAGCACCGGCGGGCTGTCCGGCGGCGTGGTGGAGGGATATTCGATGGCGCGACAGCAGGACCCGGACGGTGGTTTCCCCCGGCGGCCCAAACCCCGCGCCGCCGGATGGCCGAACCGGTCGCCGCTGCTTCCCCGCTCCGCCCGTGCGGGCCTGCCCAATCCAGCCCGCCGCGGGCTCGCCGTCGGGATCGACGTCGGAGGCACCAAGGTCGCCGCCGGCGTCGTCGATGTCTCCGGCCGCCTGCTCGCCGAAGGCCGCCGCTCCACCCCGAGCGGCAACGCCGGCGACGTCGAGGCGGTCATCGCCGACCTTGTCCGCGAGCTCTCGAGGGACTACCGCATCCGCTCGGTGGGCATCGGAGCGGCCGGCTGGATGGACCTGAGCAATTCGACGGTCCTGTTCAGCCCCCACCTCGCCTGGCGCAACGAACCCCTGCGGCGCAACCTCGAGGCACTGCTCCGGCGCAGGGTAACCGTGGTCAACGACGCCGACGCCGCAGGCTGGGCCGAATGGCGCTTCGGCGCCGGCCGCGGTGAACCGAGGCTGGTGTGCGTGACGCTCGGGACCGGCATCGGCGGGGCGATGATCCTCGACGGGAGGGTGGAGCGGGGCAGACACGGGGTGGCCGGCGAGTTCGGGCACCAGATCCTGGTACCCAACGGCCACCGCTGTGAATGCGGCAACCGGGGCTGCTGGGAGCAGTACGCCTCGGGGAACGCCCTTGGGCGCGATGCGCGGGAACTGGCGGCCGCCAATTCGCCCGTGGCCCAGACGCTGCTCGAGGCGGCGGACGGCGACCCGAACCGGATCACCGGCGCCCTTGTCACCCGCCTCGCCATGGAGGGGGACCCGGCTTCCCGTGAGCTTGTCGATGACGCCGGGCAGTGGCTCGGCATTGGCCTGGCCAACCTGGCCGCCGCGCTTGACCCGGGAACGTTCGTCGTCGGCGGCGGGCTCAGCGCCGCGGGGGACCTGCTTCTCGAGCCTGCCCGGCGGGCATTCGGCCGGAACCTGACCGGGCGCGGGTTCCGGCCGGCGGCGGGGATCCGGGCCGCCGGGCTCGGGCCCGACGCCGGGCTGATCGGCGCGGCTGATCTCTCCCGTTACACTTTCCGCAGCGCCGCGTGAACCCGGCGCGGGAGCGCAGTGGGTAATGACAGCCGCGGGGCGGGTCTAGATTTCGGCGCCGTCGTCGTTGAAATCGCGGTGGCGGGGGAGGCGGAAGAGCAGGAAACCCGCTCCGGCAAGGAACATTGCAAGCACGCCGAGGGTGGCCGCGACAGGGGCGTCGCGCCAGAACATTGCGAAGAGCACAAGCAGGACGGGCCCGCCGGCGGCGCCGAGCCAGGACAGGACGAGCAGCGGATCGCCGGTGCCCAGCGGGGGCGGTTCCGGCGGGATGTATCCGTCGTCCTCCTGCTCGGCGTCGACCACCTCGGGCTCTTCGTAGTCCCGGGGGCCGGAGGGCCGCAGATGCTGGTTGCGGAAGATCGCTTCGACGCGCTCGCGGTCGGTGGGCTGGTCCTCCGCCTCCTGCTCTCCGGGATCGTCGCCGGGAGTGTTTTGAAGCCGGGAAACGATGTCCTGCCAGACGGCGTCGTCGGTGGATTCGTTGGGTTCCTGCCCTCGGGGGCTCATACGCTTGTACCTGCTGTCACGTGCCGGATGAATTCCGCCGAGCGGTCGAAAATCAGTGGTGCATCATGATCCATCGTGGCCACATGGTAGCTGTTCGTCAACCGGACAATTTCAAGGTCGCGGCTGCCCAGCCGCTGCTGCAGCACCGAGATGCTCGTCTCCGGAACCACCGGATCGTTGCCGGACCGGAAGACGAGCGTTGGCGCGTTCACCTGCGGCAGCCGTGCCACGGTGTCCTTGAACAGCCCGCGGAGCTGGTGCACCGCCGCAACCGGGGTCCGGGCGTAGGCACCCTCGTCCTGGCCCTCGAGCTTGATGCTGTTGCCGATCGGGGGCACGGAGCGTAGCACGTACTTCAACACTCCCGCGTAGCGCGCCCTCGGGTCGGCGAAGGTCAGTCCGGGGTTGACGACGACCACGCCGGACACCGAACGCAGGGATGCGAGCCGCAGGGCAAGCGCGCCCCCCATCGACAGGCCCGCGGCGACGATCCGGTCGGTCGATTCACTCAGCTCGTCGTAGGCGATCTCATACGCCTTGTACCAGGCGCGCCACGGCACCCGGGCCAGTTCCTGCCAGCTCGTGCCGTGCCCAGGCAACAGCGGCAGCCTCACCGAAAAGCCCTCGGCGGCCAGATGGTCGGCCCAGCCGCGCACGCTCGCGGGGGAGCCGGTGAAGCCGTGGCTGAGCAGCACTCCCGTCCGCGCGGCCGGGCCCCGGCCGGGAGAGGAGAACGCAGCACCCGAGGGAATAGTCATTTGTCTATGCTCGCACCGGGTCGCGCACCGTACCAGCGGAGCGGATCCTTAGAGTAGTGTCTCAAAGGGAAATAGCGAGCCGGGGACAAGGTTGCCGAAGGCCGCACGGTCCATGCAGGGAGGCTGGCAGCGTGTTTTATTGGGTCATGAAGCGGATCATCGTCGGTCCGATCCTGAGGCTGCTCTTCCGGCCTTGGGTGAAGGGTCTCGACAACATACCCGCCGACGGACCCGCAGTGCTTGTGAGCAACCACCTTTCCTTCTCGGATTCGATCTTCCTCCCCGTCGCCGTGCCGCGGCCCGTCGTCTTCCTCGCGAAGTCGGAGTATTTCAACGGGAAGGGCCTCAAGGGCAGGCTGACGGCCATGTTCTTCCGCCTCTCCAACCAGCTGCCCATGGACCGCTCCGGCGGGGCCGCGTCGTCGTCCTCGCTCACGGCCGGAATGGAGATCCTCAATGGGGGAGGGCTGCTCGGGATCTACCCGGAAGGAACCCGCAGCCCCGACGGGCGCCTCTACCGCGGCAAGACCGGGGTCGCGAAGCTCGTCCTTGCTACCCGCGTGCCGGTGATCCCCGTGGCCATGATCGGCACTGACAAGGTCCAGCCCATCGGCCGGCGCATCCCCAACATCCGGCGCGTGGGAATCATCATTGGCGAGCCGCTCGACTTCAGCCGCTACGAGGGCCTTGCCGACGACCGGTTCGTCCAGCGCTCCGTGACCGACGAAATCATGTATGAACTGATGCGCCTGTCCGGGCAGGAATACGTCGACGCGTACGCCAGCACCGTCAAGGAGAAACTCGCCGCCCAGAAGGCTGCACAGCGGAAGCCGCGGCCCGGGGCCGACACCCGGCGCGCAGCGGTGCGGATCACCCCCCACGACGCCGTGCCCGGCCCGGTCCCCGGCACCGTCACCGAAATCGGCGGGGCCCCCAAGGCGCCGGAACAGGAACGCGGGAACACGGCCTCCTGAGCGGGGTTCAACCGGCGGACACTCCCTGGACTGCCCTGTTAAGGTGCCGCCTGCCGTGTGACGAAGGCGAATCCGCGGATTGGGTACAACCCAGTAGGCTTAACGGGTGAGTGAATCAACAGCATCCGCCGTCCTCGCCGCCGCGCCGCCCCTGTCGACAGTGGCCGGCGGGCTTGACCACTGGCGCACCCTTGCCATTTCGCAGCAGCCGTCATGGCAGGACGCCGCGGTCCACGCGTCCTCGATGAAGGAACTGGCGTCCCTGCCGCCGCTGGTTTTTGCCGGCGAAGTCGACGTCCTCCGGGAGCGGCTTGCCGCCGCAGCGCAGGGCAAGGCTTTCCTGCTCCAGGGAGGCGACTGCGCCGAGACGTTCGAGGGCGCCACCGCCGACCGGATCAGCGCACGGGTGAAGACCATCCTCCAGATGGCCGTGGTGCTCACATACGGCGCGTCCCTTCCCGTCATCAAGATGGGCAGGATGGCCGGGCAGTTCGCCAAGCCGCGTTCATCGAACGACGAGACCCGCGACGGCGTCACACTGCCGGCCTACCGCGGCGACATGGTCAACGGCTACGACTTCACGCCTGAAACCCGCGGCCACGATGCCTCCCGGATGGTGAAGGCGTACCACACCTCGGCCTCGACCCTGAACCTGATCCGCGCCTTCACCCAAGGCGGGTTCGCCGACCTGCGCCTTGTCCATCACTGGAACAAGGGGTTCACTGCCAACCCGGCGCACTCCCGCTACGAGTCGCTCGCCCGCGAGATTGACAGGGCGGTCCGCTTCATGGACGCCTGCGGCGCCGACTTCGAAGCGTTGAAGCGGGTTGAATTCTTCGCGAGCCACGAGGCGCTACTGCTCGATTACGAGCGGGCGCTCACCCGCACGGACTCCCGGACGAACCTGCCGTACGACACCTCGGCGCACTTCCTCTGGATCGGGGAGCGCACGCGCGACATCGACGGCGCCCACGTGGACTTCCTGTCCCGGGTCCGCAACCCCATCGGAGTGAAGCTCGGCCCGAACACGTCGGGTGACGACGCGCTAGCCCTCATCGACAAGCTCGACCCGAACCGCGAGCCCGGCCGCCTGACCTTCATCACCCGGATGGGTGCCCCCAACATCCGGGAGAAGCTGCCGCAGCTCGTTGAGAAGGTCACCGGCTCCGGTGCCCAGGTCCTCTGGGTCACCGACCCCATGCACGGCAACACCGTGACCTCGCCCAACGGGTACAAGACCCGGAACTTCGACGACGTCATCGACGAAGTCCGCGGTTTCTTCGAAGTCCACAACTCGCTCGGGACCTTCCCCGGCGGACTCCACGTGGAGATGACCGGCGATGACGTGGCCGAGTGCCTCGGCGGCGCCGACCCGGTTGACCAGGAGTCCTTCATCGAGCGCTATGAGTCGGTCTGCGACCCCCGCCTCAACCACATGCAGTCCCTCGAGATGGCCTTCCTCGTCGCCGGAGCCCTCTCGAAGCGCTGACGGATTCCGTTACCGCTCAACTCACCGGGCTTCCGCAGATTCAGGCCCGCCCGGTGCCGTTGCGGCGTGCGGTGCAGCGGCGGGCAGGGGCGCGGCGCCGGTTCCCAGCAACCAGCCCGCGGCGGCTGCAAGCACGGCCAGCAGGATCAGCAGCACCACCACCATGGCCTGGCGGTATCCGGCGTGCGGGCCGCGCAGTGTCCTCAGCGGACGCTGCGCTGCGCGGGCCTGCTGCCGTTGCAGGGACCGGTTGCTGCGCTTGCGCTGCGGACGGGCGGTGACCGGGCGGGCCGGTCCGTCGTCCTCCCACCGGTGCGCACCGGCATGTGCCGGGGCAGGCACGGAATCCTGCAGCGGCGGGGCATCGAAGACCCGGGTGTGCTGATCCGCGCCGCCGATCACCGTTGTGGCATCGGATGCGGGGGAGAACCTCCCATTGGGAAGCCCCTCGGCGGAGAACGCCTCGGTGGGATAGGTCCCGGCGGGGAAGGACTCGGCCGTGCGGCGTCCCAGGACCTCGGTTGCCCCTCCGGGCCGACCGCCGGCTTCCTCAGTTCCGGCTTCCTCAGTTCCGGCGGGCGGGCCATAGTCGAGCTCTTCATCGCTGAGGGTGGTGCGGATGTGCCGGAGTTCTCCGAGGAGGGCGGTGCCGTCGACCGGTCGTTCCTCGGGATCGGGCGCGGTGCACCACAGCACCAGTTCATCGACGTCAACGGCCAGGCCCGGCAGGGCGGTCGAGGGGGCCGGCACCCGCTCGTACGCGTGCCGGAAGGCGACCTGGAGGGGAGTGTCCCCGGAAAACGGCTGCCGCCCGGTGAGCAGTTCGAAGAGGACGATGCCGGCGGAGTAGATGTCGCTTCGGGCGTCGGCCCCGGCGCCGGTCACGAGTTCGGGGGAGATGTAGGCCGCTGTTCCCACGAGGGTGGCTGTGCCGGTGCTCGCGGAGACCGCCCGGGCAAGGCCGAAGTCGGCGATCTTGATGGAGCCGCTGCTGGCGAGGAGCACGTTCTCGGGCTTGATGTCGCGGTGGGCGAGCCCGGCCTCATGCGCCGCGGCAAGCCCCTCGATCACCGGGTCCATGAGGGCCAGGGCCTGGCGGGGAGACAGCCGGCCGTGCTCGGTGAGCAGGTCGCGCAGGGTCTTCCCGGGAACGTATTCCATGACGAGGTAGGCCGTCGTGTGCCCGCCGGAGTCCTCGACGCCCTGGTCAAGGACGCCCACGACGTTCGGATGGGAGAGCCGGGCGGCGGACTTCGCCTCCTGCTCGAAGCGTTCGAGGAAGCTCTTGTCTTCGGCGAGGTGGGGGTAGAGCACCTTCAGTGCCACCCTGCGCTCGAGCCGGCGGTCCAGGGCAAGGTAGACGGTGGACATGCCGCCCCTGGCGACGCGCGACTCGACGAGGTAACGCCCGTCGATGAGGGCGCCGATCAGTGAGTCGTTTCTTGGTTCCTGCACCTATCGATCCTAAACGCACGGCGGGCGGAGGGCAGGATTCCTGTGAACCCCGCCCTCCGCCCGCCGTGCGTTCAAAGCCGGTTTACCGGAAGTTCTTCTGATGCGCCTTGATCGCCGCGACGTAGTTCTTGGTGTCGGCGAACATTCCGTGGGTCTTCACCGAATACTGCCCCTGGTAGTACGAGGCGATGGCGATGTCCACCGACGGGCTGGTCCGCAGCAGTGCGCGGATGATCGCGACGCCGGCCGTCGCGTTGTCCTGCGGGTTGAGCAGGTTCAGCTTGCGGCCGACGAGTTCGCTCGCCCACTCCCCGGACATCGGAATGACCTGCATGGCGCCGATGGCATTGGCGGGAGAGACTGCGCGCTGGTTGAAGCCGGACTCCTGGTAGGAGAACGCGAGTGCGAGGCTTGGGTCAACGCCCATCGAGCGGGCGGTGTTCGCGACGATGACCTTCATTTCCGCGGGGGTGGGAGCAGGCAGCGAGTTGAGGATCTGCTTGTTCCGGTTCGCGTCGGCAACGACCGCCTGCGGGTAGGTGACCCCGAGGAAGGTCGAGGGAACGAGGTCCGTGGGTGCCGGTGCCGCAGGCGTCGTACCCGTCCGGCCCGGGATGGTGAGCTTCTTTCCCGGGTAGATAACGGTGTTCATGGACAGTCCGTTGGCCTGGAGCAGTGCGCTGAGGCTGACCTTGTGGGACGCGGCAATTGCACCGAGGGTGTCTCCGGGCTTGATGACGTAGGTTCCGCCTGCGGCCGGGGCGGGCGCTGGTGCGGCCGGTGCCGAGGGCGCGGTTGGCTTGGCCGGTGCCGCGGCGGGTCCGCCGAGGGTGATCTTCTGTCCCGGGTAGATGATCGAGTTCATCGACAGGCCGTTTGCTGCAAGGAGGCTGCTCAGGCTGACGCCATGGCGGGCGGCGATGGCTCCGAGGGTGTCCCCGGGCTTCACGGTGTAGGACGCCGAGGCGGAGGAACGGGGGGCCGCGGGGGCGGAGGGCTTGGAAGGCGCCGCGGCGGCAACGCCGCGGATCTTGATCTTCTGGCCGGGGTAGATGACTGTCGAGACGTTCATGCCGTTGAGCTTCAGGACCGCGTGCATGTCGACACCGTGCTTGCGTGCGATGGCACTGATTGTGTCGCCCGGCTTCACCGTATGGCTGGTCGACGCCGTAACGGCCGGAATCCTCACTGCGGGGACCTGGGCGGCGATTTCCGAGGCCGGAACCAGGGCGGCCGGAGCGGGAAGCTTCACCGAGGGGAGGTGCTGGCGGACCGTGGGTGCGGCAACGGTCTGCACCGCTGCTGCCGGTTGGGCCAGGGCCACCGACGAGAAAATGACCGCGGGGATCGCTGCGGTCGAAACGGCCAGGTTCCGCCGCCGGGGAATTGGGCGCAGCGAAGAGGGCTTCGAAGCTGCGCTCGGTAGTGCAGACGGGGGCTGGGCAGTCATTGGCATTTCCTCATCTTTTGGCGGTTGGGCAACCGCACGTCTGGTCAGTGCCGGGAGTACTTCTCCTGAACCCGGCACTGCAAGGGTGCGAAGGTAGTGCAGTGGGTCACATGTTGTTACTGTTACTCGTGTGACTTATGTGAATGTACACGATTTTCGCTTAGCACAACAGACGTGCATCCGCCGGTAGGTTGGAGCCAGCGTGTCGGGCCGCACAGCGGCCGGCGCGGAACCGATGTGGAGAGCACCACCGCCGCGTGGCACCCTTAGAGGGTGACTGAACTAGAAACACTCGTGCCAGCCTGGATGAACCTTCCCGAGGTCGCGGACCTGCTTGGTGTCCCGATCACCAAGGTCCACGGGCTCCTCGACGAACGCGCACTGGTTTCGGTGCGCATCACCGAACGCAACATCCGCAGCATTCCCGCCGATTTCTTCATGGACGGCGCGGTACTGGACAGCCTCAAGGGAACCTTGGTGGTGCTCGGCGACGCAGGGTTCAAGGACGACGAGATCATCCGGTGGCTGTTCACCCCCGATGATTCGCTCCCGGGCCGGCCGATCGATGCCCTCCGCGAGGGCCGCAAGACCGAGATCCGCAGGCGCGCGCAGGCAGCAGCCTGGTAGCAGGACGGAGCTGGCATCGCCGGACCTTCCGGCGGCGGCTGCCTAGAAGGTGCGGCTGACCGCGGCTTCGCCGAGGGAGCGGAGCGCGGCGGCCGGCACGCTGTCGATCTCGAGCCGGTCGAGGGCGGCGAACGCCTCCGACGTCCGTTCTTGGATGAGCTGTTCAGTGGTGGCCAGAGCGCCGCTGGCGCTGATCAGCGAACGCAGTTGGGCGACGCCGGCGTCGTCGAGGTCGTTGCTGCCCAGCAGCGCGTTGATCGTGCTCTGCTCCTTGGCGGTGGTGCGCGCCAGGGTGCGGGCGATCAGGTAGGTGCGCTTGCCCTCCCGGAGGTCGTCCCCGGCAGGCTTTCCGGTGACGGCCGGGTCGCCGAAGACCCCAAGGACGTCGTCGCGCAGCTGAAACGCCTCACCCAGTGGGAGCGCGAAGGCGGAAAACCCCTCAAGCAGGCCGGTTGCCGCTCCCGCAAGGGCTCCGCCAAGCATCACCGGGCGTTCGATCGAGTACTTCGCGGACTTGTAGCGCAGGATGTTCAGCGCCCGCTGCGCCGCGGCGTCCGGGTGTTGGTCCGGCCCCACCGCCTCCTCAAGGAGGTCAAGGTACTGCCCGGCCATGACCTCGGTACGCATCCGGTTGAAGATGAAGCGCGCCGCCGGGGCTCGCAGCTCGTCACAGGCGGTGGTGAATACCTCTTCGCTGAACGCCAGGCACAGGTCTCCGGCGAGGATCGCCGACGACACCCCGAAGCGGTCGGGGTCGAGGTGCCACTCGGCATCGAGGTGCAGCTGGCTGAACCGCCGGTGCACGCTCGGAGCGCCGCGCCTTGTCTCGGAGCGGTCAATGATGTCGTCGTGCATCAATGCCGCGGCCTGGAAGAACTCAAGGGCCGTGCCCGCCTTCGCAACCGACCGTGAACCCTCGGCGCCGCCCGCCGCGCGCCACCCCCAGTAACAGAGCAGGGCGCGGATCCGCTTCCCGCCGCGTGTCAGCTGCCGGATTGCGTCAAGCAGGGCGAGGGACTCGACGGAGATTTCCGAAAGGGTCGCCTCCTGTTCGCCAAGGAAGGCCGCTGTCTCCTCCGACATGACGGAAAGGAAGCCCGACTGCTCGTCGCGGATCTGCTTCATCATGCCGTCCTCCTGGTCGGCGGTGCGGATGGCGGACTGCATGAATCTCCCCGGCGGACTAGGCAAGCGTTATCGAACCCAACTCTAATCGCACCTGTTGCCCCGCAGAGCCGGATCCCGGCGACGCCGTCGGTGGGCGTGGGTACGATGATCAGGTGTTGTCCGAACCTGAGAGCCAGCGCGCCCCAGGCGGCGAAAGCGCCATCCTGCATATCGACATGGACGCCTTCTATGTATCAGTCGAGCTGTTGAGCCGCCCCGAGCTCCGCGGAAAGCCGGTGATCGTCGGCTCGCCATCCGGGCGTTCGGTTGTGCTGTCGGCCTCCTATGAGGCTCGCAGGTTCGGGGTGAGGTCCGCGATGCCCATGGCCGTCGCGATGCGGCGGTGCCCGGCCGCCGTCGTGGTCGAGCCGCACCATCGGCACTACGCCGAGGTCTCGGCGGGGGTCATGGAGATCTTCCGGCAGGTTACGCCCGAAGTCGAGCAGTTGAGTGTCGACGAAGCGTTCCTCGATGTCTCGGGATCGCTGCGCCGGCTCGGCGGGCCCCGGGTGATCGGGGAGCAGGTGCGTGAAGAGATTCACCGCTCACTCGGAATCACGGCCAGCGTGGGGGCTGCGACAACCAAGTTCGTTGCGAAGATCGCCTCAACCCGGGCCAAGCCCGATGGACTGCTGCTGATCCCTGAATCAGAGACCGTCGCCTTCCTCCACTCCCTTCCCGTCTCCGCCCTGTGGGGCGTCGGTGCCACAACCCAGGAGACGCTCGGCCGGCTGGGGATCCGGACGGTCGAGGACCTTGCGCACACCCCCGTCTCGGCCCTGCGGCGCCTTCTCGGCAGCACGGGCCAGCATGTCCATGACCTCGCCTGGGGGAGGGACCCGCGGAAGGTTGTTGTGTCGCGCAGGGAGAAGAGCATCGGTGCTGAGGAGACCTTCGCCGAGGACATTTCCGACACCGCCGTACTGAAGACTGAACTGCTGCGCCTTGCACACCGCACCGCCGTGCGGCTGCGCGCCTCAGGGGCCTCGGCCGGAGGGATAGCCCTGAAGGTGAGGTACGCCGACTTCTCGACGATCACCCGCTCCAAGAAGCTTGAGCAGCCGGTTGACAACGCCCACGCACTCTACGGTGCCGCAACATCGCTGCTCGTCGCCCTCGGCACCCGCCCCATGGCTGTCCGCCTGATCGGGCTTCGGGCCGAACACCTCACGGAAGGCTCCGGCGCGCACCAGTTGACGATCGACCGCCAGGACGATAACTGGCGGACCGCCGAGGCGGCCCTTGATGAGGTCAACCGGAAATTCGGCGCAGCAAGCGTTCGGCCCGCCGGGCTGCTTCAGCCCCCGGACCGGCGGAAGGGTGTGCCTAACCGCACACCGGAGAAGCCCGTATTGTGACTTTCAAGTTGCTGCGCGGAGAACTACTCTTTATATAGGTCACTCAAGCGCGACGGTGCACCTGCCTTGACGACCGCCCTGATCCCCGTGCCCGGGGACGGTGCAAGGCGGAGTGTCCGGAGGGATGGGCGTGGCGCGGCGAAATGGTGGGTAACGGGAACCACCAGGGCGCCGGGCTCGTTTGTTGGGTGAAGGAACGTTGGTACCCATTTCAAGGAGGCGGTCATGGCTCTCTCGGAACACGAGCAGAGGTTGCTTGATCAGCTTGAACAGCAGTTACACGCCGACGATCCCAAGTTCGCTCATTCGATGGCATCAAGTACCCGCCGATCAATGTCCACGCGCAGGCTGGTCATTGGGTCGCTCGTTACAATTGCCGGAATATTAGTGCTTCTTGCCGGAATCGGATATCAAATCATTGCTCTTGGTGTTGCGGGGTTCCTGATAATGGGCGCGGGAGTATATTTCGCAACCACCAAAGCTAAATCTTCAGAAAAAGGAACTGCGGCCGGCGCTCCCTCCAAACCGGCCTCCGCAGGCAAGAGTGGCTTCATGAGCAGCCTCGAAGACAAGTGGGACGAACGCAAGCGCGATCAGCCCTAGGGCGGCCAGTCCCACCTCGAGCAGCCTAGCCTTAAACTCTGGCGAAAGACCCGCATCTGCGGGTCTTTCGCCATTTAACGCGGTTTTTCCCGCGTGGGCCCGTCCCTGCGGTTCCCCAAACCATCCCCTCGCACGTTCCGCCTGCCGGCCGGCTGCAGCCCGGCGGCGGGGTCCGCGGCCGCCCCTGGTCTCCGCCGGAGAGGGCGACACGGCCGAAGTGGAGCGCGCTCCGGGCGTGGTGGATTGACTGTGGGGGGTTGTGGAGTAAAGTGGAGCGCATAAGAGCGAATCGGTAACGAACCGGCCTTCGCCCAATTCAGAACAGGCGGTGGGGGATGTTCCTCGGAACTCACACTCCCCGTTTGGATGAAAAGGGCAGGTTGATCCTTCCGGCCAAGTTCCGCGAGGAACTTTCCGCCGGACTGGTGCTGACCAGGGGGCAGGAACGGTGCATTTACGTTTTTAGTGCCAGCGAATTCGAGAAGGTCCACGAGCAAATGAGGACGGCCCCGATTTCCTCCCGGCAGGCACGGGACTACATCAGGGTTTTCCTTTCCGGTGCGTCGGATGAGGTGCCGGATAAGCAGGGGCGGATCACCATCCCGCCGGCTCTGCGCTCGTATGCCGGGCTCGACCGGGAACTCGCGGTGATCGGAGCGGGAAGCCGCGCCGAGATCTGGGATGCGGGTGCCTGGAACAGCTACCTGGAGGAGAAGGAAACAGCCTTCTCCGAAACGGACGAAGACGCACTGCCCGGCATCTTCTAGGAGGTGCCGGTGAACACCGGCATCAGCCCAGGGGTTCCACAGCACAAACAAGAAACAGAACAACAGAGATACAGCACAACAGAGGAACGGCGCCAAGAACTCCTGAGATGAGATCTCCAGCCGCCGGACGCGCTGATCCACCTGGCTCCACTTCCCCGGAGCCAGGCGGTGGTACGGACGGCCGGATGGGGATCTGATTTCAGGATCTCCTCCAGCGTCAGCTCAACAGAACCGGAAAACAGCACGAATACCCCCTCGTTCGGTGGCGGGTAGGCAGACCCACGCAGGAAGGAGACCGTGCATGAGTGATGAGCGCCCGACCGGCGAACGGCACGTCCCGGTCCTGCGTGAACGCTCTGTTGCACTCCTTGCCCCGGCAGTCCTCTCCGCCCAGGACGCCGGCCGCCGTCCCGTTGTCATCGACGCCACCCTGGGCATGGGCGGACATTCCGAAACGATGCTCGAAGCCTTCCCGTCCCTCCACCTTGTCGGGATTGACCGCGATCCGCAGGCGCTGCGCCTTGCCGGTGCACGGCTCCAGCCCTTCGACGAGCGCCTCGACCTTGTGCACGCCGTGTACGACGAAATCGAGGACGTGCTCGAAGACCTCGGCGTTGATGCGGTCGACGGCGTCCTCTTCGACCTCGGTGTATCCTCCCTGCAGCTTGACGAACGTGAGCGGGGATTCGCCTACTCCTACGACGCGCCCCTTGACATGCGCATGGACACCAGCCGCGGGGTGACCGCGGCGCACGTGGTCAACACCTACTCCGAGGAAGACCTGGTGCGGATCATCCGTGCCTGGGGTGAGGAAAAGTTCGCCGGCCGCATCTCCTCGGCGATCGTCGAAGCGCGCCGCAGCTCCCCAATCACCACAACCGGCGAGCTCGTCGAGGTCATCCGCGGCGTCGTCCCGGCGGGTGCGGCACGCACCGGGGGACACCCGGCCAAACGCACCTTCCAGGCGCTGCGCATCGAAGTGAATGAGGAGCTGACCGTCCTCACGCGCGCCGTGCCGGCCGCCATCGACGCCCTGGCCGTCGGAGGGCGGATCGTTGCGCTGTCCTACCACTCGCTTGAGGACAAGATCGTCAAGGCCGCTTTTGCGCGCGGCACCAAGTCCTCGGCGCCGCTCGGGTTCCCAGTGGAACTCGAGGAACACAAGCCTTACCTGCGATCCCTGACCAAAGGCACCGAGGCGCCAACGGAGCAGGAAATCCAGGAAAACCCCCGGGCGGCCTCCGCCAAGCTGCGGGCAGTCGAAAAAATCCAGGCAATCCCAACGAACAGGAAAGCACAATGAGCCAGGCACTGAGCGCGGATACTCTGTCCTTCGACGCGACCTCCGGCAGCAGTGCCCTCAGTATTTCCCCCGTCAGGCGTGCCCAGCCGCAACGCGGCCCCGGTGAGCGGACCCGCACCCCGCTCTCGGTCGTACCCGCAAGGGCGGCCCGGCGCCGGGTTCCCTTCGTTGTCTTCAGCTTCGTCGTCCTGGTCGCGGCGCTGGTGACGGTCCTGATCCTGAACATCTCCGTCTCAAGCGCACAGTACGAACTTGTCCAGCTGCGCGGCAAGCAGGTCGCCCTGACCCAGGAAAACGAAGCACTGGTTCAGCGGCTCGAGGACGTCGCCGCGCCGCAGAACCTCGCCGCCGAGGCGACGAAACTCGGCATGGTGGCGTCCCCGACTTTCGGAACGATTGACGTAGATTCTTTGAAGGTCACGGGGAGCCCCGAAGCTGCGAAGGAGGGAAGCAAGCCACTGGCTCTGATCGCGGCTCCGGAGGTAGTGACGGCGGAAGACGTGCAGGCCCTCCAGCCGGCGCCGCCCGCCGCACCTGCCCCCGCCCCGGAGGCACCAGCCGAGGCCGCAGCTGATGCTCCGGCGGCCGCCGCAGCGGAACCCGCCGAGGCAGCCGAGCCGCGCGACCGGCCGGCGGCTGCCGCACCGGATGCCGGTGCACCAGCGCGCAAGGCGCAGGAGGCCGCCGCACGCGGGGCTGCCGACAAGCCGGTGCAGGGCCTTGCGGGCGGAACCATCCCGGGTCCGCAGCAGATTCAGACGAACCGGTAGGCCGGGGCAGTCTGGCTGCCTTCCGCTTTCTACCGTTCGATCTGACTGACAAGGAATTCCAGTGTCCCACCCCACCGCCGGAAGCCAGGATGCCAGAAGAGTCGCCCTCGGATCCCGGCGCCTGCGCGTAGGCCTCGCCTTCGTCCTGGTGCTCCTGATGGTCCTCGGAGTGCGCCTGTTCCAGCTGCAGGCCCTCGACCTCGACGGGCTGGCTCAGGCCGGGCTCTCCAAACGGCTCACGACCATCCCGGTCCAGCCGGTGCGCGGCTCGATCCTCGACACGAACGGCAAGTACTTCGCCCGCAGCGTCGAGCGGTTCGACATCGTCGTGGACCAGCGCCTGAGCGGCGGGGAGACCTTCGACCGCTACAACGAGGAGCTGGGGGAGCGGGAGTTCGACATCCCGGTCGACAAGGGTTTCCAGGAGCTCTCCGCGGTGCTCGGCATCGACGCCGAGACGCTGAAATCCTCGATCCTCGGCGACAAGAGTTTCAACTATGTGGCGCGCACCGTCACGCCCGATGTGAAGAACCGGGCCCTCGCGGTGGGCCTCCCGGGCGTCTACGCCGACGCGACAAGCGTCCGCACCTACCCGGCAGGCCCGGTGGCCGGGTCGATCATCGGCTATGTCGGGCCCGACGGCGTGGCACGCGAAGGCCTCGAGCTGTCCCTCATGGACGAGCTGACCGGAACCGCCGGCAGCAAGACCTATGAAATCGGCGGCGACGGAATCCGCATCCCCTACGCGACAAACGAGGACGTTCCCGCGGTCGACGGCCAGTCAGTGCGCCTGACGATCGACCAGGACCTGCAGTGGTTCGCCCAGCAGACGATCGCCTCCCAGATGAAGGAATACAACGCCGAGTGGGGGAACATCGTTGTCGTCGAAGCCAAGACCGGCAACATCCGGGCCCTGGCCGAGTCGACGACACCGGACCCGAACAACCCCGGCCAGACGGCGCCGAAGTTCCGCAGCCCGCTGTCGGTCACGGCCTCCTTCGAGCCCGGATCGACGACCAAGCTCATCACCATGGCCGCGGCGCTCGAGCAGGGGCTGATCGAACCCACATCGCGGTTCGAGATACCTCCGCTGTACACGATTGACAACCAGACCTTCAAGGACGCCTTCGACCACGGAACCGAACACCGGACGGCGGCGGGAATCTTTGCCCGGTCCATGAACACCGGAACCGTGAAGATCGGCGAAAAGCTCACCAAGCAGGAGCGCTACGACTGGCTCCGGAAGTTCGGGATCGGCGAAGTGCCGGGGACCGGGATCAGCGGGGAGTCCCCGGGCATCCTCGCCAAACCCGAAACCTGGGACGAGCGGCAGCAGTACACGGTGCTCTTCGGGCAGGGCCTGGCCCAGACCGCCCTCCACACGGCGATGGTCTACCAGACCGTCGCCAACAACGGGGTGCGCCTGCAGCCGCGGCTCATCGACGCGTTCATCGACCCCGACGGCACCGAGCACAAGGTCCCGGCCGGCAAGGCCACCAAGGTGGTCTCCGAGCCGACGGCCAAGAAGCTCCAGAAACTGCTTGAGACGACCGCCGTGGAGGGGTCCGGCAAGTCCGGCGCCCTCGAGCAGTACCGCGTCGGATCGAAGACCGGCACGGCCGAGGCGCCCGGCGCGAACGGCGGCTACGACGGATACACTCTGTCCTACGCCGGAATCGCGCCGATCGAGGATCCCGAATACGTTGTGGTTGTGACGCTGCAGCGCCCGAAGGGGGACCTCTACTACCTGATTCCGGGGGAGTCGTTCCAAAAAGTCATGAAGCAGGTCCTGAACTCCAACAACGTTCCACCCTCTACAGGTAAGCCAGAAACTTACCCGGTTGAGTACTGAATCCGGGAGAAAACCGAAGTGTCAATCAACATGGCCTCAAGCGCCGCCGGCCTTGAGATGAGGCCCACGCGCGTTGCGCCGGTCTCCCTCCGCGATGCCATCCTCCGCCTCGGCGCGGACCTGCAGGACATCACCCTCGACGGGGCCCCCGCGGCAACCGCGGCGAAGACCGGCATCGCCCTCACCGGGGTTGCCGTCGACTCGCGCACGGTACTGCCCGGCGACCTCTACATCGCCGTCCCCGGCGCCCAGCGCCACGGAGCCGACTTCGCAGCGCAGGCCGTTGCCCGCGGTGCGGTCGCAGTGCTGACCGACGCCGAGGGCGCGGCCCTGCTGGAAGGGGCGCGGGCCGCCGTCAGCGTTCCGGTGTTCAAGGCGCACTCGGCGCGGCGCCTCGTCGGCCCGCTGTCCGCGGCCGTGTTCGACAGCCAGCCGGTGCAGTCGGAGCGGCCCGTGCTGTTCGGGGTGACCGGCACGAACGGCAAGACCACCACCACCTACTTCATCAACTCCCTCCTGCGCGCCCTTGACCGCTCGACCGGGCTGATCGGCACCATCGAAATCCTCGCCGGCGCCGAGGCGATTCCCAGCACGCTGACCACCCCCGAATCCCCGCAGGTCCACTCCCTGCTCGCCCTGATGCGCGAACGGGGGCTATCCGCCGCCGCAATGGAGGTCTCCTCCCACGCACTTGAGTTCGGCAGGGTGGACGGGGTCCGCTTCGACGTCGCGGGATTCACCAACCTCACCCAGGACCATCTCGACCTTCACGGCGACATGGACTCCTACTTCGCAGTCAAGGCAGGGCTGTTCTCCGGCGACCGGACCGGCACCAGCGTCATCACAGTCGACGACGCGTGGGGCCGGCGCATGGCGGCCGCCGCGACCGGGCGCGTCCTGACCCTGAGCACCGAAACGGAGGCAGCCGGCGGGCAGCCCGCCGCCGACTGGCGGGTCAGCCGCGTGCAGGCCGAAGGGCTCGGCCACCGGTTCGCGCTGTCCGGGCCGAACGGGCAGGAGCTTTTCCTTTCCACTGGACTTCCGGGAACCTTCAACGTGTCCAATGCCGCGCTGGCCGCGGTGATGGTCCTGGCTTCGGGAGTTTCCGTCGAAGCCGTGCAGCGCGCAGCCGACGCCTCGAATCCGTTCACCGTCAACGTGCCCGGCAGGATGCAGCTGATCAGCGAGCGCCCGACCTCGATCGTCGATTTCGCCCACAACCCCGATGCCCTCATCCGTACCCTGCAGGCGGTCCGTCGTCCGGAGCCGGGCTCGCGGGTCATCGTGGTGTTCGGGGCGACGGGCCAGCGCGATGAGACAAAGCGCCCGATCATGGGGGCTGTGGCCGCCCGGCTCGCCGACGTCGTCATTGTCACCGATGACGATCCGCACGACGAGGACGAGGCTGTGATCCGCCGTGGCGTCCTGGATGGCGCCCTGGCCGCCGTGCGTGCCGAGAACCTGAAAAGCGAGATACTCGAGGTCCATCCCCGCGCCGAAGCGATCGACCACGCCGTCGCCATCGCCGCGCCCCAGGACACTGTGCTCGTGGCCGGACGCGGCCATGAGGTGTGGCAGGAGGTCAAGGGGGTCAACCTTGCCCTGGATGACCGGGTGGAGCTCGCCGCCGCTTTGACAAGGCACGGATTCTCTGTGCCCGGCGTTGCCGCGATAGAGTCCTAGACCGTCATGATTGAATTCAGCGCAGCCGAAATCGCGGCAATAACGGGTGGCCAGCTTTCGAGCGGTGCCCGGGACACTCCGGACCTGACCGTCACCTCGGCCGCCACGGATTCCCGGGAGTCGGTTCCAGGGGGTCTCTTCATCGCCAAGCCCGGCGAGGTCTCGGACGGGCACCTCTTCGTCGGCCAGGCCTTCGCCAACGGGGCCGTCCTCGCCCTCACCGAACGCCCCGTCGACGACTCCGGCTCCGGCGGGCCCGGGAAGGACTTCCCGGCCGTGATCGTCCCCGACGCCGTGCTGGCCATGGGCCTGCTCGCCGCGGAGGCCGTGCGGCGCCTGCGCGCCAACGGCCCGCTGACGGTCATCGGGATCACCGGGTCGGCCGGAAAGACAACAACCAAGGACCTGCTCGCCGGACTGCTCGGTCCGGTTGGGCCAACCGTCGCGCCCACCGGCTCCTACAACGGCGAAGTGGGTGTTCCGCTCACCGTCTTCAAGGCCGGTTACGGCACCCGCTACCTCGTCATCGAAATGGGCGCCACAAAACCGGGCCACATCCGCTACTTGGCGGACATGGTGAAACCGGACATCGGGGTGGTGCTCGGCGTCGGATCGGCCCACGCCGGCGAATTCGGCGGCGTCGAAAACATCGCCAAGGCCAAGGGGGAACTGCTCGAAGCCCTCGCCCCCGAGGGCACAGCGGTCATCAACGCCGACGACGAACGGGTGCTTGCGATGCGCGCCCGCACCGGCGCACGGAAGCTCTACTTCACCTCCTCCACTGACTTCTCCGCATCGGACGGGGCCGCCCTCGCGGCACGCAACGGCACCACAACGGCGGAGGGACACCCTGAGTTCACGCTCGAACTGCCCGACGGCAGCCAGTATCCGATCGTCTCGCCGCTGATCGGGCTCCACCACATCACGAACCTGCTCGCCGCCGCCGCGGTGGGCTGGGCGGTCGGGGTTCCGGGGGAGCGCATTGCCGAGGCCCTGCGCAGCCAGAAGGCCCAGAGCCGGTGGCGCATGGAACGCACCGAGCGCCCCGACGGGGTCACCGTCATCAACGATGCCTACAACGCGAATCCGGAATCCATGCGCGCAGCGCTGCGAACCCTCGCCGAACTGGGGGCCGGACACCGCAGGACCTGGGCGGTGCTCGGCGAAATGCTCGAACTGGGGGAGTCGTCGATCGACGAGCACGACCTCTTGGGCCGCGTCGTCGTCCGGCTGAACATCTCCAAACTGATCGTGGTCGGCGACAACACCCGCGCCCTCTACAACGGTGCCGTGCTCGAGGGCTCGTGGGGCAACGAAGTCGTGCACGTCCCCGACGCCGAGGCTGCCGAGCGCATCCTGCGGGCGGAGCTCGCCCCGGGGGACATCGTGCTGTTCAAGTCCTCGAACGGGGCGGGGCTGCGCCACCTGGGGGATCGGATAGCATTGCTCCCTGACGCCCACCCGTCACCGGGCGGAACGCCCCCGCAGCCAGCGGACCAAGCTCAGCCTGCGGCACCCAGCCAGGGCGATTCAACTCTCCGAAGGGGCCCGCAGCCGTGATCGCTCTCCTGATCGGTTCTGCCTCAGCGCTGTTTTTCGCGCTGGTGGGCACTCCGGTCTTCATCAAGTTCCTCGTGCACAAGGGCTACGGCCAGTTCATCCGCGACGACGGTCCCACGGCGCACCACACCAAGCGCGGCACCCCCACCATGGGCGGCGCGGTCATCGTGGGCTCGGTCCTGCTCTCCTATTTCCTGACCCACCTGATCATGGGGATGCTCGACGGCACCGGCGGGCCGACCGTCTCGGGTCTTCTCCTGCTGCTCCTGATGGCGGGAATGGGCCTTGTCGGATTCTTCGACGACTACATCAAGATCTCCAAGCAGCGCAGCCTCGGCCTGAGCGCCGCCGCCAAGATCACCGGGCAGTCCCTTGTCGGCATCCTGTTCGCCGTGCTCGCGCTGCAGTTCCCCAACAGCCAGGGGCGCACGCCGGCGTCGACAGCCATTTCGTTCATCCGCGACACCTCCCTCGACTTCGCCTTCGCGGGCACCCTCGTCGGCGCGATCCTCTTTGTCCTGTGGTCGAACCTGATCATCACCGCCGCAACCAACGGGGTGAACCTCACCGACGGGCTCGACGGCCTTGCCGCCGGTGCCTCGATCCTCATCTTCGCCGCCTACATGCTCATGGGCATCTGGCAGTCGAACCAGAGCTGCGGATCGCTCGCGGTGCCCGGGAACGTCTGCTACGAGGTCCGGGACCCGCTGGACCTCGCCCTGATTGCGGGCGCCATGTGCGGGGCCCTGGTCGGGTTCCTCTGGTGGAACACCTCCCCGGCGAAGATCTTCATGGGCGACACCGGCTCCCTTGCCATCGGCGGCGCCATCGCCGGGTTCGCCATCCTCTCCCGGACCCAGCTGCTGCTGGTCATCATGGCGGGCCTGTTTGTGCTGATCACCCTCTCGGTCATCATCCAGGTGGGGTACTTCAAGGCGACCGGCGGCAAGCGGGTCTTCAAGATGGCCCCGCTGCAGCACCACTTCGAACTCACGGGCTGGGCGGAGGTCACGGTTGTGGTGCGCTTCTGGATCCTCGGCGGGCTCTTCGTGGCCGTTGCGCTCGGAATCTTCTACGCGGAATGGGTGGTGGGCTGATGGCCGGCATGCACCGGGCACCGTCCCGGCTTGACACCCTCACCACCTGGGACGCCGACTGGAGCGGGCTGCGCGTTGCCGTTGCGGGCCTTGGCTCCACCGGCTTCTCCGCGGCGGACACCCTCGTGGAGCTCGGCGCCGACGTCGTCGTCGTCGACGCCTCCGACTCCGAGGCGAACCGCGCGAAGGCTGACACGCTGCGCATCGTGGGCGTCCGCGATGTGCTGCTCGGCGAAGCAGCCGCGGCCGCGGTGCCCCACATCGGCGGAGCCCGCCCGGAACTGATCATCGCCTCCCCGGGCTGGAGCCCCTCCCAGCCGCTGCTGGCGGCCGCCGCCGCGGCGGACATCCCCATCTGGGGCGACGTCGAACTGGCCTGGCGGGTGCGGGTCCGCGAGGGCCGCCCCACCGCGGAATGGCTGACGATCACCGGCACCAACGGCAAGACGACAACCGTCGGCCTGACCGAATCGATGCTGCTTGCGGCGGGCAAGCGGGCAGTGGCCGCAGGGAACGTCGGCACCCCGATCCTCGACGTGATCCGCGATCCGCAGGGCTTCGACTTCCTCGCGGTGGAGCTCTCCAGCTTCCAGCTGCACTGGACCGAATCGCTCTCACCCCTGGCAAGCGTCTGCCTCAACATCGCCGAGGACCACGTCGACTGGCACGGCAGCTACGAGGCGTACGCGGCGGCGAAGGCCAAGGTGTACGAGGGAACCAGGATCGCCTGCGTCTACAACGCCGAGCAGCCCGAGACGGAGCGGATGGTCGAAGAAGCCGACGTCGTCGAAGGGTGCAGGGCCATCGGATTCACCACCGGAACACCCGCGGTGAGCATGATGGGCGTCGTCGAGGACCTCCTTGTCGACCGCGCGTTCATCGAGCAGCGCAAGGACTCGGCAGCCGAGCTCGCATCGGTGCGCGAACTGGGCGACGTCGTTCCCCGCCACCTCGTGGCGAACGCCCTGGCGGCCGCGGCCCTCGTGCGTGCCGCCGGGATTCCCGCGTCGGCCGTCCGCGAAGGGATCCGCACCTACCAGCCCGGCGCGCACCGCATCCAGGCCGTCACCTCGCGCGGCGGTGTCCTCTGGGTCAACGACTCCAAGGCAACGAACCCGCACGCCGCGGCCGCCTCGCTGTCCGCCTTCAAGTCAGTCATCTGGATCGCCGGAGGGCTGTCGAAGGGCGTCAGCTACGACGAACTCGTGCGCGGGCACGCCGGCCGGCTGAAGGCGGTGGTGCTCCTCGGCGAGGACACAGCGCCCCTCGCCGACGCGCTGCGCCGACACGCTCCCAATGTGCCGGTGATCCTTCCGGCCACCGGTCACACTGGAACAGGGCAGCCAGCAGGCGGCTCCGCCGATCCCAGCGGTGACGCCGTCATGGCGCGGGCCGTCGCCGAAGCGGCGCGGCTGGCCAGCGACGGAGACACCGTCCTCATGGCACCGGCGGCCGCCTCAATGGATCAGTTTTCCTCATACGCCCACCGGGGTGACTCCTTCATCGAGGCAGTCCGCGCGGTCGTGGAGGGGCAGGCGAAGACCGCGAAGGAGTTCTAGATGGCGACAACGCCAACCCGCCCCACCGGGCGGAAGCCGGCCCGGCCGCGGGCAGCCGGCGGCGGAAGGCCAACGCCGGCCGGCGGGCAGGCCGTCCTCGAGGGTGAAGCAGTCCCGGCGCCGGCCGGCGGCGCAAATGGAGCCGACCGCCGCGAACCCGAGCACCACGGAGTGCTCGGTACGGCCCGGCGCGGCTGGAAGTTCCTCGAGGGCACCGGGCGCATGCCGACCGGTGCCACTTACTACCTGATCCTCGGTTCCGCCCTTGCCCTGACCGCCATCGGCCTGCTTATGGTGCTCTCCGCCTCCTCCGTCGAGGCGATCTCCGAGGGCAAGGAGGAGTTCGACCTCTTCCTCAAGCAGTCGGTCTGGGCCGCCGGCGGGCTGGTGCTGATGTTCCTCCTTTCAAGGTTTGGCCCCCGCGTCTACAAGATGCTTGCCTGGCCGGGACTTGCCACTGCTGTGGTGCTCCTGGTGCTGGTGCTGGTGATCGGCGTGAACATCAACGGCAACCAGAACTGGATCATGATCGGCAACCAGTCGTTCCAGCCCTCGGAGCCGGCGAAGCTCGCACTGGCGCTGTGGTTCGCCACAGTCCTCGAGCGCAAGAAGGGCCTGATCCGGAACTGGAAGCACGCGCTCATTCCGGTGGTGCCGCTGGGCGGCCTTCCCATCCTGCTCGTGCTCCTCGGAGGCGACCTCGGCACCGGCATGATCCTGATGATGGTCATGGCCGCGGCCCTGTTCTTCGCCGGGGCGCCGCTGAAGATGTTCACGCTCGCCGGTGTTGTCGGAACCCTTGTCGCCGTCCTGATGGTCTTTACCAGTTCCAACCGCGGCGGGCGCATCAGCGCCTGGCTGCGGCTGAACTGCGACGACGGCGCCGACCTGTGCCTCCAGTCCGATAACGGCCTGTTCGCGATGGCCTCCGGCGGCCTGTTCGGCGTCGGGATCGGCCAGAGCCGCCAGAAATGGAACTGGATCCCCGAAGCGCACAACGACTTCATCTTCGCGATCATCGGCGAGGAGTTCGGCCTCATCGGGGCCGGCGTCGTGGTCGCCCTGTTCGGCATCCTCGCCGTGGCAACCATCCAGGTCGCGATGCGCTACAGCGATCCCTTCGTGCGCATCCTGATGGGCTCGATCCTTGTCTGGATCATCGGGCAGGCGTTCGTGAACATCGGCATGGTCACCGGACTGCTGCCCGTCATCGGGGTTCCGCTGCCGTTCATCTCCTACGGAGGTTCGGCGCTGACGTTCACCCTCGGGGCCATCGGTGTCCTCCTGTCCTTCGCCCGCAAAACGCCAATGATCCCCGACAAGCCCGAAAGAGACCCAGCAGCTCCATGAAATCGCCCTCACCGCTTTCCGCCGTCCTGGCCGGCGGAGGCACGGCCGGACACATCAGTCCGCTGCTGGCCATCGCCAACGCCATCACCGAGCGGGACCCCTCCGCAACCATCCTCGCGGTGGGCACCGAAGCGGGAATGGAGACCCGCCTCGTCCCGGCGGCCGGCTACAAACTTGCGACAATCGACAGGGTCCCCATGCCCCGCAGGCCCTCAACCGACGCCATCAAGCTGCCCTACAGGCTCCTGCGGGCCATCCGCCAGGCCCTCGGGATCCTTGCATCGGCACGGCCCGACGTCGTGGTCGGTGTTGGCGGCTACGTCTCGACGCCGCTCTACCTCGCGGCGTGGCTGCGCCGGGTGCCCGTCGTGATCCACGAGGCAAACGCCCGCCCCGGGCTGGCGAACCGGCTCGGCGCGCGGATCGCCCACACCGTGGCCGTCGCCTTCCAGGGAACCCCCCTGCGCAAGGCCCAGTGGGTCGGCATGCCGATGCGGCGGGAGATCTCCGGCCTCGACCGGGCTGCGGCGCGCGAGGCGGCCCGGCGCGCCCTGGGACTTCACCCGGAGCGCCCCACGCTCATCGTCACCGGCGGATCCTCCGGCGCGGCAAGCATCAACCGTGCGACCGCCGACGCCGCCCCCGCCCTCTGCGCCGGCGGCGTCCAGATCCTCCACATCACCGGGCGCGGGAAGTCCGTCAAGGACGGCGACGGCGCGAGCCTGAGTGTTCCCGGCTACCACCAGGTGGAATTCGTCGACGGCATGGAAAACGTCTACGCAGCGGCCGACCTGCTGCTCGCGCGCGCCGGTGCGGCGACCGTCTGCGAGGTCAGCGCCGTGGGCCTTCCGTCAATCCTGGTGCCCCTGCCCCACGGCAACGGCGAGCAGCGGCTCAACGCCGAAGGCCTCGTGGCGGCCGGGGGAGCGCTGCTCGTTGACGACGCGGCGCTGAACGGGCAATGGCTCAGCACCGAGGTGCCGCGTCTGCTGCTCGCCCCCGAGGCCCTTGAGGCGATGGGCCGCGCCGCGGCGCAGCAGGGCGTGCGCGATGCGGATCAGCGCATGGCGGCACTGGTGATCGAGGCGGCGGGACGCACAGCATGACGGCACAGAACGAAGCACCGGGCGGCACCGGGGCACCCTCGGCGGGTGGCGCCGGACGGGTGCACTTCATCGGACTCGGCGGGGCGGGAATGTCGGCCGTGGCGCGGATCCTTCTCGGCCAGGGCATCCCCGTGTCCGGTTCCGACGCCGCCGACTCCAAGGCGCTCCGCGCCCTGGCCGCGCTCGGAGCCACCGTCTCCGTGGGGCACAGCGCCAGCAATGTCGAGGGTGCCGGCACGGTGGTGATCTCCTCGGCGATCCGTCCCGAGAACCCGGAGCTGCTCGAGGCACGCCGGCGTTCACTGACGATCTCGCACCGGTCCGAGGCGCTTGCGGCGGCGATGGCCGGCCAGACCGTCATCGCTGTGGCGGGCACCCACGGCAAGACCACCACCACCGCGATGATCACCGTGATGCTCTCGGCTGCCGGACGCGACCCGTCCTTCGCCATCGGCGGGGATGTCGCAGCCCTCGGCGTGAACGCCCGCTGGTCCGGAGGAGACGTGTTCGTTGCGGAGGCCGACGAGTCGGACGGCTCGTTCCTGAACTACAGCCCGCAGATCGCGGTCGTCACCAACGTCGAAGCCGACCACCTCGACCACTACGGGACGGCCGCGGCGGTCACCGCCGTCTTCGAGCAGTTCGCGGGGCTCCTTCCCGACGACGGCGTCCTCGTCGCCTGCGCCGACGACCCCGGCGCCGCAGCGCTCGTTGCAGCCGCCGGCGAAGGCCGGCGGGTGCGCACCTACGGGTATTCGGAAACAGCCGACATCCACATCGGCTCAACCCGGGCCGTGGGCAGCACCTCGAACAGCGTCCTGTCCTTCGCCGTCGACGGGCTCGACGCCCAGCAGGAACTGCAGCTCAGTGTTCCGGGCCGGTACAACATCCTCAACGCCGCCGCGGCATTCGCCGTCGGCCTCGAACTCGGCGTCGACCCCGCCGTTGCCGCCGAAGGGCTTGCCTCCTTCTCCGGTGCGGCGCGCCGCTTCGAGACCCGGGGGACCGGAGACGGCGTGAGGGTCTTCGACGACTACGCGCACCATCCCACCGAAGTCCACGCGGCGCTGACCGCTGCCCGGACTGTCGCAAGCGGGAACGCCGTCCACGTCCTTTTCCAGCCACACCTCTTCTCCCGCACCCGCGAGTTCGCCGAGGGCTTCGCCGCGGCGCTCGACCTCGCCGACTCGGCGACCGTCCTGCCGATCTACGCCGCCCGCGAAGACCCGGTTCCGGGCGTGACGAGCGCGCTGATCACAGACCGGCTGAACCGACCCGGCGGCTACGTCGAGGACCGGGAGGCCGCCGTGCGCTCGGTGGCCGGGCGGGCCCGGCCCGGCGACATCATCCTGACCGTCGGCGCCGGGGACGTCACCGCGCTCGCCACCGACCTGGTCAACCTGCTTTCGGCCCGCGCCGGGGAGGAACGGGACAGCCGTGACAGCTAAGACTCCCGGCGGGCACGGGGGCGGTCCCGTCCCGGGCATCCGGGCCACATCGGAGAAGGTCACCCTGCTGGCAGGCCCGGCCCACGACACCGCATCCGCAACGGTCCTCGAGTTCCCCGAGCCGCCGCGCAGGCGCAGACGCCGGATTTTCCTTCTGACGGCAGCCGGGTTGCTGCTGCTTGTCGGCGGGCTCCTTGCCTACCTCGTCTTCTCGCCGGCCCTGGCGCTGAAGGAACTGAGGGTCCAGGGGAACTCACTCGTGTCCACCGCTACCGTCACCGGCGCGCTGGAGCCCCTGCATGGCCAGTCCCTGACCTCGATCTCCGACGACGACGCACGGCAACTCCTGTCCGGGCAGACGGCCGTGGAGGACGTATCGGTTGCGGCCGAGCCGCCGTCGACGCTTGTGGTGACAGTCAAGGAGCGGGTGCCCGTGGCGGTCCTGCAGAACGGCAAGGGGTTTGTGCTCATCGACTCCGAAGGGCGCGCGCTGAAGAAGGTCAAGGACCGCAAGACCGTCAAGCTTCCCCTCATCGACGGCGGGTCCGAAGCGGTCAACTCCGAGGTCTTCTCATCGATCACGGCGGTCCTGGCGGACCTGCCGCCCAGCATCCTCGCACGGCTCAACCACGCCTCCGCCAAGAGCGTCGACTCGGTCAGGCTCTCGCTGACCGGGAACCAGAAGATTTTCTGGGGGAGCGCGGACAGCAATGCCGCGAAGGCACGGGTGCTCGAGGCGCTGCTCCGGGCGCCGGCCACCACCCCGCCGGTCAAGGAGTTCGACGTGAGCGCGCCGGACCGTCCGGTCACGCGGTGAGCGGGGCAGGGCGAAGCACCAATAAGGCTTTAACGAAAGAAACAAGGCGACACGCGGCACCGGTCATTGCAGTTGGCTTCCGGTGCCCATAGCGTCTCAAGTAGGAGTTACTTGACATAACATTAACTCTCAACCAGAGGGTTAACGTTTGCCGGGTGAAGGTTGACACCGGTTTCGGCCGGATGGACCCAAGACAGTGCACAGATTCGAACAAGGGACACAGGACGTGGCAGCACCGCAGAATTACTTGGCCGTCATCAAGGTCGTCGGCATCGGCGGGGGCGGCGTAAACGCCATCAACCGGATGATCGAGGTGGGACTCCGCGGCGTGGAGTTCATCGCTATCAACACCGACGCGCAGGCGCTGCTGATGAGCGACGCCGATGTGAAGCTCGACGTCGGCCGGGAACTTACCCGCGGCCTTGGCGCCGGCGCCGATCCGGAGGTCGGCCGCAGGGCCGCAGAGGACCACTCCGAGGAGATCGAAGAGGTGCTGCGCGGCGCTGACATGGTCTTCGTAACCGCAGGCGAGGGCGGCGGCACCGGCACCGGCGGCGCGCCCGTCGTTGCCCGCATCGCGCGGTCCCTCGGCGCGCTGACCATCGGCGTCGTCACCAGGCCGTTCACCTTCGAAGGCCGCCGCAGGTCCAACCAGGCCGAATCCGGCATCGATACGCTGCGCGACGAAGTCGACACCCTCATCGTGATCCCCAACGACCGGCTGCTGTCGATCAGCGACCGCAACGTGTCGATGCTCGACGCGTTCCGCTCCGCCGACCAGGTGCTGCTCTCCGGTGTCCAGGGCATCACCGACCTGATCACCACCCCCGGCCTGATCAACCTCGACTTCGCCGACGTCAAGTCCGTCATGCAGGGTGCCGGCTCGGCCCTCATGGGCATCGGTTCGGCGCGCGGCGAAGACCGCGCCGTCAAGGCCGCCGAACTCGCCATTGCCTCGCCGCTGCTTGAAGCCTCGATCGACGGCGCCCACGGCGTTCTGCTCTCCATCCAGGGCGGATCCGACCTCGGCCTCTTCGAGATCAACGAAGCCGCGCGCCTGGTCCAGGAAGTGGCACACCCCGAAGCGAACATCATCTTCGGTGCGGTCATCGACGACGCCCTCGGCGACGAGGCGCGGGTCACGGTCATCGCCGCCGGCTTCGACCAGGTCGATGCAACAAGCCAGCCGGCGGTTCCCGCGGTCAAGCCCGCCGCGGCGCCGACCGTCGGAAGCGACTCCGGACGCCCTGTACAGTCAGCGCCGGCCTCCGCCGGGCTCGGCACCTGGTCGCAGCAGCGCTACCAGCAGTCGAACGCTGTGCCCGCCGACGCCGGATTCGACGTCGACCTCCCCGCGGTGGTCGAGCCCGATCTCTCAAGCGGGCGCTCCGACGACCTCGACGTGCCGGACTTCCTGAAGTAGCGGAACCGCCGGCGCGAAGAATGTTCTTGTGGCGCGGCGACGTGCGGCCCGGGCTGCACGTCGCCTTCACTGATGTCGGGGCGGGAAACCTCTCACTCTCCGTGGGCGACCGGGCGACGGCCGCGGCCAGCCGCGAGCGGCTTGAACGCTTCATCGGCGTGCCCGAGGGCGGCCTGAGGTTCATGAGCCAGATCCATTCGAGTATCGTTGCCGAAACCGGCGGCTCCGCGGGACCCGGCCGTGCCGGTGGGCCCCCTGAAGCGGACGCCCTGGTGAGCCCGGACGGAACGGAACCCCTTGCCGTGCTCGTCGCCGACTGCGTGCCGGTGGTCCTTGCCGATCCGAACGGGCGGGCTACCGCCGTCGTCCATGCCGGACGAAAGGGCGTACAGCTCGGGATTGTCGCCAACGCGGTTGGGCGCCTCCGTGCCCGCGGGGCCGGGGACCTCGCGGCGTGGATCGGCCCCGCCGTCTGCGGAGCCTGCTATGAGGTGCCCCAGGACATGGCCGACGAAGTTTCGGCCCTTGTGCCGGCGGCACGCTCCACGACCCGGAGGGGAACCGCGGGCCTCGACCTTCCCGCCGCGGTACGGGCGCAGCTGCAGGCGGAGGGCGTCGTCGTGGAGAGCCCGATCCCGACCGCCGCAGACTGCACCGTCGAGAACGCCAAGCTCTACTCACACCGGCGCGAGCCCGGCGCCGGCCGCATCGCAGGGCTGGTGTGGCGCTCGTGAGCGGTGCCGATCCCGCAACCGCCCGGGCCGCCGTCCTCGCCGAGCGCCTTGCAGCGGTGCGCACGCGGATCACCGAAGCGTGCGCCGCCGCCGGACGGCGGACGCAGCCCGAGCTGATCGTTGTCACCAAGTTCTTCCCGGCTTCCGACGTCCGCGCCCTCTATGAGCTTGGGGTCCGGGACGTCGGGGAGAACCGCGACCAGGAGGCGGCGGCGAAGGCCGCTGAAACCGCCGACCTTCCCCTCAACTGGCATTTCATCGGCCAGCTCCAGAAGAACAAGGCCAAGTCGGTCATCCGTTACGCCGCGGCGGTCCACTCGGTGGACAGGGAACAGCTCGTTACGGCGCTGGCCAACGCTGTGGCAGCCGACGCGGCCCGGCGGGCCGACGCCGGGGAGCCTCCCCGGGTGCCGCTTGGCTGTTTCCTCCAGGTGGACCTCGACTCCCCGGCGGCCGGAACCTCCGGCAGGGGCGGCGCGGCACCCGCGGACATCCCGGGCCTGGCCGCGGCCGTCGACGCCGCCGAGGGCCTTGAACTGAAAGGGGTGATGGCCGTGGCTCCCCTCTGCGGGGACCCGCACGAGGCCTTCGCCCGGCTCGCGCTCATCTCGGAACGGGTACGTGCAGCCCACCCCTCGGCTGCGGCGGTTTCCGCGGGGATGAGCGGTGACCTCGAGGCGGCCATTGCGGCCGGCGCGACACACCTGCGGATTGGTTCTGATGTACTCGGTCCACGTCCGGCGTTGCGGTAGCGTCTCAGCTGGAACGGTAGTGCGACCCGCGCCGCGGATGCGGGTTTCGGCTCCAGGTCTGACCACAGTTGTCCACTCTCTCAATGACAGGAGTTACCATGGCTGGCGCACTGCGCAAGACAATGATTTACCTTGGGCTCGCCGATGGTGACGAGCACTACGAGCCAGAGCCGAAAAGCTTGAACAGGAACGAGGATTACTCAGTGGATTATGACCGTGACGAGCGCCGCCCCGATCCCGCACCGGCCGCCAAGAGCGTACCCAGCGAGGAATACCGCGCCCCGGTCACCCCGATCAAGCGGGTACAGTCTCCTCGCGAGGACGCCGCAGTCCTGCGACAGATCACCACGGTCCACCCCCGCTCGTACAACGACGCCAAGGTGATCGGTGAAAGCTTCCGCGACGGCATCCCGGTGATCATGAACGTCACCGACATGGGGGAATCCGACGCCAAGCGCCTCGTCGATTTCTCCGCCGGCCTCGTGTTCGGGCTCCACGGCAGCATCGAAAGGGTCACCAATAAGGTGTTCCTGCTGTCGCCGTCGTATATTGAAGTCCTGGGCGAAGACCAGAAGGCCAGCGAGGCGCAGACAAGTTTCTTCAACCAAAGCTGACACTGTCTGCCCGTCCGAGCCAGCCGAATCGATATAAGGCCCTAAGGACTGGAACGTGAGTTTGGTATTTGCCTTGATTTACCTGGTGTTAATGCTGTTTCAGGTGGCATTGATCATCAGGATTGTGTACGACGCCGTTCAGATTTTCGCCAGGGAGTGGCGACCGCGGAAGCTCGCCCTCGTTGCGGCCACCGGCGTCTACGCCGTCACCGACCCGCCCATTCGTGCCCTGCGCCGGTTCATCCCGCCGTTGCGCATCGGCGGGGTGTCGCTTGACCTGGCCTTCCTCGTTTTGTTCATCGCCGTCGTGATCCTCATGGCGGTCTCCCAGGGCCTCGCAACACCGTAGCCCGACACCGTTTAGTCTTCGAGTCCTAAAAGATATACGCTGAATCACATATTGATGTGAATCACGTGGTTCATTTCCCAATTCGGTACCGCAGGCTTGGCTGCCTCACGGCAGGCCAGTCCTTTATCCACTATGAGGTGACCAGATGGCCCTGACGCCAGAAGATGTTGTCAACAAAAGGTTTCAGCCCACTAAGTTTCGTGAAGGCTACGACCAGGACGAGGTAGATGATTTCCTCGACGAGATCGTCGTCGAACTGCGCCGTCTGAACCAAGAAAACGAGGAACTGCGCCGCAAGCTCGCCGAGGCGCCCTCGGGCATGTCGCAGAACACTGCGGTTCCCGCCCCTGTGGCGGCCAGCACCAAGACCGAAGAGGTCCGGGAAGAAGAGAAGCCCGAGCCCGTCAAGGTCGAGACCAAGGCCGACGACGCCGCTTCAGTGCCTGCAACCGTTGTTTCCCCGGCACCGGCCGGCGCCGGATCCGCGGAATCCGCAGCGGGTGTCCTCGCCATGGCGCAGCGCCTTCACGACGAATACGTCAATGCGGGCGTGGAGCAGCGCGACAAGATCATCGCCGAAGCGCAGATCGAGGCAAGCAGCCTCGTCAACGACGCCCAGAACAAGAGCCGCAAGGTCCTCGGCGCCCTGGAGCAGCAGAAGACAGTGCTCGAGCGCAAGGTTGAGCAGCTCCGCAGCTTCGAGCGGGACTACCGCTCACGCCTTAAGGCCTACATCGAGGGCCAGCTGCGCGACCTCGATTCGCGCGGTTCGGTGGCTTCCGAAACCGCCGACGCCTAAGCGGAGCTGACTGGCCCGCCGGCGGGGTTCCCCGACGGCGGAGCGGAAACGGTACCGGATGAAGGCCGGC
This sequence comes from Arthrobacter sp. TJ-217, assembly GCF_058269255.1. Taxonomy (NCBI): domain Bacteria; kingdom Bacillati; phylum Actinomycetota; class Actinomycetes; order Micrococcales; family Micrococcaceae; genus Arthrobacter; species Arthrobacter sp. TJ-217. Next base: position 76,475 of record NZ_JBZCNJ010000006.1, read on the forward strand.
CGACGGGGGAACCCGGCGGCCGGCCTTTGCCGTAACGTTGGAATCGATAAATCAACATCCACCGCGTACATGCCGCCGCCGTGCGGAAGCATATGCACCAGGCACGAAAGCACTATGAGCGAGCACATCCCGGCAGACGGAACCCAGGCGGGGCAGAAGCGGCCAGACCGCAGCGCAGCCACGCACAGCAAGCGGCTCAGGGCCCGCTACGCGGTCCTGCTGTGCCTGTGCACCCTCACCGCATACATCTTTGACCAGCTGACCAAGGCATGGGTTGTCGCAACCATGACCGAGGGCCAGGTGACGGAGGTGCTGCCGCCGCTGCTCAACTGGCACTTCATCCGCAACCCCGGCGCCGCGTTCTCCATCGGCACCAACGTCACCTGGCTGTTCACGATCGTCATGGTGCTTGTCTCGGCAGCGATCATCTCGCAGATCCGCAAGGTCGCCTCCTGGGGCTGGGCCGTCGCGCTCGGTCTTGTCCTCGGGGGAGCGCTGGGCAACCTGACCGACAGGATCTTCCGCGAACCGTCCTTCGGGCAGGGCCACGTTGTCGACTTCATCGCCCTGCCCAACTTCGCCATCTTCAACATCGCCGACTCCGCCGTCGTCAGCGGCGTAATCCTGATCTGCCTGCTGACCCTCCGCGGCATCGGCATGGACGGCCGGCGCAGCAATGACCAGGCCGAAGCGGCCGACGGCACCGCGACGGGCACAGCCACCGGCCCCGTGACAGGCGCAACGGCGGAGGACCCGGATGAGCGCTGACGCCAAACAGGGCAAGCCCGCAGTGTTCACCGTCCCCGACGACCTCGCCGGTTCCCGCACCGACGCCGCGCTTGCCCGGCTCGCCGGCGTGTCCCGGTCCGTGGCCGCCGCCTGGGCCGCCGACGGGAGGGTGAGCCGCAGCGGTGAAACCCTGGCCAAGGCCGACCGCGTGAGCGCCGGCGCCGAACTCTCGGTCGTCGTCCCCGACCCGACCGACCCGCTGCGGGTGATTCCGGAAGCGGTCGAAGGCATGGGCATCCTCCTCGACGACGACGACTTCGTTGTCGTCGACAAGCCCGTAGGTGTTGCCGCTCATCCCTCTCCGGGCTGGGTGGGCCCCACCGTCGTCGGCGCACTGGCCGCTGCCGGCTTCCGGATCTCAACCTCCGGCGCACCGGAGCGCGCGGGCATCGTCCACCGGCTCGACGTCGGCACCTCCGGCGCAATGGTCGTCGCGAAGACAGAACCCGCCTACACCGCCCTGAAGCGCGCCTTCAAGGAGCGCACTGTGGGCAAGGTGTACCACGCCGTCGTGCAGGGCCTGCCCGACCCGCTCGAAGGCACGATCGACGCCCCCATTGGACGGCACCCGGCGCACGACTGGCGCTTCGCCGTTCTGGAGGACGGGCGTCCCTCGATCACCCACTACCAGGTGCTTGAGGCGTTCGGCCGGGCGAGCCTCGTCGAGGTCCACCTCGAAACCGGCAGGACCCACCAGATCCGCGTCCACTTCTCCGCCCTGCGCCACCCCTGCGTGGGCGATCTCACCTACGGTGCCGACCCGCGCCTCGCCGCGGAACTCGGTCTGACCCGGCAGTGGCTGCACGCCCACCGGCTCAGCTTCGAGCACCCGCGCACCGGGGAGCCCGTGGTGTGTGAGAGCCCCTACCCGCTCGACCTCGCCTATGCGCTCGGGGCGCTTTCCGACGGCCGCGGCTAACACGCCAGGGACGGCCGTGGGACTCCGGGGAACCCGGCTGGCCTAGAATGGAACGGTGGGTTCAACAGCTGCAGCAGATCCGTCCTTCGTCCACCTTCACAATCACACCGAGTACTCGATGCTCGACGGAGCGGCGAGGCTGACCGACCTTTTCAGCCACACCGAAGAGCTCGGAATGAGCGCGCTGGCCACCACCGACCACGGTTTCGTGTTCGGGGCGTTCGACTTCTGGAGCAAGGCGCGCAGCGCCGGCATCAAACCCATCATCGGCGTCGAGGCGTACCTCACCCCGGGCACCGCCCGCACCGACCGCACCCGCGTGCAGTGGGGCGGGGGAGGGCGCGACGACGTCTCCGGTGCCGGTGCCTACACGCACATGACCCTGTGGTCGGAGTCGACCGAGGGAATGCACAACCTGTTCCGGATGTCCTCGCTGGCCTCCCTCGAGGGCTACCTCTACAAGCCCCGCATGGACCGCGACCTGCTGCAGACTTACGGCAAGGGCCTCATCGCCAGCACGGGCTGCCCCTCGGGCGAGGTCCAGACGAAGCTGCGCCTCGGCCTGTACCGGGAGGCCATGCAGGCCGCCTCCGACTTCCGCGACATCTTCGGCGCCGAGAATTACTTCTGCGAACTGATGGACCACGGGCTCGACATCGAGCGCAACGTCCAGGCCGACCTCATTAAGCTCGCCCGCGAACTGGGCCTGCCGCTTGTCGCAACGAACGATCTCCACTACACCCACGCGGAGGATTCCAAGGCGCACGCGGCGCTTTTGTGCGTCCAGTCCGGCTCCACGCTCGCCGATCCCAAGCGCTTCAAGTTCGACGCCGACGAGTTCTACCTCAAGTCGCCCGCCGAGATGCGGGCCATCTTCCGCGACTACCCCGAGGCCTGCGACAACACGCTGCTCATCGCCGAGCGCTGCGACGTCGAATTCAACACCAAGGCCAACTACATGCCCCGGTTCCCCGTGCCCGAGGGTGAAAACGAGCAGTCCTGGTTCGTCAAGGAGGTCGAGACGGGCCTCGCGTACAGGTACCCGGCGGGCATCCCGGACGACGTGCGCAAGCAGGCCGAGTTCGAGGTGGGCGTCATCACCCAGATGGGATTCCCCGGCTACTTCCTTGTCGTTGCCGACTTCATCAACTGGGCCAAGAACAACGGCATCCGGGTGGGCCCCGGCCGCGGCTCCGGTGCCGGTTCAATGGTGGCCTTCGCCATGCGCATCACCGACCTCGACCCGCTCAAGCACGGGCTGATCTTCGAGCGTTTCCTCAATCCCGAGCGCGTCTCCATGCCCGACTTCGACGTCGACTTCGATGATCGGCGCCGCTCCGAGGTGATCCGCTACGTCACCGAGAAGTACGGCGACGAGCGCGTCGCAATGATCGTGACCTACGGGACGATCAAGGCCAAGCAGGCCCTGAAGGACTCCTCCCGCGTGATGGGCTACCCGTTCTCGACGGGGGAGCGCCTGACCAAGGCCATGCCGCCGGACGTCATGGGCAAGGGCCTTGCCCTTGCGGACGTGCACAACAAGAGCGCCAAGCGCTACTCGGAGGCGGAGGAGCTGCGCGAGCTGCTCAAGACCGACCCCGATTCGTCGAAGGTGTTCGAGACGGCGCTGGGCCTTGAAGGCCTGAAGCGCCAGTGGGGCGTCCACGCCGCCGGCGTCATCATGTCCTCGGACCCGCTGATCGACATCATCCCGATCATGCGCCGCGACCAGGACGGCCAGATCATCACCCAGTTCGACTACCCCACCTGCGAGGGGCTCGGACTGATCAAGATGGACTTCCTGGGGCTGAGAAACCTCACGATCATCACCGACGCCGTTGAGAACATCAAGGCGAACAAGGACATCGATCTGGTGCTCGAGGACCTCGAGCTCGACGACAAGGCTTCCTACGAGCTGCTGGCGCGCGGTGACACCCTTGGGGTGTTCCAGCTCGACGGCGGGCCGATGCGCTCCCTGCTCAAGCTCATGCGCCCCGACAACTTCGAAGACATCTCTGCGGTGCTGGCGCTCTACCGGCCAGGTCCCATGGGCGTGAACTCGCACACGAACTACGCGCTGCGCAAGAACGGGCTGCAGGAGATCGAGCCGATCCACCCCGAGCTCGAAGGCCCGCTCGAGGAGATCCTCGGCGGCACCTACGGCCTGATCGTCTACCAGGAGCAGGTGATGTCCGCCGCCCAGAAGCTGGCGAACTTCACCCTCGGCCAGGCGGACATGCTCCGGCGCGCCATGGGCAAGAAGAAAAAGTCGGAGCTGGACAAGCAGCAGGCCGACTTCTTCGCGGGCATGAAGGAGAACGGCTACTCCCAGGCCGCAATGGACAAGCTGTGGACCGTCCTCGAGTCCTTCTCCGACTACGCGTTCAACAAGGCCCACACCGCCGCCTACGGGTTGATCTCCTACTGGACCGCCTATCTCAAGGCCCACCACCCGGCCGAGTACATGGCGGCCCTGCTCACCAGCGTCGGCGACGACAAGGACAAGCTCGCGATCTACCTCAACGAGTGCCGCAGGATGGGCATCACCGTCCTGCCCCCGGACGTCAACGAGTCGAGCGTCAACTTCACCCCCGTCGGCACCGACATCCGCTTCGGCATGGGTGCCATCCGCAACGTCGGCGCGAACGTGGTCGGCGCGATGGTCGCCGCCCGCACCGAGAAGGGCGCCTTCACCTCCTTCAGCGACTTCCTGCAGAAGGTCCCCGCTGTCGTCTGCAACAAGCGCACCATCGAGTCGCTGATCAAGGCCGGTGCCTTCGACTCGCTCAAGCACCCCCGCCGGGCGCTTGCGATGATCCACGAGGAGGCCGTCGACTCGGTCATCGTGCTCAAGCGCAACGAAGCGGCCAACCAGTTCGACCTGTTCAGCGCCTTTGACGACCCCGGCGCCGGCAGCAGCCTCTCCGTCGAGGTGCCCGACCTGCCCGAGTGGGACAAGAAGGACAAGCTCTCCTTCGAGCGCGACATGCTCGGCCTCTACGTCTCGGACCACCCGCTGCAGGGCCTCGAGGGGATCCTCAGCCAGCACGCCGACTCCTCCATACCCTCGATCCTCAGCGACGAGGGGCCGGCCGACGGCGCGATCGTAACGATCGCGGGAATGATCACCTCCCTGCAGCGCCGGATCGCCAAGAACAGCGGCAACGCCTACGCCCGGGCGGAGGTTGAGGACCTCGCCGGCTCGATGGAGGTCATGTTCTTCGGCCAGGTGTACGGGCCGATCTCGGCGGTGCTCGCGGAGGACCTCATCGTCGTCGTGCGCGGACGCCTCCAGCGCAGGGACGACGGCGCGGTGATGCTCAACGCGCAGGAACTCACAGTGCCCGACCTCAGCGAGGGCCACTCCGGCCCGGTCGTGATCTCAATGGCCCAGCACAAGGCCACTGAAGCCGCGGTCACCGCCCTGGGCGAGGTCCTGCGGACCCACCCCGGGACCAGCGAGGTGCTGATCCGGCTCAACGGCTCACGGAAGATCGAGGTGATGAAGCTCGGCGTCGACCTGCGGGTGAACCCGACACCGTCACTGTTCGGTGACCTCAAGGTGCTGCTCGGTCCGGCCTGCCTCGACGCCTGAGGCCGCTTCAGATGGTGTACTCGGTGGCCGCGGGGGTGGCGTAGCTCCCGCCCGAGTACAGGAGGGGAACGCCGTCGACGCCGACCGCGCCGGCAACGACCTCGGCCACAACCACCGCGTTGTTCTCGAAGGACAGCCGCAGCGAGATCCGGCCCACAAGCCAGCCGGACACCCCGTGCAGCAGCGGGACCCCTTCCGGGCCCGGGCTCCAGTGGTCCCCGCTGAACCGGTCGGACGTGCGGGCGAAGCGCTCGGCCAGCCCCTCGTGGTCCTGGGCCAGCATGTGGACGCCCACGAAGTTCGTGTTCGCCACCGCCGGCCACGACGACGACGTGCGTGCCATGTTGAAGGTGAAGCGCGGCGGGTCCGCCGACAGCGACGCGAGCGATGTCGCGGTGAAGCCGAACGGCATTCCGTTATACGAGGCGGTGACGACGGCAACCCCCGCGGCGTGGCGCCGAAACACCTGGCGGAACGCCTGCCCGTACTGCGCAGGGTTTTCAAGAGCGGTCTGATCGTTCACGTTGGTCCTCCGCTTGTTGCTACCCGTTTCAATGGCTGCGCCCGCTGCCGGGCGCACCCTGTCCACCCTAGGCGGGTCAGGCGGAGGCTCCGCTCTTTGTTAATGTAGAAGTCATGCGCCCCGCCCGTCAGCCCGCTTCCCGTTCCGGCACCTATCCGCCCGCAGTGTATGCGCTTGCCGAGGACAGGACCGCCGTGCCGCCCGCGACGCTGCTCTGGTGGGCCGGGTCGACCGTGGTGCTGGGCGTGCTCCTCGGGGTGGTGTGGTGGCTCGGCGCTCCGGGCGGGTTCCTCTTCGGCGATCCGCTGAGCCCAGACTCATGGCTGCTGCGCGACCTCACCCTCGCCGGCCTCGAAGCCGCGGCCGGTGTGGTTGTGGGAATGCTCCTCGCTGCCCGCCTTGAGCTGCCCGGAGTTGCCGCGCGCATCGCCGCCGCGGTCGGAGGGTCTGCCCTCGGCTCGGCCGCCGCGGTGTTCACGGGGCAGTCCCTCGCCGTCCTGGCCGGTCCGCACGGCAACAGCGCGCTGCCCGGATCCTCGTTCCTGCTGCGCTCGCCCGGAGTGGCCGCCATCTGGCCGGCCACCGTCGCCGGCATCGTCTTTTTCGCCGTGCTCTTCAGCCTTCTGGGGCGCAGCAGCCGCAGCTAGCACGCAGAGGGGGAGCTCGGCTTTCGGGCGTGCCGTCGGGCGCCGGTAGACTTCAAAGGTGGAATCCTCAACCGCCCCCGCCTTTGATGCCTTCCGGACCCTCGACCTCCGGGGCAGGCCGCTGAGCGCCGGCGAGCTTCGCAGGATTCTGCCGCGCGCCGCAGCCAGTGAACACTCCTCCGAGGCGGCCGTGGGCCGGATCCTCGACGACGTCCGCACCCGGGGCCTGCCGGCGCTCCGCGAACTCGCCCAGAGGTTCGACGGCGTCGACCAGGATCACCCGCGCGTTCCGCAGGCGGCCCTCCGTGACGCGCTGGCCTCCCTCGACCCTTCGGTGCGCGATGCCCTCTCCGAGGCGATCGCCAGGGCGCGCGTGTTCGCCGCGGCCCAGGTCCCCGCCGATGTCACTGTCGGCATCGCCCCGGGGGCGACCCTGATCTCCCGCTGGGTGCCGGTGGACCGTGTTGGGCTCTACGTGCCCGGGGGGCTCGCCGTGTATCCGTCGTCGGTGGTCATGAACGTCGTCCCCGCCCAGGCCGCCGGTGTGCCGTCGATCGCCCTCGCCTCTCCGCCCCAGAAGGAGTGGGGAGGCCTGCCGCATCCGGTGATCCTCGCAGCTGCGGCAATGCTCGGCATCGAGGAGGTGTACGCCATCGGCGGTGCGCAGGCGGTTGCCGCGTTTGCGTACGGCATCGGGGGAGCCCCGGGCCAGGAAGCCATCGAGCCGGTGCAGATGATCACCGGACCGGGCAACGTCTTCGTGGCAACGGCCAAGCGCCTAGTCCGCGGCGTGGTCGGCATTGACTCCGAAGCGGGAACCACCGAGATCGCGATCCTCGCCGACTCCTCCGCTGATCCGGTGCTGGTTGCGGCGGACCTGGTGAGCCAGGCTGAGCACGACCCCCAGGCCGCGTCGGTGCTCATCACCGACGACCCGGAACTCGCCGCTGCGGTGCGCCGGGAGCTCGGCGTGCAGGCGGCGGCCACGAAGCACGCGGACCGGGTGCGGACCGCGCTCGGCGGACCCCAGTCCGGGGTGATCCTCGTTGACACAGTCGACGCCGGAATCGACGTCTGTAACGCCTACGCCGCCGAACACCTGGAGATCCACACCGCCGATCCTGCCGCTGCGGCGGCCCGGATCCGCAACGCGGGGGCAGTCTTCCTCGGCAGTTACAGCCCCGTGAGCCTCGGGGACTACTGCGCCGGCTCGAACCACGTCCTGCCCACCGGGGGCACCGCGGCGTTCGCCTCCGGCCTCAACACCACCACGTTCCTCAAGTCGCTCCAGCTCGTGGACTACGACAGGACGGCCCTGGAGGAGGTCAGCGCCTCAATCGTCGCGCTCTCCACCGCCGAGGACCTCCCCGCCCACGGCGACGCGGTCCGGGCCCGCTTCCCGGGCCGCAGCTACTAGATGTGGTAGTAACACGCTTGTAGTTTACCCATATCTGCTTCTAAACTTGCTGTATCCGGTCCGCGCAGCGGCTCGCCGGATCCTGCGGGCCAAGAGCGGAGATTGGAGCAAATTATGCACTGCCCCTATTGCCGCAATGCCGATTCGCGGGTTGTCGACAGCCGCTTGGCCGACGACGGCTCGGCGATCCGCCGCCGCCGCCAGTGTCCGGGGTGCGGGCGCCGGTTCAGCACCGTTGAAACAACAAGCCTCAGCGTCATCAAGCGCTCCGGGGCAGGTGAGCCCTTCAGCCGCGGCAAGGTGATCAACGGGGTGCGCAAGGCCTGCCAGGGCCGTCCGGTCACTGAAGACGACCTCGCCCTGCTGGCCCAGGAAGTCGAAGAATCCGTCCGGGCAAGCGGCGTCGCCGAAATCGACGCCCACGAGGTGGGCCTGGCGATCCTCGGACCGCTTCGCAAGCTCGACCAGATCGCCTACCTCCGCTTCGCGAGCGTCTACCAGGGTTTCGAGTCGCTTGAGGACTTCGAAGAGGCGATCAGCACGCTGCGACAGCAGCAGCAGGAAACGGCGGCGGTGCCCAGCGGGGCGCAACGGCCGCTGACCGCCCACTGAGGCGGTCCTCCAACCCCGGTGGTGGCTGCGGAGGGGAAGCCGACGCCACCACCGGTTCCACTCCTACTTCTTGGTGCTCGCCGGAGCCAGCAGCAGCGCCGCCTGGAGGGCGCCGCCGATGATCCCGGCCTGGTTCTTCAGCTGCGCCGGAATGATGGGGGTGCGCAGCTTCAGCGCCGGAAGGTACTCGGAGCTGCGCTTGGAGATTCCGCCGCCGACGATGAACAGTTCGGGGGAGAAGAGGAACTCGACGTGGGAGAAGTACCGCTGCAGGCGCACCGCGTACTCGTCCCAGCCGATGCCGTCGCGCTCACGGGCCACGGCTGACGCCTTCGATTCGGCGTCGAACCCGTCGATCTCGAGGTGGCCCAGTTCGGCGTTGGGAACCAGCTGCCCGTCGAAGATGAACGCCGAGCCGATCCCCGTGCCCAAGGTGATCACCAGGACGGTGCCGGCTACGCCCTTTCCGGCGCCGTAGCGGACCTCGGCGAGGCCGGCGGCGTCGGCATCGTTGATGACATGCACGTTGCGGCCAAGGACCCGGGTGAACAGGGCATCGACGTCGGTGTCGACCCAGCTCTTGTCGACGTTGGCCGCGGACCGGGCGACACCGTGCTGGATGATGGCCGGGAAGGTCACGCCCACCGGCACCTCGGGGCCCGGCCCTTCGGGACGCGAGGAGAGCTCGGCGACGATCTCCGCCACCACCGCTGCAACCGCCTCGGGAGTTGCGGGCTGGGGGGTCGGGATGCGGTACCGCTCGCCGACGATTTCCCCCTTCGCCAGGTCAACGATGCCGCCCTTGATGCCGGTTCCGCCGATGTCGACACCAATGACGGTGGCGGGCAGCTTCTTGCCGAGCTTCTTCTTCTCGATGTCCTTGGCCATGCTTCTCCAGGTGTAGGTCGATGGCCGGGCCGGCGGCTGCGCCGGATCCTGCCGTTGGGTGGTCGGGTGCCCGGCGTCCAGTGCGCGGGCAGAAACTCAGGGGAGGGTGAGGATTTCCGCGCCGGTGTCGGTGACAAGCAGCGTGTGTTCGAACTGGGCGGTGCGCTTGCGGTCCTTGGTGAGCACGGTCCAGTCATCGGGCCACATGTCCCAGTCGATCGTGCCAAGGGTCAGCATCGGCTCGATCGTGAAGACCATTCCCGCCTCCATCACGCGGTTGTACGCAGGTGCCGCGTCGTAGTGCGGAATGATCAGCCCGGTGTGGAAGGCCTCGCCGACGCCGTGCCCCGTGAAGTCCCGCACCACTCCGTAGCCGAAACGGCGGGCGTACGACTCGATGGTCCGCCCGATGACGTTGATCTCCCGGCCCGGCGCCACAGCCTTGATGGCGCGGTTCAGGGCTTCCTTGGTCCTTTCGACGAGGAGCCGCGACTCTTCGTCGACGTCGCCGACGAGGAAGGTCGAATTCGTGTCTCCGTGGACGCCGTCGAGGTATGCGGTGATGTCGATGTTGAGGATGTCGCCGTCCTGGAGGACGGTGCTGTCGGGGATCCCGTGGCAGATCACTTCGTTCAGCGAGGCACAGATCGACTTGGGGTACCCGCGGTAGCCAAGGGTCGAGGGGTAGGCGCCGTGGCCGACGAGGAACTCGTGGCCGATCCGGTCCAGTTCATCGGTCGTGACCCCGGGCTGCGCGTGCCGGCCCACCTCGGCGACGGCCTGCGCAGCGAGCCTGCTCGCCCTGCGGATCTTCTCGATTGTCTCCGGGCCTTTCACCTCTGAGCCGGTGAACGGGGCGGGCGCCTTGCGCCCGACATACTCGGGACGCTTGATACCTGCGGGTACTGCGAGCCGTGGGCTGACCGTGCCGCGCCGGAGCGTTCCAACGGGTGCGGTCGCAGGAGAGTGGGACATACCCTTGATCTTATAGGCGGTAGGGTTCAGAGCTGAAAGCCGGGCCTGCGGTCGGTTTCGCTCAATGACGCGTAAGGAGAAGACGGTGCCCCAGTACTGGTTCAATGTCCGCACCCACGAGGTCGAGGTTGACGCCCAATCCGACTGGCGGCAGCTGATCGGGCCGTATGAAACCCGCGAAGAGGCCGAACGCGCGCTCGAGAAGGTCCAGCAGCGCAACCGGGCGTGGGACGCCGACGAAGAGGACTGATTCTCCGCCGGTCACGGCCCCGGCGCTAGAAGGAGTGCTCGGGTCCGGGGAACGTTCCCGCCCGCACCTCGTCGGCATAGGCTGCCGCCGCCTGCGCCAGCACCGAGCGGACATCGGCGAACTGCTTGACGAACTTCGCCTGCCTGCCGCCGCGAAGCCCGGCCATGTCCTGCCAGACGAGCACCTGGCCCGTTGTCGCGGCCCCGGCCCCGATGCCGATCGTGGGAACCTCAACCGCTGCGTCGACCTCGGCGGCGACGTCCGCCGGCACCATCTCCATCAGCACGCTGAACGCCCCCGCCTCGGCGAGTGCGACCGCGTCGTCGATAACCTTGCGTGCCGCGTCCCCCCGGCCCTGCACCCGGTAACCTCCGAGGGAGTGCTCGCTCTGGGGCGTGAAGCCGACATGGGCCATGACGGGGATGCCGGCCTTGACGAGCGCCGCCACGGTGTCGGCGAACTCGGCGCCGCCCTCCATCTTCACGGCGTGGACCCCGCCCTCCTTCAGGAGGCGCACCGACGACTGGACGGCCTGTTCCGGTGAAACCTCGTAGCTGCCGAAGGGGAGGTCCGCGACGACGAGCGCGCGCTTGGCCGATGAGCTGACGGCACGGGAGAACAGCACCATCTCATCGAGCGTGATGGGCAGTGTTGTCGCGTGGCCCAGAACATTGTTGGCCGCGGAGTCGCCGACAAGCAGCACCTCGATCCCGGCCTCGTCGAAGATCTGCGCCGCATACTGGTCATACGCCGTGAGCATCGCGAAACGCCTGCCCTCGGCCTTGGCCTGCCGCAGGTGGTGGGTGCGGATCTTCCGGACGGGCAGGGCGGTTCCCGCCGCGTTCTCTGCCGGAGCCGAGGGGCCCGAACCGTAGGGGGCTGGAATCTCTGCGGAACTCATAAACCCGAGCCTACTTCACACCGGTGGGGCATCCGATGCCCGCTGATCCATCAGCGTTCCTGACGCAATCCTGGGCCGCTCCCGGGGAACGCGCGGCGGTGGAACGCTTTCCCGCTCCGGTGTCAGTAGAGTGAACCGTGGGTTCCCGCGCAGGAAGGGAACCGGTTTCGGCAGGAGACGGAAACAGCGGCGGTAGGAAGAGGGACTTGATGAACCGGCAGCAGGAATTTGTACTGCGCACGATCGAGGAGCGGGACGTGCGGTTTGTGCGGCTCTGGTTCACCGATGTCGTCGGTTCCCTGAAGTCGGTCGCGCTGGCTCCCGCCGAGGTCGAGGGCGCGTTCGAGGAGGGCCTAGGGTTCGATGGGTCCTCAATCGAAGGGCTTGCCCGGGTCTTCGAATCCGACATGCTTGCCCAGCCCGATCCCTCGACGTTCCAGATCCTGCCCTGGCGGGGAGAGAAGGAACAGACCTCGCGCATGTTCTGCGACATCCTCACCCCCGACGGCCAGCCGTCGACGGCCGACCCGCGCGGGGTGCTGAAGAAGACCCTCGCCAAGGCCGCGGATATGGGCTTCACCTGCTACACGCACCCGGAGATCGAGTTCTACCTGCTGAAGTCCGCGGACCTCGGTCCCGACGGGCAGCCGGTCCCCGTCGACCAGGCCGGTTACTTCGACCACGTGCCCGGCGGTGTGGCCCAGGATTTCCGCCGCACGGCCGTGGCAATGCTGGAGTCGGTCGGCATCAGCGTCGAGTTCAGCCACCACGAGGGCGGCCCGGGCCAGAACGAGATCGACCTGCGCTACGCCGATGCCCTGCAGACGGCGGACAACATCATGACGTTCCGCACCGTCATCAAGGAGGTCGCGCTCACCCAGGACAGCTACGCGACGTTCATGCCCAAGCCGTTCTCCCAGCACCCGGGCTCCGGCATGCACACCCACTTCTCCCTCTTCGAAGGCGACTCGAACGCGTTCTTCGAAGCCGGCGCCGAGTTCCAGCTGTCCAAGACCGCACGGCAGTTCATCGCCGGCATCCTCCGGCACGCACCGGAGTTCACGGCTGTGACAAACCAGTTCGTCAACTCCTACAAGCGCCTGTGGGGCGGCGGCGAGGCGCCAAGCTACCTGTCCTGGGGGCACAACAACCGTTCCGCCCTGGTGCGGATTCCCCTGTACAAGCCGAACAAGGGCCAGTCGGCGCGGGTTGAATACCGCGGCATCGACTCCGCGGCGAACCCCTACCTCGCGTACTCGGTGCTGCTCGGCGCCGGCCTGAAGGGCATCGAGGAAGGGTACGAGCTTCCGCTGGCAGCCGAGGAGGACGTGTGGAGCCTCACCCCGGCGGAGCGGCGCGCCATGGGCCACGACCCGCTCCCGGCGAGCCTCCACGACGCCATCCGGGCCATGGAGGACTCCGAGCTTGTCGCATCGATCCTCGGTGAGCAGGTTTTCGAGAATTTCCTGCGCAACAAGCGCGCGGAATGGCACGATTACCGCATCGAGGTTACTCCCTACGAGCTGCGCCGCAACCTGGGGATCCTCTAACCGGAACCGGACGTGGGGTACGCATGAGCCTGACGAGGAAACTGATCAGCTCCGGGTTCACCGACCTGGAGAAGAGCACGCGGTTCCTTGATGCCCCGGAGCTTTCCGGCATCGACGAGGAAGTGCTCTTCGGCGCCCTGACCAACGCCGCGAATCCCGACCTGGCCCTCCAGTCTTGCGTGCGCCTGCTCGCCGTCCAGCCGTCACTGGCCGGCATGATCGGTGCCGATTCGGCGCGCACCACGGCCCTGTTCCGGCTGCTGGGTGCCTCGGAGGCGCTGGCCGAGTTCCTGATGCGCCGCCCCGAACACCTCGACGCGGTCCAGGCGCCGGGCCCGAGCGCGGCTCCGGTGCCCGCCGAGCGCCTCCGCGCGTCGCTGCTGGAGTCGGTCGGCGCCGATCCCTCCTCCGATACGCCGGTCGCCGCGCTCACCGGCGCCGAGGCGCAGCTGCAGCTGCGCGTGCGGTACCGAAGGCACCTGACCGAGCTTGCCGTGCGTGACCTCTCCCATCCGTTTCCCGTCGACTACCTGCCCGTCGCCGCCCGCGAGCTCGCGGACATGGCCGCCGCCGCCCTCGAAGCCTCCCTGGCCGTTGCCCGCGCCGAGCTTGCCGAAACCTACGGGCACGACGACGTCGCAGCCGTGAGCCTCGCCGTCATCGGCATGGGCAAGTGCGGCGCCGGGGAGCTGAACTACATCTCCGACGTCGACGTGATCTACGTGATCGATGCGCCAGGGCTCGAGGAGGCCCGGGCGGTCCGCATCGGCACCGGCCTCGCCAGCGGCATCTCCCGCGGGGTCTACTCGCCCGGGCCCGAACCCGCGCTCTGGGAGGTCGACGCCAACCTGCGGCCCGAAGGCAGGGACGGCCCGCTCGTGCGCACCCTCGAATCCCACATGAGCTACTACGGGCGGTGGGCGCACACCTGGGAATTCCAGGCGCTGCTCAAGGCCCGCGCCGTCGCGGGGGACCGGGACCTCGGACGCCGCTACGAGGAAGCCGTTGCGCCGCTGGTGTGGACCTCCTCCGAACGCGAGGGCTTCGTCGAATCGGTCCAGGCCATGCGCCGCCGGGTGACCGACAACATCCCCAAGCACGAGGAAGCCAAGCAGCTCAAGCTCGGCAGCGGCGGCCTGCGCGACGTCGAATTCACCGTCCAGCTGCTGCAGCTCGTCCACGGCCGGGCGGATGAGAGCCTGCGGGTGCGCGACACCGTTTCGGCAATCGCCGCGCTCAGCACCGCCGGATACATCGGCCGCGCCGACGCGCTTCATTTCGGCGACGCCTACCGCTACCTGCGGGTTCTCGAGCACCGCATCCAGCTCACCCAGATGCGCCGCACCCACCTGATGCCCGACGACGACGCCTCCCGACGCGCCCTGGCCCGCTCCTCCGAGGGATCGATGGTCACCGTCCGCCCGACGGCGCAGAGCCTTCTCGACAAGTGGCAGCGGACGCGCCGGCTCGTCCAGCGCCTTCACGAATCGATCTTCTACCGGCCCCTGCTCAATACCGCGGCGAACCTCAGCCTCGAGGACGTGAAGCTGACCCCGGAGGCGGCGCAGGCGCGCCTCGCCGCACTCGGCTACTCCGACCCCAAGGGCGCAATGCGCCACATCGAGGCGCTCACGGCAGGGATCCGGCGCCGCGCGGTCCTCCAGCGGCAGCTGCTGCCGATCCTGCTGGGCTGGTTCGCCGAGGGCGTCGACCCCGACGCCGGCCTCCTCGGATTCCGCCGGCTCAGCGAGTCGCTTGGCGAAAGCCACTGGTACCTGGGCATGCTGCGCGACTCGAAGGCGGCAGCGGAACGGCTCTGCAACGTGCTTTCCTCAAGCCGGTTCATCACCGACCTGCTCGAGGTCTCCCCTGAATCGACGAAGTGGCTCGGCTCGGACCCGGAGCTCATGCCCGAGAGCTTCGACTCCCAGTGGCAGGAAATCCGGTCGAAGATGTCCCGGCACCCGGACCCGCAGGGAGCGATGCGGCTGATCCGGCTCATCCGCCGCCGTGAGCTGCTGCGCATCGCCGTCGCCGACAGTGCCGGCCTGCTCACCCAGGCGGAGGTGGGCAACGCGCTGGCCGACGCCGACCGCGCCGCGGTGCTCGGGGCCCTGCACGTCGCCGAAAACGCGGTGTTCAGCACCGAGGAGCGCATCACCGACGTCGTCGTGGTGGCGATGGGGCGCCAGGGCGGGCGCGAGATCACCTACGGGTCCGACGCCGACGTCCTCTACGTCCACCGCCCGCATCCCGGTGCCGACGAGGCGGCCGCGCAGCGCCAGGCGGAAAAGGTTGTGGGACAGCTCGGCTCCTACCTCACCCAGCCCTGCAAGCCGCCGGTGCTGGCGGAACGGGTGCTCGAGATCGATGCCGCACTGCGCCCCGAGGGCCGGCAGGGGCCACTGGTGCGGTCCCTGGATTCGTTCCGGGAGTACTACAAGCGGTGGTCGCTCATCTGGGAAGCGCAGGCGTTGCTCCGCGCACGTCCGCTGGCCGGCAGCGACGAGCTCGCCGCCGACTTCATGGCGCTGATCGACCCCATCCGCTATCCGCGGACCCTCGGGCAGGCGGACGTTCGCGAGATCCGCCGGATTAAGGCCCGCATGGAGGCCGAACGCCTGCCCCGCGGCGCCGACCCCTCACGGCACCTGAAGCTCGGCAGGGGAGGGCTCAGCGACGTCGAGTGGCTCATCCAGCTCCTGCAGCTGCAGCACGCCGCCGACCTTCCCGAGCTGCGTACTCCGTCAACCCTCGAGGCGATGGCCGCCATCGAGGCGGCCGGGCTGCTCCCGACTGCTGACGTCGGAACGCTGCGCAAGAGCTGGCTGCTGGCTAGCCGGGTGCGTGCGGCGAACGTGATCTGGAACGGGCGCCACTCGGACCTGCTCCCGTCCTCCCGCCGGGACCTTGAGGCCGTGGCGCGGTGGTGCGGCTACGGCTCGGGGCAGGGCGCTGTCCTCGAGGAGGACTACCTGCGGCTCACGCGCCGGAGCAGGGCCATCTTCGACCGGAACTTCTACGGCACCTGACGTTCACCGGCGTTTCTGCCCACCGGCTAAGGACGACCGGTGGGCAGGGCGCAACATGCCCACCGAACAGGTCCGTCCAGTGGGCAGGCGCGTCAGCGGACGGCGTTGAAACGCTTGGCAAACTCCGGAATGAGCGAGCGCATGTAGGTGCTCGTCACATGGTCCTCGTCGAAATAGACGTGCACGCCGCCGATCGCGGCGTAGCAGCGCCCTCCCGGGCAGAACTGGTCGGAGAGGTCGAGCACCTTGATCCTGCTTGATCCTGCTGCCTGTGCCGCCTCGGCAATTGGGTCGACGGCAAGGGCTTCGGCCCGATCAGCCGAACAGTTCAGCGGCGCATCCGGGTTCTTTGAGAGGCACTCGGCCGTGATCCGGCCGAGTGTAGGGGAGTGTCGCGCAGGACGTAGACGTCGCTGCCGCCGTCGGCCCACGGAACGACCCGCTTTGTGAACCCGTCACGGTACTGCTCGAGCTGCGGACGGCCGGTACCGTCGTCGATCGTCTCTCCGGCGCCGAAGGATGAGACGAAAACCATGTCCGGCTTTTCAGCGGCGATCCGCTTTGAAACTGCGGTGCTCCAGTTCCCGCAGTTTTCATCGAACTTCGGGTCGTTCACGGCGGTGCCCTCGAATGCGATCCTCTTGGTGCCGGTGACCGGGCACCCGCCGAGCATGCTTTTCTTGAGCATCCAGTTGTTCTGGCGGGCAAGTTCGAACAGAGCCGTCTGCCAGTGCTCCGCATGGGAATCCCCAACGAGCCATACGGTCTCCGGGTTTTCCACGCCCTGGGTGAAGTCGCATTCCGTCAGCAGGTGTGTGTTGTTCACGATGATCGGTTCACCGGCCCGCTTGCATTCGGGGGCCGGCTGCCACGGCGCCTCATCGGCGCTGACCTCGGCCACCTCGGGCGGCCCGAACGGCTCGGCGCAGTCGTTGCCGGCGGCCAGGCTCTTGGCTCCGAAGCACGGCCCGCCCGAGGCCTTGTCGAGGGCGGCGCTCTGGGCTCGCTGCAAGCTGCCTGCGTTAAGCACCATTGCCCCGGCCGTCACAGAGACAACGGCCATTGCCGCCGCGGTCAGCATCAGCACGCGGCGGTTTGAGGAGCGGGTGAGCAGTTTTGTTCGTCCCGGATCCTCGATGAGCTTCTTGGTCAGCACGGCGAGCACCACCGAGGCGCCCAGGAGCATCAGCTTGTCCCACCGGCCGAGGTCCCGGTCCAGGATGCCTGGCGCGAGCACGATCAGCGGCCAGTGCCACAGGTAGAGGGAGTAGGAGATATCCCCGAGGAACTGCACCGGCCTGGCCGACAGGAGTGCGTTGGGCGACCAACGCGGGGAACGCGGCCCCGACCACAGCACCAGCATGGCGCCCGCAACCGGGACGAGTGCTGCGGCCCCGGGAAAGAGGGTTTCCTCGTTGAAGGTCAGCGCGGAGAAGAGGATCAGCCCGCAGCCGAGCCACTGCGCCGCCCCGCTCAGCCGCAGGCGCCCGTCACGGCGGTAGGAGGAGACGATAGATGAACCAAGCGTGCCAAGCAGCCCGCCGGCCGCGAATTCCCACACCCGGGCCGGTGTCACGAAATATGCTTCACTTCGGCTTGCGTAGGTGAAGTAGATGCAGAAAATGAGTGAGGCAATTCCTGCCAGGACCAGCCCAATACGAACGATTGGTGCCTTCCGCAGGCGAAATCGGTGCGCGAAAAGGAATAGCCCGAGCAGGAATACCGGCCAGATCAGGTAGAACTGTTCCTCCACCGAAAGCGACCAGTAATGCTGGACCGTGGTGGCCGCCGCATTCTCGGCCGAATAGTCGATCGATTTCGCCGCCAAAAGCCAGTTCTCGAGGTAGAAGGTCGCGGCAATCGTTTCCTGTGCGATCGTGGTCCACCGCGGAAAGGGCAGGAACACCCAGGCGGCGACGAGGGAGGCAAGGGAGACGGTGAGTGCAGCGGGCAGGAGCCGTTTGATCCGCCGGACGTAGAAGGCGGTCAACCGGACCCGGCCCGTGCGTTCAAGTTCCCCGAGGAGGTGCTTGGAGATGAGGAAACCGGAAATGACGAAAAACACGTCAACCCCGACATAGCCGCCCGGGAGCCGGGAAGGCCAGAGGTGGTTGATCACCACGAGGCCCACGGCGATTGCCCGGAGCGCTTGGATGTCTTTCCGTGGGGCCTTGGCTGCTTCTGCCCGGCGTGGTCGCTGCTGCGTCAGCAGGGCGTTATCGATCATCGGGGCTCCCTTCGTCGGGCTGGGGTGTCGGGACGAAAAGGAGCGAGTACGAAAATTCAGGGGGTGAATCAGGCAGCGCGATACGACGTAAGCCTCACCACCGTCCGAGTAGTTTTCCGGGCGGGTGCAAGTCCTTTTGATGACGAAACGAGTATAGACAAGAACCCTCCCCGGCTTCGGGACCCCATGCTGCCCGTGTCGCCAGCCTGCCTTGGACTCCAACGGCCGCAGGCCCCTCTCGGCGGGACGGCAGCCGGCTCTCCGGGGATCCGCTCCTTCCCCGGCCTGCAGCACCAGTAGTCTGCAGACTGCCTAATTCCGGCGGGAATTACTTGGTGCCCACGGTAATTACTCGTTAATGCGAAATCCACTACTTGATAGTTCCAAAAGCAACGTTTTTCCATTGCCGCGGTCTTCTCGCCGTCCGTAGGGTCGGCAATGCCCCGCTCCCGCGGGCGTTCATTGAATAGGGGATTTCATAATGCGGTTTTCTTCTCTTGTGGCGGCAACGACCCTTGGCCTGGTCGTTTCGCTTGCCCCCGCTGGCCCTGCCCTCGCCGGGCCGGCCGAGCGCCAGGCGGCCTGTACCGCCCTCGGCGGGTCATATTCCACCGGCAGCGGTGCACCGCGGTGCACGGTGACGAACACCGTCGTCGGCCCTGATGTTGTTGACGGAGCGCCGACCACAACCCTCGGACCCGCCCGACCGTCCGGAGCGGCGACCACGGTCGACAATTCGCAGCCCGTGCGGCAGCCCGATCCCGCGGTCACCACCGAAGATCGCAACGTTGGTGAACCGGTCAGCGTCACGACCGAGCGCACCGGCACTCCCGTCGTCACCGAGGATGACCGCGACGCCGGCGAAGCAACGAGCGAGTCGGTCGTCGTCGCAGGCACTCCCTCCTCCACGACCCGGACCGAGATCGGAACGCCAACCAGGACCGAGACGCCGACGACAACGAACTGCCGGCGAGTCAACAACGACAACGCCAACCGGTCGGTTGAAAAGTGCGACCGCGCGGTGCTGACCACAACCACAACGCCGACGACGGTGGTGACCACAACAACCACGCCCCGCGAGCGCGTCACAACCACCACCCAGCCGCGGGAAACGCTCATCACCACGACCACACCGGTCACCGAAGTGATCACCACCACGCAGCAGCGTGAGTCGTGCACGACGACGACCTTCCAGACGGCGGTCGCCACGGTCACCACGCAGCCGACGGTCCGGACGGCCACGACCGAGCAGCCGACCTCCCGCACCACCATCACCACAACCACGGTCTACACCTTCCGGGGAGATGTGCCGGTGGCTGGCACGCCGGCGGTTTCACCCGTGACCGAGCCGGGCACCACCATCACCACGTCGACGGAGGTTCCGGGGGAGCCGGTCGTCACCACCGGCTCGCGGCCCGGTGACCCGGAGTCCGACACGGTCTGCGCGGCCACCGTGCCGGTCATCACCGTCGAGGACGGCGAGACGACGGACCGGGTGACAACCACCACGGCGCCCGCCGAGCCCGTTGTCACCGTCGACCGTGAGGACATCGATCCCCTGGTCGCCGACACCGAGGCGCCCGGGACTCCGATCGTGACAACCAGCATGCGCACCACGGGCGAGACCTGCATCAAGAACCCGTCGAACGCAGAGCAGCGGCGCAACCGGTGCTAACGCATCCGGCCTAGCCACAAGCTGAACAGAACGGCCGCTCACCGGTATGGTGGGCGGCCGTTTCGTTGTGGAGGGTGCCGTCAGGGCCGGCCAGCAGCGGATGACGTCAACAGCCCCAGCTGACCGGCAGGATCCCTGCAGAACCACAACATGGATCTCCATGATTCCAAATGCTGGTCGCATGTGACCAATGGGGATATTGTGAAGGATGTTCCCGTTGCTGAGGTCTCTGAGCAACGGTAACGGAGCCCGTCCGGCCACCTGCACCACGCCGGGCGGGTTCTCCTTTGCCCCGGAAGTTTTCTCTTGACGCGCGGGCGGAGCGGGGACTAAGTTACAACCAAATGGTTGTAGATATGCTGAGCGATGCCGAGATGGACCGCCTGTTCCAGGCGTTCGCCGATGCGACCCGACGCGACATCGTCGCCCGGGTCATCACCGGGGAGTATTCGGTGTCCGGTCTTGCGGCACACTACGCCATGAGTTTCGCTGCTGTGCAGAAGCACGTGGCGGTGCTGGAGCGCGCTTCCCTCGTGACCAAGGAGAAGCGTGGAAGGGAGCAGATCGTGCGGCCGGATCTCGATGGTGTGCGGAAGGCGCGGCGGCTGCTCGATGAGTACGAGCTGATCTGGCGGCAGCGCGTCGACCGGATGGCTGAAATTCTCGCTGAGGAACAGGAGTAGTCCCATGACGTTCATTTCTTCCCATCAGGACCCGGAGGCCCTTAGCCTCACCTTCGTCGCCGAGTTCGACGCCCCCGTCGAGAGGGTGTGGCAGGTGTGGGAGGACCCGCGCCAGCTCGAGCGCTGGTGGGGTCCGCCCACCTACCCTTCCACCTTCGGGCGGTACGAGTTCGTCCCGGGCGGTGCCGCCAGCTACTACATGACCGGTCCCGAGGGCGAGAAGTTCCATGGCTGGTGGCGGATCACGGCGATCGATGCCCCCCGCCGCCTCGAGTACGATGACGGGTTCGCCGATGAGAACGGGCAGCCCGACGCCAAGATGGGGGCAACGCACAGCGTCATGACCCTCGAGGCCGTCGAGGGCCGCACCCGGATGACCACAGTGACCTCCTTCGAAAGCGCCGGGCAGCTGGAGCAGATGCTGGCGATGGGCATGGAGGAGGGGATGAGGGAGGCGATCGGGCAGATCGACGCCCTGCTGGCCGAGCCAGCGCGGACCTGACCGGACCCCGCCAACGAAAGAGCCCTGTCACCCGCTGCTGCGGGTGACAGGGCTCTTCTGGTTCGAACGCGACCGGCCGTTTGGCTAGACGCCGTAGTACAGCTCGAACTCGTAGGGGTTAGGGCGGAGGGCCAGCGGCAGGATCTCCGTCTCGCGCTTGTACTCGATCCAGGTGTCGATGAGGTCCTGGGTGAAGACGCCTCCGGCCTGAAGGAATTCGTTGTCCGCCTCGAGGGCGAGCAGTGCTTCCTCAAGGGACCCGGGAGCCTTCTGGATGTCCTTGGCTTCCTCGGCGGGGAGCTCGTAGAGGTCCTTGTCGATCGGGTCAGCCGGTTCGATCCGGTTCTTGATCCCGTCAAGGCCGGCCATGAGCTGCGCGGCGAAGGCGAGGTACGGGTTCGACGAGGGGTCCGGCGCCCGGAACTCGATGCGCTTGGCCTTCGGGTTGGAACCGGTGATCGGGATGCGGATACCCGCGGAGCGGTTGCCCTGGGAGTAGACCATGTTCACCGGTGCCTCGAAGCCCTTCACAAGGCGGCGGTAGGAGTTCACCGTCGGGTTGGTGAAGGCGAGGACGGCGGAGGCGTGCCTGAGCAGGCCGCCGATGTACCAGCGGGCAACATCGGACAGGCCGGCGTAGCCGCGCTCGTCGTAGAACAGCGGCTCCCCGCCGTTCCACAGCGACTGGTGGCAGTGCATTCCGGAGCCGTTGTCGCCGAAGATTGGCTTGGGCATGAAGGTTGCAGACTTGCCCCACGCGTTGGAGACGTTCTTGACGATGTACTTGAACTTCTGCAGGTCGTCCGCGGCGTGCGTCATCGTCGTGAACTTGTAGTTGATCTCTGCCTGGCCGGCGCCGCCGACCTCGTGGTGGGACCGCTCGACCTCAAGGCCGGCACGGTCAAGCTCAACGCAGATCGCGTCGCGCAGGTCCGCCTGCTTGTCGACGGGGGAGACCGGGAAGTAGCCGCCCTTGAACGGGGTCTTGTTGCCGAGGTTTCCTCCGACCTCCTCGCGGCCCGAGTTCCAGGGGGCCTCGATCGAGTCGACCTTGTAGAAGCTTCCCTGCGGGGAGGACTCGTACTGGACGTTGTCGAAGATGTAGAACTCGGCCTCAGGGGCGAAGAACGCCGTGTCGGCGATGCCCGACGACGCGAGGTAGGCCTCGGCGCGCTCGGCGACGCCGCGCGGATCGCGGTGGTACGGGTCTCCGGTGCGGGGGTTGACGATCGAGAAGTTCAGCGCGAGGGTCTTCTCCACGCGGAACGGATCGATGAACGCCGTTGTGGGGTCCGGAATGAGCTGCATGTCGGACTCCGCGATGCCCTGAAATCCGCGGATTGACGATCCGTCAAACAACTGGCCGTGGATGAAGAAGTCGGCGTCGACCGATTTCGCCGGCACGTTGAAGTGCTGCTGGACCCCGGGGAGGTCGGTGAATCGGACATCGACGAACTTCACATCTTCGTCAGCGATGTATTTGAGGACTTCGTCCGCATTCTTGAACATCGGTTTTATGCTCCTTACGCATAGCGGGGGTAACGGCCCGGCGCTGCAGCGTCTCTCCATTGTGAGCAGGGGTGAACGCTGGCAGTACTTCTGCTGCCGCCGACAGGTCACAACTCTAGGAGCACCCAGTTTCCCGTTAGTGTCACGGTTGTTTCCGGCACGTTACTTAATGGTGGCTGCACTTTCAGCCTAGCCTGATTTGGTGCCCGTCCCGCACCCGCCGGAGGCCGTCCCGGTCCTTGGGCACGGCCGGGGGTGCCCGGCCGGCAGCGGTTCCCGGTCCCCGGTCGCGGCGGCACCGCCGTCCGGGTCAAGGGTAAACTGGGCCTGTGGTGAACAGAAGCGACGTCGGGTCCTGGCTTGAAGGGCCGCCGCCGATCCAGGAGTGGCCGGGCAAGCGGCTTGGCCGTCCCCAGCATGGTCCGGGTTCGATCGCACGCTTTGGGCGGAGGTTTGGAGCGCTGGTCATCGACTGGGCATTGTGCTCGGCGATCTCGGCTGCGTTCTTCGGCTGGGACGGATTCGCCACAACCTACATCTTCCTCATCGAGCAGATCCTGCTCGTCGGGTTCTTCGGCTACAGCATTGGCCACCGGGTGATGGGAATGCAGGTGCAGACCCTCGACGGGCGCCCCGCCGGTTACCTCACCGCCGTCATCCGTGCCGTGCTGATCTGCCTGGTGATACCCGCAGTGATTTTCGACCCCGATCAGCGCGGCCTCCACGACCGCGTGCGCGGAACGGTCCTCGTCCGCATCTGATCATCTCCGGCCCGTTCTCGACATCCCCTCTCCTGCCCGTTCTCGACATCCAAAGTGCAGTAATGACGGTCCCGGGAGGGCTTTTCCTGTCATTACTGCACAGTGGATGGGATCCAAACAAAATGGCGGACCCTGCCGAGCCGTAGCTCGGCGGAGTCCGCCACCTGAGTGGAGCGAGGGAGCGTTAGCGGCCCTTCATTGCCTTGCGGTCGGGGCGCGCCTTGAACGGATCGACGCCCTTGGGGATGGGCAGCCGGGTTCCGAGGGCGTTCAGGCGCTTGTTGACGGCCTGGACCTCCTGCTTGGTGAGCGTCTTCTTCAGTTTCTGGGCCGTGCGCGCCACCTTGGCAAGCGGCACCTGCCCTTCGCCGCGGCCTGCCTGGATGATGTGAACGGGAACGTTCGGCAAGATGCGCGCCATCTTGCGGCGTTCGTCGTCGGCGAGCCGCTTGACGCGGGTGGAAGGGCCTTCGGTCACCAGGACGATTCCGCACCGGCCGATCGCCCGGAACACCGCGTCCTGGGTGCGCGGGTTCATTGCCACCGGCTGCTCCTCGAGGATCCAGCCCCGGCGCAGCACGCTCAGTGCGGCACCTGCAGCACCTGGTTTGCCCTCGATCTGGGAGAACGCGGCGCGTTCTGCACGGCGCGAGAGGATGAACACCGCGGCGAGGAACGCCAGCGGGATGGCGATGATGAGCAGCGTCACCACGTTCTGGATCAGCAGGCCGATGAGCAGGCCGACCGCGATGATGCCGAGGAACGCAGCAAGCATCAGCCAGACGACGTTCGGGTCGTTCCGCCGGGTCATCTTGAAGACTTCGATGATCTGCTTGGTCCGCCCCGTCTTGGCGGGCTTGTTCGCCTTCGGCTTGCGGGAGAAGAGGCGCCGTTTGGGCGCGGGGGAACCTGCTGAATCGATGCTGTGCGACATAGTGGCTCAATTCTACGTGATGCCGGATACTCATTTGCCCGCGGAAGGGGGCAGTGCCTGGTGGGGGCCGGCTACCCGGCTTTGAGGCTCGAGGCCTCCTGCAGCGTTGAGCCCGAATCCTCGATGTGGGCAAGCTCCGGCGGCAGTTCGAAGCCCTTCTTGCGCATGGCACGCGCCCACAGGCGGCCGGCCCGGTAAGAGGAGCGCACCAGCGGCCCGCTCATGACCCCGAGGAAGCCGATTTCCTCCGCTTCGTCGCGCAGTTCGACGAACTCTCCGGGTTTGACCCAGCGGTCCACCGGAAGGTGCCGCTCGCTTGGGCGCAGGTACTGGGTTATCGTGATCAGATCGCAGCCGGCGTCGTGAAGGTCCCGGAGGGCCGACGAGATCTCCTCCCGGGTCTCACCCATGCCGAGGATGAGGTTCGACTTCGTAACCATGCCCTGGTCCCGGCCCTGGCTGATGACGTCGAGGGACCGCTCGTAACGGAAGGCAGGGCGGATGCGCTTGAAGATGCGGGGGACCGTCTCGACGTTGTGGGCGAAAACCTCGGGGGCCGCTTCACAGATCGCCGTGATGTGTTCGGGCTTGCCCGAGAAGTCGGGGATGAGGATTTCGACGCCCGTGCCGGGGTTCATGCTGTGGATCTGCCGGATCGTCTCGGCATACAGCCAGACGCCCTCGTCGGGCAGGTCGTCGCGGGCAACCCCTGTCACTGTGGCGTAGCGGAGGTTCATCGACTTCACCGACTGGGCCACCTTGAAGGGCTCGCTGCGGTCAAGGGGCTGCGGTTTGCCGGTGTCGATCTGGCAGAAGTCGCAGCGGCGCGTGCACTCCGAGCCGCCGATAAGGAACGTTGCCTCCCGGTCTTCCCAGCATTCGAAGATGTTCGGGCAGCCCGCTTCCTCGCAGACCGTATGGAGCCCTTCCTTCTTCACCAGGTTCTTCATCGAAACGAATTCGGGTCCGATATTGACCTTCGCCTTGATCCAGTCGGGCTTGCGCTCGACCGGGGTCTCGGCATTGCGCGCCTCGATGCGCAGCAGTCGGCGTCCCTCGGGTGCCAGGCTCACAGTAAAGCTCCTTTTGGCTGGTCTGCGCCAGCGTTGTCGGTTGATCCGTCGGAAAGGGCGCTGGCCGTGGCATCGAGTACCAAGGCAGCTTCATTCTTGCGCAGTTCTTCCTCAACCCGCGCCACCACGTCGGCGGGGCTCACGGTGCGGCCGAGTTCAGCGGAGATGCTTGTGACGCCGGCGTCGGTGATTCCGCAGGGGACGATCTGCTGGAACGGCGCCAGGCTGTTGCTGCAGTTGAGGGCGAAACCGTGCATTGTGACCCGCCGGTTGACGCGGATTCCGATGGCGGCGATCTTCCGGTCCGGCCGGGTGGCGTCGGCCGCGATCCAGACGCCCGAGCGGCCCTCGATGCGGATTCCGTTAAGCCCGTAGTCCCGAAGGACGGCGATGAGCACGTCCTCGAGGATGTTCACGTAATCGGCCACCCGGGTGGGCTCGGGCAGGGCAACGATGGGGTAGCCCACCAGCTGACCGGGACCGTGCCAGGTGAGCTTCCCGCCCCGGTCAACGGCGACGACGGGCGTGCCGTCGAACGGGCGTTCGTGGTCTTCGGTGCGTTTGCCTGCCGTGTAGACCGCTGAGTGTTCAAGGAGCAGGACCGAGCTGGGGGCCCGCCCGTCGATGACGGCCTCGTGAAGCTCACGCTGGAGCTTCCATCCGGTTTCATAGTCAACGTAGTCCGGATGCAGTCCAACCCGGGCGAACTCGAGAGTCATGGGATAAGGGTAGACCCCCGTTTGGAGTCGTGGCGACGAAACGGGCGCGCCGGCGCCCTGTGGATAACGCAAGCGGGAATCCGCCCGTTGTACTAGACCTGAGCGCATGGACGCGTTTTGGGGCGATGACGATGTGCCTGAGTACACGGTGGACACCCCCGTGATCGAGTGCGAACCGCCCCAGGCCGAGGGGTTCGTCACCGGCCGGCTGCTTGGCCTCGGCGGCGCGTCGGAGGTCTGGCTCGTGACCGCCGAGGACACCGGGACGCGGTACGCGCTGAAGGTGCCGCACCGGGATAGCGGCGCCCAGCGCTTTGACCGTGAGGCGGCAGAACGCGAGCTCGGGCTGCTCGGAGCCTTCCACCACGACCATCTCTTGAAGGTCCACGACGTCCTCCCGACGACGCGGGGCCCCGGGGTGCAGCTCGACTATGCGCCAGGCGGTTCGCTCGCCCAGCTGATCGGGGCACGCGGACCCCTGCCGGTGGGAGAGGCCGTGACGGTGCTTGCCCCGATTGCCCAGGCGCTCGGCCATCTCCATGCCGAAGGTGCCGTTCACGGGGATGTCTCGCCCGGCAACATCCTCTTCACTGAGGAGGGCAAGCCGCTCCTGGCCGACCTCGGATTGGGGCGGTGGCTGGGGGAGGCTGGCCGGGAAACCTTCGGAACGCCCGGCTTCGAGGACCTCCGCCCCGGTGCGGCGGGCCACCCCGACCCCGATGCCGACGTGTTCTCCCTCGCCGCCGTCGCCTGGTTCACCCTGACCGGCAGAGTGCCCCGCCCCACTGACCAGAGACCACCGCTGCCGCTGCTTGTACCGGAAGTGCCCCCGCGCATGGCGGAGCTGATCGAACAGGGCCTGGCCGACGACCCGGCCCGACGGCCCCGGGCCGAAGCGTTCGCCCGCGGCTTGCTGCGCGCGGGCACGGCGGTTCCGGTGGACCTCGTGGCGGCCGTCCACGAGAGCGTCCTGCCGCAGCTGCGCACCCGCCGTTCGGTGCTGCTCGAGGAGGGCAGCAGGAAAAGGGTCAGACGGGGCGGCGGCCGCCGCGGCCTCACGGCTCTCCGTGCGGGCACGGGTTCCCATGTCGCACCCATGACCCGTCCCGGCGCCCCTGCGGGCTCCGGGCGGAACGGGCGGATCCGCAGGGCCGCGGTGGGCGCCGTGCTGGGCGTCCTCCTGCTGTGCGGGGTGCTCGTGGCAGGCATCGGGTCCGCCGGGCAGGACCGCACGCTCGGGCACCCTGCGGAGGCAGGCAGGCCGGTGCCCGGCCCCGAACCGCGATCCACCGCCGGGCGGCTGCCCGGAACCGAGACGAACCCGGGGACCGGGCAGGCTACGTCGACGGCAGACGGCGCCGTCATGCCCCCGCACGCGGGTGCCACGCCCGATGGCGCAGAACCGCCCAGCCCAGTGGGACCGCCCAGTCAGTGGAACCGAGCAGGTTGGAACCGAGCAGGTCGGAACCGACCAGGTTGGAAGCGAGCGGCTTGTCGCCGAAACCTGCAGAACCGGGCCGCGGGGGAGATCGCACCACCGGTATGGCCCCAGGCAACCCGGAATCGGAAGGCAGTCGGTCGCGGAAAGGCCAGGGCCTGCCCGGTGCCCTGGCTGCATCAGATCCTCTTCGGGTGCTTCCCGCCCTCGCGGCGCTGCGTGCCGAAGCGTTCGCGCGGGCGAATCCACAACTGCTGCAGCAGGTCAATGTCGCGGGTTCGCCCGCCATGGCGGCCGACGACGGCGCGGTGCGCGCGCTCGCCGCCGCAGGGCGGCGCCTTGAGGGCCTGACGGTCCGCATCACCTCCGCACGGGCCGTGCCAATGGGCGCTGCGGCATTAGGGGGCCAAAGCCGCCCGGACCCCGGGCAAGACCACGGAGCGGCGGCCGGAACAAACGGGACGGCCGCCGCAGTCGCCGCGACGGCGGCGGTGTCGGCCTATACGGAGACCGCCGCCGATGGTTCTCCCACTGCCAGCCCGGCCGCCGCAAGCCAGCAGCGCCTGGTCTTCATCCTTCACCACGACGGCGAAGCCTGGAGGATCTACTCGGTCCATGAGCAACCCGCCGAACGGTGAGGGTCAGGCGCGCCGCACCCAGGCCGCCAGATCCTCGAGGGTGTTCTGCCCGAAGGTGAACCCGGAGCGTTGCAGGACTTCCGGTTCCATGCGCGCGCTGACCAGCAGCAGTTCGTAGGCAAGCTGACCCATCGTCCGGCGCAGCAGGAACTCCGGGACACGCAGCCGGGTGGGCCGGTTCAGCTCCTTGCCCAGTGCCTCAACCAGTTCCCGCAGGCGCGCCGGCTGGGGCGCCGCGAGGTTCACCGGCCCTTCAACGGAGGAGGTGAGGAGGAATTCGACGGCGCGGACCTGGTCCTCGAGGGTGATCCAGGGCCACCACTGGTCGCCGCTGCCCAGCGGCCCTCCCGCGTAGAGGCGAAGCGGCAGCAGGAGCGCCGGCAGCGCCCCGCCCTGCTTCGCCATCACGATGCCGGTGCGGGTCGTAACGGTACGGACATGGGACGGCGCGCGGCCGGCTTCAGCTTCCCACCGGCGGCAGATGTCCGCGAGGAGGGTGTTCCCCGATCCGGAATCCTCGGTGAGCCTTTCGTCCCCGCGGTCGCCGTAGTAGCCCGATGCGGACTGGCTGATGAAGACCGCAGGCGGGCTGTCCGCCTTCCGCATCGCATCCACGAGGGTGCGGGTGGGCCTGATCCGGGAGGAGTAAAGGACCTCCTTGTAACTGCGGGTCCACAGCCCGCCTGCGATCCCCGCCCCGGAAAGGTTGATGACGGCGTCGGCGGCCTCCACCGCCGCCTGGTCGAGGGTTCCGGCGGCCGGATCCCAGCGGCTTTCATCCGGTCCTTTGGGGGCCCGCCGCACCAGGCGCGTGACGGAGTGGTTCTCGGCAAGGGAAAGGACAAGGGCGGTGCCGATGGTGCCCGATGCTCCGGCGATGAGGATGCGCATTGTCCCATCGAACCACCTGCGTCCAGCAGGGGGAACAGGCGGGCAGCACCGCATGCTCCGGAGGGCCTCGGTGCGTGTGGTTATGATCGGTCAATGGGTTCCTCAAACTACTTGCGCTTTCCGCACCTTTCCGGTGATCTGGTCACCTTCGTCGCCGAGAACGATGTCTGGGTCGCCCCGCTTGCCGGGGGCAGGGCATGGCGGATCTCGGCGCTGCAGCTGCCGGCGCGCAGCCCGCGCTTTTCACCCGACGGCGCCGTGATCGCGTGGACGGTGGTGCAGGCAGGGGCTCCCGAGGTTGTCGCGGCCGATGTGGACGGGGGCGGCTTCCGCCGGCTCACCTACTGGGGCCACCAGAGCACCAGGGTGAAGGGATTCACCGCCGAGGGTGAAGTACTGGCGACGAGCGCCTACCGGCATGAGGATCCCCGCCTGTCCTGGGCATATCGTGTGCCGCTCGACGGGTCGGCGCAGACGGTGCTGCCTTACGGACCGGTCGATACGATTGTCAGCGCTCCCGCGATCGGCGACGAGCGCACCACCGTCATTGGCAGCGTCATGACCCGTGAGCAGGCCTGGTGGAAGCGGTACCGCGGAGGAACAGCCGGGAAGCTCTGGATCGACGCCGGCGGCAGCGGTGACTTCACCCGGTTCCTGCCCGAACTCGACGGGAACCTGACCGACCCCATGTGGGTCGGCACCCGCCTCGCCTTCCTGTCCGACCACGAGGGCTACGGGAACCTTTACTCGGTTGACGTGCGCGGAACCGACCTGC
This sequence comes from Arthrobacter sp. TJ-217, assembly GCF_058269255.1. NCBI lineage: Bacteria > Bacillati > Actinomycetota > Actinomycetes > Micrococcales > Micrococcaceae > Arthrobacter > Arthrobacter sp. TJ-217. The sequence goes on from NZ_JBZCNJ010000006.1 coordinate 106,398, forward strand.
GCCGGCACACCGACAACGAAGACTACTACGTCCGCCATGCCTCAACCGACGGCTCACGGGTGGTCTTCGAATCGGCAGGCGAACTCTGGATGCTGTCCTCGCTCGAACCCGATGCGGCGGCCACACGGCTCGACATCCAGCTGGGCTCGGCTTCAACGGCGCGCAGGCCGCACCTGCTCAATGTCAAGCGCCACCTGACCGGAGCCGTGCCGACGGCCTCCGGGACCGCAAGCGTTGTCGAAAGCCACGGGACGCTTCACTGGCTGCTGCACCGCGACGGACCCTCCCGGGTGATCGACGCGACGCCCGGAGTGCGTGCGCGCCTTGGACGCCCACTGGGCGCCGAAAGCGTGGTCTACGTCGCCGATCACGGCGGGGAGGAGTTGCTCTTCGTCCGGAAGGTCTTTGAGGGTGCCGGCGCAGGGCCGCTGCCGCAGGCCGCCGCTGCCGATCCGCGCGCGAACGGATCCTCAAACGGTTCCACACCGGCAACCGATGACGCAGGCGAAACCGCTGCCGAGCCCGCCCTGCCGCTGCCCGTGCCGGCATCCGGTGCGGTGCGGCTGCCCGCCGGCGAGGGGGCACTGCGTTCCGCCGCCGACCCGCAGCCTCGCGCCGAGACCGCGTCCGCCGAACCCGCAACCAACGGGGAAACCGATCCGGGTGTCGACGCCGTCGCCGCCCAGGACCGGTCGACCGCAGGTGCTCTTCAGTCGTTTCCGTTCGAGGAACCGTTCCGGGTCAGTGAACTGGCGGCCAGCCCCGACGGGCGCAAGGTCGCCGTCGCCGGGGAGGCTGGGGGCCTCCTGGTGCTCGACGTCGAGGCCGGCGAGCTTTTCACACTGGCCTCCTCGGCCCACGGGGCGATCGACGACATCTCCTTCTCCGCTGACTCGCGCTGGATCGTGTGGGCCGAACCGGTTGCCAGCGAAGGCTCCCGCACCCGCGTCCGCGTCGCCATGGCCGAGAAGCAGGCACCGATCCACGACCTTACCGACGGCCGATTCCGGGACCACTCACCGGTCTTCACCGTCGACGGCAGGTTCGTCGCGTTCCTCTCCGACCGCAGCTTCGATCCCGTCTACGACACACACCGCTTCGACCTGAGCTTCCCGGCATCGACCAAGCCTTTCCTTGTGGCGCTCGCCGCTGAAACTCCGTCGCCCTTCGGCCCGGCTGTGCACGGGGCACCCGACACGGGCGAGTCAAAGTCCGAGGAATCCGGAAACGGCGCGGACGATCCCGTGAAGGTCGCCGTCGACCCCGAGCGCATCTCGGAACGGATCATCCCGGTGCCCGCCGCGCAGGGAAGCTATGAGTCGCTCGCCTCGGTCAAGGGTGCCCTGCTGTGGACCGCGGGGGAGAGCGGCGGCGTCACCGGAGACGGGCGGGCCACGCCAGCCGACCAGGCACCGGCGCGGCGCCTTGAGCGGTTCGACCTTGCCCGGCGCTCCGTCGACGTCCTCGTCGCGGAGGCCGACTCCTACCGGGTGAGCGGTGACGGCAGCACTGCCGTCGTCATTCGGCAGGGACGGGTCACTGCGGTTCCCACCCGCGGCAAGGTCGACGCCGACTCGCCGGACAAGGTGGATGTCGACCTTGACCGGGTGCGGATCCTCCTCGATCCGGTGAACGTGTGGCGGCAGGCATTCACCGAAACCTGGCGGCTGCAGCGCGACTTCTTCTGGACGGAGGACATGGGCGGCCTCGACTGGGAGGAAGTGAAGTCCCGGTACGCGCCGCTCGTCGAACGGATCGGATCCCACGACGACCTCGTCGACATCCTGTGGGAAGTCCACGGGGAGCTCGGCACCTCCCACGCCTATGTGAGCCCGGCGCTGACCGCCGAACCGGGAGGGCACCAGGGCTTCCTCGGTGCCGACCTGGTGCCCACGCTGCGCGGGTGGGCCGTGCAGCGCATCTACGCCGGTGAGTCCTCCGACCCGCAGGCGGCCTCACCGCTGACCGCTCCCGGCGTGGCCGTGGCAGCCGGTGACATCATCGAAGCAGTCGACGGCATTCCCGTGCCGCCGGCGCACGGCCCCTCGGTGCTGCTCACGGCCGCGGCCGGGCGGACCGTCGAGCTGACGGTCACCCGGTACGACGACGGCGCCGGCGCCCAGAGACGCCGCGTTGCCGTTGTGCCGCTGCGCAGCGAGGAACGGCTCCGCTACCAGAACTGGGTGAGCAGCAACCGCGCCATCGTGCATCAGGTGTCCGAGGGGAAGTTCGGCTACCTCCACGTCCCCGACATGGTTGCCAACGGCTGGGCGCAGCTGCACCGCGACCTCGACCGCGAGACAGCGCGCGATGCCCTGATCGTCGACGTGCGCCGGAACCGCGGCGGCCATACCTCCCAGCTCGTCGCCGAGCTGATCGGCCGGAAGGTGGCCGCGTGGGCCTTCCCCCGCGGGGAAGAGCCGGGAACGTATCCGGCGCACGCGCCGCGCGGACCGGTGGTTGTCCTTGCCGATGAGTTCGCGGGCTCCGACGGCGACATCATCACGCAGGTCGCGAAGCTGCGCGGAATCGGGCCCGTGATCGGCACCCGGACCTGGGGCGGCGTTGTGGGCATCGATGGACGGTTCAGCCTCGCCGACGGCACGGGGGTCACCCAGCCGCGCTACGCCTTCTGGATGACCGGCGGCGTTGGATGGGGAGTTGAGAACCGCGGCGTGGATCCCGACATTGAGGTTGCCTACCCGCCTCACGCGTATGCGGCAGGGGAGGACCCGCAGCTGGAGCACGGCGTGGGAATCCTCAAGGAGATGCTCGGTGAGCTGCCCACCGATGTTCCACCGGCCAAGCAGGGCTACCCGTCGCGCCGGCCCGCTCCGCTGCCCAAGCGTCCGGGGGCCTGAGCCTGCTTCGGACGGCCCTGCGGTGGTGGAACGGCCGCGGGTCCGCCCGGCAGCCGGCAAGCGGCTGAGGCATTGGATGGTGCCGGATAAGCACGGCGCCGATTGAAACGGCGCTGGATGAAACGGCGCCGGAAGAACACTGCACTGATACAACACTGCACAGATAAAACACGGCACAGACAAACAACAAGGGCGGCGTTCCCGTGAGGGGAACGCCGCCCTTGTGCGTGGTTCACCAGGAACCGGTGCCCGGCGAGGCTACAGGCCAAGCTCCGATTCGAAGGCCCCGCCCTCAAGGCGTGCCTTGAGGGTCTGCAGGAACCGTCCGGCGTCAGCGCCGTCCACCAGGCGGTGGTCGTAGGTGAGGCTCAGGTACATCATGGAGCGGATCGCGATCGTGTCTTCGCCGTCGGCGTCGGTCACGACGATGGGGCGCTTGACGATCGTCCCGGTGCCGAGGATCGCCACCTGGGGCTGGTTGATGATCGGGGTGTCGAACAGGGCGCCGACCGACCCGAAGTTGGTGATCGTGAACGTCCCGCCGGCGAGCTCGTCCGGCCCGATCTGGTTGTTCTTGGTACGGGCGCCGACGTCGGCGATCTTCTTCGCCAGGCCGCCGAGGTTGAGGTTGCCCGCGTCGCGGATGACCGGAACCAGCAGCCCCTTCTCGGTGTCCACGGCGATCGCGAGGTGCTCGGCGTCGTGGTAGGTGATTTCCTTCTTTTCCTCGTCGAAGGAGGCGTTGAGCTTGGGGTGCTGCTTCAGCGCTTCGGTCACGGCCTTGGAAATGAAGGGCAGGAAGGTGAGCTTGGCGCCGTTCTGCGCCTGGAAGCTGTTCTTCGCCGTGTTCCGCAGCCGCGCGATGCGGCTCATGTCCACCTCGATCACCTGGGTGAGCTGGGCGGAGACCTGGAGGGACTCGCGCATGCGCTTGGCGATGGTCTGCCGGATCCGAGGAGCCTTCTCGACGGTTCCACGGAGCTTCGATGCCTCAACCGCAGGCGCTGCGGCCCGTGCGGGCGCTGCGGCGGCGGGTGCGGCGGCCGGAGCTGCCGGTGCCGCTTCCTTGGCCTTCAGGGCCTCGGCGGCGTCCTCCACATCCTGCTTGCGGATCCGTCCGCCCACACCGGTGCCGGTGACGGCCGAGAGGTCGACGCCGTGCTGGTTCGCCAGGCGGCGGACAAGCGGGGTGACGTACGCGGAGGCGTCGCCACCGGCCGGCTCGGCCGGCGCCGCGGCGGGTGCGGCGGGTGCCGCTTCCTTCTCGGCGGCAGGCTTCGCGGGTTCGGGGGCTGCCTCCTCGGCGGGCTCCGAGGTGGTCGGTGCCGGCTTTGTGGCGCCGTCGGAGGCGGGCTCCGCCATGGCCGTCTCGCGGGTCTCGGCTTCGCCGGCCGCAAGGGGTTCGCCGCGGGGAGCCTCAACCTTCGCCGGTGCCGAAGCGCCGGTGCCGATGACGGCGAGCACGGAGCCCACCTCGGCCGTTTCGTCCTCGTTTACGCGGATCTCCTGGAGCTTTCCAGCCACAGGGGAGGGGATTTCCGTGTCAACCTTGTCCGTTGAAACCTCGAGCAGCGGCTCGTCGACCTCGACGTCGTCGCCCACGGCCTTGAGCCAGCGGGTGATCGTGCCTTCGGTGACGCTTTCCCCGAGCGCAGGGAGGGTCACTTCGGTTCCGGCATCGCTTCCGGACTCCTGCGCCGCAGGTGCTTCCTCCTGGGCGGGTGCGGCCGGTTCGGCAGCCGGTGCCTCTTCCTGTGCCGCAGGTTCCTCGGCCTGCGCCGGCGCTTCCTGCTCCTGAACCGGGGCTGCTGCGTCTGATCCGCCCGATGCGCCGTCGCTCGAACCGCTTCCGATGCGCACGAGCGGCGCGCCAACTTCGGCGGTCTCGTCCTCGGCGACGAGGATTTCCTCGATGACGCCGGCGATCGGTGAAGGGATTTCCGTGTCCACCTTGTCGGTGGAAACCTCCAGGAGGGGCTCGTCAACTTCGACGGTGTCGCCTACCTGCTTCAGCCAGCGCGTCACGGTTCCCTCGGTGACGCTTTCACCGAGAGCGGGTAAGTTCACGGATTCAGACATATTGTCCCCGTTTCTCCTTATTAGATTCATTCATTGGCAGCTGTGCCACCAGTGGTGCCGGGTCAGCTGAGGTTGCTGGTGCGAATACCTGCGAGCTTAGTGCAACCCGGATTTCTCCGGGCTGCAGGCCGCTTCAGGTGGTGGGTGCTGCTGGTTAGCTGTGGAGTGGCTTGCCGGCCAGGGCCAGTGCTGCTTCTCCGAGTGCCTCGTTCTGGGTGGGGTGGGCGTGGACGAGCTGGGCGACGTCCTCGGGGTAGGCCTCCCAGTTGACGATCAGCTGGGCCTCGCCGATCTGCTCGCCCATGCGGCTGCCGAGCATGTGCATGCCGATGATGGGCCCGTCCTTCTCGCGGACGAGCTTGACGAGGCCGCCGGTTCCGATGATCGAGCTCTTGCCGTTGCCTGCCAGGTTGTACTCCTGGGTCTCCACCCGGTCATCGCCAAACTTTTCCTTGGCTGCCTTCTCGGTGTAGCCGACCGACGCGATCTCGGGCTCGCTGTAGGTGACCTTGGGGATGTTGAGGTCCTCGACGACGACCGGCTTCAGGCCTGCGATTTCCTCGGCCACGAAGATGCCCTGCTGGAACCCGCGGTGGGCCAGCTGCAGGCCGGGGACGATGTCGCCGACTGCGTAGATGTTGCCGACGCCGGTGTGGAGGCGCTCGTTGGTGATGACGAAGCCGCGGTCGAGGGTGAGCCCTGCCTCTTCGTAGCCGAGGTCGGCCGTCACGGGGCCGCGGCCGACGGCGACGAGCATGAGGTCGGCCTTGAAGGTCTTGCCGTCCTCGAGGGTGGCTGTGACGCCGTCGTCGTGCTGCTCAACGGCCTTGAAGCGGGTGCCGGTATTGAACTTGATGCCGCGCTTCTTGAAGGCGCGCTCGAAGGCCTTGACGATCGTCGCGTCCTCGTTGGGTACGAGGGAGGGGAGGGCTTCGATGATTGTGACGTCGACGCCGAAGGACTCCCAGACGGAGGCGAATTCGCAGCCGATGACGCCGCCGCCGAGGATGATGGCGCTCTTGGGAACGCTGTCCATCTGCAGGGCCTGGTCCGAGGTGATGACCTTGCCGCCGATCTCAAGCCCGGGGAGGGTGCGTGAGTAGGAGCCGGTGGCGAGGATGATGTTCTTGCCGGTGTAGGAGGTTCCGTTGACCTCGACCGTGTTCTGGGAGGTCAGACGGCCGGCGCCTTCAATCACGGTGATGCCACGGGACTTGATCAGGCCCGTCAGCCCCTTGAACTTGCTGGCGACGATGCCTTCCTTGTAGGCATTGACGGCGCCCATGTCGATCGCCTCGAAGGTGGCGTTGACTCCGTACTTGCCTGCCGAGCGGGCGCTGTCGGCCACCTCTGCGGTGTGCAGGAGCGCCTTGGTGGGGATGCAGCCGTTGTGGAGGCACGTGCCTCCCAGCTTGCCCTTCTCAACGAGGCCAACGGTGAAACCCAGTTGGACCGCCCGGAGTGCGGCGGCATAGCCACCGCTTCCCGCGCCGAGGATCAGGATGTCGAATTCTTGCGCAGCTGCCGTATCGGCCACTTTGACGCTCCCTCGCGTAAGCAGTGACGCGCCGAAGCGCGTCGGTGATTGATTGTGCCAAATTGCTTGGTGATCAGGCTTTACCCTATCCCCAGATTCCGCCCGCGACCACCTGAAATGGGGCAATGTCGGGCGCTTGTGGGCAGACTCACGCTGCTGCCGGAGGCGGTGCCCCGGCAGCAGCGGCGGGGTCTAGGAAGCGCGTTCCAGGACGTCCTCGACGTAGGCGAGGAGCGTGCGCACTCCCACACCCGTTCCGGCCTTGGGCGTGTACCCGTAAGGCGAGCCCTCGTTGAAGGCCGGTCCTGCGATATCCAGGTGCGCCCACGGAATCTTCTCGCCGTCGACCTGCCCCACGAACTCCCGCAGGAAGACCGCGGCGGTCATCATTCCGCCGGAACGTTCGCCGATATTGGCGATGTCGGCGACCTGGGAGTCGAGGCTGGCCCGCAGCTCCTCGGGCAGCGGCATCGGCCAGAACTGTTCACCGGAGCGGTCGGCGGCTGCCTTGACTGCGTCGCGGACACCTTCGTCGCCCATGACCCCGGAGACCCGGTTGCCCAGCGCGACGACCTGGGCCCCGGTGAGGGTGGCGATGTCGAGAATCGCGTCGGGGCGTTCCTCGCTGGCGGCGGCCAGGCCGTCGGCCATCACGAGGCGGCCTTCGGCGTCGGTGTTGAGGACCTCGACGGTGCGTCCCCCGTAGGTTGTCAGGACGTCCTCGGGCCGCTGCGCGGTCCCCGAGGGCATGTTCTCGGCCAGACACAGCCAGGCGGTGACCTTGGCCGGAAGCCCGAGCTCGGCGACGGCCAGCAGGGTGTTGAGGACGGCGGCCGCGCCGGCCATGTCGAGCTTCATTGTCTGCATGCCGGCGGCGGGCTTCAGGGACAGTCCACCAGAGTCGAAGGTGATGCCCTTCCCGACGAGCGCCAGGTGAACCTTTGACTTGGTGGGGGAGTATTCGACCTTAACCATGCGCGGCGGGCGCGACGAACCCTTGCCGACGCCAAGGATTCCGCCGTAGCCGTCGCGTTCGAGCTTCTTCTCGTCCATGACCGTGACCTTGACGGGAAGGCCCTTCGCGAGGTCCTTCGCCGCCTGGGCGAACGTCTCGGGGTAGAGGTGGCTGGGGGGCTGGTTCACCAGGGTGCGCGTGGCGTTGACGCTCTTGCCCAGTACGGCGGCCCTGCGCAGGGCCGCCGGCAGGGCGGGATCGTGCGCTGCCGGCGTGTGGATCAGGACGGCGCCAACGCTGTTGTCCTTCGGGGGCACACTCGAGCCGTCGGCGCCGAGGTTGGAGCGGTAGCCCTCGTACGTGTAGGCGCCGAGCGCGGCTCCTTCGGCGACCGCTGTAGCTTCCCCGACGGTCGGTGCAGGCAGCGCAACGACGACGGTGCCGGTGCCCTTCAGCTGCCGCAGCGCCGCTCCGGCCGCCCTCCGGAGGGTTTCGGCGGAAAGCGCCGTGCCCGGCTTCCATGCGCCGACCCCGGTGAGGACGAGCGAGTCGGATCCGGTGTCGGGCAGGCCGGGCATCCTTCGAACCTCATCGGCAGCCCCCGTGATGCCCAGCACCTGGAGGGAATCGCCGAGCGCCCGCGCGGCCTTCGCCGACAGCGGGCTGTCAAGCAGCACCGGCCCCTCGGGAGTTTTGCCGACCCCGATAACCAGGGCGTCACTTGGTATTTTCTTCAGGTCTTTGGCGACGGCCGTCAGAGTGGGCTCGCTTGGCTTCATCACGAAGGTAATTCCTCATTTCCAGATGAGATTCCAGAGACTGGACTGATTGGGGATCCGGTGCAGGGCAGCACGGAACCCGTCCTTTGATCGTAGTCTGTCGGTCGCCGTGCAATTGCACCCGCGGAATGAAAGCGGGGGCGGTCGGCGTTGAAGAGATGAGGAAGTAAAGGACGCGCGCATGAATGCGCGGAGTCCATCCGCAGGGAGGAAGCAATGCTGGATCCACGCACACTGTTTGATCTGAACACCGAGTTGAGCCCGGAGAACCTGTCGGGACTGCCGCTGCTTGTGAGCCTCGGCGGATTGTCCGACGCCGGCCAGGTGGTGTCTCAGGTCGGCGAAGAGCTGTTGGACACTCTCGACAGCGACCCGGTGGCGATCTTCGATACCGACCAGCTCGTCGATTACCGGAGCCGGCGCCCGCGGATCGTGTTCGACAAGGACCATCTCCGGGACTACCAGGCGCCGTCCATCGAACTCCACCGGCTTTACGACGGCCTGGGAGAGCCGTTCCTGCTGCTCACCGGCCTGGAACCGGACCTGCAGTGGGAGCGTTTCGTGGCGGCGGTCCGGTCCTTGGCCGTCGAGTACCAGGTCCCGCACGTCTCCTGGATCCAGGGAATCCCCATGCCCGTTCCCCACACGCGTCCGATCGGCGTCACCGTGCATGGCAACCGCGAGTCCCTCATTGAAGGAATGAATGCCTGGCGGCCCGTCATGGATGTTCCTGCGTCGGTTGGGCACCTGCTCGAACTGCGGCTGATTGAGGCCGGCTTCGCCGTCGTTGGCTACGCCGTGCATGTTCCGCACTACCTCGCCGAGGCCGAATATCCGCCGGCTGCGGTCGCCGGTCTCGAGTACCTCGGCGCGGCAACCGGGCTGATGCTTCCCACCGACCGGCTGCGGGAGTCGGGCCGCGAGGTCGAGCGCCAGGTGGCCCGGCAGGTCGACGGTTCGCCCGAGGTGCAGTCAGTGGTCAGTTCCCTTGAGCAGAGCTACGACGAGCGGGCGGGAAGCGTCGAGCGGCGTTCCCTGCTCGTCAAGGACAACAGCGAGCTCGTCAGCGCCGAGGAAATCGGCGCCGAGGTTGAGGCCTACCTCGCCAGCCCGCAGGCCGAAGAGGAATCAACGTTGCTTCGCGATAATGGGTCCGAGCCCGAGCCCGAGCCCGACACCGACCGCGGCGATGGCGTGCCCCCGTCGCTGTAGCAGCTGCTCCAGCCGGGGATCCTAGCCAATCAGGGTGAGCAGGATCCCCGGGCCGGTGACTGCGCCAAGTGCCGCGGCGGCGAGGATGCAGGACGTCAGGACCTGCTTTCGCCACGCCGCCCTGGCGCTGGCCAGTTCAAGTGGTGCGCGCTGCATCACCTCGTAGGTCAGTGCCATCCGTTCCTGGTCGGTTCCGGCAAGCGGCGTGGTTCCCGAAAGCAGGCTGATACGTTTCGACGTTTCATCGGCAGGCCAGGATTCGGCCCCCGGGTCCGCATGGCCGTGTCCCGCGCCGGAGCCCAGCGGAGGCACCAGCCAGTTCATGCGCACCCCCTGCAGCGTGGTGACGGAGGCGCCAAGCGGATCCGCTTTGACAAATCCGTGCTCGCTCCACGCAACCTTGGCCCGCTCGACCTCGAGGCTGAGGCCCACGTCGGCTCCCTTGTGCCTGATCAGCAGTTCAACGCGCTGCTGGCCCGATCCTCGCCGCGAGGAGGGAAGGTCCGGCGGTGCGAGGCGGATCTCCGCCACGTGGAGCCAGTGAAATGCGGCAACGACCCGCGGTGCTGCCCCTCCGCCCAGCAGCAGGACGCCGTTCCGGTCGGTGAAGACCGTGAAAAGTTCAGGAAGGCCTGCCACGCCGGACCGGACCTGCTTCAGCGCCTCGAGGAATCGGGCATCCCGGCGGCCCTGCAGAACCGTGAACGGAGGCAGCTCGCGTGCGATCGAAAAGAAGGCGAGCGAGCCGCGCGCGTACCGGCTGCCCAGCCCAAGGGCGATGAGCCCCACCGCGAGGACTTCAATCCCAATAACTGCAAGGAGACCTCGCCACGCCCGGAGGGGTGGGCCCTCGAAGAGCGCCTCGATTGCGGTCCAATGCGCGGCAAGGCATGTCAGCACGGCCGCGGGGATCAGGAGCGCCGCGAGGATCAGCGAAAGCCGCCGGTCGCGCAGTTCCGGCTCACGCCGCCAGACGTGCTGCTCGAACGCCTCGCCGGCGGTCCGTGGAGCCGCCGGTGAGTCAACGGTGTAGACCGACGCGGGGGACGCACGGGGGCCGCCCGCCCCGGACGGTGTTCCACCGGGACGGCTTCGCCCGGCGTAGTGGAACGGGCCCGCCTGCCTGCCGCGGGCCGCCTTCCCCGCCCGCAGCAGCAGCACTTTGGTGAGATACATCAGAAAACGACGAAAGCCGGTGAGGGCCGCGAATCCGCCGGCCAGCAGCAGCGCAAAGAGGAGGTAGTCATTGCCCGCCAGCGAAGCGAGCGCGGCTACCAGCACCCCAAGCACGATACTCAGCGCGACGATGCGCGCACGACTGCTGCCCATGATCCCCCAAACATGTCAGCGGACCGGTTTTCGCCTCCGCCGCTCCGAGTGTAGCCTCCGGCTCCGCCATCGTTGCAGGTTTGCAATGCCGCGCCGGGCGGGCAGCTCGGCCGGCCGCGCTACCCTGAGGCATGAAATCGCCAGTGCCTCCCCGCGCGCTTCGTTGGTTCGCGGTTTCCGCCGCGCTCCTCCTGGCGGGATGCGGGCAGCAGGGCGGGGCGGCCCCGCTTGCGTGCACCGAGATCGGCGCCCACGACGGAGTGAGCGTGACGGTCGCCGCGGACACTGCCCACACCGTAACCGCGGTTGAGCTCGAAGCCTGCTGGAACAACCAGTGCCGGCCCGGGGACGTTGAACTTCATCCGGGAACGTACATCTCAAACGAAGGCTGTGACTCCCTCACCTGCTGGGCGGAGTCGAGCCCAGACGGCACAAGCGCCGGCTTCGCCGTCATCGAGGGACTGCCGGAAGGCGAGCTGATTGTGAAGGCAACAGTGAGCCACTCCGACGGCACGCAAAAGCACTGGGAGGCGCAGGTGCGCACGACGGCGGTGCACCCGAACGGCGAGCAGTGCGAGCCGTACGTGCGGCAGGCCGGCGTCCTGCTCGATGCTTCAGGCCTGCGCAGCGCCTGATCGCACCCGCCGCGCCGGCCGGAGTGCGCAGGAGGGGGCTCCTCCACCAATAATGGAGGGGTGAGCGGATACCGGGCATGGCTGGTGTGGGGGACAGGGGTGGTCGCCTACCTCATCGCCGTGACCCAGCGGACGAGTTTCGGCGTCGCCGGGCTCGAAGCGACGGAGCGCTATTCAGCCAGCGCCTCGGCGCTCTCCATCTTCACGGTGGTGCAGCTGCTCGTCTACGCGGCGCTCCAGATTCCCGTGGGAGTGCTGGTGGACCGGGTCGGTCCGCGTTTCCTCATCCTCGCCGGGGCGCTGCTCATGGCCTTGGGGCAGGTGCAGCTCGCTTTTTCGGAGACGATCACCGGCGGAATTGCCGGGAGGCTCCTTGTCGGTGCGGGCGATGCGATGACCTTCATCTCGGTGCTGCGGCTGCTTCCCGCCTGGTTCGAACCCCGCAGGATACCCGTGCTGACACAGTGCACCGGCATCATCGGGCAGCTCGGCCAGGTTGTGTCGGTGGTTCCGTTCGCGGCACTGCTCGGCGCCGCAGGGTGGAGCACCGCGTTCCTCTCGGCCGCCGCGATGTCGGCGCTCGCCGTCGTCCTCGCAGTTGCACTCATCCGCGACGCCCCGCAGCGGCAACCGCGGGCGGCTGCAGGCCTCCGCCAGACCGGGATCTCCCTGGCACGGGCCTGGCGCCAGCCGGGCACCCGCCTCGGGCTGTGGTCCCACTTCACCGTTCAGTTCCCCGGAACGGTGTTCGTGCTGATCTGGGGCTACCCCTACCTGGTGCGGGCCGAAGGGGTGGACCCGGTTGCGGCGTCGGCGCTCATGACGCTGTTCGTCGCCGTGGGCATCGTGTCTGGCCCTCTGCTCGGGCTCTATGTCTCCCGGCACCCCCTGCGGCGTTCCACCATGGTCCTGGCCATCGCGGCAGGGATCGCAGGCGCCTGGCTTGCCGTCCTGCTCATGCCAGGGACGGCGCCGCTGTGGCTGCTCGCCCTGCTCATCGTGGCGCTGGCCCTGGGCGGCCCCGGGTCGATGATCGCCTTCGACTTCGCGCGCACCTTCAACCCGTCGTCGCGGATGGGCACGGCCACCGGCATCGTGAACATCGGCGGTTTCGCCGCCTCGCTGATCGCCATGTACGGGATCGGGCTGATCCTCGACTACCTGTACGCCGCCGGCTTCTCCGGGAACGACCTCTACGCCCTTGGCTCGTTCCGGATTGCGATGGCCTTCCAGCTTGTCATCCTTGGTGCGGGTGCGGCCGCGATACTGATCGTCCGGCGTACGGTGCGCCGCCAGATGGCCGAGCAGGGCGTGGTCGTGCCCCCGCTCCGGGAAGCGCTCGCCCGGGAACGCGCCCGCCGGCGCGCCGAACGGGACCGGCGCAGCGCTGAGGGAAACAAGACGTAGGCCGGTGATCGAGGCATTCCTCGCGGGCGCAGCCGCAGGCTATGGGATCGCCGTTCCGGTCGGGGCGGTGGGCGTGTACCTGGTGTCCCTCGGGGCGCGCCGCGGCTGGAAAGTGGCCGCGGGCGGGGGACTGGGCGCGGCGGCGGTCGACGGCGTCTACGCGGCGGCGGCGCTCCTGGCCGGCGCGGCCGCGGCGTCGGTCATCGAACCCGTTCAGGTACCCCTGCGGGTTATCTCGGCCCTGGTGCTCGCGGCGGTCGGACTGATCCTGCTGCGCCCGGCGTTCCGGCCCGACCAGGCGGCGCGGGCAAAGCCCGCAGGAGGGGAACGCTCAGTGAGCGCCGCCCGTGCGTTCCTCGCCGTTGCGGGGCTCACCCTGACGAACCCGACGACGGTCATCTACTTCACCGCCCTGATCGCGGGACGGGCCTTCAGCGCCGTCGAATCGGTTCCCGAGCGGGGCCTGTTCCTTGCCGGGGTCGTTGGCGCATCGGCCAGCTGGCAGCTTCTCCTCGCCGGCGCCGGGGCGTCATTCCGCCGCGTCCTGCTTGGCAGGAGGGGGCGGCGCCTCACGGCACTGGTCGGGGGATCGATCGTGATGCTCCTGGCAGTGAAGACCGCTGCCGGGGCCTGACCTCCACGGTTCTCAGGCGTCGGGGAGCTCAGCCCCGGCCGGCCCGCGGCCGCGCATGGCACGGCCGGCCCGAAGCCCGGTCCACAGGAGGACAACCACAACGAGCCCCGTCACGACGAGGCCCAGCCCGGAGTAACCGAGAACTGTCAGGACCGGCCCGGCGAGCGCCCCGCCCAGCGCCCCCGCCACGTTCATCGACAGGTCGGAGACGCCCTGGAGGGCCGAGCGGCTTTCCACCTCGACGGATTCGGCGACCAGCGCCGACCCGGCCACGACCGAGGCGGACCAGCCCAGGCCCAGGAGGATGAGGCTGACGGTGACGGCCGCGGCGGAATCGGCACCGGCCCATGCCAGCAGCAGTGCGCCGAGCAGCAGCACCTGACCCGTGAGGATGCCGGCCGTCCTTCCCGCGCGGTCGGCCAACCAGCCGAACACGGGGGAGAGGGCGTACATGCCGGCAACGTGAAGGCTGATGGTCAGGCCGACGACGGCGAGCGTGGCGCCATGGTCGCGGAGGTGCACCGGGGTCATCGACATCAGCGCCACCATTGCGGCGTGGCTCAGTGCCACACTGACCACCGCGTAGCGTGCCAGGGGGTTGCTGCGCAGGATGGAAATCCCGCCCTGCCGGGACACCTGGTCGTGAACGGGGCCACGGAGGCGGAGCGCGGTCAGCAGGGGATCCGGGCGAAGGCCCACCCGGTATACGACAGTCGCCGCCACCTGGGCGGCAGCGGAGAACGCGAAGGCTCCAGACAGCGGAGGCAGTCCAAGGTAGGCCCCCAGCGCTTCACCGGGCTCGAACAGGTTCGGGCCGAGGACCGCCCCGATCGTGGTGAACCAGACGACGAGGGACAGGTCCCGGCCGCGGGTCCCCGTCGAGGCGAGATCGGTTGCTGCGAACCGCGCCTGGAGGTTCGTCGCCGAGCCGGCGCCGAGCAGCATCAGCGCGAGGAGCAACAGCGGGAAGCTCGACAGCCCCGCTGCGACGATGGCCAGCACAGCGCCGGTACCTGCGATCAGCGCCCCCGAGGACAGGGAGATCCCGCGTCCCCGAGCCTGGGCGAGGCGTGCCAGCGGGACAGCCAGCAGGGCGGCTCCGAGGGTGCTCATTGTCGCGGCCATCCCCGACCAGGCGGTTGAACCGGAAATCTCGGAGGCAAGCAGGGCACCGAGCGACAGGGTGGCACCCATGCCGATCCCACCAAGGATCTGTGCGGCGGCAAGGATGCGCACCACCCGGCGCTGCAAGGGATCACCGCCCGCCGTTGCCAGGGCCGCGTCGATTCCTTCGGCGGGGCGCCGCGACGGCGGCTGGTGGCGCCGCGACGTCGGCTGGTTCCCGCTCATGTCGTCCTCATGTACTACTAATACACGCAGAGCGTCGAAACCGGCCCCCGTGTCCGGCTGCCGCATCCCGAACGCCGTTCAAAGGTTCTCCACATAGCCGTCCGGCGCCGCCCCGGCGGGAGGTCAACGGGGAATGCTCAAGGGATGGCAACCGACTCTCCGCCCCTGCGCATCACGTCTCCGGCCGACATCCTCGCCTATATTCCCCACGCACTGGGCTTCGGGCCCGTCGAGAGCCTGGTCATGGTGACCCTCTCCGGGCGGACCATTGGCGCGACGCTCCGTGTGGACCTGCCGCCTCCCGGCGACGATCCCCGGGCATTCGCTGCGGGAGTCTGCTCCTACCTGTGCTCCGACGAGGGAGCCGACGCGACGCTGATGGTCCTTTACACCGACGAGGGCTGGGACGCTCCGGCCACCCCTCCGCGCCAGGCCATGGCCGGAGCCCTCGGGCAGGCACTTGCAGCGGCGCGGATGCCGCTCAAAGACGCATGGCTGGTCTCGGCGACCCACTGGCGGGAGTATTTCTGCGTGGACCCGGACTGCTGCCCGTGGCCCGGCCGCCCCGTGACCTCGATCGAGGAGAGCGCGCTCAGCGTGGAACTGATCTTCGGGGGCAGCAGTGTCTCCGCCACCGCCGAGCTCGCCGTCGACCGGGCGCTTGCCTCGGCGCCCCTAGACCCGGCCCTGCGCGAAACAGTCGGGCACCGCGTCAGCGCCTACGCACGCGCCTGCACCGGGCGCTGGCAGACCGAACCCCAGTTCCTTGCCACCCTTAAAGCATGGGACGACCACATCACCCGGCCCGACTCCGTCGAGCCGGACATGCTGGATCCCGACACCGCGGCATTCCTCCTGGCGAGCCTTACCTCAAAGGCGGTCCGGGACTCGGTGCTCGTCCTCGCCGGCCTCGGGTTTGACACCGCCGTCCGGGGTGCCCGCGCCTGCGCGCTGCTGCAGGATTCCTCGCCGGGAGGAACCCGGCTGGATCCTGTGGTGCCTCCGCAGCCGGCACGCGGGCCGGCAGGGCCCCGGGCGCTGGAACCGGAGCAGCCGGCGCTGCCTCCGCAGCCGGCACCCGGGCCGGGTGCGGCGTCCGGCGGCTACGATCCGGTGCCCCTCGACCCGCACGGGTCCGAGGAGGCGGCCCGTGCCTTCGCCGAACTGCTCGCGGGACGCTACGAGGGCAGGCCACGCTGGGAGCGCGTCGACGCCGCCTCGGCCCTGCTGCTCCAGCTCGGACGGCTCTCCACGGGGGAGGGGGGTGCCGCGGCCTACTCGATGCTGGCGTGGTTCGAGTACGCCCGCGGGCGGTGTTCGCGGGCATGCGCCTATCTTGATCACGCCGAGGCAACCGAGCCGGGCTACCGGCTCGCCCGGCTCCTGCGGGAGCTCATCCTCCATGGCGGCGTGCCGCTGTGGGCGCGGCGCCGCCACTCCGCGTGGGGGCCGGGGCCGGATGCGGCCTGCGGACGTCACCCCGGGCCGCGCCCCTAGGCGGGGGCAATTCACGTGCACCGCCAAAGCGTGAGACAATCTAAACGAGACCCGGTGGGGTCCGTGCATCAAATGGAGCCGTGTTGGCTCCGATGTCTGTGGCGTGAAGCGCAGGTACCGGGAACAGCGCAGTCCGAGGAACGAGTCCTTTCTAAGGACTCCAGTCCCCGGTTTCCGTCTGAAATCGAGCACGGACTTGACAGGGTCATAGTGGTGTTGTCCCCTTGACGGCACCGCACACCGCGTCTGAAAGGTTCTCTGTGTCGGTCAAGAAGACAGCAGCGCCAGTTTCACTGGAAGCTGGCCCCACCACAACAAAGCGCAGGGCGGCCGCTCCCAAGAAGGCCGCCCCCAAGGCTGCCGCAGCCAAAACGCCGGTGAAGGCTTCACCCGACGCCACCAGCCCTGTCGACGCAGTCGATGAGATTCCTGAGATCCCCGACGCACCGGCGGACCTGGACATCGAGGAAGTAAAGACCGAGGCCGCCGAGGCGGAAACGGGCACCACCACCGGATTCGTCTATTCCGACGCTGACGACGACGACGCCCCCGCCCAGCAGGTCGTCTCGGCCGGAGCCACCGCCGACCCCGTCAAGGACTACCTCAAGCAGATCGGCAAGGTTGCACTGCTCAACGCCGAGCAGGAAGTCGACCTCGCCCTGCGCATCGAGGCCGGGCTGTTCGCCGAAGAGAAGATCGCCGCCGACCCGGACATGGATCCGAAGCTGCGCCGCGAACTCGAATGGGTCATCCACGACGGAAAGCGTGCCAAGAACCACCTCCTCGAGGCGAACCTGCGCCTCGTCGTCTCCCTGGCCAAGCGCTACACGGGACGGGGCATGCTCTTCCTTGACCTGATCCAGGAAGGGAACCTGGGCCTGATCCGCGCGGTCGAGAAATTCGACTACACCAAGGGCTTCAAGTTCTCCACGTACGCCACCTGGTGGATCCGGCAGGCGATCACCCGCGCCATGGCCGACCAGGCGCGCACCATCCGCATCCCGGTCCACATGGTCGAGGTCATCAACAAGCTCGCACGCGTGCAGCGCCAGATGCTCCAGGACCTGGGCCGGGAGCCCACCCCGGAAGAGCTGGCCCTCGAGCTCGACATGACCCCCGAAAAGGTCGTCGAGGTCCAGAAGTACGGCCGGGAACCGATCTCACTTCACACGCCCCTGGGCGAGGACGGCGACTCCGAGTTCGGCGACCTCATCGAGGACTCCGAGGCCGTGGTTCCCGCCGACGCCGTCAGCTTCACCCTGCTTCAGGAGCAGCTCCACTCGGTGCTCGACACGCTCTCCGAGCGCGAGGCAGGCGTCGTCGCCATGCGCTTCGGCCTCACCGACGGCCAGCCGAAGACTTTAGACGAAATCGGCAAGGTCTACGGAGTCACGCGCGAGCGGATCCGGCAGATCGAATCGAAGACGATGTCCAAGCTGCGCCACCCGTCGCGGTCGCAGGTGCTGCGCGACTACCTCGACTGACAGACATCGGCGCAGCCGCCCGGTCACAGGGCAGCCGCCCGGTCACAGGGCAGCCGATAGACACAAGGAAGGCCCCCTCCGCGGAGGGGGCCTTCCTTGTGTCTCTCAATGCCCGTCTACACCCGGGCCGCCCCGAACGGAGGGGGCCGGTGGAATCCGGACTCAGGCTTCGCTGACGACGGGCTTCTCGTTGAGCCGCTCAGTCTCGTCGAGCCACTCAGAGGTGAGCGGCTTCAGGTTGGCTTCGACGCTGCGGGCGTGATGGCCGCAGAACAGAAGCTCTCCACCGGAGGACGAAAGGACCGCGCGCACGTAGGCCTGGGCTCCGCAGCGGTCGCAGCGGTGCTGGGCAGTTAACTCTCGGGTTGCTACTGCAGTGGTCATGAATGCCTCCTCATGTGGATCGTGTATTCATATAACCATTATTCGTTGCCGATCCTTCGCAGGGTTGGTGGTCTTTCGCTCCCGGCGTACCCGGGCACTTTCTTGACTTTGTGGCCGCAAGCTACTGATTGGCCGCCGTCTCGGGCTCGTTTCGCTTCTGCCAGGGCCAGCGCCCTGTGATCTCGAGCTCAAGCGAGAAGCTGAGGAAGGTGCGGATCAGTACCAC
The DNA here is from genome assembly GCF_058269255.1 of Arthrobacter sp. TJ-217. Classification (NCBI taxonomy): domain Bacteria; kingdom Bacillati; phylum Actinomycetota; class Actinomycetes; order Micrococcales; family Micrococcaceae; genus Arthrobacter; species Arthrobacter sp. TJ-217. The sequence continues at coordinate 124,767 of NZ_JBZCNJ010000006.1, forward strand.
GAGAGCAAGGACGCCCACGGATTCGAAGGTGGGTGTCACGGCAACCGTGCGGATGATGTCGGCGGCCACAAGCAGCTCGAGCCCGAGTAGGATCGACCGGCCGAGGCGGCGGCGGTAGGTCTCGTAGGTATCGGCGCGGCGGCGCAGCAGGGCCCCGGCCGCGAGCACGGTGGAGACAGTAGCTCCGATCACAATGGCGATCACGCCCGCAGCGTCGACGGCTTTGCCGACGGTTTCCATGGTTTCAAGGAAGTCCATTGTTCTCCTCACAGCGCTGGCATTGTGGCTCGACCCTACAGTCCGGGCGGCACCGCCGGGCCAGCCTGCGCCGAGTGGTCGGTGGCGGGTAATAAGCTGGTCAGTGGTGTCCGGCGGCCGCTTTCGGCGGCCGGGCCCGCTCATAGTGCCGCAACCCGCCGAGGAGATCGCCCAAACGTGACCCCACTAAGTTCCGACTACACCGCCCGCCACCTCTCCGTCCTCGAGGGCCTTGAGGCGGTCCGCAAGCGGCCCGGTATGTACATCGGCTCGACGGACTCGCGCGGGCTCATGCACTGCCTGTGGGAGATCATCGACAACTCTGTCGACGAGGCACTCGCGGGCTTCGGCCAGAGCATCACGGTGATCCTCCACGCCGACGGCTCCGTCGAGATCCACGACGACGGCCGCGGCATCCCTGTCGACGCCGAACCGAAGACCGGGCTCAGCGGCGTCGAGGTCGTCTTCACGAAGCTTCACGCAGGCGGGAAGTTCGGCGGGGGTTCCTACACCGCCTCGGGCGGCCTCCACGGCGTCGGCGCCAGCGTGGTCAACGCGCTCTCGGCCCGGCTCGATGCCTACGTCGACCGCGGCGGCAAGACGTACAAGATGTCCTTCCGCCGCGGCGAGCCCGGCCGGTTCACCGATGGGAAGTCGGTCTCGCCGACGGCGACGTTCGAGCCGTTCCTCGACAGCTCGCGCCTTGAGGTCGTGGGGACAACCAAGCGCGGCGTGACCGGCACCCGCATCCGGTACTGGGCGGACCGGCAGATCTTCACCCCCGACGCCAAGTTCTCCTACGAGGAGCTCGAGGCGCGGGCCCGCCAGACATCCTTCCTGGTGCCCGGGCTGCGGATCACCCTGCGCGACGAACGGCGGCTGCCCGGCACGCCCGGCGAGGCCGGACCGGTCGAAGAGGTCTTCCAGCACGACGGCGGCATTTCCGAGTTCGCCGAGTTCCTCGCCGTCGACGCCGCAGTGACCGACGTGTGGCGGATCCAGGGCTCCGGGCGGTTCAAGGAGTCGGTGCCGGTGCTCGATGACCGGGGCCACAGCCACATGGCTGAAGTGGAACGCGACTGCGACGTCGACATCGCCCTGCGCTGGGGCATCGGGTACGAGACGACGATGCGCAGCTACGTGAACATCATTGCCACACCCAAGGGCGGCACCCACCAGAGCGGGTTCGAGCAGGCGCTGCTGAAGACCTTCCGCAAGGTCATCGAAGCGAACGCGCGCAAGCTCAAGGCCGGCAACGACAAGATCGAGAAGGACGACGTCTTCGCCGGCCTCACCGCCGTACTCACCGTGCGGCTCGCCGAACCGCAGTTCGAGGGGCAGACGAAGGAGATCCTCGGCACCTCGGCGGTGAAGGCGATCGTGGCAAAGGTGGTGGAGAAGGAGATTACGGCACGGCTCAACTCAACGGCCCGCGGCGACAAGACCCAGTCCGCGCAGCTGCTCGAGAAGGTCGTGGCCGAGATGAAGTCGCGTATCTCGGCGCGCGTGCATAAGGAGACCCAGCGGCGCAAGAACGCCCTTGAGACCTCCTCGATGCCCAGCAAGCTGGCCGACTGCCGGATCGATGATCCCGAACGCTCCGAACTGTTCATCGTCGAGGGCGACAGCGCCCTGGGAACCGCGAAACTCGCGCGGTCCTCGGACTACCAGGCGCTGCTGCCCATCCGCGGCAAGATCCTCAATGTCCAGAAGGCCTCGGTGGGCGACATGCTCTCCAACACCGAGTGCGCGGCACTCATCCAGGTGGTGGGCGCCGGGTCGGGCCGCAGTTTCCAGCTCGACGCACGGCGTTACGGGAAGGTCATCCTCATGACCGACGCCGACGTCGACGGCGCACATATCCGCACCCTGCTGCTGACGCTGTTCTTCAGGTACATGCGGCCGCTGGTCGAGGCGGGACGGGTCTATGCGGCTGTGCCGCCGCTGCACCGCGTCGAGGTGATCAATCCCGGCTCGAAGCCGAACGAAATGGTTTACACCTACTCGGAGCAGGAGCTGCACCGGCTCCTTGCCGCCATGGAGAAGTCGGGCAAGCGGTTCAAGGAACCGATCCAGCGGTACAAGGGTCTTGGCGAAATGGATGCCGGCCAGCTGGCGGAGACAACAATGGACCCCCGGCACCGGACGCTGCGCCGCGTGCGCATCCAGGAGGCGGAGTCTGCGGAGCGGGTCTTCGAATTGCTGATGGGAAGCGACGTGGCACCGCGCAAGGACTTCATCGTGGCCGGCGCGGCGACGCTCGACCGCGAGCGCATCGACGCCTGACACAGGCGCCGGCAGGGCCGCCGCCTGCGTCAGCCCAGCAGTTCCGGGGCGATCAGCACAAGCGGCGGCACGACGAGCAGGAGCCCGGCGGAGCCGAGCGCGGCCCCGCGCTGGAGGATCGACAACGGCTTCAGCGGTGTGAGCAGCCGGCGCAGGCGGTGAACGGTCGTGTGGACCGCGTCCTCCGGTGCGCCCTCCCCGGCCGGCGCCAGGGGCTGCAGGTTCTCCACGGCCGGGGCCGACGCATCGGGCAGCGCGCCGGGGGACCCGGAGGCGACAACCGCGATGGCACGCACCAGCGCCGCCTCATCCACCCGGCGGAGCGCCTGGTCGTCCGCGAGCATTTCGATGAGCTCGGTGACGGCCGCCTGTGCCAGCCGGGTTGTCGGCAGCCAGGGCAGCGCCGCCCGCCACGCGGCGAAGGCCCAGAGCAGCAGGTGGTGGCGCTGCTGCAGGTGCGCGTTCTCGTGGATGAGGACGGCGTCGAGTTCCTCCTGGGAGAGCAGCTCGAGGAGCCCGTCCGACAGGACCGTGACCGAGCGCGACCCGCCGGGCAGGCAGTACGCCACTGGGGCCGGATGGTTGATCACGAGGGTGGCTGGGCTGCCGTGTGCCGGTGAACTCAGCAACCCGAGCATGTCCCGGTGGCGCCGGCGCTGCCGCTGGATCCGCACATAGGTGAGCATGAGGGTGAACACGAGGTGTGCTCCGAGCAGGGTTGCCGCGCTCAGCGCGAAGACGTGCACAATCCCGAGGGTTTCAGCCGGACGCCCCTCGGCCAGAATGAGCCACAGCCCGCCCGCGGCGGAGAGCAGGTTGTCCCCAAGCGGTTCGAGTCCCCACACCAGCATCGCGCCGATCATCGAGAGGCCACCGGCGAGGGCGATTGACTGCCAGAGGATCATGGCGGTGAACGGCGACCTGGCCGGCCATGCCGCACGGGAGAGGGCGATGGGCACCGGCCACGCGAGAAGCACCGCGAGGGCGGCCAAGAAGTATGACGCCCAGAACACGGTGTGCTAGCTGCCGAGCAGCTTGCGCAGTGTCTGCGCTTCGGCCTCCGAGACGCTGCCGATGAACCGGGCCAGAACCGCTTCACGGTCGGGAGCCGTGGCGAACACTTCGTGCATCAGCTCGGCGGTGTGGTCGGCACGGCTGGTGACGGCCTTGTACCGGTGCGGCCTGCTGTCGCGTTCGCGCTGAACGAGGCCCTTTTTCTCGAGCCGGGACAGCACGGTCAGGACGGTCGTGACCGCCAGTTCCCGGCCGGTTTCGGCTCCTTCGGGAACGAGGGCAATGGCGTCGCGCAGCTCATTTGCGGTGATGGCTCTGGGGGTTCCCCACAGCAGGTCCATCACTGTCCGTTCGAGGTCTCCAAGTGTTGCCATGATCTTCCTTTGACGAAATCCGATGTCGTGTGTCGGCGGTGCCGATCACCTATGGGGGGAGCCCCGGGACTGCCTATGGGTATAACATACCGCGTTTCGGCCCACGTTTCTACACCTCGTAGAATCGCTCTGAAAATTGTTCTACGCTATGTAGAAGAAGCTTTCTACGAGCTGTAGAAATGATGCCGCGGGAGCGCGGAGAACGTGAAAGGGCCCTATGGAAGCCTTGGAGATTGCCCGGTGGCAGTTTGGAATCACAACCGTCTACCACTTCCTCATGGTCCCGCTGACCATCGGCCTCGGCCTGCTCGTAGCGGTGATGCAGACCCTCTGGTACCGCACCGGGGACGCGGCATACCTGCGGATGACGCGTTTCTGGGGCAAGCTCTTCCTCATCAACTTCATCATGGGCGTGGCCACCGGGCTGGTCCAGGAGTTCCAGTTCGGCCTTGCCTGGAGCGAGTACAGCCGGTTCGTCGGCGACGTCTTCGGCGCACCCCTGGCCATGGAGGCCCTCCTCGCCTTCTTCGTGGAGTCCACCTTCCTCGGCCTCTGGATCTTCGGCTGGGAGCGCCTGCCCAAGCTGCTCCACCTGCTGTCCCTGTGGGCCGCTGTCCTGGCCTCGGTCCTCTCTGCCTACTTCATCCTCGTGGCCAACTCCTGGATGCAGCACCCGGTCGGGTACGCCCTGGTGGACGGCCGCCCCGTCCTGAGCGACGTGTGGGCGGTGCTGACCAACAACACCGCGCTCGTGGCCTTCCCCCACACCGTGTTCGGCGCGCTGGCCGTCGCCGGGGCGTTCCTGCTCGGCATCAGCTGGTACCACCTCTGGAAGCGCCGCAACGACGGCATCGACACCGTCGACGCGGACGGCAGGGTCCAGGCCGGCGCCGGCACCCCCGCGGCCCCGTCCCGGGACGCGGCCGACCACCGCGTCTGGCTGCGCTCGGCACGGCTCGGCGCCGTCGTCGCGATGATCGCCTTCGCCGGAACGGCCGTCTCCGGCGACCTGCAGGGCAAGCTCATGTTCGAGCAGCAGCCCATCAAGATGGCCGCCGCGGAGGCCGCCTGCCACGACGGCACCGGATTCTCCGTGCTCTCCATCGGCAACCTCGGTTCCCAGAGCTGCGACGACATCGTGGCACTCATCGAGGTGCCCGGGGTGCTCTCCTTCCTGGCCAACGGCGACTTCACCACCGAGGTCAAGGGCGTGAACACCCTGGTGCCCGAATACCAGGAGAAGTACGGCACGCACCTGCCCGACAACCCGATCTACGGCGAGCGCGCGGGCACCGAGATCGAGTACCTCCCCGTCCTCGAGGTCACCTACTGGGGGTTCCGCATCATGATCGGCTTCGGCGCGATCGCCGCCATGGCGGCAGCCGCCGCCTTCTGGGTGCTGCGCAAGGGCACGGTCCCGCAGTCGCGGTGGCTCATGCGGCTCGCCGTCTTCGGCATCCTCGCCCCCTTCGGCGCCAATGCCGCCGGCTGGATCTTCACCGAAATGGGCCGCCAGCCCTTCGTCGTCGCACCCAACCCGGACTTCGCCGGCATCGACAGCGTCTTCATGTTCACCGCCGCCGCGGTCTCGCCGGGGGTCACCGTTGCCGAACTCCTCACCTCCCTCGTGGCCCTCACGCTCGTGTACGCGGTGCTGCTGGTAATCGAGGTGCGCCTTCTCTTCACCTACGTCCGGGGCGGGGTGGCCGCGGCCATGCCCGAACTCGCCCACACCCCGGAAAGCCACGACGACGGCGGCGCACACCGCGCCGACGACGGCGACGTCCTCTCCTTCGCGTACTAAGAGCCGTCCTTCGCGGCTGAGACAGAAAAAGGTATCAACGCATGTCCGAGGCACTTCCCACCATCTGGTTCGTCCTCATCGCCGTCCTCTGGGCCGGCTACCTCTTCCTTGAGGGCTTCGACCTGGGCGTGGGCATGCTGATGAAGCTCGTCTACCGCACCGATTCCCAGCGCAGGGTCCTGCTGAACACCGTGGGGCCCGTCTGGGACGGCAACGAAGTCTGGCTGATCACAGCCATCGGCGCCATGTTCGCGGCGTTCCCCCTCTGGTACGCCTCCCTGCTGTCATCGCTTTACCTGCCGTTCCTCGCAGTGCTCCTCGGCCTGATCTTCCGGGCGGTCGCCTTCGAATGGCGAGGCAAGGTCGACAGCCCCGCATGGCGGAACCGCTGGGACTGGGCGATCGCCCTTGGCTCCCTGACCGCCGCCGCCGGCATCGGAGCAGCGCTGGCCCTGACCACCACCGGGCTTCCCATCAATGCGAACGGCGACCGCGAAGGCGGCCCCTTCGCCTGGTTCAGCGGCTACGCACTGCTCGGCTCCGCCGCCGTCGTCCTCTTCTGCCTCGTGCACGCTGCGGCGTTCCTGGCGCTGAAGACCGACGGCGACGTGCGGCACACGGCACTGCGGGTGATGCGGCGGCTGCTGCCCGTTGCGCTGCTGCCGATGCTCGCCTGGGCGGTCGTCGTGCAGGTCCGGGGCGGAACGCTGCTGACCGCCGCCGCACTCGTCCTTGCCGCCTGCTGCGCCGTCACCTCCTTGCGCTCGGCCCGCCGGAACCGCGACGGCCGGGCCTTCGCGGCGCTGGGGTCCGCCATGGTACTGACGATGGGCGCGATCTTCGCCGCGGCCTTTCCCGTGGTGCTTCCCTCGACCCTCGATCCGCTGTTCGACCTGACGGTCGAAACCGCGTCGTCCTCCCCGTACACGCTCACCGTCATGAGCATCGTGGCAGCCTTCGGACTGCCCCTGATCCTGGCCTACCAGGGCTGGACCTACTGGGTGTTCCGCCGCCGGATCTCCGAGCGCAGCATCCCCGCGGCCCACGCCGTGACCCCGCTGTGAGCACCCAGAGGGTGCGGACCGGAACGGAAAGGCCCCGCCGGAAACCTCCCGAAGGTCCGGCCGGTCCGGTCGGGTCGGCGCCAGCGGTGTACCTGCTCGGCGCTCTCGCCGCGGCAAAGGCCGCGGGGCTGGTGCTCGTGGCCCAGGCCCTCGCCTCCGGGCTCGCCGCCCTCGCCGACGGGCGGCTGGAGCCGGGAACGCTCCTGCTCGAGGGCGCCGCCGGCGTCGCGCTGCGCACCGTTGCCGCCTGGGGCCAGGACGTCACCGCCGCGCGGCTCGTTGTCGGCGTGAAGGAGCGGCTGCGCCACGCCGCCCTGGAGCGCATCGTCGGCGACGGCGGCACCGCCGCCCTCCCTGCAGCGGGTACCGGCGGGCACACTGTGCGCGGTGCTCCCGTTGCCGCCGGAACGGGGGCCCTGAGCGTGCTGCTGACCCGCGGCCTCGACGGGCTCGACAAGTACTATACCCAGTACCTTCCCGCACTCGTCACCTGCGGCGTCGTCCCGCTGCTGATCGGAGCGCGGATACTCGCCGCCGACTGGGTCAGCGCCCTCATCATCCTGTTGACCGTTCCCCTGGTCCCGGTGTTCATGATCCTGATCGGGCTCCACACCGAGGACCGCACGCGGGATGCCGCGGCCGCCCTGGCACGCCTGTCGGACCACCTGCTCGAACTGGCCAAGGGCCTGCCGGTGCTTGTGGGCCTGGGGCGGGCCGCGCAGCAGACCCGGGCACTGCGCGACATCGCCGACAGTTCCTCCACGCGCACCATGGCCACGCTGCGCACGGCGTTCCTTTCCTCACTGGCCCTTGAGCTGATCAGCACCATCTCGGTGGCCGTCGTGGCCGTCTTCGCCGGTGTCCGGCTGATCCACGGCGACCTCGGGCTCGAAACCGCCCTGCTCGCGCTGATGCTGGCCCCCGAGTGCTACACGCCGCTGCGCGAGGTCGGGGCCGCCCACCACGCCAGCGAGGACGGCAGGGAGGCCGGCGCGCGCGTCCGCGCCATCCTTGAGGCACCCCGGCCCCGCCGGGGACAGCACGGGGCTCCGGCGCCCGTCGCGGTCCGGGACCTCACGGCCCGCTTCAAGGGTGCCGGCGCGCCACTGTTTTCGGGACTCAGCTTCACCCTCGGGGAGGGAACCAGCACTGCCCTCACCGGCCCCAGCGGGAGCGGCAAGTCCACCCTCATGGCACTCCTCGCCGGCACCACTGCCGCGCCTCCCGGGCTGGAGGTCACGGGCACGGTCTCCGGCGCGGCGCCGGGTTCGGTGGCCTGGGTCCCGCAGCACCCCGAATTCCTCCAGGACACCGTGGAGCAGGAGCTCGCCCTGTACGCCGGGCTGCCCGCCGGCCACCCCGCGCTCGCCGACGGGCTCGCCTCGGTCGGCGGGCAGGGCCTGCTCGGCCGGCGGACCGGCGAACTGAGCTCCGGCGAGGCGCGGAGGGTCGCCGTCGCACGCGCCCTCCTGCGCACCCGGCACCAGCCCGGGGTAGGCCTGCTGCTGCTCGATGAACCGACGGCCCATGTCGACGCGGCGTCAACGGAAGCCATCCGCGCGGTGCTGCGCGGGCTCCGCGGGAGTGTCACGGTGCTGATGATCGCCCACGACGAGGAGACCGCAGCAATCGCCGACGCCGCCGTCGTCCTAGGCGGGCCCGCTGCCGCGGCCGGCGGTTCGGCCTCCAGCGCGTCGCCGGGAGCCGCAGGGACACCCGGCACTGCCGTTGCCGCCTCCGGACAAGCTGGCCCTTCGGACTCCGGCAGGATGGGCGCCGCAGGTCCGGACCCGGCGGCCGACGGGCGTCCGGCCTCCGCCGCAGTGGACAACGAACCCCCGGTGCATCCCGGACCCGCCGCCCGTCTGCGGACCGTCCTGAGCCTGGTCCGGCCGTGGGAGCCGCGTTTCCTCGGTGCCGCAGGCCTTAGCCTCGGCGCGTCCCTTTTCGCAGTGGCACTGACGGCCCTGTCCGGTTGGCTGATCGTGCGGGCGGGCGAGCAACCACCCATCCTGTACCTGCTCACCGCCATCGTGGGGGTCAGGTTCTTCGGCATCGGACGCTCCCTGCTGCGCTACTGCGAGCGCCTCGCCCTGCACCGCGCCGTCTTCGCCCGGGCTGACGAGGTGCGCCTGCGCGTGTGGGAGGGCCTCCTCGGCCGGTCCGAGTCCTGGCGCACTGTCTCGCGCGGGTCCGGCGGCATCGAGTCCCTGGTGGGGGACGTCGACGAACTGCGCGACCTGACTCCCCGTGCGGTCCTTCCGCCGCTGACGGCGCTCCTGACCGGAGCCGCCGCCATCCTGACCACTGCACTGCTGCTTCCTGAGGCGCTGGGGTGGCAGCTTGCGGCCGCTGCAGTGGCGCTCGTTGCGGCACCGGCAGCAGCGGTTCTGGCCGACCGGGCCGCCGGTGCCGCAAACTTGGCGCGGAGGGCAGAGTCGCTGGAGCACACGGCGCGGCTCCTGCGCGCCGCCCCCGACCTTGCGGTGAACGCTGCCGCGGGCAGGGCGCTGGACCGCTGGAAGGCGCTCGATCACGGTGCCGCCCGGGGCCTGCGCCGCGTGGCCTGGGCCGCCGGCACCGGCCAGGGCCTCGTCGTGCTCGCCTGCTCTGCCGGCGCCCTCGGGGTGCTGTCGGTGTCCGGCGGAGTGCCGGCCGATACCGCAGCCGTCGTGGCCCTGATGCAGTTGGCGCTGATCGAACCCTTCGGGGCGGGGGCCGCTGCCGTGCAGCACTGGGGGCCGCTGCGGGCGGTCGCCGCACGGATCCATCCCATCCTTGCGCCGCGCCCCGCCCGGCAGGACGGGCCCGCGCCCTCCCAAACCCGGACGGTGGGCGCCGGGCAGAACGCCCCCCGCCGCGGCCGCTCCGGAAGCCCGCGGCATCCCGAGGGGAAGATTCGATCGGGAGAAGCCCACTCCGCGCGGGAGGGGCAGCCTGGTCCCGGCGGCCGCACCGGCACCGGACCCATCCGTTCCCTCGCACTGCAGGACGCGGCGGTCGGCTACGGACCGGACCGTCCGGTCGTGTCGGGGGTCTCGCTCTCCCTGACGCCGGGCCGCTGGACCGCCCTCACGGGCCCTTCGGGCAGCGGCAAGTCGACCCTGATCGGAGCCATGCTCGGGTTCCTGCCGCTGGCCTCCGGAAGCCTCCTGGTGAACGGCAGGACGGTGGCCGGAGGGGATCCGGTGCTGCGCAGGATCGCGTGGTGCCCCCAGGAGAGCCATCTCTTCAACTCAACCATCCGGGCCAACCTGCAGCTCGCACGGAACGACGGCTCACCGATCCCCGAAGCCGAACTCGTGCGGGTGCTGCACGCCGTGGGCCTCGGGTCCTTCCTTGACCAGCTCGAGGACGGCCTCGACGCGCGGGTGGGAGCGGGCGGCAGCCGGCTCAGCGGTGGACAGCGGCAGCGGCTCGCCGTCGCCCGGGCACTGCTGACCGACGCCGACGTCCTGCTGCTCGATGAGCCCACCGCGCACCTCGATTCGGCCGGCGCCCGCGCGCTCCTGCACGACCTGCGGCTGGGACTGACCGATAAGGCAGTGCTGCTCGTGACCCACGACGTCCGTGAGGCCGCCCTGTGCGAGGAGGAGGTGCGGATCGGAGGCGAGACCGGCGGGGATGTTCACTCCCACGGGGGTGACCTACGCTGGGCGTATGAGCGCGTCTGAGACTTCCGCCCTGCCCGACTCCCTCTCCTGGCGTCCCATCACGGCGGAGGACATCGACCAGTGGCATGGTCTGATCCTCCGGATGGCGGCCGAGGACAAGCCCGACTGGATCGAAGAGCGCGTCGACCTGGAGCAGGCCCTGGCGTCCTCGAAGAACGATCCGCGCAAAGACACAATCCTCGGCGTCGACCCTGAGGGCACCGTCCGCGCGTTCGGAAGGGTGCTCATGAACCCCGGCTCCGTCAAGACCCACAGCGCCGGCGGGGTGGATCCCGCGTGGCGGCGGCGCGGCATTGGACGCGCCGTTTTCGCCTGGCAGCAGCGCCGCGCGCAGGAGCGCCTCGCCGGCGCAGGCGTGGCGGGCGGGGTCCTGCGGACCTACGTGGAGGAGAGCAACCCCTCGCACGTGGCGCTGCTTAAACTCACGGGGAGCACCGTCGTCAGGTACTTCACCGAGATGACCCGCCCCCTCACCGAACCGATCCCGGAGCTTCCCTTTCCTGCGGAGCTGGACCTCGTGACCTTCAACGAGGCCATTTCGGAGGAGGTGAGGCTCGCGCACAACGACGCCTTCGGGGACCACTGGGGCAGCGAACCGCGCGACGAGGAGGCATGGGGCTTCGTCACCGCCCACCCCGAGTTCCGGGCCGACTGGAGCCTGGCCCTCGTGGAGCAGCAGACCGGGGCGGTGGCCGCCTACCAGATGGCCAGTTATGACCCCGGCTCGGTTGAACTGCTCGGCCGCGCCGAGGGCTACACGGACCTGCTGGGGGTGCGCCGCGCCTGGCGGGGCCGCGGCCTTGCCCCGGCGCTGCTGGCGGAGGCAATGAAGCGTTTCCGTGACGGAGGCATGGACAGCGCCGGCCTGGGCGTTGACACGGAGAACCCCTCGGGCGCCCTCGGCCTGTATGAGCGGATGGGCTACGTTCCCACGCAGCGCTCGCTGGTGTTCGACCTCACGGTGACCTGACCCGCGCCGGACGACCGCGAGCCCCGCGCCGGTGTCCGGCGCACCTCGGAATGACTGGCGCACCCGGAAACGACGAACGCACCCGGAAATCCGGGTGCGTTCGTCACTTTGCGGTGCGAAGGGCGTGATCGGCTGCGGCTAGGCCGAGGGCACGCCGTCCTCCGCCGGCCAGGCCAGGCCGGGGCCGACGGCCTCGATCTGCTGGGTGAGCGCGATGCCCGAGCCGTCGCGGCGGCCGTGCTCGGTCGGCAGGGCGCGTGCAACGCCGTTGGCCGTTGCCGCCTTCGCCGGACCGTGGCCCGCCCAGGCAAGCGCAAGCGCGTCCTCGCCGCGCAGGAACCGGTGCGCCCGCACCCCGGCGGTGGCACGGCCCTTGGCCGGGTACTCGGTGAACTCGGTGACCTTCACGGAACCGTGCGAGGTGCCGGGCAGCGCGTCGCTGGAGGTCGCGAGGGTCACGACGACGGCGGCGGGGTCGTCGGCGCCCACCGCTCCGAAGAACACTACGGTGTCGCCCACTGCAAGCTTGATGCCGCTCATCCCTCCGGCGGTGCGCCCCTGCGGGCGGACAGCCGAACCGGCGAAGCGCAGCAGCTGCGCCTGGCGGGTGATGAAGACCAGCTGGTCGTCGTCCCCGGCGGGGGCGATGCCGACCACGGAGTCCTTCGGCTTGAGCGAGATGACCTCCCAGTCGTCCCGGTTGAGCGGATAGTCGGGGGAGACCCGCTTGACCACGCCCTGGGCGGTGCCAAGGGCCAGCACGGTGTTGAGCGGGGCAAGGCCGACCAGGGTCTCGCCGCGTTCGAGCGTGATGAACTCGCGGGCAGGCACCCCGCCGGCCAGGTTGGGAACCCCGGCCGTGGGCGGCAGGGACGGCATGTCCATCACCTGCAGCCGGATCATCCGGCCGGCGGAGGTCACCGCGGCGATCTCGGCGCGGGCGGTTGTGGCGATGATCGACCGGAAGGCGTCATGCCGGATCCGTTGTCCCTCCCCGAGCGGTTCGCGGTCCCCGGTGCGGGCGAGCTGGCCCGATGTCGAAAGGACCACCCAGCACGGGTCGTCGGCGATCTCAAGGGGAAGGACCGCCTTGGCGCCCCGGCCGGCGGCCTCGGGCAGCGCCGAGCCCTTCAGCGGGGCCGCGGCCTCCGATTCGAGGAGCACCGTGCGCCGGGGAGTGGCGAACTCGGCGGAAATCACTGCGAGCTCATCGGAAACCAGTGCCCGCAGCAGTTCCTCGGAGCCGAGGATGCGCTCCAGCTCCTCGATCTCCCGCCGGAGCTGGTCCTGCTCCTTCTCAAGCTCGATGCGCGAGTACTTGGTCAGCTGGCGCAGGCGCAGCTCGAGGATGTAGTTCGCCTGGATCTCGGAGAGGTCGTAGATCGACATGAGCCGCTCCCGGGCAGCGGCCGCCTCGTCGGAGGAGCGGATGATCTGGATGACCTCGTCGATGTCGACAATGGCGATCAGCAGTCCCTCCACGAGGTGGAGGCGGTCCTTCTTGCGCCCGAGCCGGTAGGCGGTGCGGCGGCGCACAACGAGGATGCGGTGGTTGATGTAGACGTGGAGGAGCTCGAGCAGGCCCAGGGTGCGCGGCTGGCCGTCGACAAGGGCCACGTTGTTGATCCCGAAGGAATCCTCCATGGGCGTGTGCCGGTAGAGCTGGGCGAGGACGGCGTTGGGGTTGAACCCGTTCTTCAGCTCGATCACGAGGCGCAGGCCGTGCATCCGGTCGGTGAGGTCGACGATGTCGGAGATGCCCTGGAGCTTCTTGGCGTTGACGGCGTCCTTGATGCGCTCGATGACCTTCTCGGGGCCCACCGTGTAGGGCAGCTCGGTGACGACGAGCCCGGTGCGGCGCGCGGAGAGCTGTTCAACCTCAACCTTGGCGCGGGTCTTGAAGGAGCCGCGGCCGGTCTCGTAGGCGTCGCGGACCCCGGTGAGGCCCACGATCTTGCCGCCGCTGGGCAGGTCGGGTCCGGGAATGAAGCGCATGATGTCATCGAGCCCGGCGTCGGGGTTCGCGATGAGGTGGCGCGCGGCGGCGATCACCTCGCCGAGGTTGTGCGGGGCCATGTTGGTGGCCATGCCGACGGCGATGCCGCTCGCCCCGTTGACCAGGAGGTTCGGGAACGCCGCGGGGAGCACCTCGGGCTGCATCAGCTGGTTGTCATAGTTGGGGACGAAGTCGACGACGTCTTCGTCGAGGTGGTCGGTCAGGCTCAGCGCCGGGGCGGCGAGCCGCGCCTCGGTGTACCGGGGGGCTGCGGGGCCGTCGTCGAGCGATCCGAAGTTTCCGTGTCCGTCGATCAGCGGCAGGCGCAGCGAGAAGTCCTGGGCCATGCGGACCATCGCGTCGTAGATGGCCGCGTCGCCGTGCGGGTGCAGCTTGCCCATCACTTCGCCGACAACGCGGGCCGACTTTACATGCCCGCGGTCGGGGCGCAGCCCCATGTCGGTCATCATGTACAGGATGCGCCGCTGCACCGGCTTCAGGCCGTCGCGCGCATCGGGGAGCGCACGCGAGTAGATCACCGAATAGGCGTACTCGAGGAACGAGTCCTGCATTTCGGATTCAACATCGATGTCGATGATGTTCTCGGTGAAGTCTGCGGGCGGGGCTGAATTTTGGCGCTTGGCCATGGCGGTGGTGGTTCCTCAACTTGGATCTGGGGCTGTTTCTCGCATGGGCAGGTCCGCTCTACTGACGGTTGCGGAGGATGCCCACTACGCTGAGTCTATGGTGGCAGACGGACATTACCCCGAATATTGGGAGGCTGATGTCGTCCTGCGGGACGGCGGAACGGGGCACCTGCGCCCGATTGCCCCCTCCGACGCCGACGCCGTCCAGGCATTCCACGGGCGCCAGTCCGAGAACTCGATCTACCTGCGGTTCTTCACCTACAAGGCAAAGCTCAGCGAAAAGGAGCTCAAGCGCTTCACCGAGGTCGACCACCACGACCGCGTGGCGTTCGTGATCACCCGCGGAGCCGACATCATCGGGATCGGCCGCTACGACCGGCTCGACGACCCGACCGAGGCCGAGGTCGCGTTCAACGTGTCGGACTCCTACCAGGGCCGCGGCGTCGGCTCGATCCTCCTTGAGCACCTCGCCACGGCCGCCCGCGAAAACGGGATCCGGCGCTTCTCCGCCGAGGTCCTTCCCGAAAACCGGAAGATGATCAGCGTCTTCGCCGACGCCGGCTACGAGGTGAAGCGCCACTTCGACGACGGCGTGGTCATGCTCAATTTCGACATCGACCCCACCCGCAAGTCCCAGGCCGTCATGGAGGCGCGCGAACACCGGGCCGAGGCGCGCAGCGTCGCGAAACTGATGACGCCGTCCTCCGTTGCGGTGATCGGCGCCAGCAGGAAATGGGGGACCGTCGGGTACTCCCTGCTCGAACACCTCGTTGAGGGCCGGTTCACCGGGACGGTCTACGCGGTGAACCCGGAGGCCTTCGAGCTTCAGGGCATGGTGTCGCACGCCTCCCTGGCGGAGATTCCCGGACCGGTGGACCTGGCGATCATCGCCGTCCCGTACGACCAGGTGGACAAGGTGGTGGGGGAGTGCGCCGCAGCCGGCGTCCGGGGCCTGCTCGTCGCGACGGGCGGCTACGCGGAGGACACCGAACAGGGCCTCGCCCGCCAGCGCGGGCTCGTCCACACTGCCCGGGCCCACGGCATGCGGGTTGTGGGGCCGGCCTCGCTGGGGCTCGTCAACACGGACCCTGCGGTACGCCTCAACGCGTCGATGGCGCCCGCGCTGCCCCGGCGCGGCAGCCTCGCCCTGTTCAGCCAGTCCGCCGGCCTCGGGGTGCTCCTCTACTCGGCGGCCAGCCGGCGCGGGCTCGGTGTTTCGTCGATCATCTCCGCCGGCAACCGGGCCGACGTGTCCGGCAACGATGCGATGCAGTACTGGGAAGACGACGCCGCGACCAGCGCCGTCGGCCTCTATCTCGAATCGATCGGCAACCCGCGCAAGTTCTCCCGGATCGCGCGCCGCCTCGCCCAGACCAAACCGGTGATCGTCGCGAAGTCCGGGACCACCGGAATGCAGCTTCCCCCAGGGCATGCCGTGCGCGTCACCCAGGCCCCGGCCGGGGCGCTCGACGCGATGCTCCGCCAGTCCGGGGTGATCCAGGTCGAGACAACCGAACAGCTCATGGACGTCGCGCAGATCGTCGCCTCGCAGCCGCTGCCGGCCGGCCCCGGGGTCGCGGTGTTCAGCAACTCCTCGGCACTCGGCAAGGTCGTCGCCGACGCGGTTGCCGCCCACGCCATGACCGTTGCAGCCGTCGTCGCGGACCTCGACCTCGACGCCGGGCAGTCGGTTGCCCTTCCCGCCCTCGAGGCGGCCCTCACAGCGGCCCTGGCCGACGAGTCGGTCCACTCGCTCATCCTCGCCACCCTCCCGGCGCGCGGGCTCACGGCCGAGGCAGTAGCGGCGCGGCTTCAGGCCCGCGGGGAGGCCTCCGGCAAGCCGGTTGTTGCATCGTTCACCGGAATCCTCGACCCGGCACTGCAGCTCGACGGGCTCGTTGCCGCCCAGCCGCAGGCAGGGGCGGAGGCCACCTCCAACGGCCGGCGCCAGGGCGACGGGCCCGGAACCGCCGACGACGCCCGCGCCGGCACCGACCTGCAGCGCGGCGTGCCGTGCTTCGCCAGCCCGGGTGCTGCCGTGTCGGCCCTCGGCGCGGTGGTCGGCTACACCGCCTGGCGCTCCCGCGACCACGGCGAGTTCACCGATGTGCCCGGCACCGCCGCCGACGCCGCCGACGCCCAGCTCGAGGCCATCCTCACCCGGGTCACCGGCGTCGGCCTCACCCGGCTCACCGGCCCGGAGAGCGCTGCCCTGCTGGCCACCTACGGCATCGACCTGCTGCCCTCGGAAAGCTTCGCCTCCGCCGACGACGCCGTCGCCGCGGCCGAGCGCCTCGGGTGGCCGGTGGCGCTCAAGACGATGGACGAGCACCTCCGGCACCGCCTCGACCTGGGTGGAGTGCGGCTGAGCATCGACAACGCGGAGTCGCTGCGCCGGAACATCCTGCAGATGGAGAAGGCGCTTGCCCCCTTCGGCAGCTTCGGCATGGAAGTTCAGTCAATGGCACCCTCGGGGCAGGCGTGCACCCTGCGGGCGATCGAGGACCCGCTGCTGGGCCCGGTGCTCTCCTTCGGCCTGGCCGGCGACGCGGTGAACGTCCTCGACGACTGGGGGCACGGCGTGCCGCCGCTGAGCACAGTCAACGTGGCGGACCTCGTGCGCTCGCCGAAGGCCTCGATCAAGCTCTTCGGCTACCAGGGTCTCCCTCCCGCGGACGTTGCGGCCATTGAGGACCTCGTGGCCCGGGTGGCGCTGCTCAAGGACCGGCACCCGGAGATCGCCCTTCTCGAATTCAACCCGGTTCTTGTCTCAACCGCGGGGCTGTCAATCCTCAGCGCCCGCATCGAAGTGGGCAATCCCCGCCAGCGCACCGACAGCGCCCGGCGTGCGATGCGCGACTAGGCCGGACAGGACCGCGGGTTAGGCAGAGCGCGGGCGGGTAGGGGAAACTGGACTAATGACCCTCTCGCTTTCCCCGCAGCGCCGTGACCTTGACGCCTCACTTGAGCGCGCGGGCTTCTACCCGCGCCTCGTGGCGGACGTCGTCCACGACGCCCTCGACGGCCGCGAACCCCTCTCGCACGTTGTCCACCTCGAAACCCACTTCGAACGCACCGAGGTCCACCGCCACATCACCGTACTCGTGCTGACCGAGGACATGCTCGTCATCACCCACGTCGATGACCAGCAGCTCGACGACGCCGGGGAGCAGGTCACAGCGCAGATCTCCACCGAATCGGTGCCGGTCAGCCAGATCCGCTCGGTGGTCCTGAGCTACCTTTACGCGCAGCCCCAGGACTACAAGCCGTCGGACCAGGCGCGCGAGATGACCCTGGCCATCGCATGGTCGGGCGGCCAGCGCCTCGACATGGGACCGGCAGCGTGCGGGGACCCCCAGTGCGACGCCGACCACGGGTACACCGGCACGATCGCCCAGGAGGACATCGTGCTGCGCGTCAGCGCCGAAGCCGACGGCGTCCAGGCCGTCCAGAACGCCAAGTCGTTCGCCCGCGCACTCCGCAAGGTGAACACCGCAAGCTCGGTTGCCCCAGGTGTCGTCCTCACCTCTGAACGCACGGGCCGGCGCCAGCCGGGCTTCGGCGGGCGTTTCACCCGGGCCCACCACGACCGGTAGGGCCGATGACGACCCTTTCGGTGCACCGCGAACCCCTTCCGGCGGCCCCGGCCTACGGGAGCGGAACAGTGGCCGAGGTGATGACAAGCGCGGCCGCGGCGCTGGGCCTCGAACAGTTCTCCAATGCCCTCAGCCTTCCTGCCGCCCGGCGGGTCTGCGTCGTCATGGTCGACGGGCTCGGGCTTTCGCTGCTGAAGAAGCGCGGCGGTCACGCCCCGTTCCTGCGCGGACGGCTCGAGGGCTCCCGTAAACTCAGTGCCGCGTTCCCTTCGACGACGGCCGCCTCCCTGGCCAGCCTCGGCACCGGACTGCCGCCGGGGAAGCACGGCATGGTCGGTTATGACGTGCTCGACCCCGCCCAGGACAAAGTGGTGAACATGCTTGGTGGCTGGGACGCCGGCGTTGACCCGTTCACGTGGCAGCCGCACCCCACGGTGTTCGAACGGGCCGCCTCGGAGATTCCGGTGGTCACTGTCAGCCAGCCGCGGTTCGCCGATTCCCCGATGACCCGGGCCGCCCTGCGCGGCGGAACGTTCAAGGCCGCGGGCACCGTCCAGGCGCGCGTGCGGGCGGCCGCCGAGCTGCTGGCGGGGTCGCCGACGATGCTCATGTACTTCTACCTGAACGACCTCGACAAGGCCGGGCACCGCCACGGCAGCGACTCCGCGGACTGGGTGGACCGTCTCGAAGACCTCGATTCCGCGATGCGCAGCCTCGCCCGGTCGGTTCCCCCGGACACCCTCCTGCTGCTGACGGCCGACCACGGCATGGTCGATGTAGCGCCCGAGGCCCGGTTCGACTATTCGGCCGATCCCGGCCTCGTTGACGGTGTCGCACACACAGCGGGGGAGCCCCGCATGGTGCATCTGTACTGCGAGCCGGGGCTTTCCGCGGCCGGGCGCGCGCAGCTGCGCCAGCGCTGGCAGGACGCCTACGGGCGCCACGCGTGGGTGCTGACCCGCACCGAGGCGGTCGAGGTCGGCCTGTTCGGCCCGGTCGATGAGCCGGTGCTGCCGCGGATCGGCGACCTGCTCATCGCCGCACGGGAACCCATTGCCCTGTACGACACCCGGCGGGTTTCCGAGGCCGCCCTCGAGGTCGTCGGCCAGCACGGGTCGATGACGCGCGCCGAACGCGAGGTTCCCCTCCTGACCCTTAACCGACCCGCCGGCAAGCCCAAGGGTGCCGGCACCAAGAACACCGCCGGGAGGCAAAAGCGTGGCTGAACTGGTTTTCTTCAGTGGAACCATGGATTGCGGCAAGTCGACCCTTGCCCTGCAGATGGATCATAACCACCGGGCGCGCGGGCGCAACGGAGTGCTGTTCAGTTCCCACGACCGGGCCGGCGAGTCGATGATTTCGAGCCGGCTGGGCTTGAGCACCGCGGCCGTCGAAGTGCTTCCGGCAACAGATTTCTGGGTGGAAATCACCGGGCGCCTCACCCGTGGCGCCCGGGTGGACTACCTGATCTGTGATGAGGCGCAGTTCTACACCGGCCAGCAGATCGAGCAGCTGGCCCGCGTGGCCGATGAGCTGGCGATCGACGTGTTCGCCTTCGGCATCACCTCGGATTTCCGCACCCGCCTGTTTGCCGGGTCGCAGCGGCTGATCGAGCTGGCCGACCGCATCCAGACCCTCCAGGTCGAGGCCCTGTGCTGGTGCGGAAAGCGCGCCACCCACAATGCGCGCACCGTTGACGGTGTCATGGTTGTCGAGGGGGACCAGGTTGTCGTTGGCGACCTGGAGCAGAATGCGCTTACGGGCGCCGGTGCCGCAGGTTCCGCGGCCGCAGCGGCCGGGGCCGGTCCGGTCACGGGTTATGAGACACTGTGCCGCGGACATCACATGCGGCGGCAGACCGCCCGCACATCGAACACCCTGGTGGGCAATGAAATGCCGCTGCCCTTCGACGCACCGCCCGTTGGCGAACCGGTCCGGATCTAGACGGACCTGGACAGGCCTCCCCAGGTCCAGGCACATCCCGGCTGACTCAGCCTGACTCAGCCGGGAAGACGGCGCCCGACAGGGTCTCCGCCCCAGGGCGGGCGGGGATCCCTAGGGCGGGCGGGGATCGGCGGGCTCTCGATTCCGCAGCCAGCGAGCCGAGCGGCGCCGTGCACCGGCGGGTGGTGGCCGCGCCGGACGCTAGTCGCCCTTGGTGCCGAAGACGATCTGGTCCCAGCTCGGAACGCTCGAGCGCTTCGGCTTGATCCTGCGGTCCGCTGCCTCCTCGGCCTTCCCGCGGCCACCCTCGGGCTTTTCGTCCCCGCCCTCGGCGCGCCGGCTGTCGGAGCCCTGCGCCTCCCGGGGCTCTTCGGACGTCCCGGCCTGCCCCGCAGGGGCCTCTCCGGTCGGGCGTGCGGGCCGGGCGAAGATGCTGATCTCGCGCGTGTCGGTGCTCACGCCGTCGTAGAGCCGCGGCGTGCCGTCGGAGTGGTGGCTCAGCTGCTCGTCGTCCTCGTGCTCGGGCAGCGGGGGAGCCAGGCTGAGGCCCGGGGCCGGGGATTCGGCCGGCTGCGCCGGTTCGTCACCGTCGTCGACCCCGTCGCGCGGATGCGCCGCCGGGATGCTGCCGCGGGTCAGGAGTTCGGCGAGGGTGTCATCGCCTTCCTCGTCGACGCCAATCCGCTGGCCGCGCCGCGAGCGCAGGACATCGAGCAGGCCGTCGGCGTCGTCGGCGGGGATGGGGGCCGCCTCCTCTTCCTTTTCGGCCTCGAAGTCAAAGACCCGGTCGGCCACGGCGCTGAGGCGCCGGGCGGGAAGGGGGCCGTCGAGCGGTTCGAGCTCGCTGAGCAGCTGCGCCCAGCGGTTGGCATTCACGACGGTCTTGCGCGACGGGTTGAAGGTCCACTGGGCCGGGGGCTCCTCGCCGACGTTCACGGCCGCGCCCTCGGGAAGCGTGAAGCGGGCAACGACGTTCCAGGCACCGTCGGTGCGCCGCCAGGAGTCCCATTCGACGCTCTCGGGGTCGACCCCGTACGCCTCAAGGCGGAAGGCGACCATTTCGCCGAGCTGGGCCGGGTTCTCCCCGAACGCGGAGCGGTATCCGTCGTGGGAGGGAAGGGCCGAGGCAACCTCGACCTTCTGCGCGAGGTAGGCCATGTAGTCGCGCTCGGCGCGTACCGGCCCCTCGTAGCGCAGGATCGAGGAGAGTTCGATGCCGGTTTCGTCGGCGATCCCCTGGGCGGTGGCGCCGCTGCGGATCCGGGCCTGGATTTCCCGCGGCGTCAGGTGCGCGCCCTGCCCCGTGGGGCCGGCGGGCGCGGCGGGAGCCACCCTCGTCGACTGCCGGGTACCAGCCACGCGGAGTGCTTCATTGATCGGCAGACGGAAGGTTGACCCTCCATCGCCGCTTAGCAGCAGATGTTCGCCATCCTCATGGACACCCACCAGGCGTAGCTCCTGCATTAAATATCCTCCAGCCGACGGTCATTACTACCTAAAACTGTGCCATTGAATGCCGGGCATTCCTACTACACCCGCTGGTGTGGCGCGGATCTTCTGATCCTGGAGCGGGATTAGCCGCGCCAAGAGCCCCGATGATGGTGCAGATGTGGGTATTGTTTCCCCAGCACCGGACCGCCGCTTACCTGCGGCCGCGCCGGGTGCGTCAGGACTCTTCGAGGAACCGGGGGAAAGAGGATTATGGCCACCGACTACGATGCGCCGCGACAGGCCGAGGACGACGTCAGCGCGGACTCCCTTCCGGAGCTGAAGGCACCGGCCCCGAAGACGGTGCTCATTGACGAGGATGAAACCGAGATGGCCGACTCGTTCGAGCTGCCGGGGGCCGATCTTTCAAGCGAGGAGCTCGCGGTCCAGATCCTTCAGGCGCAGGCCGACGAATTCACCTGCTCCTCGTGCTTCCTCGTGCGGCACCGCTCGCAGATCGCCCGCGAAAAGAACGGTCAGCTGTACTGCAGCGACTGCGAAGGCTGACGCCGGACCGCCGGGGATCGACCGTCGGGGACGGACCCCTAGGACGTCAGCGCCTTGACGAGCTTCTCCGGGTGCTTCGAGGAGGTCAGCCAGTACGGCGTGCGGTCCTCGGGATCCACGACCTCGATCCGCACCACCGGGGAAATCCATCCGCGGATGCACAGGTAGGCGAGGCCGTTGAGCCCGGGGCCGCGCTGGTGGGTGGCCTCGTCGCCGGTGAACATCTGGACGGCGCCGAGATACTTGCGCTCAATGCTTGCCCTGCCGACGGTAAGCGTCGTCGGGGTGACGAGGATGCGGGGGGTCGAAAGCACCAGCAGGGTGCCGAGCACCACCGCGATGATTGCTGCGGCGGCGAATCCGACGGTGAGGTCGATGGGGGCGAAGGTCACGATCGACGCGCCCGCGACCCCCGCTGCGATCAGCCAGATCCACAGCGAGGGCCACAGCTTCTCCTCGTACAGTGCGACGTCCTGGACTGACCCTTCGGCGGTTGGTGGCATGGAACTACCTTTGCACTTTTTCGAGGTTCTTTCATCCCGGCTCCCACGCCGACCGAGCCGCTCAGGCGCTAAAGTGGAAGGCTGTACGCTGAAGCGGCCAACCCACCACACCGGGCTGGCCCGCGCGCGGGCCGCGGGGGCCGGATGCCGCTGCCGGAAAATTCATTCGACGCACCATGTTGGAGACGCACGTGCTTGAGACGCAGCAGGACCTGGCAGTGGAGATCGTGATGCTCGACGCCGGTTTGGAACCGCCCGCCTACGCGAAGCCCGGTGATGCGGGAGCCGACCTCCGCAGCCGCATCGACTTTTCGCTCGCCCCCGGGGAGCGCAGGCTCATCCCCACGGGCGTGTCCATCGCCCTGCCCGAAGGCTTCGCGGGCTTCGTCCATCCGCGCTCGGGGCTCGCGGCCAAGCACGGGCTGACCATCGTCAACGCGCCGGGCACCATCGACGCCGGCTACCGCGGCGAGATCCTCGTGTGCCTGCTGAACACCGACGCTGACCAGACGGTCCACCTCGCCCGCGGCGACCGCATCGCGCAACTCGTTGTGCAGCGCGTGGAACGGGCCGTCTTCGTGCCTGTTACCGCTCTGTCCGAGTCGGTGCGCGGCGCCGGAGGGTTCGGCTCAACGGGCGGCTACTCCGTCGTCCCGCCCGCTGCCCCGCAGGCCCCCGGTGAGTGATGTGCGCCCCGGCGCGGCCTCAGCCGAGCCCCCCAAAGCCCGGAAGCACACGATGCTTTCCTATTCCACACCTCCACAGAAAGGGACCCAGCAATGGTTTTTGGGCGCCTGAAGAAGAAAAAGCAGGATGCCGAAGCATCCACCCCCGACGCCGGGACGGACGGCACCGCGGCCCCTGACGAAGCGCCCGCCGGCGACGCCGCTGAGCCCGCTTCCGCAGCCGCAGGCTCGACGACGGACACCGACCGGAGCATCACGGGGCCGTTCGACTCCTCGGAGAAGGACTCCGCCCACGGGTACATCGACCTCGGCGCGCTGCGCATCGGCGCCGCCGAGGGGCTCCAGCTGCGCCTCGAGGTCGAAGAGCGCACCAAACGCGTCATCGCCGTAACCCTCGACCTCGGCGGCTCAACGCTGCAGCTCCAGGCGTTCGCCGCGCCCCGCTCCGAAGGAGTGTGGGACGAGATCCGCCAGCAGATCGGCGTATCCGTCGGGTCGCAGGGCGGAACCATCGAGGAGCGGCAGGGCAACTTCGGCACCGAACTCATCGCTAAACTGCCGGCCCAGACCCCCGACGGCCGCAGCGGCGTCCGGATTGCGCGCTTCGTCGGAGTCGACGGTCCGCGCTGGTTCCTCCGCGGCGTCTTCGGTGGCCCCGCCGCCATCGACGCCGACGCCGCGGCGCCCGTCGAACGGCTGTTCCGCAGCGTCGTCGTGGTGCGCGGGGACCACCCGCTTCCGCCGCGGGAGCTGCTCCAGCTGCGCCTGCCCAAGGAAGCCTCGCCGACGCCGCCGGCTCCGGAACCGGCCCGTCCCGGAATCGATCCGCTCCAGCGGGGCCCCGAAATCACCGAGATTGGCTAGCTCAGCCCGGCCCG
This sequence comes from Arthrobacter sp. TJ-217, assembly GCF_058269255.1. Classification (NCBI taxonomy): domain Bacteria; kingdom Bacillati; phylum Actinomycetota; class Actinomycetes; order Micrococcales; family Micrococcaceae; genus Arthrobacter; species Arthrobacter sp. TJ-217. The sequence continues at coordinate 148,456 of NZ_JBZCNJ010000006.1, forward strand.
GACCGCATCGGGCCACCCGGCAGGAGCCGGGTGCAGGTCCCGGCATCGGCCGCGGGCGGGTGCGCGGGCGGGGGCTGATCGACGGCGTCACCATCCAGCCCCGCTCGGCGGCACCGCGGTTCACCGCGATCGTGCGGATCGAAGGCGATCCGCGGCTGGAGGGAGCACGCGTGCGCCTGGTGTGGATGGGCCAGCGGCGCGTCCCGGGAATCGAGCCGGGCGCCGAAATCGCCTTTGAGGGCATGGCCAGCGCCGTGGAGGGCCTGCCAACCGTGTACAACCCCCGCTATGAAATCATCGGACGCCCTGAGGCTCCGTAGTGAAGAGGCACTGTAAATGAACGAGGACCAGCACACCGAAGGCCCCTCAAGCGCGGGCGGCGCCGGCGGGCAGCCGACGCCGGAGGCCCTGGCATCCCAGTACGCCGCGCGGTCAGGGGTACGCCGCAACGCGCAGGGCCACATCGACGTCCTCTCCTCAATCGGCGGAGTGCAGGGACTCGCCGAGAGCATCGTCCCCGGGCTCGTCTTCACGGTGCTGTTCACGATCACCCAGGACCTGCGGCTGTCCCTCATTGCCTCCCTGGCCGCCGCGGCCGTGTTCTCCGCGATCCGCCTGATCTCCCGCAAGCCGCTCACCCAGGCCCTGTCCGGGCTCGTCGGCATCGCCTTCTGCGCCTTCGTCGCCCTGCGCACCGGCAACGCCGAGGACTTCTTCCTTCCCGGCTTCTACATCAACGGCATCTACATCGTGGCAATGGTGGTATCGATCGCGGTGCGCTGGCCCGTCGCCGGCCTCCTCTTCGGCTTCATCCGCGGTGAGGGCATCGAGTGGCGCAAGGAGCCGGCTCGGGTGCGCGCCTACGCCATTGCGACCTGGATCATCGTGTCGGTGCTGGCACTGCGGCTCGCCGTCCAGCTGCCGCTCTACCTTGCCGGAAACATCCCGGCCCTTGGCTCGACGCGCGTGGCGATGGGCCTGCCGCTTTACGCCCTCGGGCTGTGGCTGGCCTGGCTCATTTCGCGCCCCGCACCGGTTCCGCCCGCCGACCGGAGCTGACGCCGGCCGCCGGGTTTTGCCTTCCTACTGATCGGCGTCCGGCCTGCTGCGGGCGGAGAGGGCCCGCCGCAGCTCGTCTTCGACGGCGATGGTGGCGAGGAAGAACAGTTCGTCACCGGCCTCGACCACGTCGTCGCTGCTCGGGGTGATCGGTGACTCGTCGCGCAGGATCGCCACAACGGCGCAGTCATACGGCAGGCCAAGCGACCCGAGCCGGTGACCGATCATGGGGGAGTCCTGGGGAACGGTGAACTCAACGATCGACGCGACGCCTGTCTGAAGGGTCAGCAGGCGCACCAGGTCACCGATCTCGACCGCTTCCTCGACCAGGGCGGTCATCAGCCGCGGCGTATTGACGGCGACGTCGACACCCCACGAATCATCGAACATCCAGTCGTTCTTCGGGTTGTTGACCCGCCCCACCGTGCGGCTGACGCCGAACTCGCTCTTCGCCAGGAGCGACACGACAAGGTTCACCTTGTCGTCCCCGGTTGCCGAAACGACGACGTCGGCCTCGTCGAGCTGTGCGTCCTTGAGCGTTGTGAGTTCGCACGCATCACCGATAAGCCACTTTGCGCCCTTGAGCCCGCTCCGCGCGATCGCTTCGGGCTTCTCATCGATCAGCAGAATCTCGTGCTTGTTCGAGAGCAGCTCGCGGGCAATCGACGACCCGACACTCCCGGCACCGGCTATGACAACCTTCATTCGGCTTCCTCCTCGGGTGGCTTGGCGAGAATCCGGCCTATTTCGTCGGTCGCCGTCGTTTTCATCATGGCGTGCAGGATGTCACCCTGCTGGTAGCTCGTCTCGGCGGTGGGCAGGACGCCCTCCCCGAAGCGGGTCAGGTACGCGATCCGGACCCCTGCCGCCGCTTCGATGTCCTGCAGCGAGTGGCCCATCCAGGCGTCATTGAGCACAAGCTCGCCGAGGATCAGCCGCCCCGACGTTTCGCGGAAGTCACCGCCGATGCTCTGTTCGGGAAGGATCCGCCGCAGCACCTGGTCGGCGCTCCAGCGCACGGCGGCGACGGTGGGGATGCCCAGCCGCTGGTAGATCTCGGCCCGGCCGGGATCGTAGATCCGGGCCACCACGTGGGGGACGTGGAAGGTTTCCCGCGCCACGCGGGTGGCGAGGATGTTCGAGTTGTCGCCGCTTGAGACGGCGGCGAAGGCGTAGGCGTTCTCGATGTCCGCATGCTTGAGGGTGTCCCGGTCGAAGCCCACCCCCGTGACCTTGCGGCCGCCGAATGAACCACGCAGCCTGCGGAAGGCGCGGTCGTCCTGGTCGATGATCGCGACGCTGTGGCCCGATTCATCGAGGGTGTGCGCGAGGCTGACACCCACCCTGCCGCACCCCATAATCACGAAATGAGCCACCGAAAGGCACCCCTGTCTCCTGCGTCGCCCGGCGCCAGGCCGGTTGTTTTCCCGGCTTGATCCCGGCGTATCGCCGGGCCGTGCCCGGCTGCTGACGGCCTTCGGCGGCTTGAGGGGAAAAGCTCGTCCCCGCCGCGCCGACGACCGCCGTACACCCCAAGCCTAATGGCTGTGGTGCCGCGCAAACGCGCTAGTCTTTGGGCTGTGCTGACTTTTTTGGGAGCCACCAAGCGCGTCCTGGTGGGCAGGCCTTTCCGCAGTGACAGGCTGAGGCAGCAGACCCTGCCCAAAAGGTGGGCGATGCCCGTCTTTTCGGCGAATGCGCTCTCCTCCGTGGCGTACGCGCCCGACGAAATCATCCTGACCCTCGCCCTGGCCGGGGTCGCGGCGGTGACCCTCGCCCCCTGGGTGGGCCTTGCGGTGATCGTTGTGCTGCTCGTGGTGATCGCCTCCTACCGGCAGGCCCTCCACGCGTACCCCTCCGGCGGCGGCGACTACGAGATCACCCGCCGGAACCTCGGCGGCAGGGCCGGTGCGGTTGTGGCCTCGGCGCTCCTTGTCGATTACGTCCTCACCGTGGCGGTCTCCGTCTCGGCGGCCGCCCAGTACCTTGCCGACCTTGCGCCGGGGCTCGCGCAGATGCGCGTGGCCGTCGCTGTGTGCGGCGTGGTGGCGCTGGTGCTGCTGAGCCTCAGGGGATTTACCAACGGCGCCCGCGCCATGGCGGTCCCGACCTACCTCTTCGCCGCCGTCATCCTCGGCATGTGTGCCGCCGGGCTCTTCCAAAAGGCCGCCGGAACCCTCCAGGCGGCTCCCACGGCCGGGTTCGAGATCCTGCCCGACGCCGCATACGACGCCGGCCTCGTGGGGCTCGGCGGCGCGCTGCTGATCCTCCGCTCCTTTTCAGCCGGGGCCGCCGCGCTCACCGGCGTCGAGGCGCCGAGCGCCAACCTGGCCCGCTTCGAGCCGCCCAAGGCCCGCAACGCCGCAACGACGCTGCTGGTGCTTGGCGTGGTGGCGGCGGCAATGACCGCCGGCATCATCTACCTCGCGAACGCCGCAAGGGTCCACGTGGTGCAGAACCCGGCCGCGCACCTGCGCATCGACGGCCAGCCCGTTCCCGAAAACTACGTGCAGAGCCCGGTCCTCAGCCAGCTCGCCGAGGTGGTCTTCAGGGATGCCTCCTTCCCGTTCTACCTCGTGGTGGGCACCACGGTGCTTGTGCTGCTGCTCGCCGGGCAGGCCGCCTTCAACGGCTTCCCCGCCCTGGCCTCAGTGCTCGCCGCCGACGGCCACCTTCCCGCCCAGCTGAAGACCCGGGGGGACCGGCTGACGTTCAGCAACGGAATCCTCGCCCTTGGCCTTGGCGCGGTGGTGCTGATCCTGATCTTCAAGGCCGATGTAACGCAGCTCGTCCAGCTCTACATCGTCGGCGTCTTCGTCTCGTTCACCCTCAGCCAGCTGGCCCTGATCAAGCACTGGTCGCGGGAGCTGCGCAGCACCGTCGGCAAACAGCGGCGCCTGCGCATGCACCGCTCGCGGGCAATCAACATCCTTGGCTTCGTGCTGACGGCCGCCGTCCTCGTCGTCATCCTGATCTCCCGGTTCGAGTACGGGGCCTGGATCGCGGTGCTGGCCATGGTGGTGCTGTTCGCCATCATGAGCAGCATCAAGGCCCACTACGACCACGTGGCCACCGAGCTGGCGATCGACGACGCCGAGTCCCTGCGGGCACTGCCGGCGAGGGTCCACGCCGTCGTCCTCGTCTCCCACGTGCGGAAGCCGGTGCTGAGGGCACTGGCCTTCGCCCGCGCGTCCCGGCCGTCACGGCTCGACGCGATCACCGTCGACATCGACCCGGATCAGACCCGGCGCATCCTGCAGGACTGGGAGCGCTACGACCTCCCCGTCCCCATCACGGTGCTGGCGGCGCCCTACCGTGACGTCATCCCTCCCATCCTCGAATACATCAGGACGATCCGCAGCGAATCCCCGCGGGACCTGATCGTCGTGTACATCCCGGAATACGTTGTGGGCAAGTGGTGGGAGCAGCTGGTGCACAACCAGACGGCCCTGCGCATCAAGGCGCGGCTCCACTTCGTTCCGGGCGTCATGGTTGCCAGCGTCCCCTGGCAGCTTTCGTCCTCCGCAGACGCCAACGCACCCCAGGAAGTGAAATGAACGCGCAGAGCCAAGAAGCTGACCTGCTCGAGGTGACCGTCGAGCGCGCCGCCCACGGCGGCCACACCGTTGCACGGCACGAGGGGCGCGTGGTCTTCGTCCGCCACGCGCTCCCCGGCGAGAGGGTCAGGGTCCGCCTGACCGAGCAGGAACCAGGCGCCAGTTACTGGCGGGCGGACACCGTCGAGGTGCTCGCTCCGTCCGAGCACCGGGTTCAGCACCCGTGGGCCCCCGCCGATGCCCTCGCCGCGGCACGGCATGGACACCGACCGGTGGGCGGCGCGGAATTCGGGCACATCGCGCTCGCTGAACAGCGGCGGCTGAAGGGGGCGATCTTCTCCGAGCAGCTCGCCCGCATCGCACGGATGGACCGCGAGGTGCAGGCCGAAGCCGCCCCCGGCGAGGCAGCCGACGGCCTGGGCTGGCGCACCCGCGCCGCCTTCGCCGTGACCGCCGGAGGCCGCCTCGCCATGCACGTCCACCGCTCCGAGGAACTGGTGACCGTCACCGAAATGCCTCTTGCGGTCGCAGCCGTCAACGAGCTGCGGCTGTGGGACATCGACTTCTCCGGAATGGAACGGGTCGACGTCGCCGCCGGTTCCGGCGGCGGGGAACCCCTCGTGCTCCTCGTCCCACGGGCCGGGTCACCGGCACGCCGGCCCGCGGCCATCGCCGCGCAGATCACCGGTGCGTCGGTGGCCGTCCTCGACAATGAAACAGGGACGATCACCCGCCTCAAGGGCCGGACCTGGCTTTCCGAAAGGGTGGGCCGGCACGAGTACCGGGTCACCGGGCCGGGGTTCTGGCAGATCCACCGGCAGGCACCCTCCGTGCTCGTCGACGCCGTCATGGAGGGGCTCCAGGTGGGCGAGGGCGAGCACGTGGCCGACCTCTACGCCGGAGCAGGCCTGTTCACCGTTCCGCTGGCGGCCGCAGCGGGCAGCACCGGATCGGTGCTCTCGGTGGAGGGCTCACCGGGAACCAGCCGTGACGCCCGGCGGAACCTGCACGGCCAGGACCAGGTCAGCATTGTGCAGGGCCCCGTCGACAAGGTGCTGCACGGGCACAGCGGGTCCCTCGATGTCGTCCTGCTCGACCCGCCGCGTGCCGGTGCCGGCAAGCGGGTTGTCGGGCAGATCATCGCGGCGGCCCCCCGCACCGTGGGTTACGTCTCCTGCGACCCGGCCTCCTTCGCCCGGGACCTCGGGCTGTTCACCGCCCAGGGCTGGACGCTTCAGTCGCTGCGGGTGTTCGACCTGTATCCGCACACCCACCACATGGAATCCTTCGCCGTCCTCGCCCCGCCCGCCGCTGCCTGATCCGGCCGTGCGCCGCCCGGCGGACGCGCCTCCACCGCCGGGCGGAAGCCTGTCCAGCCCGGGCTCCGGCCCGGCCCGGGCACGTCCGCGCGGGGCGGAACGTTAGAGTTAAGCACTGACTGGCGATGTCGTCGCCGCACCGCACTAACTGAGGAGGCGCCGATGGGACTCTTGGGAACGATCCGCAGCCCGCAGGACCTGAGCAGGCTTTCCGGGAACCAGCTCAAGTCCCTCGCCCAGGAAATCCGCAACTTCCTGGTCACCAACGTCTCCCGCACCGGCGGCCACCTCGGCCCCAACCTCGGCGTCGTCGAACTGACGCTGGGCGTCCACCGCGTGTTCGACTCACCGCGCGACAGCATCATCTTCGACACCGGACACCAGGCCTACGTCCACAAGCTCGTCACGGGCCGGCAGAACTTCGACACGCTGCGCCAGCAGGGGGGCCTCTCGGGGTATCCCTCCCGCGCCGAGTCGGTCCACGACATCGTTGAAAGCTCCCACGCGTCGTCGTCGCTGTCCTGGGCCGACGGCATCTCCCGGGCGCGCGTCCTGAACGGCGAAGGCGACCGGTACACCGTCGTCCTCGTTGGTGACGGCGCACTGACCGGCGGCATGGCCTGGGAAGCGATCAACAACATCGCCGCCGACAAGCGCCGGCGCGTGGTGATCGTCGTCAATGACAACGGCCGCTCCTACGCTCCGACCATCGGCGGCGTCGCCGACTACCTCGCCTCGCTGCGTCCGGCCCTCGATTCGGTGCGCACGCACCGGGCCTACGAGCGGACCCTCGACTGGTTCAAGCGCCAGCTGCAGAACGGCGGCACCGCCGGGCAGTTCGCCTACAAGAGCCTTCACGCGACGAAAAAGGGCGTCAAGGACTGGTGGGTGCCCCAGGGCCTCTTCGAGGACCTCGGCATGAAGTACGTCGGCCCTGTCGACGGCCACGACCTCGGCGCCGTCGAACAGGCGCTGCACCTGGCACGCAACTACGAGGGCCCCGTGATCGTCCACGCGATCACGGAGAAGGGCCACGGGTACGCGCCGGCCCGCGCCCATGAGGCCGACCAGTTCCACGCCGTCGGGATCATCGACCCGGGAACGGGGGAGCCCGTCGAATCCGGTGCCCTGCAGTCCTGGACTTCGGTCTTCGCCAATGAAATCGCGGACATCGCCGACGAGCGTCCCGACATCGTGGGCATCACCGGCGCCATGCTCATCCCGGTCGGGCTGCACCGGTTTGCCGCGCGGCACCCGGACCGGGTGTTCGACGTCGGCATCGCCGAACAGCACGCCCTCACCAGCGCCGCGGGCATGGCGTTCGGCGGGCTGCACCCGGTCGTCGCCCTTTACGCCACCTTCCTCAACCGGGCCTTTGACCAGCTGCTCATGGACGTCGCCCTGCACAAGGCGGGGGTGACGATCGTGCTCGACCGCTCCGGAGTCACCGGGCCCGACGGCGCGAGCCATCACGGCATGTGGGACCTGGCAATGCTCCAGGCGGTCCCCGGGCTCCACCTTGCGGCACCGCGGGATGCTTCGCGCCTGCGCGAGGAACTGCGCGAGGCCGTTGCGATCTCCGACGCCCCAAGCGTAGTGCGCTACTCCAAGGGAACGGTCGGCCCCGAGGTCGATGCCGTCGAGCGCCTCGAGGACGGCGTCGACGTGCTCGCCCGGCGCCCTGCCGGATCACGCAACAACGACGTGCTCATTGTCAGCGTTGGCGCAATGAGCGAACTGGCTCTCGACGTCTCGGCCCGCCTCGGAGCCCAGGGCATCAGCTCGACGGTCATCGATCCGCGCTGGGTCCTGCCCGTTCCCCGCTCCGTCATCTCACTCGCCGCAAAGCACCGCATCGTCATCGTCATCGAAGACGGGGTCCGTGCCGGCGGAGTCGGCTCCCGGATCCGCCAGGAGATGCGTGCGGCCGGCGTCGACACCGCGCTGAACGAGGTAGGGCTTCCCGTCGAGTTCCTCGACCACGGCTCGCGCGGCGAGGTGCTCGCCCGGGTCGGCCTCACCGCGCAGCAGGTGGCGCACGACGTCGTCGGCCAGGTCCTTGGTACGAAGGTCCCGGTGGCACGCCCCCTGGCCGGCCACCAGACCTCGACGGCCCACGAGTCATCGACCGGGCAGGAGTCCTCGACCGGGCAGCTGCCGCAGCTCTGAGCTACGGCGTCCACTCATCGAGGACGCACAACCAACGCGTCGGGGCCCGCTTCGTCGGTCCGTTGTGCGTTCTGGATGCGGGGGGAGGGTGCTTTCACCCCACCAGGGCGCCGGCGAAGCGCAGGAACACCGACGCCGCTGCCGCCAGAAGCAGCACCGCGATGATCACCCAGGTCCACTCGGAGAGGAAGCCGGCGGCGCCCCGTCCCACCGGAAGGACCCCGGAGGAGGCATTGCGGGCGGTGACCCGGACGGTGAGCACGATCATCACCGCCCACACCACCATGCAGTAGATGCACAGCAGTGAGATCTCAAAGAGCGCCTGGTACCACAGCCACGCCGTGAAGAGCGCTCCGGCGGTCACCCCGCCCTGGAACCACAGCCAGTACCAGCGGTTAAGGCGCGCCCCGGCGAGCAGCGCCATGCCGGTGGTGGCCACCACGGCGAACGCGACGATCCCAAGCAGCGGATTCGGGAAACCGAAAACCTGCGCCTGCCAGGTCCGGAACACTGCGCCGCAGGAGACGAACGGGTTGAGGTCGCAGCTCGTGACGTACCCGGGGTCGGCGTAGACGGCGAGCCGCTCCAAGGTGAGCTGAGCGGAGGCAAGCCAGCCGAGGATCCCGGCGATGATCAGCACCGCGGCGAACCGGCGGTCGGAAGGTGGTCCGCTCCCGCGCCGGGGCTCCGGGCCCAGCCCGTCATGTGAAGTGCCCTGCCCGGGGGACGGGGAACCTCCCTCCCCGGAGGGGTGCTGCATTTGGTGCGCCATGCGTGTTCCCTGATCCTCAAACCGGCGGGCCGCTGGGGTCTTCCACCCGCGGCCGGTCCCGCGAGTCTAGCCGCCCGACCGGCGGTTTTTCACGCCGGTATGAGACAATTGCGGTGGCTGGTGCGGGAACCACATTCCCGTTCCGGTCCAGTGACAGGCTTCCACTCTGCAGGCGATGCTTCCGGCACACCGGCCCACCAATCCCGGTGGGGGTGATCGGAATCCGCCGCGCAGACGCACCGTGAAGACCACGGATGAGTTGGAAAAGCGCCGCTGGTCTTTGAGTGATGCCGCACCCCATTGCCGGTGCGACCTCAAACGACACAATGACGACTTCCGGTCGCCGCAAGGGCGTAAGGCCCGCGGACGGCCGACATACTGCCCCCTTGGGCGCTGGAATGTGGCCGGTGCCGCAGGGGCTGGAGCTTAATACATGGATCAGTCAGAACAGCAGTTGAACGAACAGGCAACAGCGGCGGACAGCACGGAGCAGGTGGCCTCGGCCGCGGCCCCGCCCGCCAAGAAGGCGCCACGGGTGCGGCGCGCGGCATCGTCGCCGGCCGGCGCGCCAGCCGCCGCGGCGCAGCCAGCCGCCGCAGCAGCCACAACCACCGCAGCTGCCACCACCGCCGCGGGTGCCGACACCTCAGGTGCCGAGCCGGAACCGGCTGCCGAGCAGCCACGCCGCCGCCCGACCCGCGCACGCAAGACAGCCGAAGCACCCGCGGAGACCCGGGCCGGCCATCCTTCCGAAGCCCCCGCCGTGCCTGCACCCGGGGACTCCGTGTCCGAGGCCACCGAAACCGCCGCTCCCGTGAAGGCCAAGGCCACGCGGACCCGCCGCAGGGCCGCAACCGCCGAAGCCGGCCCCGCCGCGTCTACGCCGCCGGCAACGGAAGCCGTGACCGAGCCCGTGGCCGAAGCAGTCGCTGAGGCAACGGCCCCGGCCGCGCCTTCCGAGGACGCAGACGCCGAAGCAGCGGCCACCGAGAAGCCGGCCCGCGCGCGCCGGAGCCCCCGAACCACGCGTGCGACCCGCGCCAAGGCGGCGGAGCCCGCTGAGGAGGCCGCCGGCCCGTCCAGCGCACCCGAAGACGGCAAGGCGCTCGACGGCGCCGAGGAGGCCACCGACGCCGCTGCCGGGGCCGCGGAAGAGCCCCCGGCAGAGGCCGAAGAATCCAGCAGCGTACCCGCCTTCGCCGATCCGTTCGCGATTCCCGAGTCACCGCTCGCCCTCCTCTTCCACGCCCCCGACCTGAGCGCGGCGGTTCCAGCGGTGAGGGTCACCGCCGCATCCCCGGAGGACGCAGAGGATGACGACGACGACGCCGAAGACGGCGGCCGCCGTCGACGCCGCAGCCGCCGCAGCCGCGGACGCAGCCGCGCCGACAACGGCCAGGACGACGCAGGCGACGACTCCTCCGAGTCCCTCGACAGCGAGGACGGCACGCCGCGGGCACCGGCAGAGGGAGCCGACGGAGTGACCTCCCGGCGCCGCCGGCGGCGCCGCCGCGGCGATCAGGACCTCGAACTGACCGGCGGAGAGGGCGATGATCCGCCCAACACCATCACCCGGGTCCGCGCCCCGCGCCAGAGCAGCGAGGCGCCGTCCGACAAGGTCACCAGCGTCAAGGGCTCAACCCGCCTCGAAGCGAAGAAGCAGCGGCGCCGCGAATCCCGCGACACCGGCCGCCGCCGCCAGGTCATCACGGAAGCCGAATTCCTGGCCCGGCGCGAATCGGTCGACCGGCAGATGGTCGTCCGCCAGCGCGACGACAGGATCCAGATCGGGGTCCTCGAGGACGGCATCCTCGCCGAGCACTTCGTGTCCAACACGCAGCAGGATTCGCTGATCGGCAACGTGTACCTCGGCAAGGTCCAGAACGTGCTGCCGAGCATGGAAGCAGCATTCATCGACATCGGACGCGGCCGCAACGCCGTGCTCTATGCCGGCGAGGTCAACTGGGACGCCGCAGGACTCGACGGCCAGCCCCGGCGGATCGAGCTCGCGCTCAAGTCCGGCGATTCGGTGCTCGTGCAGGTCACCAAGGACCCCGTCGGCCACAAGGGTGCACGGCTCACCAGCCAGATCTCCCTCCCCGGCCGCTACCTTGTGTATGTGCCGGGCGGATCGATGACCGGCATCTCCCGCAAGCTGCCCGACGTCGAGCGGAACCGGCTCAAGCGCATCCTCAAGGACCGGCTTCCCGAGAACGCCGGCGTGATCGTGCGCACCGCCGCCGAGGGCGCAAGCGAAGAGGAACTGACCCACGACATCAACCGGCTGCGGGCCCAGTGGGAGGAGATCGAGCGGAAGTCCTCCTCCACAAAGACCCTTGCCCCCGAACTGCTCTACGGCGAGCCCGACCTCACCATCAAGGTGGTCCGGGACGTCTTCAACGAGGACTTCTCCAAGCTCGTGGTGTCGGGCGAGGAAGCCTGGGACACGATCGAGGCATACGTAATGTACGTTGCCCCCGACCTTGTGGGCCGCCTCGAGAAGTGGACCTCGAGCGATGACATCTTCACAGCAAGCAGGATCGACGAGCAGATCCAGAAGGCCCTTGACCGGAAGGTATACCTGCCCTCCGGCGGTTCGCTCGTCATCGACCGCACCGAGGCGATGACCGTCGTGGACGTCAACACCGGAAAGTTCACCGGCAGCGGCGGAAACCTCGAAGAGACGGTGACCAAGAACAACCTCGAAGCCGCCGAAGAGGTGGTGCGCCAGCTCCGGCTGCGCGACATCGGCGGAATCATCGTGATTGACTTCATCGACATGGTCCTCGAAGCGAACCGGGACCTCGTCCTGCGCCGCCTCGTCGAGTGCCTCGGGCGCGACCGCACCAAGCACCAGGTCGCCGAGGTGACTTCGCTCGGCCTCGTCCAGATGACCCGCAAGCGCATGGGCACCGGGCTGCTCGAAGTATTCGGGGAGACCTGCGAGCACTGCGCCGGGCGCGGCGTCGTCACCCAGGACGAGCCCGTCGAACACCGCCGTCACGCTGTCTCAACGGAGAACCACCAGCAGCACCTCCGCCAGGAGAAGATGTCCCGCAGCGAGCGCAAGCGAAGCCGCGGACGCGGATCCGAGCAGGCCGAGGAGCAGCAGGCGCAGCCGGTGGCTGAGGCCCGGGTCGACAGCCCGGAGCGGGCAGCGAAGGCCGAAGCGGCACGCGCCGCCCTGGCCAGCATCGCCGCCGCAACCCACGCCGCCCACGAAGGCCACGAAGACGAGGCCGCACCGGAGAACACTGTCGAGGTGTCCGGCGCCGTCCTGACCATCAACGGTGAAACGGTCACCCTGCCCCGCGCGGAGGTATCGGTCACGGCCGACGCCGAACGGCCGAAACTCACCCTGGACAGCCTCGCGGAGGCGTTCGACCGGAAGCCGGGCGACGCACCCGAAGCCGGCACGCGGCGTACGCGCAGCAGCCGGAGGGCCTCCGCGGCGCGCGTCGAGGTGACCGGCACCACTGAGGCGCAAACCGCCGACGCCGGGCCCGCCGACGAAGGCGCCGCCCGCAGCGCGGAAACCGACGTCACCGGAACCGACGCCGGAACCGATGCGGGAACCGGTCAGCGGACGACCAGGCCTGCGGCCAGCGAGCAGCCGGCCCAGCAGCCCCGCCGTAAGGCGAGGCGCCGGGCGGGCAGCGCCCAGGGAACGGCCTTAAGCGCCGCAATCGAAACCGTTGCGGACTCCCCGCAGGGGGAGGGGCGGCAGAACGGCCAGCAGCACGTGGCACGTGCCGGCGGGCCCGTCCAGCGTCCCGCGGCCGATGAAGCCGAGCCGATGATCCTTGGGGTAGGCATCCCGGCCTCGGAGCTCTAGACCCGCACGCAGCCCCCGGGGCCGGAACCCGAACGGGTCCGGCGCCGGGGCGGCAGGGCACCGGCTGACGCGCTCCGGCGCGCCGCAGGCTGGCCTAATTTGCGGGAAGGTGCCCCGCTGGCGTAACCTTGATCTTCGGTGCGATCGCCTTTCAACCGGTGTTTCCGGGGTGTAGATCCACAGCGCAGACACGGTGTTTGATGCGCGTCCTCGAAGGATGCCAGCCCAGTGCGCAATCAGTTTTTGAAATTAGTTGTCAAGAATGTCGAGAGAAGTGAGTTCCCAAGTGGTGTACGCGATTGTCCGCGCAGGCGGCCGCCAAGAAAAGGTTTCCGTTGGAGACCTCGTTACCCTTGACCGCGTCACCGGTCAGGCAGGAAGCACCTTTGCGCTGCCTGCCCTCCTTCTGGTAGACGGCGACAAGGTTACCTCAGCAGCGAAGGACCTCGAGAAGGTTACTGTCACTGCCGAGATCGTCGAGAATCTTCGCGGCCCGAAGATTGTCATTCAGAAGTTCAAGAACAAGACCGGCTACAAGAAGCGCCAGGGTCACCGTTCAGAGCTGACCCGAGTCAAAATCACAGGCATCGCGTAACCTTCTTCAGGTTGCTCGGTCGGTCAAACAGTATCTTCAGCGAAGGCAGGCATAACTCATGGCACATAAGAAGGGCGCGAGCTCCACTCGCAACGGCCGCGACTCAAACGCGCAGTACCTCGGCGTAAAGCGCTTCGGCGGCCAGGTCGTCAAGGCTGGCGAAATCATCGTCCGCCAGCGCGGAACCCACTTCCACCCCGGTGCCAATGTTGGCCGCGGCGGGGATGACACGCTGTTCGCCCTCGAGGCAGGTGCCGTTGAATTCGGTACGCGCCGCGGGCGCCGCGTCGTGAACATCGTTGGAGCAGCTGCGGAGTAATTCCCGCTTCCAACGCACGATGCTCCAAGCATTGAGGTGGGGTGAGCCGAAACGGCTCGCCCCGCCTTCTTTTAAGCCGATTAGACCCGGCACAGTGAAGCATTTTAGAAGGAGATCAACGTGGCCAGCTTCGTTGACCGAGTAGTCCTGCACGTTTCCGGCGGCACAGGCGGCCACGGCTGCGTGTCCGTCAAGCGCGAGAAGTTCAAGCCCCTCGGCGGGCCCGACGGCGGCAACGGCGGCGACGGCGGAGACGTGATCCTGCGGGTCGACCCGCAGACCACCACCCTGCTCGACTACCACCACGCCCCGCACCGGCACGCCACAAACGGCGGCAACGGCATGGGCGACTGGCGCGGTGGCAAAAACGGTGAGACGCTCATCCTCCCCGTCCCCGACGGCACCGTCGTGAAGTCCAAGGACGGCACCGTCCTGGCCGACCTCGTCGGAGAAGGCGCAGAGTTCGTTGCTGCCGCCGGCGGGCAGGGCGGCCTGGGGAACTCCTCGCTGTCCTCCCAGAAGCGCAAGGCCCCGGGGTTCGCCCTGCTGGGCATTCCCGGTGATGAGCGCGATGTCGTCCTCGAGCTGAAGTCGATTGCCGACATCGCCCTGGTCGGTTTCCCGTCCGCCGGCAAGTCGAGCCTGATCGCCGCGATGTCAGCCGCCCGGCCCAAGATCGCCGACTACCCGTTCACCACGCTCGTGCCGAACCTGGGCGTGGTCCAGGCCGGCGCAACCCGGTTCACCATCGCCGACGTCCCCGGGCTCATCGAGGGCGCCAGCGAAGGCAAGGGGCTCGGGCACCACTTCCTGCGCCACGTTGAGCGCTGCGCGGCCCTGGTCCACGTCCTCGACACGGCCGCGCTTGAAACGGACCGCGATCCGCTCAACGACCTCGCCGTCATCGAACGCGAACTCGACAAGTACGCCGTCGACATGAGCTTCGCCGGGTCCGACGGCGAAGTCGTTCCCCTGAACGAGCGCCCGCGCCTCGTGGTGCTGAACAAGGTCGACGTGCCCGACGGCCGCGACATGGCCGCCTTCGTGCGCCCCGAACTCGAGTCGCGCGGCTACCGCGTGTTCGAGGTCTCCGCGGCGAGCCACGAGGGGCTGCGCCAGCTCGGGTTCGCGATGGCCGAGATCGTCCAGGCTGCCCGCGACGCCGTCAAGGCCGCACCGCCGAAGGTCGCGCCCCCCGTGCTGCGCCCCCGCGCCGTCAACTCCGCCGGATTCCGCATCCGCAACGAGGAAAAGGACGCCCTGCCGCTGTTCCGGGTGCTCGGGGAGAAGCCCGAGCGCTGGGTCAAGCAGACCGACTTCACCAACGACGAAGCGGTCGGCTACCTCGCCGACCGGCTCGCGAAGCTCGGCGTCGAGGAGCAGCTGTTCAAGGCCGGCGCCAAGCCCGGCGACACGGTCGTCATCGGTGAGGGCGACGGCGTCGTGTTCGACTGGGAGCCCACAATGATGGGCGGCGCCGAGCTGCTGGCGGGCCCGCGCGGCACCGACCTGCGCCTTGCCGAATACGTCCGCCCCACCCGCGAGCAGAAGCGCGAGGAGTACCAGGAGCGCAAGGAGGCCAAGGCCGCCGCCCGCGCCGACCTCGAAGCCGACCGCAAGGCCGGGATCTGGACCGAATCCGTCAACAAGAAGAAGCAAAGCCCGGCTGTACGGCAGCCGGACGACGCCGGAGACCAAGCGTAGGGGAGCCATGGCCGCTGAACACCCGCTCACTGAGCGTGCCGGGCTCAGGGATGCCGGCAGGATCGTGGTCAAGGTTGGATCCTCCTCCCTGACCTCGGTCACCGGCGGGATTTCCACCGCGGCCCTGGTGAGCCTTTCCAACATCCTCGCCGCGCGCAGGATCGCCGGCACCGAGGTGATCCTGGTGTCCTCGGGCGCCATCGCCGCGGGCCTGGCGCCGCTGGGACTCTCGCGGCGTCCGGCCCAGCTCTCGGCGCAGCAGGCGGCGGCGAGCGTTGGGCAGGGCCTGCTCATGGCCCGCTACACCCAGGCCTTCGGCGCCCACGGGGTCACCGTGAGCCAGGTGCTGCTCACCGCCGACGACCTCATCCGCCGGTCCCACTACGCCAACGCGCACCGGGCCATGGAGCGGCTGCTCAATTTCGGCGTCGTGCCCATCGTCAATGAAAACGACACTGTGGCGAGCCACGAGATCCGCTTCGGCGACAACGACCGGCTCGCCGCGCTCGTGGCGCACCTGGTCAAGGCCGACGCCCTGATCCTGCTCTCGGACGTCGACGCGCTCTACGACGGTCCGCCCAAGGAAGGCGCCCGCCGGATTTCCCGGGTGGATTCCCCCGCCGATCTTGAGGGCGTAACGATCGGCCGGATCGGCAAGGCCGGAATCGGCACCGGCGGGATGGTCACGAAGGTCGAGGCCGCAACGATCGCCGCCGAATCGGGAATCCCCGCCCTCGTCACCTCCGCCGCCAACGCCGCGCAGGCACTCGAGGGGGCCGACGTCGGAACCTGGTTCAGCGCCAACGGCAGGCGCCAGCCGATCCGTCGCCTGTGGCTGGCCCACCTCGCCCGCATCCAGGGCACCCTCGTCCTCGACGACGGCGCGGCCAAGGCGGTGGGGGAGAACCACCGCTCGCTGCTTCCCGCCGGCATCGTCTCAGTGCGCGGGGACTTCGAGCCCGGCGATCCCGTCGAGATGGTCACCACGGCAGGCGGCGTTGTGGCACGGGGCCTCGTCAACTACAGCTCAACTGAACTGCCGGCAATGCTCGGCCGATCCACGCGCGACCTCGCGAAGGAAATGGGGCACGAGTACGAGCGCTCGGTGGTCCACGTCAACGACCTCGTCGTCATCTAGGGGCGGGACCAGCGCGCGACACGCCGGGCCGGCCGCCGGGCCTTCCGCATGCCGGACTCCACAGGAGCGACGGCGCACCCCTCGCTAGACTTGGGACATGACTGACACGAACACCGCGCCCGGCGTCATGGCCCGCAGCACCATAGCGGACGCTTCCCCGCAGGAGGCAATCTCCACGGAGCCGCCCGCCGGTAACCGGAATGATGCTGCGGCGGGGGTCGCAGCGGCCGTTCACGACATCACCGACCGCTCCCGGGAAGCATCCCGGACGCTGGCCTCGGCAACGCGCGCCCGCAAGGACGCGGCGCTGCGCAGGATCGCCGCAGCCCTCGTGGAGCGCCAGGACGCGGTCCTCGCCGCGAACGCCCGCGACGTCGCGGCCGGCGAGGCGAAAGGCACCTCCGCCTACCTGCTTGACCGGCTCACCCTGACCCCAGCACGCGTCGCCGGACTCGCCAGCGCCCTTGAGGAACTCGCCGTCCTCCCCGACCCGGTGGGAGCCGCCGTCCGCGGGCAGACCCTTCCCAACGGCGTGCGCATGCGCCAGGTGCGGGTGCCCCTCGGCGTCGTCGCGGCGATCTACGAGGCGCGGCCCAATGTCACGGTCGACATCGCAGGCCTCGCCCTGAAGAGCGGCAATGCCGTGATCCTTCGCGGCGGCAGCGCCGCGGAACACACCAACGCCGCACTCATCGGGATCATCCGTGACGCGCTGCAGGAGCTGGGCCTTCCCGCCGACGCCGTGCTTAGCGTCGACGCGTACGGCCGCGAAGGCGCCGCGACCCTCATGGCAGCACGGGGGCGCATCGACGTTCTCATTCCCCGCGGCGGGCGGGAGCTGATCCAGACCGTGGTGCGGGAAGCCGCGGTGCCCGTCATCGAAACGGGCGAAGGCAACGTCCACATCTTCCTCGACGCAACAGCCGATCCCGAAATGGCGGTACGCATCCTGCTGAACGCCAAGACCCAGCGCCCCAGCGTGTGCAACACGGTCGAGACCCTGCTGATCCACCGCGATGCCGTCGCGGCGCCCGAGGTGCTTCGGCGCCTCAGCGAGGCGGGTGTGCGGCTGCACGCGGACGAGCGGACCCGCGCCGCCCTCCCGGAAGGGGTCTCCGCCGCAGCGGCAACCGACGACGACTGGGCCACCGAATACATGGCACTCGACCTCGCTGTGGCAACGGTCGATTCGGTCGATGAGGCAATGGATCACATCCGGCGCTGGAGCACCGGCCACAGCGAAGCGATTATTACGAACAGTCTGGCCAGCTCGGAACGCTTCATCGCCGGGGTCGATTCGGCTGCGGTGCTGGTCAACGCGTCGACGCGTTTCGTTGACGGCGGTGAACTGGGCCTCGGCGCCGAGGTGGGCATCTCCACCCAGAAGATGCACGCCCGCGGGCCCATGGGGCTGACCGAACTGACCACCACGAAGTGGATCATCCAGGGGGAGGGGCAGGTACGCGAGTGAGGCGTGTGCACCCGGCCGTTCAGCCAACGCGTAACATGGTAGGGAACCTCCGCGCCGGCCTGGGTGCCCCGGCGGGCCGACAATAGATTCAAGGGGAAAAATATGCTCACTCATTACGCCGACGCCGTGGTTCTCGCAGGTGAGGTCGCGGAGCACGCCGAATTGCCGATGCCGGCTCTCACCTACGCCCTGATCGTCATGGGAGCCCTCCTGGCCCTCATGATCGTCACCGTCTCCTTTTCCAACCTCGGCAACCGCCACGAAGCGACGGAAGAGCACCTCGACCCCCACAAGCAGCACCCCAACAAGCACGACCACGGCCAAGCCCGGCGCTAGATACCTTGGGTGATTCGACGGACAGAGGAAAGCGGCCGCCCGTGGGCGAGCCCAGAAGGCACCGGGACGGGCGTCCCTGGCGGCTGGGTGTCATGGGCGGAACATTCGACCCCATCCACCACGGCCACCTCGTTGCCGCGAGCGAGGTAGCTGCGGTCTTCGACCTTGACGAGGTTGTGTTCGTCCCCACCGGCCAGCCGTGGCAGAAGGCCGACTGCGATGTCAGCCCCGCCGAGGACCGGTACCTGATGACCGTTGTCGCGACGGCATCGAACCCCGACTTCACGGTCAGCCGCGTCGACATCGACCGGCCGGGGCCCACGTTCACGATCGACACCCTGCGGGACCTGCGGGCGCAGCGTCCCGAGGCGGAGCTGTTCTTCATCACCGGGGCCGACGCGATGGCCCAGATCCTCTCCTGGAAGGACGTCGAGGAGCTGTGGTCCCTGGCGCACTTCATTGGGGTGACCCGCCCGGGCCATGAACTGGACGGGGGTGGGCGCGACGTGAGCCTCCTCGAGGTTCCGGCCATGGCCATCTCCTCGACGGACTGCCGTCGGCGGGTCGCACAGGGCGAGCCCGTCTGGTACCTGGTTCCGGACGGGGTGGTGCAGTACATCGGCAAGCACGGCCTCTACCGCAGCATGGGTGAGGCTCCCGTCGGCACGCCGACCAACAGTGCCCCCCTGGGGGCGACGCACCGTGGCGGCACAACCGGTGCGGTCCAGCAGACAAGCGGATGAGAAGGCAATGAGCAAGGCTAACGACGACGACCCCACCATCCGCGCCAACGCCGAGGCCGCGGATGCTCCGGGGGCCTCATCCGACGCCGGCGACACCTCCGGCGGAGCAGCAACCGGCACGGCGGGGGAGGTCCGGCGAAGCAGGCGGGCAGCCCAGACGCCCGTCGACGCGCCCGCCTCCGCCGCGCCGCGGGAGCGGGTTTCGCTGGCGCGGGCACGCGACCGGGAAGCCCTCCGTACCTACCGGGCGCTTGCCGAACAGTCCGGCACGCCCGACGCCGTCGTCCGCGAGGCAATGCCCACACGACGGCAGCTGCGCCTGCAGCAGCAAGCCGCACAGACCGGGACGGAGCCCGCCGATCCGGCATCCCCCGCACCCGCCCCGGTGTCCGGCCCGCCTGCCCCCGCTGCTGGTGCGGGAAGCACGTCTGAGCCCGGCGGGCCAACGGTGAAGGGGGGCCCCTCCGGTTCGACTGCCGTAAAGCCGGCGGAGGTCTGGGACGGTGTTGAGCGCCGAAGGGAAGTGAACGGAGTACGGCCAGGCGGACGGAGGGACCGGCGCCGCCGGCTCGACACCGCGGACCCCCAGACCGGTGCCTCCGCCGAGGCCCGGGCCGGCGCGCTTCCCGCCGGAGACCTCAGTGTGGAACAGGCCCTTGCGGCCCGTGAAGCGATTATCGGCCAGGCCCGGAATCAGGTTGCGATGATGGAGGCCGCGAACAACGACGACCCCTTCGCCGTCGACCTTGAGCTCCTCGCCCAGCAGAAGGCCCTCGCCGAGCGTGCCGCAGTGCTCAACAGCAGGGCGCAGAAGATCCAGCAGCTTTCGGAAGAGAACCAGCAACGCCGTCCGCAGGTCAATGACCCGACGACGGCGCACAACCTCTCGATCGTCGCCCCGGCCGAGTACGTCCGCGTGCCGGGCGTCAACCGCCCGGTACTCAAGGCTCCAACCACGTCCCACATCCCCGTGGTCACCGGCGCGCCTGCGCCGCAGCCCGGAAACGCGGACCTGCCCGGCGGCAGCCCCCGGTCCGACAGACGCTCCCGCGTGCTCGCACGCGCGGAGTCGATGGCGTCGGGGCAGCCAGCCGACGGCGGCACGCCGGTCCATGCCAGGGCCGCGCACGGACTCGACCCGCTCGACGCAATGACTGCCGGGTTGGCGCGGGTCAAGCGCACGAAATATACGCAGTATTCAATTCTCGGGTTGGGTGTCTTGGCACTACTAACCGGAATCATGATGATTGTCGGCAGCTTCGGCGGCTGACCACACACAAGGAGATCAGTGAGCGCTACCGAATCGTCCATCGGGATTGCCCGTACCGCGGCACACGCCGCGGTGGACAAAATTGCCCAGGACATTATCGCAATCGACGTCAGCGAACGGCTGGCGATCACCGACGTTTTCCTCATCGCTTCGGCGCCGAGTGAACGCCAGGTCAATGCGATTGTCGACGGCATTGAAGAAGAGCTTTCGAAGCAGGGCCTTAAGCCGGTCCGGCGTGAGGGACGCAGCGAGGGGCGCTGGGTGCTGCTCGACTACGCAGAGGTCGTCATCCACGTGCAGCACGAGGAGGACCGCGTGTTCTATGCCCTCGAGCGCCTCTGGAACGACTGCCCCTCCGTCGACCTTCAGCTTGAGGGATCGCTGCAGAGCTCTCCTCAAAGCACCACACCTGCCGCCAGCCCCGAGGCGGAGTGAATCGACACGCCCATGACGACCCTGCCGCGCGCAGGGTCGTTTTTTGGCGGCATGGGCGCACCGCATGGAACCACGGCGGGCGGTTCCAGGGCCAGGAAGACATAGCACTCGACGCCGTAGGGAGGCGCCAGGCCGCCCGCGCGGCGGTTCTGCTGGCGCGCCTGGACCCCGCACGCATTGTGTCATCCGACCTCAGCCGGGCAGCCGATACCGCGTACGCCCTCGCCGACCTCACCGGTCTCGACGTGGCGCTGGACAAACGCCTGAGGGAAACCGCCGCCGGGGCATGGCAGGGGCTGACCTTCGACCAGATTGACCAACGCTTCCCCGAGGAAAACGCCGCCTGGCGCGGTGGCGACCCCACGGTGAGGGCCGGGGGAGCGGAGAACCGCGAAGACGTGGGGCAGCGCATGCTTGAGGCGACCACGGAGGCAGTGGGTGCCCTGGAACCCGGGCAGCTCATCGTGGTCGTCAGCCACGGTGGTGCCATCCGGGCCGGAATCGCGGCAATGATGGGTCTTCCGTCGTCGACCTGGGGTGCCCTGTCGGGAGTCTCAAACTGCCATTGGTCCGTTGTCGACGAACAGGTGCGCCGGCCAGACGCGCTGTATTCGTGGCAGCTGCGGGAGCACAATGTGGGTCTCGGGTCCCTTCCCGCCGAGCCTTTGGAGGGCTGAGATCGGCGTTTTGTCGCCGATTTTGCAGGGACGGGAAAATTTACTAAACTGAACAAGTTGCTCCGGCCGGTAAGGCGGAAGCGGCAAGGATTGGGGCTGTGGCGCAGCTGGTAGCGCACCTGCATGGCATGCAGGGGGTCAGGGGTTCGAGTCCCCTCAGCTCCACCAATTCACCGCCAGGATCAGGGAAATCTCCCAGGTCCTGGCGGTTTTTCGTTGACGGAAGCGGGCTCGCGGAAACTAGGTGACCATCCACTGGCCGACAAGGCCGAGGAACCGGTGCTGGCAATGGTGGGCTTCTTTATGGCTGGTAAACGAGGTCTACACCAGATCCTCGAGCACACCGACAGCAACGGCCAGGCCGTTCTCTTTGCGGATGTTGCCGCCCACCTCCCGTGCGTGGCCGCGCAGCGACTCCGTGAAGCTCAGCGCCTCCCCGAGCCTGGCCGCGGTCAGGTGGCGGAACGGAATCGGTTCCGGTGCAAGCCCCCGACGGTGGAGAAGGCGCCCCCAGAACGGCTGGTCGGCGATAAAGGGAACCACAACCGAAGGGACGCCCGCACGCGCGACGGCGTGCACGGTTCCCGCTCCGCCGTGGTGGAGCGCCGCCACGGCCCGCGGCAGAACGTGTTCATGGACCACCGATTGACGCACGAGCACATCCTCACCGCAGTGGGTATCAGGCACCTCAAGTCCTCCCCAGCCGGTGGTGACCACCACCCTCAATCCCTGCCCGCGGGCGGCGTTGATGACCACCCTCGCCCGCTGCTCGGGGTCACCGGCCTTCATCGAACCGAACCCGGCGTACACATAAGCGCCTCCGGCGGTGAATGCCTCGAGCTCGGGGTCCGGCTCCCCGGGCGGCACCACCTTGTCCCAGTACCCGGTCAGATGCGCGTCTGCCGGCCAGTCGCGCGGCCTGGTGAGCAGCTGCGGACTGATCGGCAGAACCGAGGCCCGGCCCCGGGCGGGCGGTGGGGGAGCGGCAGGCAGGGCCCTGCACGCCGTCCTGATCTCCCGCCGGAACATCCCCGCGGCGAGGGACACCGCCTTGTAGGTGAGCGGATTGAAGGGCCCCAGGTCCGCCGTAACGATACCGGGTGCCGGAAACTCCCGGGTTGGGGTGAGCGAGGGGACCGATTCGACGACGACCGATGGGATCCCGAGGGACCCGGCAACGTGCGGTGCAGTGAGGATCTTCGGGTGGTAGACGACCAGATCGGGCGTGAAGGCAAGTGTCTTCTCAACGGCGTTCGTGAGCATGCGCTGCACCGCCGGACGCAACACGGTCCGGAACGCGCGTGCCGCGGCCACCGGGGCAACGCCCTGGTCGCTGATGAGCTGTGCGAAATCGACGTTGAGGCTCACGACGTCGAGATCCGTCGTCGCAGCACCGGAATGATCCGGTACGCCGAGGCGAACATCGTGCCCCCTTGCGGCGGCCGCGTGCGCCAATGCCACGAAGGGCTCCACGTCTCCGCGCGAGCCTGCGGTGAGCATCATGATTTTCATCGGTACCCGCCCCCTGCGACGTTCGTTTTTCGACTTGAACCGCACAAGGGTATCGTGCGGAAAAGCGACAGTGACCGCGGCGGACATGAGCAGGGGACGGACCACCCGGTCCGTCCCCTGCCTTCTTACTGACGCCTATCCGGCCAGTGCGGCCTGATCAAGGTGCCTCTTATTTGTGGTGATGACCGCCATTGTCGCATTCAATCTTGACCTTATTGCTCTTGTCCCAGCCGTCCTTCTTGCTGTAGCTGTACGCCCGGTAGTCGTTGCCGCACTTGGCCTTCTTGCTGTTGAACTTGAAATCGCCGTGGTGCGTGCGTACGTAACGCTCGTCGATTACCTTGTCCTTGCCCTTGTGATTGGTCTGGACGATTTTCACGTACACCTTCTTGGCATCGTAATCTTCGCCAATGACCTTCAGCTTGCCGTCGCGGTTGACCTTCAACGTGAGTTCTTCACCGTCGTCGTCGTGGTGGTGGTCATAACCGGCTGCGACCTGGACGGGGGCAGCAACCGCGGGAGCTGAAAGGCCCATGCCCGCAAGCAGGCCGAACAGCGTCCCGGCAACAAGGATGAACAACCGCCAGCTGAGGGATTTCTTCATGATCGCTTTCCTCTTTCGTGAATGCCGGACAAATGTGGATCAGGCATACGCCTTTGTGACATGCGGGCTACGTCGGGATGTCCGGCGATTTCTTCCGTGTGGCGCCCGGAAAAGTGCACACGGGTCAGTTACGGATCCAGGCTTCATTGCCGGGGCCGCTCAGCTCTGCGCGCACGGATTCGGTTTTCAACTTGTCGGTCCGAACTTCCCCAGCAAAGCCGATCCTCCACCGCCTCAAGTGGTGTAATGCAAAGTTAGGTCGCACCCTGCCGCGAAAAAAGGGCCAATAGTCCCTAGCTTTGAGCCCCCGCGGACACGTCATGAAAAAAGGGCCGGAGGATCAATTAATCCGACGTCCACGCGGTCGGAAAATAATGGCGGGAACCGCGATTTTGTGGCTCGTTCACCCTTTATTACGCAATGGATGGCGATGTTTACGCTGCGGTTCAACGCCCGTTGCGCAATGGCCATATGAGCGCGGAAGAGTCTTTTGGGTCAGCAGTGACTGACGCGCAATTTAGATAAACCTTCCTATCGAGGAGATTGTCCGTGACGCCTTTGGCTGCACAATCGAGCACACACGATCGACAAAAGCAGTTTTTCCGTTCCTTCCTTGCCGGTTCACTCACGCTCGCAGCCCTCTCCGCCGCAGTGGGCCCGGCATCAGCGCAGGCGCCGGAGCACACCCGCGACATCACGGTCATTGCGCACCGGGGGGCCTCGGCCGACGCACCGGAGAACACGCTCCCCGCCGTCGACCTTGGGGCAGCGGTGAAGGCGGACTTCGTCGAGATCGACGTCCAGCGGACCCTGGACGGCGAACTCGTCGTCATCCACGACACGACCCTTGGCCGTACCACCGACGTCGAGGAGAAATTCCCCTCCCGCGCACCCTATCGAGTCGCTGACTTCACGCTTGAGGAGATCCAGACGCTTGACGCCGGGTCCTGGTTCGGGAACCGTTTCGAAGGAACAAAGGTCCCCCCACTGCAGGAGGTCCTCGACACCCTGCACGGCAGGGCGGGCCTGCTGCTTGAGGTGAAGAGCCCTGAGCTGTATCCGGGAATCGGCGCCGAGATCGCCGCCGAACTCGATTCCGAAGGGTGGCTTAACGCCGATGCCCGAGCCGGGCGGCTCGTTGTGCAGTCCTTCGACTGGGATTTCATGCGCGAGTTCAACCGGATCGCACCCGAGGTTCCGGCCGGGCTGCTCGGCGGCCCGCCGAAGGCGGCTGAGTATGCCGAACTGTCCACCTGGGCGGACCAGATCAACCCGAGCAACACACGGGTGGGCCGGGACTTCGTTGAAACCGTTCACCGGCACGGGATGGAAACTTGGCCGTACACCGTGGATGACCCGGCCCGCATGCGCACGCTGATCGGGCTCGGGGTCGATGGGATCATCACCAATAAGCCCGCCGTTCTCGCCGACGTCCTCAAGACGGACGCGAAGGCCGCACGGTAAACGACCAGTCTCACTGGAGCCATCGGCCCGGTGTCGGACGTTCCGCTGATCCGCGGCGCGTCCCGGCACCGGGCTTGTTGCGTCACGGCCTGAAGGACCGGTCCGCGGCGGTCCCGTGATCCTGTGCAACGGTTGAGTGACAATCGGGACGAATTCATTTATTGGGACACACCTCGGTCGGACAATTATCGGATCATCCGCAGCTAGAGGAGGTTGTGATGCGCCGTCCCAGACCGTCAACCATCGCCCGCTCCGGAGCCCTGGGGCTTGCCCTGCTCCTGGTGTCCTGCGGGCCGCCGGCATCGGAGCCCGGCGCGGATCCCGGGAACAGCCCGGCGGCGATCACGCCTGCCGGCGGTTCAGGCGCCACGCCGTCTGCTTCACCATCGACAGCAGATCCGACGCCGGCCACGGAGTCCCCCACGGCGGAACCGGCGGCTGGCTGGACCACCTACACGACGGCGGACGGCAGCCTGACCTTCGACCATCCCGACACGTGGACCCTCGAGGAGAAACCGGAGGACGCCGCGCCGGGCGGGGTTTCCGTCGAGGTGTTTACCGATAGGGGAAAGCCCGCCGCGACGCTCCGCACCAACATGGTCACCGGAGCCGAATGCACTGAAATGTACTACTACTCCGTGGTGGACTCCGAGCCGCTGCCCGCACTGGCACAGGAGGGGGGAGTGCCGCGCTTCACCTTCGAAACCCGGACCGACAACACGCAGACGGACCCGAAGAAGATGATCATCGCAATGTACGGGATCACCTCCGGTCCGGAGCCGACCGGGGAGAAGGCGTGCCCCATCTTCCATTTCTTCACCTGGCCGCCCAGCGGTGCAACGTTCTCCGGCATCTATGACCCCTTCGACACGACACCGGGGAATCCAATGCATGTTGACACGCCCCAGGCCTATACGGAGACCCCCGAGTACAAGGACATCAAGAAAATGATCACCTCCCTGCGGCCGGCCGGCTGAACCACAGACAGCACACGCCGAACGCGGCCGGGCATGGCAGACTGGGGAGCATGTCACCGAGTCCTGCCGAGCAGCCAGTCGACCGTCAGCCCGAAGAGAAAACGGTTGTTGAATCAACGCCGCCCGAACCTGAAAAGCCGGGCGCCAACGTTCCCGGGGCGCAGATCAAGGAACGGACCCACCTCGGGATGCGGCTCGACGACACCTGGCTTTCCTTCCAGCGGAAGCTTGCGCGCAAACGGGGCCACGTCGAAACGGTCATCCCGTACACCGGCTACGGCACCTCGAGCTGGGTGCGGGTACTCGCCCGCGTGGTTCTTGCCCACCCGCGCGACAGCGGGCCGATCGAGGGCACCGGCCCGCTCAAGCCGTTGAAGGAGGGGATCCGCGGCTGGAGGAACTTCACCAGCGCCCCGGTGCAGAACGCCGTCGTGAAGGTGGTCGTCAACGGATCCACCTTCGAAGTGCAGGCCGACCACGGCGGAGTAATCGATGTCCGCCTCGACGTGTCCCTGACGCCCGGGTGGCACACCGCGCGCCTTACGTCCGGGGATTCCCGGATGGCGGAGGCACCTATGCGCGTTGTCGATGACTCGGTGGACTTCGGCGTGGTGTCCGATATCGACGACACCGTCATGGTGACCGCGCTGCCCCGCCCATTCCTTGCAGCCTGGAACACCTTCGTCCTTGACGAGCATGCCCGTACCCCCACCCCGGGCATGGCGGTGCTCTATGAGCGCATCACACGCAGCATGCCCGCGGCTCCGGTCCTCTACCTTTCGACCGGTGCATGGAACGTAGCGCCCGCGCTTACCCGCTTCCTCTCCCGCAACCTCTACCCGGCCGGGCCAAAACTGCTCACCGACTGGGGGCCCACCCGCGACCGCTGGTTCCGCAGCGGCCAGGACCACAAGCGCACTTCGCTCGAACGTCTGGCCGAGGAATTCCCCTCGGTGAAGTGGCTGCTGGTCGGCGACGACGGCCAGCACGACGAAGCGATCTACGCCGACTTCGCCCAACGCCACCCCGACCGGGTCCGCGCCATCGCCATCCGACAGCTGTCAATCGGCGAAGCTGTGCTGGCAGGTGGACGCTCCAAGTCCGACCACACGGCCCAGACCCCGGGAATCCCCTGGATCTACGCACCCGACGGCGCCGGCATGTCCGAACAACTTGAGGCGCTGGGCATCATCGACAAGGACTCCCACGCCGAAGGCGGGCACTAGCCCTCCACCGGCTGCGCCGGGTGGGTGTCGAGCCGGATGGTGAGCAGGATCCTCCGCAGCGCCATGCCGGAGGTCGCTGCGGCGTCGATCCGCTCCTTCTCAGCAGCGCTCGCATGAACGCCCTGCATCAGCGCATCAACTGCCGCCTCGGCCCGGATGAGGCAGTCGTCGTGGGCGTCCCACACCTCAATCGCTTCGGCGGTGAGGCCGATGGCTGCGGCCAGCGGAGCGGCGAGGGACACGGGAAGCGGCGCCCGGGTTTCGGAACGCCAGATGGCGTCAGAGATGACCTCCGTCATGTCCTCGACGTAGAAGGCCACCCGTTCCATTGACTGGAGCGCGTGGTAGTCGGCATCGACGTCCCTGCGGTGCCGGCGCTGCCGGAGGTTTCCGCGTCGGCTCGCGTCGGCCAGCTGCACCGCCGCGCGAACCTCCTGGCTCAGCCCGAGCAACCCGTTGCTCCGCGAGGCCCACTCCTCATGCTCGGGTGGCCACTGCTCCTCAATGGCCGCCCCCATGTCCCTGAGCTGGCGGGCAAGCGCTGCCCGAAGCTCCTCCAGCCCCTGGGCGGCACCGTTGAGGTGAAGCGGCGGGAACACCAACGCGTTGACCGCGAGGCCCACGCCGACGCCGACGAGCATCTGCAGCGAATACCCAAGCGAATAGTTCCCGGCGTTGTCCCCGCCCAGCAGCAGGACAAACAAGGCCGCCATCGGGATCCAGTCCCTGCCCGCGCCGAGCCGGGGCAGACCCGCCAAAAGGACCCCGGCGCCGACCACCAGTGCCACTGTGATGCTTGAGGCGTTGCCCAGGAAGATCACCGGAAACGCGAGGAGTATGCCCACCGCCAGCCCGGTCAGTGTCTCAACTGCCGCCCGGGCGGACCCGGCTACGGTCGGGTACATGCTGACAAGCGCGCCGAGTGGCGCGTAGTAGGGGTAGGCGGACGCGACGCCCGGCACCAGCTGGGCGACCCACCAGGCGATGCCCGCGGCCAGCGCCGCTTTGAGGGCGAGCTGCAGGCGCGCGTGGCGCAGCACTGTGGAAAGGCGTCCCTTCAGCCGGGTACGGGCCGGAATTGGAAGTGTAGCCATCGGGCCAGTATTGCAAAGCCGGCTGGATTGCCCCTGAAGACGGATCCGGCGCCTGCGGCTTCTGGTTGACTTGAGGCGTGATGCGAATGGCGCGCCCGGACGATCTCCACAGGCTCCAGGCAATCGAGGCCGCGGCGGGCGAGGCGTTCCGCAGCATCGGCATGGCCGCCATCGCCG
Organism: Arthrobacter sp. TJ-217; assembly: GCF_058269255.1. Lineage (NCBI taxonomy): Bacteria > Bacillati > Actinomycetota > Actinomycetes > Micrococcales > Micrococcaceae > Arthrobacter > Arthrobacter sp. TJ-217. Next base: position 176,909 of record NZ_JBZCNJ010000006.1, read on the forward strand.
ACGACCCGCCGCCGGAGCTCGACCACCTCGCGGCCTTCCAGGAGGCCGGGCGCGCATGGGTTGCCACCGACGATGCTGACACGCCTGTCGCCTACATCCTGGCGGGCGAGGTGGACGGGCACGCCCATATCGAGCAGGTCACAGTCCACCCGACGCACGCCCGGCGTGGCCTCGGGCGGTCGCTGATCGAGGAGGTTGCCCGGTGGGCCGAGGACGCCGGTCTTAAGGGTGCAACGCTCACGACCTTCGAGAACGTGCCCTGGAACGCGCCGTACTATGCCCGGCTCGGCTTCGAGCGCGTTCCCGAAAGCGAATGGTCCGAAGGGATTCGGCGGATCGTCTCCTCCGAAGCGGCGCAGGGGCTTGCGGCATGGCCCCGGGTCGTGATGCGAAGGCGCTGGCGGTGACGCCCGGCTGTCCGGCGGTCCGGCGGTCCGGCGGTCCGGCGGTTCAAGCCTGCCGGCTGGCGCCTTCCGAGCGGCTGCCGCGCCAGCGGTTCACACGGCGCAGGACATCCAGAGCCGTCTTCGGCGCCGGCCTCCGCAGCCCGGCGCGCACGTGCTGGATCGCCGCGTTCCACAAGGCGTCGTTGTAGGTCGGGTAGGGATGCGTCACGGCAGTGAGGTCGCGCGTCGTGAGCTTCCGCTCCACGGCGAGGGTGAGTTCCCCAAGGGACTCCCCGGCACGCGCCCCGACGATGGTGCCACCGAGAATCCTTCCCCTCCGGTCGAGGATGATCCGCGCGAACCCCGGCGTCCGTTGCTCGGTGATCGCGCGGTCGTTGTCCGCGAAGTGGAAGGTCGATGTGGTGTGCCAGGGCCCGGCGGGCTCGGTGACGCCCACGGCGGCGACCTCCGGCGAGGTGTAGGTCACCCGGGGCATGGCCTTGCTGACACGGCGGCGGATCCCGAGAACGGCATTGAACGCCGCGGTGCTTCCGTGCACGCCGGCGAGGTGGGTGTACTGCGGATAGGCAGTCACGTCACCGGCGGCCCAGATCGAGGGACGGGACGAGCGCATTGTCGCATCCACCAGGATCCGGCCCGATCCGTCACGGTCGACGCCGGCGAGCTCCAGGCCCAGGTCCTCGGTCCTCGCGCGGCGTCCGACGGCGGACAGGATGACGTCGGCTCCGAAGGTGCGGCCGTCCCGGGTGTGGACGGTGCTGCTGCCGTCGTCGTGGTTTTCAACGTGGTCGATCCCGGCATGCTCAAGAACCTGGACGCCGTCCGCCTGCAGGCTCGCGCGGACCGCAGCCGCGGCGTGGCCGCCTTCCCGGCGCAGCAGCGTTGACCGGGTGAGGATTGTCACCTGCGAGCCGAGGCGCGCAAACGCCTGGCCCAGCTCGCAGCCGACGGGCCCACCGCCAATAATGACAAGGCGGCCGGGTAGGTGATCGAGTTCCCAGACGGTCTCGGAGGTGACGACGTTCGCCGCACCCAGTCCCGAAACGTCGGGAATCAGGGGAGAGCTGCCGGTCGCGACGAGGGCCTGCCGGAAACGGATCCTGCGGCCGTCGACGTCGGCTTCGTGCGGGGAGGTGAAGCGGGCGGTGCCGGATAGGACGGCGACGCCGGCCGCCCGGAGTGTTTCGGGTGAATCGTCGGGTTCGATCGCCGCGATCGCTGCCGAGACGCGTGCCCTGACGTCGCCGTAGTCATCCCCCTCCCCGGCGAGGGTCCGCCTCCGCGCCGACGCCGCAGCCGCCCACAGGAGGGTCTTCGACGGGACGCACCCGGTCCACAGGCAGTCTCCGCCGGTGCGCAGCCGCTCCACGAGCGTCACGCTGGCGCCAAGGCTGGAGGCGGTCGTGGCTCCGACAAGGCCGGCGGTTCCACCGCCGATCACCAACAGGTCGATCACTGCATCGGGAGAGTCCATCGGATCCACCTTCTCAACGGCTGCTCGGGGTCCAAGCCTATGCTGTAGCTGTCGTCCGCCGGCGGCCTTGTGCCGGCCCAATGCCAGGAGTGAGGCCGATTCCGGACAAATACACAACTTTCGCCCCCTTCTATGACCTCCTCTCCGGTGAGTGTCCGGTCTACCGAGCTGGGCGCGTGCTCGGCATCGGGGCGCTTGGCCTGCGGCCCGGTGACCAGGTTCTCGACGTCGGATGCGGCACCGGGCTCAACTTCGGGCTCCTGCAGGAGCGCATTCAGCCAGGGGGAGTGATCGTCGGCATTGACCGCAGTGCCGACATGCTTGCCCAGGCCCGCCGGAAAGCGGTGCGCAACGGCTGGACGAACGTGATCCTGCTGCGGGCCGACGCTACGGAGGCCGGTCCGGAGGAGCTAGCGGAACGGGTCGCGGCTGCGGGGGCGCTGCCGCGCTTCAATGCGTCCCTGGCCACCTATTCCCTTTCCCTGATGCCCCGGTGGCAGGCAGCGTGGGAGACGATGCTTGGGCTCAGCGCACCGGAGGCAATGCTGGGCGTCGTTGACATGCGGGAGCCGGTTGGCCGCTTTGCCCTCGCCGCACCGCTTGCCCGGGCCGCCTGCCGTCTGGGCGGAGCCGACATCACCGCACACCCGTGGACGGCGGTGGAGCAGGACTGCATCGAGGTCGTTGCCCGGGCCGCGCGCGGCGGACACCTGCAGGTGCGGGTGGGCCGCCGCGCTTCGTAACCTACGGCTGGTTCTGCAGCAGGCGCCGGACGACCAATCCGCCTCCGGTCAGCAGGGCCGCGCCGGCCAGCGAGCGCTGGAGGGTCCTCCGCTTCCCGCTCCAGCCGCCGGTCACCCCGGCGGTGTCGGGGTCGAGGGAGGAGGCGTAGAGGTTCCCGCTCGTGTCCTCAGCGGGCTCGGTGCGGGACAGATGAGTCTTCTCCACCTGATGGGCCATCATCTTTTCGACCCGCCGCGGATTGAACCGGTGCTGGCGGACGAGGGAGCGGCCCAAGCGGCCCAGGACCACTTCGGGGCGCGGCGACGCGGCGAGGCCCACGATGGCGGAGGCAACCTTGTCGGGACTGTACACCGGGGGCATGGCCACCGCCCGGCGGCCCGTGTAGTTGGCTGCCTGATGGAAGATCGGGGTATCAATGGTCGGCGGGAGCACCGTGCACACGTGGACCTTCCGGGCCTTGTCGAGCAGCAGCTCCGAGCGCAGGCTCACCCCGAGGGCACGGACAGCGGCCTTGGACATCGAATAGGCGGCGGTGTACGGCTGCGGAACCTCGCCCACGATCGACGAGACATTGATCAGCGTGCCCGAGCCCTGCTCCCGCATCCTCTCCAGGGCGGCCCGCGCACCGTAGACGTAGCCCTTGATGTTGACGTCGAGCACCCGGTCAAAATCCCTGAGCGGCACCTTGAGGAAGGGGGAGAACAGCGTCACGGCGGCGTTGTTCACCCACACGTCGAGGCGCCCGAACTCGGCAACGGCGCGGTCGGCAAGGGCATCGACGGCATCGGCGTCGCTCACGTCGGTGGGTACGGCCAGCGCCCGCCCCCCGTAGATCTCGCACTCCTCCACCAGGGAAAGGAGCGCCTCCTCCCGGCGGCCGGCGAGGACGAGCAGTGCGTTGGTCTTGGCGAACGCAAGCGCGGTGGCCCGGCCGATCCCGCTCGACGCGCCGGTGATGACGACGACCCGCTGTTTCTTGCCCACTGGCTTTCCTCTCGACGCTGCATCATCCGCATGCGGCAGGAAGCCGGCATGCCCGTTTTCGAGGCTAGCGAGAGGCCCGGAGGCCGACAACGTTTTTCCCGGCGGAAAGCCTGCTGGAATTTACGAGGGAATGTGCTTGGGCTCGATGCTTTGTTCCTTGAGGATGTCGGCCAGCTGGTCCATGAACAGGCGCACCCTCGTACTCTGGCGGTCGCTGGTCTGCAGGGCGAAGATACTGCGGGCCAGGCGGATCTCGGGAACGTCGAGCGTCACGATTCCCGGAGGCCGGTTGAGCATTGCCAACTCGGGAACCAGCGCCGCCCCGAGCCCAGCGGCGGTCATCTCGAGGCTCGCGTTGAAGTCGTCGCAGTAGGCGACAACCCGGGGGTGCAGGTTGCAGCTGGCGAAGAGCCGCTCGATGACCGTGGCATCCGCGGTGCCGGGGTGGTGCAGGATCCAGGGCATGTCGGCGAGCTGGTCGGCGCTTACCGGCGATCCGGGGCGGATGCCCCAGGCCGCAGGAAGGACGACGCGGAAGTCGTCGTCGCCGATCCACTGCCTGCTCACACTGGTGGGCCAGGCAAGGCCGGCCTGGCCCACCTGGTAGACCAGTGCGAGATCGAGTTCGCCGCCGGTGCGGAGCCCCTGGATGGTCTGGGCCGGCTCGGCGACGTAGACCTTGAGGTTGATGCCGAGCATCCGCCACTGGGGCGTGGAGAGCAGGCGCGGCAGGGCGTAGGTGGCAAGGCTGGGGAAGATCCCAAGCCGGAGTTCCTGGGCGGTCTCCGACTGGGTACGGGTGGCGGAGGCCAGCAGCGCGTCGATGTCGGTGAGCACCTTCGCCGCGTGGCGGGACATGACAACGGCGGCCTCGGTGGGGACCGCGCTGCGGGCACTGCGCTCGAACAGCCTGGCCCCGGTGTCCTTCTCCAGCGCGGACATTTGCTGCGACACCGCCGACGCCGTGTAGCCAAGAGTGGCGGCGGCACCCGAAAAGGACCCGTGGCGGATGACTTCGAGCAGGGTCCGCAGATGAACCGGGTTGACCACGCGCCGTCCTTTCCCTGCCTCATCCAACGCCCGCAATGCAGCGGAGCAACCGCTGCGCGGTTCGACTCCGAACAATAGCCGATACCACCGAGCGTTTTTCCCTGTGTTACCTACTGATCGCGGCGCTGATGGATTAGGCTCTGGCTCCACGGCCCGTCCTCCGCTCCGGCCGCACCGAGAATTCCAGGAGGCAGTGAGATGAGCACCCCGGTTATCCGTTCCGAGTCGGGAGTCGATCCCGCGGCCTGGCCCGATGTAGCACTCGTTCCCGCAGGGGCGAAGGCCAAGGTCGCCGCGGCGGTAGCGAAGCGGCTCTTCACCTCCGCAGTGGCCGGGCTGCCGCTGCGGGTGGTCTACGACGACGGCACGGTGCTCGGCGGTGGCACGGGCGGTGGCACGGGCGGCGGGCCCGTCCCGGAAATGCGGATCCACCGTCCCGCCGACTTCTTCGCCCGGCTCGGTGACAGCTGACTGATCGGGCTGGGGGAGGCGTACATGGCCGAGGACTGGACCTCCCCGGACCCCGCCGCGCTGCTCGAGGTCTTCGCGGCGAGCGTTTCGAACCTGGTTCCGGCGCCACTGCAGAAGCTGAGCGCGATCCACCTGCCTAAACCGCCGCACCGCGAAAAGAACACCACGGCAAACGCGCGTTCGAACATCGCCCACCACTACGACCTTTCAAACGACCTGTTCGCCCTGTTCCTTGACGAGACGATGTCTTACTCATCCGCGCTGTTCGACGCCACCGGTCCCGCGCTCGGCCAGGTCACGTGGGACGCGCTCGCCGAAGCGCAGCGGCGCAAGATCGACCGCCTGCTCGACCGCGCGCGGGTTGGTGAAGGCTCCCGGGTGCTTGAAATAGGGACGGGCTGGGGCGAACTGGCGCTCAGGGCGGCCGCACGCGGAGCGGAAACTGCCTCGATCACCCTCTCCAGCGAGCAGAAGGAGCTCGCCGAGCGCCGCATTGCCGAGACGGGCGCGGGGGACCGGGTACGGATCGAGCTCAAGGATTACCGCGAGGTCGAGGGAGAGTACGACGCCGTCGTGTCGGTTGAAATGATTGAGGCCGTCGGCCACGAATACTGGCCCGTCTACTTCGATACCATCGACCGGGTCCTCGCCCCGGGCGGGAGGGCGGGCATCCAGGCCATCACCGTCCCGCACGAGGCGATGCTTGCCGCCCGCGGAAGCTACACCTGGATCAAGAAGTACATCTTCCCGGGCGGCTTCATCCCCTCGCTCCGGGCCATCGAGGAAACTACCGAGCGTTTCACGAGCCTGCGGGTGCGCGAACGGCTGTCGATGGGCGACCACTACGCGCAGACGCTGCGCCTCTGGGAGGAACGCTTCAGTGCCCGGCACGACGACGTCGCGGCCCTGGGATTCGACGAGGCATTCGAGCGGATGTGGCGGTTCTACCTTCACTACTGCCGGGCCGGATTCCAGGCCGGCTACCTCGACGTGCACCAGCTCATCCTCGATCGCAGGGCATAACTGGCGTTCACGGCCCCGGCGGAACGGCGCCATTTGCGGGCCCCGGGGGAGTCCGGGTGGAGATTGGCGCAGCTGTGCGTAGTTGCTATTGGCCCTGTGCTATTGGCCCTGTCGGTCGCGAATATGCGGGTATAGATTAATTGGGACGAGCGGGCCTTCGTACATTTTCCTGCAAGGGTGGTGCCGGAAAAGGCAAGGGTTCGCATTAGCATTCCTCAGCCGCGTCGAAGGAGCCGGCAATGGCACCCCTGATCACCCTTTTGGCCGTCACCCTGGTGCTCCGGGGAGCCGGCACAGCTGGAGTGCGGGCACTGCGGTCATGGCGGGTGTGCGTGCGGGGCGGGCTGGCAGCCATGTTCCTGCTCACCGGCACGGCACACTTCAACGACATGCGCGGGGACCTTATCGCCATGGTCCCACCGGTCCTTCCATACCCCGGACTGCTCGTCACCGTCACCGGCATCCTGGAGCTCCTGGGCGCGGTGGGGTTGCTCCACCGGCGCACCGCGCCCTGGGCCGCGGCAGGACTCTTCCTGCTCCTGCTGGCGATCTTTCCCGCGAACGTTTACGCAGCCACCGCCGGCCTCACCGTCAGCGGCAGTCCCGCTACCGCGCTGCTTCCCCGCACCCTCATCCAGTTGGTCTTCCTCGCGGCAGTGCTGTTCGTTCTGGAGCCCAGCATCCGTGGGTACCGGAACCGGCGGATCGGAGTAGAGGGAGGGCCTCCGCGCCGCGTCCCGCGCCGGAGGCCGGGTACCACTCGGGAGAGCTGAGGATGAACCTTTTCGTTGCCCTGCGACACGCCGAAGAAGACAGGACACAAGCAATTTTTTGCTGTGTGCAAGTACTCCACAGGGTGTGCACTCAGGGGTGCGAAAGTGCGGAAATCCGCGGCTCGGGGAGGGCCCCGCCTGTGGATTACATGTGGACTCAGGGCCGCCAAAATGACATACTTGTAATACATCATCTTGGGGTCTGTATCGGCAGCCCGCACTAGATGTAGTATCTAGATATCGAATCAACCGCTGGCCGGGCAGGAACCACAGGGCCGGAAGTTCCCCGGAATTTCCCCCTTTTCGGGACGCTCCACCAACACCCGCAGACACAGCAACACAGCAGGATTAAGAAGGGGACAGGGACATGACCGTAACGGTTTACACCAAGCCAGCATGCGTGCAGTGCAACGCTACTTACCGGGCTCTGGACAAGAAGGGCATCACCTACCAGACCGTGGACATCTCACAGGATCCCGCGGCGCTGGAACGCCTTCGTTCAATGGGCTACATGCAGGCTCCGGTGGTCATCACCGACCAGGATCACTGGTCCGGTTTCCGCCCCGACAAGATCAACGAGCTGGCCGAGCTGGCCGTCACCTCGGTCGCCTGATTTCCCTGCTCCTTCAGGACCAGGCCGGCCGTCACTGCCGATCATGACTACCACCGCGGATATCCTGACACCCCGCCTGGAGCAGCCCGCTCCCGGCGGGGTTACCGATGCGCCCCTGATCTACTTTTCGTCGGTCTCGGACAATACGCACCGGTTTGTCACCAAGCTGGACGCACAGGCGGCCCGGCTGCCGCTGCTCACGAAGGAACCAACCCTTCGGGCACTGAAGCCCTACGTGCTGGTCCTGCCCACCTATGGTGGAGAGTCCGGCAGGGGAGCGGTGCCGCGGCAGGTCATCAAGTTTTTGAACAATGAAGAAAACCGCTCTCTCCTTCGCGGAGTTATCGGAGCGGGTAATACAAATTTCGGCGAAACCTACTGCCTGGCAGCGGATATCGTCGCCGCCAAATGCGGGGTTCCCGTTTTATATCGGTTTGAACTTATGGGGACGTCAGAGGACGTAGACCGGGTACAACAAGGATTGGAAGAGTTTTGGAAATGAGTGTTGCAGAGACGGACACGGCTGGAGCGACAAAGCACAGCATCGATGCCCGCTACAAGGACCTGGGCTACCACGAGCTCAACGCCATGCTCAACCTGTACGGGCCTGACGGAGAGATCCAGTTCGAGGCCGACAAGGAGGCCGCGCACCAGTACTTCCTGCAGCACGTCAATAACAACACTGTCTTCTTCCACGACCTCGAGGAGAAGCTCGACTACCTCGTGAAGAACGAGTACTACGAGCGGGAGACCCTCGACCAGTACACGATGAACTTCATCCGCGACCTCTACAAGCGCGCCTACGGCAAGAAGTTCCGCTTCGAGACCTTCCTCGGCGCCTTCAAGTTCTACACCTCGTACACGCTCAAGACGTTCGACGGCAAGCGCTTCCTCGAGCGCTACGAGGACCGTGTGTGCATGGTCGCCCTGCACCTGGCCAACGGTGACGAGACGCTCGCCACCCAGCTTGTCGACGAGATCATCGAGGGCCGCTTCCAGCCGGCCACCCCCACCTTCCTCAACGCGGGCAAGGCCCAGCGCGGCGAGCTGGTCTCCTGCTTCCTGCTGCGCATCGAAGACAACATGGAGTCCATCGGGCGGTCCATCAACTCCGCCCTGCAGCTCTCCAAGCGCGGCGGCGGCGTCGCCTTCGCCCTGACCAACATCCGCGAGGTTGGCGCGCCGATCAAGCAGATCGAGAACCAGTCCTCCGGCGTCATCCCCGTGATGAAGCTCCTCGAAGACAGCTTCTCCTACGCCAACCAGCTCGGTGCCCGCCAGGGCGCCGGCGCGGTGTACCTTCACGCCCACCACCCGGACATCAACCGGTTCCTCGACACCAAGCGTGAGAACGCCGACGAGAAGATCCGCATCAAGACCCTGTCCCTCGGCGTCGTCGTTCCCGACATCACCTTCGAGCTGGCCAAGCGCGACGAGGACATGTACCTGTTCTCCCCGTACGACGTCGAGAAGGTCTACGGCATGCCGTTCTCCGACGTGAACGTCACCGAGAAGTACTACGAAATGGTCGACGACGCCCGGATCAAGAAGACCAAGATCAAGGCGCGCGAGTTCTTCCAGACCCTCGCCGAGATCCAGTTCGAATCCGGCTACCCGTACATCATGTTCGAGGACACGGTGAACCGGGCCAACCCGATCGAGGGCAAGATCATCATGAGCAACCTGTGCTCGGAGATCCTGCAGGTGTCGGAGCCCACCACCTACCACGACGACCTTTCCTACGCCGAGACCGGCAAGGACATCTCGTGCAACCTGGGTTCGCTGAACATCGCCAAGACCATGGACTCCCCGGACTTCGGGCGCACCATTGAGACAGCGATACGCGCCCTCTCGGCCGTGTCGGTGATGTCCAACATCACCTCGGTTCCTTCGATCGCCAAGGGCAACGAGCAGTCGCACGCCATCGGCCTGGGCCAGATGAACCTGCACGGCTACCTGGCCCGCGAGCGGGTCCACTACGGCTCCGAAGAAGGCCTGGACTTCACAAACATCTACTTCTACACCGTGGTCTTCCACGCCATCCGGGCCTCGAACCTGCTGGCCATCGAGACCGGCCGGACCTTCGGCGGCTTCGAGAAGTCCAAGTACGCCTCGGGCGAGTTCTTCGACAAGTACACCGACCAGGCCTGGGTTCCGGAGACCCCGCGCGTGGCCGAGCTGTTCCAGAACGTCCACATCCCCACGCAGGAGGACTGGCGTGCCCTGAAGGCCTCGGTCATGGAGCACGGCATCTTCAACCAGAACCTGCAGGCCGTGCCTCCGACCGGATCGATCAGCTACATCAACAACTCGACGTCCTCGATCCACCCTGTGGCCTCGAAGATCGAGATCCGCAAGGAAGGCAAGCTGGGCCGCGTGTACTACCCGGCTCCGTACCTGACGAACGACAACCTTGAGTACTACCAGGACGCGTACGAGATCGGCTACGAGAAGATCATCGACACGTACGCCGCGGCGACGCAGCACGTGGACCAGGGCCTGTCCCTGACGCTGTTCTTCAAGGACACCGCCACGACCCGCGACATCAACAAGGCGCAGATCTACGCGTGGCGCAAGGGCATCAAGACCATCTACTACATCCGTCTCCGCCAGCTCGCGCTGGAAGGGACCGAGGTAGATGGCTGCGTCAGTTGCATGCTTTAGGCAACTAAATTGGGTGGGTCATTCCCGAGGGAATGACCCACCCGCCGGACATTCCACAACGAAGGCATTGAGAAAGCCGACTGCAGGTATTGCATCGAAGACTCAGCCAAATCAAAGTTTTACCTCAGAAAGCGAGTCGGAGTCATGACCGAAAAACTGAAGCTTCTCAGCCATGTTGAGGCCATCAACTGGAACCGCATCCAGGACGACAAGGACGTGGAGGTCTGGAACCGGCTGGTCAATAACTTCTGGCTGCCGGAGAAGGTGCCCCTGTCCAACGACGTCCAGTCCTGGGCAACCCTGACTCCGGACGAGCAGCAGCTCACCATGCGCGTGTTCACCGGTCTCACTCTGCTCGACACGGTGCAGGCCACTGTTGGTGCCGTCAGCCTGATTCCCGACGCGATCACCCAGCAGGAGGAGGCGGTGTACACCAACATCGCGTTTATGGAGTCGGTGCACGCCAAGAGCTACTCCTCGATCTTCTCCACGCTGGCCTCCACCAAGGAGATCGACGAGGCGTTCCGCTGGTCCACCGAGAATGTGAACCTTCAGAAGAAGGCGCAGATCGTGACGGACTACTACCGTGGCGATGACCCGCTGAAGCGGAAGGTGGCTTCCACCCTGCTGGAGAGCTTCCTGTTCTACTCCGGGTTCTACCTGCCGATGTACTGGTCTTCACGGGCCAAGCTGACGAACACCGCAGACCTGATCCGCCTGATCATCCGTGACGAGGCCGTGCACGGCTACTACATCGGGTACAAGTTCCAGAAGGGCCTCGAGGGTCAGTCGGAGGCGCGCAAGCAGGAGATCAAGGACTACACCTACGAACTGCTTTTCGAGCTGTACGAGAACGAGGTCCAGTACACGCACGACCTCTACGATTCCGTGGGTCTTGCCGAGGACGTCAAGAAGTTCCTTCACTACAACGCCAACAAGGCGCTGATGAACCTGGGCTACGAGGCGATGTTCCCGTCCACCGTGACGGATGTGAACCCGGCGATCCTGTCGGCGCTCTCACCGAACGCTGACGAGAACCACGACTTCTTCTCCGGCTCGGGCTCGTCCTACGTGATCGGCAAGGCAGTCAACACCGAGGACGACGACTGGGACTTCTAAGGTCTGTAGATGGACAACCCACTTGGCCCTTTGGACAACCCACTTGGTCCTTGGACAACCCAATTGGTTGTGAGTTGCCAAGATAGTTGACACAAGTGACAAGTTAGTTGGCGAGTGACAAATAACATGGCATCCGTGACAAGTTAGTTGGCAGTTGTTGAGACACCGACTACTCGGTGGACGTGAGCTTGTCGCGTCCTCCAAACCTGACCCGGACGGCCCCGCATGCAAGTGCGTGCGGGGCCGTTTTTCGACGAATTCAGGCTCGCTCGCTGCCGTCGACGAATCTTAAGGCTCAGCTAGGGAGCTTCCAGAACACAACTATTTGATGGGGAAGAAATGGCCGAGTACAACGTAGGACCCTTTACGTTTCCGTCAAAGAAAAAAGTACTGGACTACCTGAGCGAACAGCGTGAAAAGCACGATGACGGCCAGGTTGTGGTGGATGAAACTCTTGCCCGGATCCTGACTGAGCTGGTCAGCCTCCATGACAGTCCTCAAGAAAAGATCGGGCCCGGGATCAGTCATTGGGTAGCTACGAGAAATAACGTGGATGGAAAGCGGACACGGGGTTTCTCGATCATGCAAGAGGGCGGAACAGATACAGTCCCGTTCGGGTACTCAAAGATCATCAACAAACCCGGCCCTAGGGCAAAGTTGGCCGAGGCGCTTACCCAGGAAGCTATTCATCTCACGAGAGAGTTCCGCGAGCGTGCGTTTGCTGCGGACGTTGTCACCTGTGCGGATACGGGCGTGATAATCTCCGACGTCAGACTTGCGAATGCGGTGCATCGACGGCCGGCGCGCCGTGAGTTGCACCAATTGTTCATGACCGCGGAGGGCCTGACCGTCGAGGAGATTGGCCTTGTTAAGGCCAATCCTGGATCAGGCTACCGGCTGGAAGATCGGGAACTAGCCGAACGATGGGTTGCGTTCCAGCAGGCACGAATGGATGGAATGGACATCGTGCTCTGGGAGCACGCTAACTCGATCGTCTGACGTCCGATGCATGCCCGCGAGCCTGCCCTATCGCCCGGGGAATACCGTCTAAACTCAAACGGTAATAACAGGCGAAATCAAATCCCAGGTAGACAAGGTCTGGAATGCGTTCTGGACTGGCGGCATCTCCAACCCCTTGGAAGTGATCGAACAGATAACGTATCTGCTGTTCCTGAAGCGGCTGGATGAGAACCAGACCCGTGCGGAGAACAAGGCCAACCGCACCGGTAAACCGGTCGAGAACCCGGTATTCCCCACAGGCTTCGATGACAAGGGCCGCTCCTACCAGGACTTCCGCTGAAGCAAGTTCAAAAACTTCTCCCGCGACGAGATGTACACCGTTTTCGCCGAACACATCTTCCCGTTCCTGCGCACTGGTTTGGTCCAGTTGGCCAACGGCGAAGAGTCTTCCTACGCCCAACACATGAAAGACGCGCGCTTCACCATCCCCAACGCCGGGCTACTGGAAAAAGTCGTCGACATCATCGACGAAATCCCCATGGATGAGCGCGACACCAAGGGTGACCTCCACGAATACATGCTTGGCAAGATCGCTTCGGCCGGGCTGCGCATCGAGGAGTTTCCCTTTGGATACCTGTCCAGAGGCCGGCGATGGGTTACATAGAGACAGGCCAGTCTTTGGGGAGTATTTTGTTCGCATGTACTCATTTCGGGCCATTGATAGCAACGGTGAAGAATATGACGCCGCCCCACTGCATATCGTTGGGAATCAGGACCACTCCCGCGGCCCTGGCGGGGCCTACTTCCCACAGACCCAAATCGGGAACCTGACGATGGATCAAATCGACATATGGCCACGCTGGGCAACTACCAATGAATCGCTATTCAATCGGGTTGTCAGGGAGGCCGCAGCATCGGATCTCATGATGGGAACCACTCCGGAGACATGGAGTCCTATCGGTGCAATGAACCCCACGTCTTTCGGCACGTGGAGTGCCAACGAACAAACTGCCAGTAGGGCCCCGTCTTTTCGATGGGGTGTAGACGGGGCTCTATCAATCGGTCCCACGACGTTTAGCGCCGGACAAAATGCCATTCGTGCTCAGGTCGGGGACGAGACGGTTGGCGCGATTGCCTTCTGGGGGGATGGGTTCATCGTCCCGGTTCTACCCAACACCCGCCGCGTAGAGGTTAGATTCACCTTCGACTCGGAATACGAGAAGAGGGACCGCACCGCGATAGCAGAAGAACTGCGAGACTACATCCCCAACGAACCGCTCAGTCAGTTCCTGATCTGGCGCCTCTACACCGGGGAAAATTCCCGTGTCCTCGACGGAGTAGCGAAAGCTCCCTCGGGGTCTTCGGACCTGGACCTGGGACCGATCGCAACAGTTTCCTACCTGGTTGCCCGGCTCTTCCTGGGTGTCCATCAGATGTTCCACCGCGACCGGCCGGATCCCTTTGCCGCGCGGAGACGGTGGATTCAAGAGTTTGCAGACAGGGAAACCGCTGCATCATGCCCAGCAATAACAGAACTGAAAGCCGCTGAACCGGGGTCATCGGCCGTTATCGCCGTGCATGGAACGATGGCTTCTTCGATGCCTCTGGCCGCTGCCTTGCGCTCGGCACTGGGCCCAGGAGTGTCCATATCCCGTTTCGAGCATGACACGTGGCTGCCTGTCCACAGCAACTCCAAGGAGCTGGTTCAAGAGATAAAGAGGCTCGGGCTCGAGCATGTTGTCCTCGTTGCACATTCGAGGGGAGGGCTTGTCGCACGCGAGGCACAGGCCAGATTAGAAGGCAGGCCGTGCACCGTCAAGCTGATCTCTTTGGGAACACCATACCTTGGTACACCTATCGTGGATGTGGCGAGTGGAGGTCTCCTTGGTGTGATGACCCTGTTTGGAGTGCTCAGGTTCGCCGGGGGCGTGGCCATGGACGTAGGGACACGCCTGGCGGGACTCCTCATCATGACCAAGCTGCCTCGCGGGATAGAGGCGATGGGGCGTGACTCGTCGCATATCAACGATCAAAAGGACTGGCCGCTGGATGTGACCGCGGTCGGAGGAATCATTGATCCTAGCGGGACAGCCGACACTTACAGGGGAATCTTCTCGTCTGCCGTCTCTGGGCTTGCTGCCGCGGCTTTTCCACTTACCAAAAATGACGGCATTGTCTCTCTCACGTCTGCCATCGCAGATGGACAGGTAACCGAGACGATTGAAGTACTTTCTGACCATTTCTCTTACCTTGGAAATCCCCGAGTCAAAGAACTTCTGGCGTCAATACAACTACCACCGGCTTCTGCAGCGGTGATGAACGAAGTTCTACCTTGGTAGCCTCCACAAAAAGTGCCCGCTCAGGATCGCTCAATGCGACATTTCAAGTTGAGTCATGAGTTGTGGGATGTATCGTCCGGGTACCGTTGTCACGGTCGACGGGGGTGCATGCACTGCATCCGTTGCGACTAGGCTCAAGTGCCCAAGGTCGAAAATTGCAGGCTTCGTCAATCAGGGGGAGATGTATTGACTGGAAAATGGACGCATCCTACAGTACGCCGCGGCACGATCTGGTGGACGATGCAGAGCATAGCTTTGGGCGGGATCACCGTTGCGTTGGTGTTTCTCGCCTTCTGGAATCCTTCCACCGAGGCGACTATCGCAGCCGCTGTGTCTCTTGTCCTTGGGCCCGTTCTAATTTTCATCGCTCTAAAACAGATCAAGAGCCTTCGCCATGAGTATCGATACTCCGACGAAGACATGTAGCAAGCCGAATAGAGGACGCTCGCAGGCATTAGTCAACTCACCCGTAGGCTCCCTGTTCGAGCGCGCGGACGGCTTCGCGGACCGGGGCGGTGCCGTGCAGGATCAGGACATCGATGGGACGGGCTTGGAGATAGCTGTTGTCCCCGTTGAACCAGTCCCATGCCACGGCCGGGAGAAGTTGTTGGAGGAGTGCGTCGAGGAGCGCATCGAGATCACCGGGCACCGCGCGTCCCCCGAATTGTTGAAGGACCGCGTCCTTCAACTCTTCCGCCGTGCGCGGTACGGGCAACAAGTAGATAGTTGGGGAGCCGGTCCGTCCAGGCTGTGTTCGCGCGTCGGCGTCGGCGACCATCTTCAGCACCGACGCAGGAGTGACCCGGCCCAGCCTGCTGTCCAGCACGATGCGTTCCCGGGCCTTCTCAATCGTCAGGTCGGAGGGCGGGAGCCGCAGCTGCCGGCGGAGGGCTTCGGGAAGTCTCATGGCGGTCTCGCTTTCGTCGCGCCCTGATTCTTCCGCCCACGGCGCGTGCCGTCCAGCGCGTGCATGCGACGCGGACCCGTGGGCCCGTCGACGAGCCGTGGCGGGAACCATTGCAGCCGTGCCGGGTCCACTTCACGCAGGTCGAATACAACCCACGGGACGACAGATGTTCTTTGGTCAACTCCTGCTGCGCCTGCGGCACTACAGGGACCAGATGATGTCGGCCAGTGCGGCCAGTTCGACCCATGCCGATCCGATGCTTCCGGCTGCGGCGGTGCGCATCTGGGGCATCCGGTCGACGGCGGCCAGCCGGTCCAGCCCGAGCCCGGTCAGGGCGGCGATGTCGGCCACGGGGACCTGGAAGGTGCGGAACGGGCCCAGCGGCGGAGCGTCCCCGAGGAGCCGGCGGGCCTCGTCCAGGTCCGGCAGCACCGGTGTCTGGTCCACGATGTACCCGGTGGAGGCCAGGTTCCCGCCGTGGAGGAACGCGGCGACCTTGAAGAAGCGCAGCGGGATCCCCACCCCCCGGTACACCGGGTCGGCCTCACCGAACACGGGCCCGGTGAACACGATCAGGCGCCGGCGGTGATCGGCGGCATTGTTCAGCAGGTAGGACTCCAGGCCAAGCCAGAGCTCCATGCCCTGGTTGAAGCGGGCGGCCTGCGGGGCGGCGTTGGTGTAGTGGAAGGTGTCCCGGTTGGCCCGTTCGGCCTCCTCGGCGGTGTCGCCCCAGACGGCCGAGGCCCGGCGGGCCATGTGTCCGCGGTCCAGGTCGTTGCCGGCGTAGACCCGCTCCCCGGTCTGCTGGTCCTCATCCAGGCGCGGATCCAGCCGCCAGCGCATCCCGTCACGGTCCCGGTCCATGAGCCGTGCGCCGTCGATCCCCAGGGCGGCGACGGCGGCCAGGCGTTTGTCCAGGCGCATCAGGACGCTGAAGTGGGTGTAGGGCAGCAGGACGGTTTCCACGTCCAGGGTCAGCTGCGGCACGGGAACATCCACGCCCAGGAACCGCTCGTCGAAGCCGGTGCGGCCCGCCAGGTTGTCACCGGGCAGGGACTGGGGGCCGGGCAGGGGTGCGTCCATCAGGTGAAGCTACGATCGTGGACCGAGGGAAGGCAGTATTGTCCAGGAGCTGCCGCCCCGGCGCTGCACATTGTGCGGCTCACGGATCGGGGTGTGGATCGTTGCGGGTGCCGGGCGTGTGGTGTCTACACCGTAAGAGACCAGTTCCATGAACCATTTGCCCTCCTTGGCGGCCGGCGCCGGTTCCCAGGGAGGGGTGGCGGTCAGTGCCGATTCCCGGACGTGGATCTCGAAAAGCCTCAACGCTGAGATGCCGACCGTGGCAGGTGCATCGGCGTATCTGGCACGGACCTGCTCGGCGAGGTCTCGCAGCAGAACGGGGAACTCGAAGACGCCGTTGTAGGGAGGGTCGAGGTGGTATTGGAGACGCTCCTCATCATCTTCGCCGACGATCTCAAAGTATCCGTCGGGGTCGGCCTTGCCCCGAAAACAGTCCCGGAATTCCGCCGATGCATCGCGCGCGGGTTCCATCGATTGGTGAAGGAAGCAATAGCTGATCCGGTACGTTCCGCACTCGAGGCGCGGACCGGATGGCGATGAACACACGCGGATGGGCGTGGACGCAAGCTGGTGTGACGGCACCGTGCTGATGGCCAAGCTGGACTCCTTGGGGGGTGGAGCACCTGGCAGCATGATGAGAGCCCATGGCGTGTCCGCTCGCATGAGGGCAAACATCACCCCCTTCGAAACGGACACACCACGGACCCTGCCTTGCACACGATCGATCGCGCATGCGTTGCGTGGGCGACGCTTCTACGGCTCGCGTTACCTATCTATCGGGGGTTGTTCGTGTTGTCACTAGCATGTCGGCGCCTGCCGTTCCCAGTACGGAGGCAGGGTGTCCCAGGGATTCGGCAAGCCATCGTTGGTCATGTAGAGGTAGCCGGCGAACCGCTCCTTCGAACGTGCACAGACGGTCCGGAATTCGCGGTCGTTCGCTGCGTAGACGAGGTGGCTGAATTTAGAGGCGGGCTGGGATTTGACCCACGGTCGAGGAGCCCACGACCGATATTTTGCTGCCGTTCCCTCGAAGATGACTAGAATGTCGGCGATCGGGGTTGCGCCTAGCTGCCAGGGGCCGGAAGCTACATCACCGGGGTTGCCGACGACTGTTTCCCACGCCGGGGTTTTGGCTTTGATGGAGGTGTAGAGCTCGCGGTAGTAGGCCCTGGTGGTGCTGGAATCGGTGTTGCTCATCTCGTCCAAGAAGACCCCGTCCACCTTGTAGAGCCGGTAATACTTGTCGATGTCCGCCTTGACCTGGGCGATGGGCCGTTTTCCGTAGTTGGTGTGAACGTAGCCAATGACCTTCTGGCCTTTTGCGTGGCAGTACGAAATGACGCGGGTGTAATCACGGTTGGCCGTTGCGCCCGTACCGGGACCATTGCCAGGGTTCATTATGGCGATGGAGCCGCCCCCGCGCGTGTTCATGCGGTTACACATGCGTTCCCATTTTTTGTCTGCACTACTGGGGTAGAAGTAGGCGGGTACGAGCTGGTGCTGATTGCGAACAGTGAGAGGTGCGGGCTGCCACGCTCCACCTTTCGTCCTGTATCTGATTGAGAAGGCCCTTTCGTTTACCGACCGGTCGGTCCAGCTAAGGCGGACCTGCCGGTCGCCGTCATGCCATGCCGTGAGGTTCGAGGGCGCTTGTGGAGGCGCCGCAACGGCTGCCGGGGCGGCAAGGACGGGTATCAGCAGGCCAAAGATAAACAGAGAAAGCAGTAAAACGATCCGGTGCCAGACCGAGTTCTTCGCAGGTGACTTCATGGGGTTCTCCGTGGCATATAAAAGAGATGGATCCCCTTATCCGCCGCTCGTGCGGCGGGTGCCGGCTCGACCGACGACGTAGGAGGGTCGGCCACACGGCACGCTGACGTAGCGCGGGTGGGAATCCCGGGTGTTGTTGTCAAGCAAACGCTCAGGAGCACTGCTCACTTGGTGACAGCTCTTGTGGAGCACGCATCTTCACGGCGGTCCACTGGGAACCGAGTCTCCCGTGTGCATTGATCATAGGAACGAGCGAAGATACGCCACCATACGTAGAAGTGCGTACGGTGTGCGGATCGTACAGACCTTCCAGCATGTTTCGAAACATGCGACTATGTTCTTGAGGGTTTAGTTGCAGGCCAGCGGCAACCCACTGTCGATCGACGCCGGACCTTACGGTCAGCCATCGCCGATGGCTTGAAGATGCCCTCCGGATCGCCGATGTGCAACAGCGACGACCTCACGACGGTCAGTTCGCCGGAGATCTTTCGAGCACCAAAATCTCGGCCCGGCACAGTCCGTGCTAGTGGGCCACTTCTCCAGGAGTACGTGATGACCGTTCATCACAGATCTAGCCGAAATCTGCGCAAGCCCACTGCCGAAAGTGCCCGTGGCCCGCGGGCTCGCCCAAGAACCGGGAACGGCTGGCGCAGACGGATCGGCGCATTCGCCCTGAGCCTGCTGGTCTTCAGCGCAGGGATAGCCATAGCAGGACCAGCACCAGCCGCAGAGGCCCCGAGCGCTACTTGCACAAACGGCACCAAGAAACTCAATCTTCGGTTAGGCGGCGGTATCGCATTGCCGGCGCGGCTGTCCAACCCGACATCGTCCACGGTCACGTTCACGATGCGCATGAAGTCCTCGGCTTTTTTTGGCCAAGCGCGCGACGTTATGACAATCACGATGCTACCCCGCACAGGTCGCACCCTGGGATCCGTGGTGCCCACTTACTTGCACACCCCGATCGGCAGAGCGCCTGTAGTGATTGAAGTTCGGACAAATCGCACCGGAGAACAAGTCGTGGGCAAATGCGACTACATGGTCAACCTGTTTCCACCGCTCGTCAGGAGCGTGCCTGAACAGATCCGTCCGTCAGGGTTCCTTTTCTACCAGGTGCCTGTTCGAATGTGCGCCGTACAGGGGAGCGCCCCCGCGGGTCGATCTTGGCCGGGCGCCTTGGTCCCCGCCGAGACAATGCTCAACGCCTTGAAGGGAGCCAATGCAGAGATATGGTTTCCCCAAGCCCATATCGCCTTCTCGACTGCTTCCGAGTACATTCCGGTGATCAATGATCCGTTGCCGCCGAGCGAATTCAACGGCGAGCTCGGTGAGCTTGATGCGTCTTTCGGTTATGGTGAAATCAAAAAGGCTGTCACTTATTGTGAGATCGCTTGGGAGGCTAAATTTCCCGGCCGACATGGCATTCCCGTGATCGCCGCTCGGGCGTTCCTCGATGAACCCGAAACATTGGGCTACGCCCTACCGCCCGACCGAGGACTAAATGTGGCCAGCCGAAAACCCGGCACTGGACAACGCGGGGATGCGCTGTGCGGCTCGCCTGTGAGGCTCGAACGCAGCGACGTCAGTAGCGATAAAAGGAGGCCCTTTGTTGCGATTGTAGACAAAGCCTGGAAGTTGCCGCGCGGGTCCATGACGCTCGCTCATGAGCTGGGCCACGAACTATTCCTTGGGCATGGAAACGGGCTTGATGACAACGGTGACGGCAAACCTCCCGGGACCCCCGGACCGCGTCGCTACGACGAAATCTGTGACCCTGGCTGGCTCGTGCATCCTAAGAATGAGGTCGTCGCTGAGGATGTCGAAAGCTCCACGAAATGCAGTCTCATGCATACGCATGCCTGCTCCAGCGACCTCCGTCCGCTTCAGATTGAGACCGCTCGCGGCGTCGCCCCATACACTCCTGGATTTCGGCCAGCACCCCTAACCCGGTAGTTGCACCGGAAGACGTGAAGCTGAGTTGCCAAGGCAAGTGAGCCGTTTTAGCGCAATGCGGTGCATGACGACTTTATCAACCCTTGCTGATACTACTGACGCTGCTAAGTCGCGCCTTACCACGCTGCCCAGTACATGACGGTGACAATCGGTCCCTTGCCCCGGGCAGGGTCCAGCAGCGTAGAAGGCCTCGAAAACCCGAAGCGCTGGAGTTGATAGCCGCTTCGTACGGGCGGATCTGAATTCACCGAGCAAGAGTCAGCGGACAACGACCCCCTGCACGAGGCAATAGAGACCCTTGTAGCGCTCGAACTCGGACGGTGGGACGACTTCGGTGCCTACCTGGCCGTTGAGAGCTCCAGGCGAACACGCGATCAGCCGAACAGGCGCATTGGGCTGGCCGGTATGCCGCAAAACGCCACCTCGAGGCCAACCCGCTCGAGCAGGGCGCCTGAACTAGCGGCTCAGCCTGCCACCCGATGACAGTGTCCCCGTGCCGGTGAGCCACCTCCTATTCGCCGTCTTCTTGGCTTGTCTCGGTGTCGGGGTGCTGATCCTGCGCAGGAGTGGCGGCCAGTGGTTTCAATAGTCCCAGTTCGTGTGCCGTTTGGACTGCCATCAGGCGGTCGCACACGTCCAGTTTGCGGTAGATGTGTTCCAGGTGCTTTTCCGCGGTGCGCGGCGAGATGTTGAGCCGCCTCGCCAGGCTCTCCGCGGTCAGCCCCTTGCTCAGTAGAGTCAGGATCGACGTCTCGCGGACGGTCAGACCTGGATCGGAGCGCTGCATGGAGTCCCCGGCGCTCGTCGGCGCTAACGCGAGGTGCAGGGCAAGGCCGGTCAGGACTGGCTGCAGCAGTCTGGCCAGGTCCATCTCCTGCTCGGTGAAGTCGCGGTCGGGCCGTTGGATGAGGTAGGTGTTATGGTCGACTCCGCCCACCCGCAACGGGATGGACAACTGCTGGTCCACGTTCCAGGGACGGGCCGTTTCCTCCCAGGCCTGTTTTAGTCCGTTGCCGGCCAGTGCGTCAGGAACGCGCCCGCAGGACTGGGGTTCGGACTGTCCGGTGAACATGTACCAGCGCAACAGCGGTTGCTGGCGAAGGTCATAGCCCCCGGGCGGTTCGTCGGGTATGTAGTTCCGGGGCCAGACAGCGAGGATGTGATTGTCCCATGCAGGGCCCACAAGGTTCCGCCCGGAGAGAGCCGAGTTGAACGACTGGTTGAGGAGATCCAGGAGCTGCTCCTCATGGGCCATGGGCGGCCCAGGCGGCTGCTGAAGGATTTCCCCCACGAGCTCCAGCCACATGCGGTACTGCGCGTCATTGCGAGCCACGCCTCAATTTTAGGTTCGAGCGTGCCGCGGCGACACGGGTAATGGTGCTCTGGACACGGCGCTGACAGCCGATCCGGATATACGTAATAGTGCGTATGGGTCCACATGCCGCCCTCAAATAGTCTGGTTTCAGCAGTCATACGGCCACGACAGAAGCGTGGTCCCGTTGCGAAGGCCGCGCCGTTCCCGCACAGACGGGCGGACGGCCATGTCCCAGCCCCTTCTGTCGGGGCGGTGAGCCATATCGGCCAGCAGCTAAAAATCGGCGGGCTCGAACCAAAGGAACGCCGCTGAACTCAAGAGCGCAGCACGAGTGTGCCCTGTCGAGTTCAGCATTACTCATCGAGGATTTCCCATGAAAAGCACAAGCACTTCATACCCGCCCGTTCCCGACAACGCGGTCGAGCGAGGCGGAAGCAGCCATCGACACGCGTTGCGCAGACGTGTCGTCGGAGCCCTCGCCGCCGGCGCTCTGACCGGGCCGGCACTCCTTCTTGGTGCGGTTCCGGCACAGGCTGCAGCAACAGGTGTCTACATCGAGAACGGCATCCTGGAGGTGAGGGCCGGGGCGGCAACAGCGAACAGGATCACAGTTGAACGCGTTCCCTATGGGCTTGGATGGCGGTATGTAGTCAGGGACACCGGCGGCACATTGACGAAGGGAAATGGTTGTGCCTTGCTTGATGCGCATACCGCCCGGTGCAACTACAGCGGCGTCTCAACCGTTGCTGTCAGGACCTTGGACGGAAATGACAGGATCACCCTGAGGGTGGGGGTGGGAACGTGGGTGAGCGCCGGGGACGGCGATGATTACCTGGACCTCAGCGACGTCAAAGACACTGTCTACACTGGGCGGGGTGCCGACGAGATACATGGCCGGGGCGGAGGAGACCGCATACTGGCTGGAACCGGCGACGATAGTATCTTCGGCAATGCCGGGAATGACACACTATACGGCGAAGACGGAATCGACCGGGTGTATGGCGGTGATGGGGCTGACACCATCAATGGTGGGGTAGGCACTGACTGGCTTCACGGTGAAAACGGCAATGACGCCATGTGGGGCGTACGGGGTCCGGATCAGATGTATGGCGGGGCCGGAAATGACCGGATGTACGGGCAGACGGGGGGAGATACTCTGAGCGGGCAGGACGGCGACGACACGGTGGACGGTGGCCTGGATAATGACACCTTGATTGGCGGGCTCGGGAAGGACGGCCTTTCCGGCGGTGACGGCAATGACCGACTCTTTGCTACGGACAAAACGGCCGGCAACGACACTCTCCGAGGGGACAATGGAGTAGACCATTGTGAGATGGATCCCGGCGATAAGAAATTCACCTGTGAACCCTGATCTCCTACCAGGACGCCTGTAATTGCTCACGATCAACGTGTCGGTGCCCTACCATCCGAGGAACGGGGCACCGGCCACGTTGTCCGAGTAGCCCCCGCGCAGGCGCCATTTCACGACGTGCACAGAGGCCTCCGGCTAAGCTCCTGACGGCAGTCAACGAGGAGCTGACCGGCCAGATTGAGCCCCATGGGGGCTGAGTAAAAGCAGATGATCGGGTTTGTCGCGGGCTTGAGCGTTGCAGGATTGGGGGCTGCATCTTTATGATTCCGGCCCTGGCCGGCCGTTGGGCTGGCTGGCTTTCATAGCCGGGATCACCGTGAGCCTGATCTACTTCGTCCTGCTCGCACCCTCACGGCGCGACGACGAGTAGCGTCAGCCCATGAGCAGACACTGGAAAGCAATTCTGGGGAGCGTGTGCGCTGCCGTTGCCGTTGTGCTCGTCGTCGGGTTCCTGTTCGGCTGGGACAGTTGGGCAGTGGTGATCGGCCTCGGAGCTGCGCTGAGCATGTATGTGGGAAGCCAGTGGGAAAACATACAGGCCAAAGCGACACACGGCCACCGGGAAGATTGGCTGGCCCGGCGCAGGAAGAGATCAGTCAGGCGGGATCAGCCCGAGGACTAGGGGTCGAGGCGCGCCAGGCGCGCCCGGATGCGCTCCCTGGCCGAGTTGGACCGGGGCCGCTTTTCCGGCCAGTACTCCAGCCAGCGCCTGAGCGTGTCCGCCGCGGCCTTGCGGTACCCGGTCTTGGCGTAGAGGCGGGCGGCGAGCTCGTACCAGTACTCCTGCGGCTCCCGCGGATCGTACTGCTCCAGCGTCTCGGCGGCCGCCATGATTTCCTCGAGCAGCCCCAGCGCCTCATCGATCCGGCCCGCCCTGATCAGGTCGTCGAGCTCGGTCAGCCAGTCGTTGAGGTCCCGGCCGCAAACCATCCGGCGGGCGTAGCACTCCTCCATGTTGATGCTTTTGATTGCCCGGTCGGTGTCACTCGGAAAGCCCATCGGTTACCCTCCCCGTGGTTGCAGCAATGGTGAACCTTCTATCCACGCGAACTCCTCGTCATGGCCAAGAGCCCGAACGAGGCGGTTTCGGCGATGCCAGTGCTTTCCTAGCCCGTGAGGACTGGATTGTGATCCTCCCATCAAGGTGTTGCCAGGTATAGGAATGGTGAGATGAACAACCCCGTCCAAGAAGCAGGATCACTATCGGGAGCTTACGTTCCTGGTCGATGGGCTCCCCACTTTGACCAGGATGGCGAATCGCCCAGACGATATTGATCGTCGCAAACAATAAGCCGATGACATCAGTGCCGACGAGATATACATCGAACTCCTACCTGTTGTAAGCCAAGAGGATACGCGAGACACTTCGCTGGCGACCCGGCGGCAAGGGCTCCTGCGCCCTGCACACCTCTCGGATCGCTCTACTGGTCGTTGTTTCCTGCCGACCGATTCAGGATTGTGAACACCACCAGGGTCGCGATGGCAACGGTGCCTATCAGCCAGATCATCACGGGGATGAAGTTCGGCTGCAGGAACCCTGCCATCCCCAGGGCAAGAATCAAGAGGAGCCCCACGAAAGCGAAGGTCGCCTTGTGATTTTTCATGGTAATACCCAATCCAAAATGTGTTCACCGAACATGCGTCGCTGAGTCAAGTAAGGGACGCATGCTACTTGGTCGACAGGATCAGTGGCTTCATTCCTCGGCCGATCTCAACAGAGAGAATGATGATCAAGATCAGGAAAATCATGCCCCGAACAGGTGCCTCGCTCTGTAGTACCAAGCTGGCGCAGAAAACGAAGCAGCCGGCCAGCGCCACGATCGCAATGATCTGCTTGCTCTTCCGCTGCTTATCGTCCGCGGTAGGAGGCATTCGTCGCCCTTTCATTTTCGAGTGGCGGATCGGATCCAACACTCACGGTTCTTCTCGGATCTGGTTCCGCTTTATGAGCTACTCGCGGTTGCTATCTTAATGCCGTGGATACACGCTACGTGCCGCCATTTTGGTCTCGGCGACGCTCCTTCATCGACGAGACCGCTCCACCACGATTATGGTAACGGCGCCCAAGGCGAGAAGGAGCGGTATCACGAAGAGGAGCGCCGGGTTGGAGTGTAAAGCGCCGGAGGCACCGAGCGCGATCATCGCCACAAGAACGGGAACCATTATCCCGAGCCTAAACTTCACCATCAGCTCCTATGCGCTGTCGAACCGCCAAATGAAGGTGTCTTTGTCCAGGCACTCCCCGTACTCAAGATAGTCGCTGCCGAGCGGTCCGATCCTTTCTCCGCTTTGATTCGCAAGGCCGCAAGAGCTGGTCATGCCCACCGCCCAATACGCCTTATGAACCTCATTCTATTTGGTCGCTGGGTTTCGACTCGGGCGGGTGCCGCACCATTTGTGCGCCGAGGTTCGCCATATAGCCGACGAAGAGGTACCCCGGAATGGCCGCGATGAACCATAGAGCGTCTCCTGGGAGGATCAGCTGCAAGATCAGGAAAGTAAGCACTGATACCGCCAGCCAGAACAACACCTTTGCTGGCTTGGACCAGCTTTTCATGAGGCCTGCTTCCTTCCGAGTGCCGATGTTATTTCTCAGACTACGTTTACACCGGTTCCACTCGCGGCTTGGTCGAACCTGCCAGACCACCGAAGTCAGCGTGTTCCGGCGGCCTACTCTCCGCCCCATCACTTGACTCCGATCCGGTCACCCAGCCCAGTCATCGAATACAACCAAGATGCCTAGACCGGGGGCGCCGCGGAGCCAACGGCCGGGGGCGGACTCAAGCGACGAGAGGTGAGCCGGCCCGAGAGCCAAGCCAATGTACAACCTGTCCAGCACCGAGATGCTACGTGTCGGTCGGCATCCCAGCCCTCTCCCTCCTGCGCTTCCGGTGACCACGAAGGACGAACCAGACCATGCAGAGATATAGGACGTTTCCCACTAGAACGCCGGGCAAAAAACCAAACAATTCGTAGACAAGCCATCCCACTGGCGGAGGGAAAGTCAACAAGATCAATCTCCATGTGCTGAGTTCACGGCCAGTGATGTTCAGTAACTCCGACTGGCGCTGGAGGTGCTGTGAGATTTTCCTTCGCGGCTGTGATTCGCCCGATTGAGCTTTTTCCATACAAGGGTTACGAATACAATCTGGTCGAAGCACCGCTCTTGCGCCGGTCCGCCCGTCCCCATAGGTGCGACGAGAAGATCGCACCTAGCAAACATGCCGAACCAAACCATTCGGCACCGCCTTCGAAGAAGGAGAGGATAGCGGCGACTGCAAAGACACCGACCGCGACCATGTAGCTCTTCTTTCGCTTTAGATCCATCTCATCTGTCCTAACGTCCTCGGTAGTAGGCGCCAGTGGAAACGGTGTCAGCATCCCCTATGCACGCATCGTGCCAATTGAGAGCTGCAGCACTGAATAGTAAGCCACCGCCGACTATAGCTGGAGTCGTTGCAGCCCCCGTTGAAGTTATCCCAGTACCAAGCAATGCGAGTGTGGCTGAAACGCAACTGATTAGCCCGCTGAGGTCGCGCATGTTGCACGGATTGTTCATGGCGTAGGTGTAGTGGGGGTCCTGGCCGGATGGGTCGAGCTGGGTGAAGCGGCCCATGCCGGGCCGTAGTAGCGGGCCCCCATCTTGTAGAGCCCGGTGGCGTTGTTGTACTGGCCGCCGACGTAGCGGAAGGCGTTGGCCTGTGCTTCGGTGCCGTTGATGCTGCCGCCGGCCCTACCTCTTCCGGCCGGGCAATCTGCTGCTCAGGACAATGTTGATCGCCCAAAATACGAGAGCTAAGCCCAGGAGGGCAGCCACTTTCAGGGGCGTCCCTCCTTCCGCCCAGGCGACAAGCCCGATTGCCACCGCGCAGAACGAACTGAACCGTAAACCATGCCGGGTGGACCGGACCCAATGCTCGCGGTTGTTCTCGGACCTCGCTCCGTGATCCGTCATGTAATCCGCCTCGAGAAATCACAGGAACGAGCTGTTGAACCCGCTATCGCTGTCGAGCTGGACTCGGTCCACACGCTTGGACCGGATCCAGCTCGACAGCTTCATGCCTTAGTGTGCCGTCAACATCGCTGCGGAGCTGGCTTCTAGCTGCTTGCCAGGTATAGGAATGGTGAAATGAACAGCCCCGTCCCAAGAAGCAGGATCATCATCCGGAGCTTTCGTTCCTGGCCCAACGGTTCCCCGCTTTTCCTAGGATGGCGAATCGCCCACACGATATTAATCGTCATGGCCAATAACCCGATGAACGCCAGTGCAAACGAGATATACATTGAACTCCTACAGGCAAGCGAAGCAGGTGAAGACGCCGGGCACTGCGGCTGGGGCTCCAGCCTCCTATCGAATAGTGGGGCTTATCCGGTTCCGATGTTTCGGACGAGGCGACGTCCGTTCACCGCTGCCGTGACCATGCCGAGCGAGAAAATCATCAGGAGTATTCCTCGTGCCACTTCACCGGTGATCAGTACGACTGTCGAGGAGAAGAGCACCAAGGCAGCTACCCGTGGACCCAGCCGGGCGGCGAATCTGTGGATCGGCGTGACCGAGCTCGGCCGTTTTCGATCAGGCATCATCTCTCAGCACTCCTTATCGTCATCCCTGACACTTTTGCGGGAGCATAGATACGAAAGGAGGGCGGCTCATAGGCCGTCCCTCCTTCCGTATCTATGCTCTACTCCTCCGCCGACTTGGCTGAACCCAAGCTCTTGCTCCTGTCGAGTATGAAAAACAGAATGAACATGGAATTCAGCGCCAAGACCAGCCCCGCGAGGTACGGAGAGAGGCCCGTAAGGATAGCCACAACTGCAAAGGTTGCACATATCGCCGACGCAGTAACTGCCAGGTTGAGCGATCGTCTTGATGCCGACTGGGACTCTCGTTTGAATCTGACGAGATGTGCTATCAGTCGGTAGGTGATCACCAAGGCAGCGCACGAAATCGCGAGGAGCGCGACCGCGATGCTTGATCCGCCCTTCGACGCTGCCGTGACGAAAGCCAGCGCAGTGCCGCAAATTACCGAGACGAGAGCCAAGACGACAACGATCATCGATTGCTTATTCATAATACCGCCCTGTACTTTGTTGAACGCGGCCTCGGCTTTGCAGCAGTAATTTACCAGCCAGACAGGCATCCGTACCCGCCCACCGTACCTGTAGCAATTAGGCCATTCCCAACCGCTTGCTTCCCCGAAATTCCCCGGTAAAGCGCGTACCGAGTAGTTGCAACAGCACCGCCGCGCGCCCAGGCGAGTGGCCCAAGGGCCAGGGCCTCAGCGCTGAGCCTGCAGAAAAACGTGTTGCCTGGATGATTCGAGAAGTCTCCACCGCCAGATGCCCAACTGCCCTGGTATGCAGTACCGCCGCAGCTGTTGTCGAACTGGCAGGTAGCGAGGCCCGACGGGTCCGACCCATTGATGGGGTTGTTGCCCGCGTAGGTGTAGTGGGGGTCCTGGCCGGAGGGGTCGAGCTGGGCGAAGCGCCCCGTGGCCGGATCGTAGTAGCGAGCTCCCATTTTGTAGAGCCCGGTGGCGTTGTTGTACTGGCCTCCGATGTAGCGGAAGGCGTTGGCCTGTGCTTCGGTGCCGTTGATGCTCCGGGTCAGGCGGGTTCTGGCGAGTTCGAGGTCCTCGTCCTTCACTATCCGGTGTCAGATAACCGAGAATATGAAAATTGCGACCCCTGCAATCAGAATTCCCGCCATGATGACTCTCGTGCCACCTATGGGCGCGCCGCTTTTACGAGGGTGCCGGGCCGACCAGATAAGACTTACGGCCCCAAGAGCCAACCCCAGCAACATGCCTATCAAGGACATCTTTCTCCTATCATCTAGTTACATAAGAAATGTGCAGAGACCCCAAATAGGCCTGCAAACGCGCCTGAGATTGCAGCTCCCCCAAGAAGGACGGGTGCGGCGGGCAGAGCGGCGATCGATCCCCCTGCAACGAAGCTACCCAGCCCCAGAAGACCGCCGGTTGCCGCGAAGCCTACCGCTGCCGCCCTGGTGAACGTGCAAGCGCCACTTTCCAGGCCAGAAGGATCGCTCATGTTGCAGGGGTCGTTTGCCGCGTAGGTGTAGTGGGGGTCCTGGCCGGAGGGGTCGAGCTGGGTGAACCGTCCCATGACCGGATCGTAGTAGCGGGCCCCCATTTTGTAGAGCCCGGTGGCGTTGTTGTACTGGCCGCCGACGTAGCGGAAGGCGTTGGCCTGTGCTTCGGTGCCGTTGATGCTTCCGCCGGCCCTACCTCTTCCGGCCGGGCAATCTGCTGCTCAGGAAAATGTTGATCGCCCAAAATACGAGAGCTAAGCCTAGGAGGGCAGCCACTTTAAGGGGGGTCCCTCCTTCCACCCAGGCGACAAGCCCGATTGCCACCGCGCAGAACGAACCGTACCGTAAACCATGCCGGGCGGACCGGATCCAGTATTCACGATTCGTCCGGGGCTTCGCTCCGTGATCTCTTAGCGGGTGTTTCCGCACGCCGGCGGGTCAGAAGCGATTGGGTGAGCCAGGAGATGAGTAGGGAGATCACCGGGGGCCAGAAGCCATGCACTCTGGTCATCACGCCACACGCCACTGCAAACGGTATTGCCGTGAGGTAGAACAAGATTTCATCGTCTCTACTCTTCAGCCTTTCCGTGAGGATGCCTGCACCAACCCCCACCACGATGTAGATCAGGTACTCGATTACCATCTCCCCTCCCCGTTCTAGCTACAGCTTCTCGCACCAGTGGACGGGCTGACAAAACATCCCTGCGCATCCCTCTCGGGGGGCGACAGGGGGGCCGCCGGACCCCGCGGAGCGGCGCATCGGTCAGGGGCGAGAAAACCCATGCCCACGTCGAGGCCCAGCCCCAACGCCTGACCTGCCTTTCCACCCAGTCCGGCAATACCTCCCAGGACACCTATGCCCGCTGCGAACGTCGCGTCTTGAATGACTTGAATACCCTCACAGGTTGAAATCAAACCAGAAGGATCGGCGTAAAAAGTAGGAGCATTGAATCCATACAGGTAGTGGGGGTCCTGGCCGGAGGGGTCGAGCTGGGTGAAGCGGCCCATGGCCGGGTCGTAGTAGCGGGCCCCCATCTTGTAGAGCCCGGTGGCGTTGTTGAACTGGCCGCCGATGTAGCGGAAGGCGTTGGCCTGTGTTTCGGTGCCGTTGATGCTGCGGGTGATGCCGTAGGGGTCGTAGCTGTAGCCGCCGATCTTCTGGCCGGCGTCATTGAGCAGGAGCATGACGGAGCCCTGCCGGTCGGTGACGAAGTACGTTTTCGTGGTTCCGTTGGTTGAGCTCAGCAGGTTTCCCTGTGGGTCCCGGGTGTATTTCCTGTTGCCGGTCCCGGTCTGGAGCTGCCCTTCAACGCGAGCGGACATTACCAGTGGGCTGTCGCCGTGGACCTGGCCAACCGCCACAACCGCCACAACCGTGCAGTCTATGACCTGTGCCTAGACGCGGGTGACATTGGCGCAGGCGTCGGCCCAGCGGATGAGCGCGGCCCGTTCGTTGTTGTCCACCTTCAGACTCCACCGGATCTTCACCGCCACCCACTGGGCGATGTACGAGCAGCGGTTGGCCGGCGGCAACCACTTCTCCGGGCCGGACGCCGACTTCGCCTGGTTCAGCGCGTTTGTCTGCGCGTTGAGGGACCTGCCGTCGCCCATGTCGTTGTAGAACGCCACTCTGCGTGCCTGCGTCCAGGAGCGGGCGCCGGATCCCCACGCCTCATGCACGGGGACCAGATGGTCGATCTGGACTGTCGTGGCGAAGGTGTGGACCTTGTTGTCACCCACCGGCCCCGGGCCACCGTGCACCGCTTCGCCGAGGTGTAGCCGACCGCGACCCTGCTTTCCTGGATCAACACCTCGGAGCGGGTGTTCTGGCAGTCCCGGTTGAGGTCCCTCCACTCCCCGAAGTACCGGTCGCGGTCGTAGCCTGCGTTGTTCTCCGCGGCAACGGGCAGCGCGCGGGCGGCCTGGCGGAGAGTGCCCGTGTAGGTGGTTGCGGCTTCGGCCGGTACGCCGGTCCCGGTGAGGAGCAGACCTGCGGTGAGTGCGGCGACGATGCCGGTCCGTCTGACCATGGTCTACCCCTAGGAGCGAAGGCGAAAACGTAGGTCAACCATCGCACGCAGTGCACCGTTGGAAGCGGAAAACTTCTCAGGCTTTGCGCAGGTTCCTGCGTACAAGCCTGCGCGGTGCCAGGACCACGCGGAACGCCTGCCTGAGCGGATTGAGCCGGGTGACAGTGCGGAGATCGCCCGGCACGCGGCCATTGCCGTGCATGAGTTCCTGGCCAACCCGAGCAACTCCCGCAATTCCCACGGGCCCGAATGATTCCGCAGCCGGTTCAAGTTCACCGTGTTCAGCGACCGAGGAACCATCCCGTGCAAGACTGAGCCGCAGCAAAGGCACTGAACCATGGGGGATAAGTGGCGGAGACAGGCAAGAGCGAGGAACCACCCAGCCGCTGGGTGACGGCTGAGCGGTGGGCGCCCGGCACCCGGGACAATGGCATGGGTGAGGCGGTCCGGATCTACTACACCCGGTATTTCCCCGCTCTGGCCTTGCTGCTTCTCGTCCTGGGAGCCGGGGTTTCCTATCTGCTGGGCGCGGGCAGGCCTCCTGGTTGGAGCACCTTCGGATCGGCGTGTTCCTGATGGCCACCGGCTGCATGATCGGCGGATTCGTCTACAACACCAAGTGGGTCAAGCCCTCAGTGGACCTGGGCAGGGCAGAGGTAATGGTCGCGCTCAACAAGGCCGACCGGGCTTCGGTGAGGCGGCAGACCGCAGGCAAGGAGCCCCCGGACCAGGAACACCTGAGGGTGGTGCGGGCCGCGGCTGTGCAGATGCGAAAGCAGACAGCGACCTTCCTGCTGGTCGCGCCGTTCTACCTGTTCCTTATCGTTTCGCAGGACCTGTGGTGGACGGCTGCCGCCCTGACCCTAATCCTGCTGGTGACCATCTCCTTCCTCATGCGCGATTTCCGCCGGCAGGGCCGGTTCCTCCGGGAGACCGAGAGCTCCGGTCTGGGCCGCGACAATGCGCACTGAACCAGGGGGCAAAAAGGGGGAGCGCCCCAGCCTCTGGGGGGCGGCCGAACGGCGGGCTGCCGATGTGCGGGATAACGGCATCGGTGAGGCACTGCGGGCCTACTACACCCGGTACCTGCCAGTCTGGGTGCCGCTTCTCCTGGTGCTGGGGGCCTTCCTCTCTCACTTGCTGTTCGGCGGTGGGTGGGATCATTGGACCCGGCACCTTGACGTCGGCGTGCTCGTGATGGTCATCGGTTGCTGGATCGGCGGGTGGATCTACAAGAAGAGGCGGATGGCACCTCGGGTGGCGCTGGGCTGGGGCGATGTCCTGGTCGCGCTCAACGAGTCCGACAGGAAGGCCATGATGCGCCAGATCAGCGGCCGGGATCCCGTCGACCGAGACCACCTGAACGTTGCCCGGGCCGCCGCCGTGCAGCAACGCTGGAGTAACGCCACCGGGCTCCTGTACGTGCCATGCGCCGTGACCGTCTTCGGGTACGGCCCCGGGCCGTGGTGGACCATCCCCATGGTGCTTCTCGTGGCCGCGTTTGTCTACAGCCTGGTCCGGGACTTCCGACGGCACGGACGCTTCCTCCGGGACACGGCCCGCTTCATCGAGAAGGCTCCCTGACCCCGTCGTGATGGGCGCTCGGCCGCACTCGGGAGGTAAACACATCTGGGTTCTGAGCCAACAGATTGTCTGACCGGTAGACAGCCGGAGAGGCGGAACGGTATCGAGGTAGTGCGTCGTATCTCTGCGGAAGGTTAGAGTTTCGGCATGGGCGCAGCGGAGTGGGCAGTGGATTTGGCCGAGTCCCTCGGTACGGCTCCCGGGGGTCCTTCCTCGTTGACGGTGGGTGCAGGCGCGGACGCTGCAGCGATCGAGCGGATCGTCGAGACTGCGCGGCGGGTTGCAGAAGCGTGCGGTTACCCTGTTCATGAATTCTCGGCGTTCGACGTTACGGGAGATCCGTCGGTACTTCCGGAGGATGGCTTCATCATTCTGCGCGATGTCCGCCGGTCCTTCCCGGTGGCGGTGCCCATCCTGGTGGGCGCCTACCAGCTCCTTGTGCAGCGGGGGCTTCGCGTTGGGATGCTCGTCGTGGGATCTCCCGCGGGAATCAAAGCCCTGCGCAGATACCCCACCATGGGCTTTCTTAGCCGCGCCGACTGGGTGATTGAACCAGAAGCCGGGTAACCAAGCGCGGGGTATCGGCGCTCGGGAGGATTGCCCGCACCGCGTCCTCCGCGCCGCGCGGGTTGTGCTCAGTTCGGCTCAGCGGACAGCCTGGACCTGGTGTTGCTCTTTGCACTGCCGCGGCGCTGAGGCTCGACCGTCGGAGCGCTGGAGGGCTCGGTGAACAAATCGGTGATGTCGACTCCGAGCACGTCGGCGACGTCCCAGAGGCGTTCGTAGGCGATGCTCTTGCGGCCCCACTCAAGGCCGATAACCATGGTCCGGTGCAGTCCGGCCTCCAGCCCCAGCGCCTCCTGGGTGAGGTCCTGCGCGATGCGCAGCTCCCGGATGCGCGCACCGACCTGCTCGCGGCGGTCCTGCCATGCCTGGAGGCGGGCCGGTGGGGTTTGGGAAGGTCGAATGGGCACACCCCATGCCACTAGAATGGAACAGGGTTGTCTGTCGCACTAGTGCGATATGAGAGGTAGATCACCAACTCACACGGAAAGGTCCTCCCATGGCAGTCTCAGTCATCCTTGATCTGACCGAGGTGGTGTCCGTGGAGAATCTGAGGCAGTTCCTCAGTTTCATTCCGGAAGGATTCGACCCGGGCCGGGACCTGCGCGCGGTCTCCACACAGGGATCGCCCACCGAGCGCCTGCCGGATTATCTGCAGATCCTGCTTCCACTTGATACACCGCAGGGATAGGTTCGGCTGCCGGCACTATGGATTACGAACCGCAGGTTCTGACGGACGACTCTCCTGGGTCCTACGCTGTCCGGACGGCCTCGGGAACCGTGTACGCCGTGCACCTGAATCCACCCCGGTCGGTTCTGCGGCTGGCCAATGATCAGGAGCCTACGACGGAGTATGCCCATCTCGATACTGCAATGCTGCGCCGGGACGGCGAGGCGATCGAGCTGCTTCAAATCGTCGAACTGCGCGTCGGACGGCCCGGGCTGATGTGGCTGGATGTCCGATGCGACGGGGTTGCCACCCTGCGCATCACGACCGAGGTGGTCTCCATCGCCCGGCTCCACCCGTGAAAACTGACCGGCGGCAGCGCTTCCCGCCAGCGCGCTGCTCCCGGTGCCAGCCGACAGAATAGGACCATACTCT
The DNA here is from genome assembly GCF_058269255.1 of Arthrobacter sp. TJ-217. Classification (NCBI taxonomy): domain Bacteria; kingdom Bacillati; phylum Actinomycetota; class Actinomycetes; order Micrococcales; family Micrococcaceae; genus Arthrobacter; species Arthrobacter sp. TJ-217. The sequence continues at coordinate 211,265 of NZ_JBZCNJ010000006.1, forward strand.
TGCCGAACCGGCACCGGATGACATCGACGAGAAGATTGGAGGCACCGCCGTGACACGGAGTGAACCCAATGACCAGGCCCGGCCGGATCCGGCCTGCGTGAAACCGTCGGGCGGCTCAACAGGTCTCTGGGTCCCACCCTTGCGGGGAGTTGGCCGGAAACCCCGTACCGAGGATCAGCTTGTCGTGGGAAGGCAAGAACGGCCCGGAACCGAGTGCCGGTGAGGAGATGCGACTACGGACAGCCGATCAGGCTTTCGCCGCGATCACCGCTTCCGACGGCGCGGACATCGCCCGGCTCTGGTTCATCGGGTCCAACCCCATGCTGGAGGGTGACTCTCCCGTGAGCGCAATCGGCGAGGGAAGATTCGATGCGGTCTTAGCGGCCGCCGATGCAATGGTGGAAGAGCGCTTCGGCGGGTGATATGGCCGGTGGTACCGCGCGAGCACAAACGCCGTGGGACTGCATGCCGCACCCATGGGTAGGAGAATGGCTATCGAAGAAGATTATCTACTGCGGCGCCGCCGCTTGGGGACTGAGCGCCATCGAACTACTGACCCTCCACAGACCGCCCTTCGTTGTGGCCGGCGACTGGCACGGCGACCTGGGCTGGGCAATCACCGCCAGCCGGTCGGCAGCCCGCGACGGAGCCACCACGATCCTGCACGTGGGCGACTTCGGCCTGGACTGGCCGGGACCCAAACGAGGACGCTACGAGGCGAAACTCAACAGAAACCTGATCGACCTGGGGCTGACGCTGATCGTCTCCGGCGGCAACCACGACAACTGGGACACCCTTCAGAAACTCCCCGTGGAAGCAGACGGGCTGGCAACCCGCCGCTCCAACATCCGCGTCCTGCCACGGGGCGGACGCACCCAAATCGACGGGCTGACCGTTGGTGGCCTCGGCGGGGCCTTCAGCGTCGACTACGACCACCGCACTGAGGGCAGGAATTGGTGGAACAACGAGGAACCCACACGCGAGGACGCCCAAAAGCTGATGGACGGCGGGCCCGTTGACATCCTCATCTCCCATGACGCGCCGGCCGGGGTCCCGCTGAAGGGCGATTTCCAACTGTCACCGGAACTCATGGCACGGGCTGAGGAAACCCGAGTTCTCCTCCGCGAGGTGGTCGATGCCCTCGCTCCTCCGCATGTGTTCTGCGGCCACTGGCATCAACGGCAGATTCACGAACTCCAACACACTGACGGACGCATCACTCGCGTCGACGTGCTCAACATGGAGCACCACCCCCAGGGCAACGCGGTGCTCGTCTGGCCGGGGGAGGCACCGCTGCCCATCGAGCCCCTGCACATCAAAGGCAGTTAGTTCCGACCGCACTGCTCGCCCCCCGAAACCGCGGACCGCCGACGCCGACAACAGCACCTGTGAACGGAGTAGACAATGCCCAAAGGCTTGTTTTTCTTGGACGCCGACGGGGTTGTCTTGCCCCCACACACACGCTGTTCCCGCCCGACAAAGTTGGCCAACGCATTGCCACACCGCCCGGGAGCAGACAGCATTCGAATCCGACCTGACGTCTCGGAGGCTGTGCAATGGTCGGCGGCATCCGGGGAGTTGTGCGCGGGCTGAAAATTCCTGTGGCTGGCGCACGAGGTCACTCGATTGGTTCCGCGTGCCACCTCTGCCGGTTCTTTCTAAGCCATGTCGAGGCAATTTGGAGGAGGGGTCGGAGCGAGCGCCCCTGGAAGTAGCCGGTGGTCTAGCGTCTTGCCGCAGCCCCGACAGACCCTACTGCGTCTCGCCTGGATCCACGATGACACCTTTTCTCCTGCGCGAAACAGGTGCCTTTGGAGGCCCCAAAGTTGAGCCCATGTCCGCCGCATTCCTCCTGATTGAGCCCCACTGCTGATGGGGCCTGAAGGACCACGAGATTGACTTGGCCGACGGCTTCCACGGCACATGAGCTCCAACGCCCAGGAAGGGCCGTCGAAGGAAGTCTGATGCGATACTGGCTGGATGGGGGAGAGGGCTATTGGTGACTTAGCAGCAATTATCGTGGAGCAAGAGCGCAAGGCTCAAAGGACCGCGCTCAGGCATGCCCTCGATGAGGCTGCTAAGCCAAGATCGGGGTCAGCACTCCTGCAGGATCAGACACTCATCCGGAACCAGGATCAGGTACGCAGGGTGAACCTCGAAGGCCTAGCTGCAGGCCTGATTCAGGAGGTCTTCGAGATTCTGGGCTCGGCAGATCAATTTGCCGCGGCGCTGAAGGAAATCTTCACCACCGAGCACATGTTGCCGCTGCCGGCCTCTTCTATGGTCAGGTCCATTCACGAATCTGCTCTAACAATCAGCAGGCTGTATGACCCGCGTCTGACGTCTGAGACCCGAATAGCCCGGATGGGCGCAGTGCAGCTCAGCAACGTACAAGGCGGCCTGTTGGCACTGGCGGCGTTCCCGCAGGAGTACCAGAAAGAGAAGACGCGCGTCACGGGTGCAGTCACTGGCATCCGCGCCTACATGGAGAAAGCCGGCTATACGATCCACGTACGCCGCGATGACCCGTCGGTTGTAACTGGTGTCTCCTGGGGCGCGGCCAAGGAGACGCTACGGGAGAACACCACGGCGGCAAGTCTTCTCTACACTCCAGAAATTCACTACAACTGGGTGCTCGGCTTTGGAGCTGCCCACGGCAAACCCTGGTACACGCGAGGTATCAGCGGTCCGTGGGAAACCCTCGTAGTCGGTGCGCTAGCTCCCGTGTTGGACATCAGTGACCTGCTAATAGACATCCTCCTTGGATATGTGGGGCTACCAACTGATGATTACCACCGCGCCACACACCTCCGTCGGTGCACACTATTCCACCGGACCAACCCTCATTTGGGATTCGCCACATATGAGCATTACCGACAGCAGGCGGAGAATGTTCGCGATCGCATGCGTGGCTCATAATGATCTGATCGTCGGCGATCCTGCCGAGATTTTGGCATCGGAAGCAACTTGTCCGTCATAGCTCCGTCTTGGTCAAGCATCACCCCCTTTGAGCTGCCGGCACGGCCGACCGACAGAAGCTGATGTCGCCGAGTTAGCGACTCGCATCGCCAACCCGCAGCTCGTGCGTCATGTACGCGCAGTGACGGCCTCAAGATTGAGGTTCCCTGGAATCAGGGTTGGGCCGACAGGTGGGGTCCGCGGCCTCACCCGCACTTATCGCGGCGGCCATAAATTCCCTTGCGAGCTCGAACTTTGCCCGGCGACGCAACGTAGCATCAAGCACAGGATCGACAAATGGCAACCCGCGGCACTCCAACATCGGGGGCACGATGGAGCCAAGTAGCCGTTGGGCGTCCGCGACGTCCTCGAGTCTCATCAGCGCCTCGCCCCGAAGGACCTTGCCCATGCGGTCGTAACTGACGCCGGCGCGTTCCGCGTAGTCGCTGATGCTCTGGCCCCTGTCTCGGAGTGCTGCGGTGATCTTCACAGCAAAGGCATGTTGCAGACGCGCCGCGGCGATCCGCTTGTCCTCCAAATCCGTGCCGCCGTCCAACCAAGAAACCTCCACAACCTTGCCGAAGCGGTGGCGGTCCGCCGGCACGGCCATAAGGCGAGGTTGGAACCGAGGGTCGCTCATAATCAGATGTTAAGCGAGTCTCGGCCAACTCTCCCTCCTTCGGACTTATAGCCACGCGTCGCGAGTTGCATAGATGCCTGCTATGAGTTCAAAGATTCACACGCCCTGATTATGTCGCCTTTTAGACTATTGGTATGAGGTAAGTGGCGGAGTACGCTGGTGGGACCCTGGCCGGAGCTATGTGATTCCAGAAAGGCTGGGCTTAAAGAGGATCAGCGCCGTGCCCGGCTCCCGGGACGGCGGTGAAGTCCGTCGACGCTCAACGAACCCCCCGGTGCGTCTGAATGCCGGCTTGCATGGCTCGTCCGGGCGACTCATGCCGAACCGAAATGTCATGGTGAACCCAGAGCAGGACGTCGACAAGGCGCGGCTCCACACCGTACGCAACGATCAAGCGACTTAAAGACCGCCACGATCGCTGAGCCACACAGAGGCTTTTCATCAATGCAGGCGAATGCGCCGCGCACCATGCCATGCAGTGCCCAGGGAAAGCGCAGTGCGCGGGTTCGACCCCTCGGTCCAGTTCCGGGCCGGTGATCGGCAAATCAAGGACCGCCAACTGCGTCACTATTCATGGGACAACAACGGTGAAGGATTAGGACTCGATGGGTTTTTTCAGCGCCGAAGAAGCGGCGGGATTTGACCTCGGAATTCGTCGGCTGGGAAAGAACCAGGCGAAGTCGTCCCACCCTTACAGGGGGATCAGGATCAAGGACGGCCTGGAAGAAGTTCGTTGGTATTACCCCGCATCGAAGCGCGGCGGCGAAGTGCATGTCGTGGACGGAACCCCGTTTTCAGGAGACCTCGCACGAGCCGTTCCCGTTCGCATCGGATACAAGTACCCCCAGCGAATCAACCACGAGGGTCTTTACGTCGTAGGACAGACTGGCGAACAGGTCTGGTATGAGTCGATGGGGGAATACGTGGCGCTCATGCAGATCGAGCACGAAATGTCCGTCACCGCCATAGCCTCGCAGCCCTGCTGCTTCCTGCTTCGCGGCGAAATGGCACATTATCCGGACTACGTGGTCAAGACCAGCGGGGATGCGACCATCATCATCGATGTACGCAGCGCAGACTGCACCTCTCTGCGAGACATCCTCAAGTTTGATCGAACCGCTCACGTCTGTGAGCAGCTCGGTTGGGGGTACACCCTCATCGAGCCCCTGCGCGGATACGAAAGGCACAACTTGGTGTGGCTCGCGGGATACCGCCACCGGTATGCCGCGCCCGGTTCAGAGCTAAAGAAACGTATTGTTACTGCTGCCGCCGAGCCCATTGAGCTGATGCATTTGGCGCGCGAGTTGGATCCGGACCTTGAATGGCGGCACCTGCCGGCTATTTTTCACCTCATGTTCACCCGGGTCCTTGCCTATGACTGCAGCGCTTCCCTGTGTGACGAAACCCGGGTATGGAGCCGGGAGAAGTCATGAGCAGCCCGCTGGAGTTGGACCTGGCGCGGCCCATCGTCATGGAGGGGGTTGGCTACATGGTGGAGGGACGTCAAGGATCGGACCTTGCACTGTTCAACACGCAGACCGGGCAGACCCTGACCATGAGCTACTCGGCGGTCATGCGTCGCTGCGGACTATCGGACCTTCCCCTCGAGAATGTCGCCAAAGTCCGCGTGGCGGACGAGCATCTCAATCCTCAGGCGAAGTGGAAGAAGGACTTCCTAACCGGCCATGTCGAGGAGGTGGTTTATGGCAAGCCCCTCGACGCGGAAACGTACCGGCCCGAGTACGACCCACGGACTTCCAACCAGAATGAACGGCTCGACCGGAAGGCTCGCGAGCTTGCAGGGGTGCATCTGCGGGGCACATCCCGCTCAAACCTGAAAAAGCTCGTTTACAAACTAAGGAAACCGGACTCGATCGGATTGGTGGATGGCCGCTCCATCCGCATTCAGGATCCATTGGCCCACCTCGACCCCCGGTTGCGCACGTTGATGGTCCACCGGGTAGAGGAAAAGAAGGACGACTCCACCCCCACGATCCAGCAGCTCGTCACCGAGGTTCGTCACGATTGGATCGGAAAGTATCCGGGCGAAATGGACCTGCTGCCCTCCGACAAAACGTTACGCCGCCAGTTCGAAATACTGACGGCGGGCCGCTACACCACAGGCAGCTCCAACAACCGTCGCACCAATGAGGGAAGTCCAAAACGCTATGTCGCTTCCCGACCCGCGTACGCACCGGGGGAGCAATGCCAGATCGACTCCACGCCGATGGACATCAAGGTGCTTGATGACAATGGGCAGTCCGTTCGGCCGACTCTCACCACGTTGATCGACGTCGCGACTCATACAGTCCTCGCCGCCGTGGTTACGATCGGCGTCAAGGGCGTCGATCTGGCGTACTTGCTGGCCAAAGCGCTATCGATCCCGGAACTGCGCCCCGGACCCGCCCTGCCATTCAACTTGAACGAGATCCGCACGCTGCCATGGGCAGCGGCACTTATCGAAGCAGAATTGGAAGGTAAGGACACCAGCCGGCCCATCATCCGAATCCAGCGCCTTGTGATGGACCTCGGCCGCGATTTCCAGTCCAATGCCTTCCTTGCTGCCTGCCATATGCTCTGCATCGACACAACCAACGCTGCACCCGGAACCGGGAGCGACAAGTCCATCGTCGAACGGTCGCACCGAACCATCAAGGACCTTTTTGTCAGATACCTTGGCGGATTCACGGGAGGCAACCCGGACCAATCCGGCAAGAACATCGAAAACCATGAAGACCTGATAAGCATCCACACACTCGCCTACGTGCTGGATCTGTGGATCCGCCAAGTATGGCAAAACCTGGAAACCGATGCGCTACGGAACCCGGAGTATCCCGGCCGCAGGTATAGCCCAAATACGATGTATGAGGCCCTCAGTTACCGGACTGGATGCATTTTCACCCCCATCACTCCCAAAACCTACATCGGCATGCTGCCGTGCCAGGAACGAAAGATCAGCCGCGTCGGAATTCGACTGAATAACAGGCGGTACGACAGCACCGCTCTGGATCCATATCGAGACAAGACGTCGGGAAATAAGCTGGCCAAGGATTGCTGGCGGGTCCATTACGACCCGGACAACCCTGCCGTGGTTTGGGTTTACATTACTAAGCTGGACTGTTTCCCCGACGCTGGTGAATACATTGAATGCCCTTGGGTAAACGCCGACGCATTCAATTCGCCCTTCTCGCGTGCAACCCGCGAGAGTGCCACCAACATCGCAAGCTTGGGCCACCAGATCACGGGAAAAGAACGCGGCAATATATCCATGCAAATTGTCAAGGGCGCTGCCGCAGCAGCCGAGAAGGAGTTCCAGACGGAGGCGGGTCGTGAGCAAAAGGAAAAACTGGCCGACGCACAAGGCATCGGACGTCCGAAACCCGGGGCAATCGTGGAACCTGAAGACAAGTCTGCCGTGTGGGCGAACTCCGCCGGGTCCGGCGCATACAACTTGTTCGACCCAGACGACCTCGTGAATGGAACCAACCAAATGTACGACCGCTTTGAGGGCGCCACCGCGGACTCGCAGGAACACCGAGAAAGCGACAAGGGAGGCGTCTAGATGGACGACGATCCTGCCGCGCAATCTGGAGCGGACGGCCTCGAGGTCAACGTCCTGCATCGACCCACTGGTGCCATCGAGAACGACAGGTCGCTCATGAGGTGGGAGTCCCTTAACAAGCTGCTCGGCCCCGGTCGGGAGCGCTTCCGGATGATCGACCGGCCCACCTACGACGCCCTAGAGCCCGAGATGAGGATGAAATTCAACCTGGCTCGCACCCGATTCATGGCGGGAGGCATGATCGTCGAGACTGGCACGGTCATCAACCTTATCCGGCAATTCACAAAAGCGGATCTTATGAACGACGGTTCGCTGATTGGCAGACGCGGAGTGATGCTCTCCTCGGCGGCTTCGACCGGCAAATCCACCGCCTGCCTGGCGCTGATGCAGTTCCATCTGGCCCGATTCGAGAAGGACCATCCCGGTGCCATTGCAGGGGGCTGTGTTCCGGCGATCTACGTCTCCATACCAGCTACTCGCACAGTCAAAGGTGTCCTCCAGCGGATCGCGCAGTTCCTCGCGCTACCGTTCAAGAATTCCGACACCGAAACTGACTTGGCAGCCATGCTGCAGGCCACGCTGCCCGCTGTGGCAACGAAGTTGATCGTCCTTGACGAGGTCCAGATGCTGGGCAGCGCAGCATCTATCTCGCGCCCCGCAGTGAACAATCTGAAGGACCTGACGAACTACTTTGAGGGCACCATCGTCTACTCAGGGCTTGGCCTGAAAGACTCAGAGCTTCTGCAGAACGACGAGGGCCTGCAACTCAAGCGCCGTGTCTTCAACGTCGATGTCATCGACTTCACCGGAAAAATGAGTCTTCAAAAATCGACGGAATGGACCAGAATCGTCGCTGGATTCGGCGCTAAGCTGCCCCTCTACGCAACAAATCCAGACGTACTGGGGGCAGAGGCTGAATGGCTCCATTGGTTTACCGGCGGCAACATCGGAACGTTGAAGGCCGTCCTGCTCGATGCGGCCGCCAGCCTCATTCTAGAGGGCGAATCAGGACGGGAGGCGATCACCCGGAAGCTTCTGGAGTCGTCTGTGCGTGACTATGCTGCCGAAACCTGGAGCGCGAACTCGATACCAACGGCGCCGCTGCAGGGAGCCGCTAACCGGAAAAGACTAGGCCATGCCGGAAACTGAACCGATCCATTCACTGCCGGTGGCCCTGCGAATCAAGGCGTGGCCGGGAGAAACTGCATATAGCTTTGCCGGCCGCCTGGAACGCGGCCTGCACGCCAGTAAAGGGGTCGTAGCCCACCTGGCCTACATCGACGCGACCCGCAGCACCGGCAAACGGGCGACGGCGAAACAAAGAACTGAGCGCATGGCGGCGATCTGTGAGGCGATGTGCGTTCTGCCAACGAGAACGCTGAACGCCACAATGAAAAACGCACCCCACGCCTCGCACCTGTGCAGCGAGTGCATCGGCGACCCGGTCTCGGAGTACACGTGGAACGAAGGAAGATACACCTGCGCGGTTCACAAACGGTGGATCGCACCGTGCCCCTCGCTGAGACGGCCGTCACGATTCGAGCCTCATCCGCCCGTAGACGACGCCTTTCTCTCTGTGAGCCAAGCCGTTGTGGACGCCGACCTGCGACTTGAAGCTCTCCGAATAGAGGGCCGGGACACCCGCAGGCTGGTTGACGAGGTGGTGCACAGGGTCGATTCTGCACAGTCAGGCGACCGACGAGATTTTTCACGGCCCGAACAACTCCCCGCTGTGGCCGCCGTTCTCGCCACTATCGCCGACGCGGAAGTGCAGGCCGAAATTTTGGATGAAAATGTTTCGTTTGCCACCAGGTACTCCAGGCTCGCCTCAGCACTGGGGACCGCGTTGCCGGCATGTACTCCGGAACTGTGTGACCAGGTGTGGCTGCTCCTGCGACCAACGGCCGTCTGGCTACGCACGACGCTTTTCGGTCAACCCTCCGTAGACAGCTTCGAGCCCATCCTTGTACCGGCACCGACTTCAGCCCTCCCAGCCTCCCGCAAATCGCTGGAACCTTTCAGCCACTTCATGAGCTGCTTGCAGACAAAAGGAAAGGACAGCGAACAATGGTGGCAAGACCGGTACATGATTCTACAGCCGTCGAAAGATCCCGCATTCCTATTAATCTGCGACAACGGGCACGTCCAGCGAACTGGAAAGGGGCACGCCCGCAGGTTCAAGGAGGAGGCTTTCCACTGCACCATTTGTTCCGGCCAACGAGTCGTACCCGGCATCAATTCACTGGCTGATGCCATGCCCGGGCTCGCCCTCGAATGGGACCAGGCCGCCAATGGTCAGTTGACTCCCTCCGGGGTGTCGCGTGCATCCAGCAAAAAAGTCGGCTGGATCTGTGCCCAAGGCCACCACTACCCGGCATACATTACGAATAGAACGCTCCGAGGTACCGGATGCCCCGACTGCGCTAAGATACGATTCCGGCCAGGCACTAATGACTTCGCCTCACTGCACCCCGACCTGGCTGCCCTGTGGGACTACGAAGCAAATGGTGCCCTCACGCCGCGAGACGTCTCGGCCCGCAGTCACGTCAAGATCCACCTACGCTGCCACAGTGGGCACCCTTTCATTCGTACTCCTTCCGACCTTGTGCGTCTGGCCGGCCGGTGTCAAACCTGCTTCGGCAGGATACTTATCCCAGGGGCGAACGATCTGGCCACACTTCGTCCCGACATTGCCTCCTCCTGGCATCCCACAAAGAACGGTCACCTCACCTCTGGGATGGTAAAGCCCGGGAGCGGTCTGGTTGTGTGGTGGCAGTGCGGCGACGGCCATGAATTCTCTGCGTCGGTAGCATACAGATGTAAGCAGAAGACGAAGACCTGTCCTGTGGACACCGGACGCCTACTGCTAAGCGGAGTCAATGACATCGCCAGCAAGGAACCAGCTCTGGTAAAGGATTGGAACTACTCCCTGAACGAGACGGACCCCACCCAGACGGTGCGCGGCCGCAGAAAATGGTGGTGGACATGCCGGTTTGGACACACCAAATGTGCCCCAGTAGCTCAGAGACGAACGAGCGGCGGATGCACCGACTGTGCACCAGAGGACCGGGTGGCACGACCAGAGCGATCGTTTGCCCGGGGCAGGCAGGGGTGGGACACGCGAAAGGCGTAAATAGCCAGGCCCGTATCGAGACAATTCACTGCGCTTTTGGGCGACCATATAGGTAAATCTCGATGCCAGCGTCAATCTTTACGGCCTTTCGATTTGCATCTCCGTGCCTCAATGGGTTTTCTCATAGGCCCGTTGGAAGCGCCTAGTTGCGAGTCAAATTTTGGAGGGGGATCTGCCAGCCGCAGGACAAGGCCATTCTGGTCCCCGAGCAATTCGACGGCCACTTACACGCCTGAGCAAGCCCAGGAACTGACTCGGGTCCGACGCACGGTCGAGTTGCGAGCATGCCAGGCCCCTGACCTCCGCGACGTTCTTCTCTGTCATGCGTGGGATGACCGCCGCGGTACCGCCAAGGGGGACTACGATTTGGCCGAGGCCGAGGGCGTGTTACCGCGGTTCAGGCTCGCGGACCCGGAACGAGATGCGGACATGATCCCGAACGGACGCACGTGGTGGGAAGGTTTTCGACTAGGTGCGTCTTTTCGTCTAGTCCGAGATGGACCGGACGGTGACGTCATCGCGAGACGGAAATTGAGTTGGCCAGCCAGCACAACTACGGGGCGAAGCTAGGCCGCAACGATGATGGATCCGGCACCCGGTCATAGGGTGGTGCAGCGAGTACCGGGACTGCCCCCGGTTTTGTTGACTCCTTGACCGAGCAAACTTGTGCTCGTGGAAGGTTCGCCGCCCGCGGCATCCGGGCAGAGCGGGTCCTGTCCGATAACGACTCGGCCTACAAATCCCGCCTCTGGCGTGAGACCCGCACCGGTCTTGGCATCAAGGTGAAGAAGACCAGGCACTACCGCCCGCAAACCAACGGGAAGATCGAGCGCTCCCACCAAACCCTCGCCGACGGGTGGGCTTCAGCCGCCACTACACCAGCGAAGCAGCCCTCCGGGCTGCCCTGCCAGCATGGCTCCATCACCACAATCACCACAAGCGCCACTCCGCCATCGGGGCCGCGCCCATTAGCAAACTCAACAACCTGCCTAGACATCACACCTAGAAGTCGCTGAGCACCGTTTCAACGGTGCCTTCAGCGTCGATGACGACCGATTCTTCCGGGCGGAAACCTGGCTTGGTCAGCTCCAGACTGGCTAGGTGCTTTTGCAGCCGCTTACACATGGGAAGAAATGTGCTGAAGGTGAGGCCTCCAGAAAGGACTGCCCCCACGACGGGGATGGCCTTCACGACACCGCTGGTGAAGAGTTTTTTCGTCATGCTGACGCCGAGGTGCCCAGCTACCTTCTTCACAATTGGGTAGATAACCCCCTTGGTGAGTGCCTGCTGCGGTAGTTTCTTTGCCACATTGGCGGCAATCATGCCCGCGACCCTTGCCACTCCTCCCTGAGCGATTTGCACGCCGAACATCACACCCACGAACAGAATGAGCATGCTCTGAGTTGCCTCATCGATGTCGTCACCGTCATTGGCGAATAAGTCGGGCCAACTGTAGATGTAGGCAAGTTTTTGGGCAATCCGGAGCATGTGGCCCATGTACTGCACAAGGTCGGCTGGCACAGTGCCGAGCATTGCGAAGCCACCGGGGATGCCCGAGAGAGTTGACAGGCCGGTGACCTTGCTCGTCTCGTAGACAATGGAGGTATTGGCGACCTCGGAGATTGTGCTCAGCGAAATGCCTGCTGCCGCTGGCGTGCTGGCGATGGCTTCCTCAATCTGCTTTTCCATGCAGTGGCGTTTGAGCGCTGAGCGCAAGTAGGAGTCCCTGTCAATCCCGACTCCTGGCAGCTTCGCAGCAGCGTCCAGTACTTGAGTGAAGTTCGATCCGGTATTCGCGATGTCCTGAGTGTCGGTCATTCATGAATAGTAACGGTGGCAGCCGATCCGATCCTCGGCGACCGATCTCAAGGAAAGAGTCAGATACAGCGAATTCAGCCGTCTCGTCAGCCGATATTAATCGATAAAACTGACTTCAACACCGAGCGAGCCGCACAACCCGGTCAACATATTCCGTGTGTTTTCAGCCGCACGCGCGCGAAGATCGCTCTCCTCCGCTGCCGCTGCCATGTCCGCCTCTGCAAGCTGATAGAACTCTTCCTGCTGCGGTTTTTCAATTGCGTCTGCCACGCGGCTCAGTAAACCCCGTTCGGTGGATACGAGTGTTCGATCTGTGTCGAGATTCGGTTCCTCCAGCGCTGCGTCCGGTAACCGTATGGTCGCCGATGTGCCGTCGGCCGAGAGTATGACGTCATTCTCAGTAAGCCCGGCAAGGTCGACGTAAGCGTCGACCGTGCCTGCGGCGACGAACAGGGTGCTGCGCCCATCGATGAAGTTTGGAAGATTGAGGAATGCAGGAGCTCCTACGGCGTTGTCTTCGTCGCTGATGACGACCTCAAAATTCCCTGTTGCCGCCGTAAACCGACTCGCGTCCTGAATAGATTCCAAAAGCGCCGGGCGACTTCTGTTCTCACCGATGGACTGAAGCGGATTGAACCCAAAAGCCTGGGCTGCGCCGAGCCCGACCACCGCCAGCAGAGCTCCCACCAGTACGAGCGCCAGGCGTTTGATCATGCCGTCACTTCCGTTCGAGAAACGGGCTCGTGCTCGCTTCTTGCGGGGCTGCCCCCTGCCGCACCGCGGATGATCAGTTCGCCAGCAACCCCGAGGCCGATGAGGAACAGGAGGGTGCCGTTGCGTGCCGAGGTCGCGGCGAGGTAGGTGTTCTGCTTGCCTTGAACAACCGCGATGTCATTCGCGTACCAACCGTTGACGACGGCCTGTTGAGGAGCGCCCTCCGTTTCTTCGTTGTTCAACGTATTGTTCGTTGAGGCGAGGGCGAGATCAGAGGACCAGTCCGAGGGCGAGCCGGCGTCGTTGATAGCGGTCGCACTCCCTAGCCAAGTCGCGGTAAGTAGCACGGCGAGCACCGTCCCGAGGATGAATCGCGCGATCTGAGCTGGACCAGCGGTCCGCCGAAGCATCTGCAGCTTTCCCTTTCGCACTGACCCTTCATGGCTGGGCGAGTTCTCCAACGCCAAGCGCGGTTCCTCCGCAGGCGCCGGTGGCAGGTGGTGCGCGCCAGGGGCAGTTGATTGATCGTAGGCGGACATGTTTCCCCTTATTGAGTGATTGAGACCTGAAACAGTGAAGACGAGCGGGTGGCTAGACGCGGGCGTCCACGAATCGCGGTGCCATGGATTCCATCTGCTCCATGACGAGCTTGATGGCTTCGGGCTGCTTGTCCGGCGGGTAGCCGAACCTGACGAGGAGCCGTTTGATCGACGAGCGGAGCTTGGCACGGACGTCGTCGCGGACCGTCCAGTCCGTACGAACGTCGCGGCGCATGACCGCGACCAGCTCGCGCGCGATGTCAGCGAGCACCCCTTCCCCCTGAACCTCGACCGCGGACTCATTCGTCGCGACGGCGTCGTAGAACGCCAGCTCGTCCGAGTTCAGCGGGGGAGTGAACTGCGCACCGCGGTTGCCCTCCGCGGCAACTTCCCTGGCGAGTTCGACCAGCTCGGCGATGACCTCCGCCGATGTGAGCTGCTGATTCGTGTACTTCTTCATAAGTTCGGTGATCCGCTCCGAGAAGGCGCGTTGCCGAATGACATTGTTGCGCGTAGAAGCTGCCGACTCGTCGGCAATGAGCTTCCGGAGCGCCTCAATGGCGAGCTGCGGGTTCCGCGCCTGCTGCGTCTTCGCGATGAATTCCGGGGTCAGGTCATCCAGCGACGGCTTCGGCATGCCCGCCGCCTCGTAGATGTCCAGCACCTCGCCCGACGACGTCGCCGACGCGATGAGGTCGCCCAGCAGCCGCTGGATGTCTTCCGGTACCGGCTCACCACTGGCCTGCCGGTCGGCGGCGTCGTACTTCGCCATCCAGACGCGGATCTCCTCGTACACCTGAATCTCAGGGCGCAGCTCCGCAAGCGTCTCGGAACCTGAACTCAGGGCCCAGGCGCGGGAGAGCTGACCGGACAGACGACGGTACGTGGACGCCAGCGTCTCTGCGCCGTCGTCGGGCTGGTTCCCCGGTGTTCCAGGGCTACGGAGGTAGCTCACCGCGCCGGTGACGGCGTTCAGGAAAGCCTTGGGGCCACCCCTCTTCAGCACTGCTTTCCAGTCGTAGCCGAGCAGCAGGCCGCGGAGGGTCTCGACCAGCGATACGGTCAGGCCGACGGCCTCGTCGATGCTCTTGCCGACCGGCTTGTTCGTCCGGTCATCCTTCGTGTATTCACCCAGCGCCTTTGCGAGATTGTCGGCCAGCGGTGCGTACGCGACCAGCAGCCCGTCCTGCTTGCCGCGGAAGGTGCGGTTCACCCGCGCGAGGGTCTGCATGAGCAGGGCGCCCTTCAACGGCCGGTCGAGGTAAAGGGTATGCAGGGGAGGGGAGTCGTACCCGGTGAGCATCATGTCCTTGACGATCACCAGCTCAAGCTCGTTGTCGACGTCCTTGAGCCGTTCCTTCACCAAAGCATTCAGCGAGTCGCGGCGTACGTGATCGGCAACCGGCGGCACATCGGACGCTGTTCCCGAGTAGACCACCTTGATTTTTCCCTTGGACAGATCATCGGAGTGCCAGTCAGGCCTCAACTCGACAATCGCCAAGTACAGCCGGGCGCAGATCTCCCGGGTGCCGCCCACGATCATCGCCTTGCCCGGCGCCTCGATGAACTTTCCCATCCGGGTGCGGCGGTTCTCCCAGTGCTCCACGAGGTCGGCAGCCAGCGCCGCGATGCGCTCCGGCGCGCCGTAGACGGCATTGATGACGGCGACGCTCGCCTCGAGGCGCGCCCGCTCGGTGTCGTCCAGCCCTCGGGTAGCCTCGTCAGCCGCCTGATCGAGAATCTCCTCGGTAACATTCTCGGCGAGCCCGACCCGGATCAACCGCGGCTCGAAGTAGACCGGCACCGTGGCGCCGTCCTCCACGGCACGGGAGAGGTCATAGACGTCGATATACTCGCCGAAAACGTCCTGCGTGTTGCGGTCATCAAAGGAGATCGGCGTGCCGGTGAACGCGATGAGTGTCGCGTGCGGCAGCGCGTCCCGGAGGTGCCGGGCGTAGCCGTCGAGGTCGTCGTAGTGGGAGCGGTGAGCCTCGTCCACCACCACGATGATGTTCCGCCGGTCGGACAGCAACGGGTGATCCGTGCCAGCATCCTTTTCGGATTTGCTGCGTCCGAACTTCTGCAGGGTGGTGAAGTAGATTCCGCCGGTGGTGCGGTTGGTCAGTTCGTCGCGCAGCTCGGAGCGCTTCCTGATCTGTCGTGGCGATTCCGCGAGCAGGAGGCTCCGGGAGAATGCCTCGAAGAGCTGGCCGTCGAGTTCGTTGCGGTCGGTGATGACGACGACGGTCGGGTTCCTGAGTTTGGGGTGGCGTGCCACCAAGTTGGCGTAGAGCTCCATCTCCATCGACTTGCCGGATCCCTGGGTGTGCCAGACGACGCCGGCCTTGCCGTTGCTCTCCACTGCCTGGACCGTGCTGCCGACCGCTTTGGTCACCGCGAAGTACTGGTGCGGTTTGGCGATGCGCTTGCTCACGCCCTCCGAGCCCTCGTCGAACACGGTGAAGTTGCGGACGAGCTGCAGGAAGCGCTCCTGGTTGTAGAGACCCTGAAGGGCGATCTCCAGTGCGGTCACGGCTTCGCCGTCCTCCATATATCCGGGCGCTACCGGCACGCCGTCGTCATCGACGTTCCACGGCGAGAAGTGGTTCAGGGGTGTGAACGGGGTGCCGTACTTCGCCTGAATGCCGTCCGAAGCAAGCGTGAAGACGCAGAAGCGGAAGGCCATGGGAAATTCGCGCAGGTAGGTCTGGAGCTGGGCGTGCGCGGCGGCTACGTCGGCGGTGGCACTGCCGGCCTTCTTTAGCTCGACGACGCTCACCGGCATGCCGTTGCAGTACAGCACGACGTCGAAGCGACGCTTGTGGTCACCCTGCAGCAGGGTGACCTGCGTGACGGCGAGCCAGTCGTTCTGGTCCGGGTCGGCGCTCAGCAGGTGGATGGTCGGATTGGCCTCGGTGCCGTCCGTGTCGATGTAGCTGAGCCGGTACCCGTTCACCAGGTGGCTGTGGATGCGGTGGTTCTCGGTAATTGCGTCGTTCGAGGTCGGCGACGCAATCTCGGAAAGGGCCTGCTGCAGGTACTGCGCCGGCACGGAGGGATTGAAGCGCTGCAGGGCGGCGAGGAGCCGGGGCCGGATCAGCAGCTCGTCCCAGGAATCGCGCTCTCCGGTACCTGGTGCAATCGCTTGCCCGGAGGCCGGCCGCCAGCCGAGCGGCTCGGCCAGGAGCTCGAGCGCCATACCCTCCCAGTCGGCTTCCGAAAACGCTGGTGCCGGTGTTGTTGTCATTGATCTTCCCCCTGATAAACCTGACGTTGCTTGGGACACTCCTGCAGGCCCTGCCCGTGGAGTCAAAGGTGGCGCTTAGCCTAAATCGCTTGACCTCATACTCTTGCGTCCTCCAGCACTCTCTCGACTTCCTTGACCCTGAGCTTGCCGGACATGAGCTGAGGGAGAAGTGTGTCGCGCACAGCGGCGAGATACCGCCTTTCCTCACTCATTGAGTGAACCGCTTCTCGTAACGGCTCCGCGACGCTCTCAAAAGAACGGCGTATCCCTTCGGGTGCAAGGGGGACGAGCGCTTCCCCAAAACACTCAGCACGAACCGCAGGATAAGCACTTCCCTCCGCGACCGATTCCAAGTAGGTGGTGAATTCAGGGCGACGAGTGGCTTCATAGAGGTAGGCCCACCCGACAGCTCGCGGAGTCAGGACAGCTAGACCGGTGGACCCGACCAATAGGGGCTCATCGGAAAGGTTGAGTGCGTGGGATCTACGATTTGGTCGCACCGTTGACCAGAGGGTGTCTCCCCTACGCACCTTTCGCCGGGCTCTAGATGGTGCGTCCTCCCACGAAGTAGCGGTCGGCATGTCGTAGACTCCGACGCCCACCGACGCGATGTCCAAGTACCTGAGTTCCGTGTCGGGTAATGGTTTGACCGTTGCTGCGTTTACATCTGCAATTTCTTTCAGTGGCACCCGAGTAGTTGCGTGTGCGATTGCCGCGGTGAAGGTACTTGAGAGGAGTTCGTCCGCGGTGGCGGCAAGCCTGGTGTTGGCGGCGATCTTGTCGTCAAGCGCACCCAGCACCTCCGCGATCGCCTGTTGCTGATCCAGCTCCGGTAATCTGATCGGTATTCCTCGTAAGGACGTCAGCGGTTGACCGATGCCCGGCGTACCGACTGTTGAAGCGCGCTTCAACAGCTCGTCTTGCCCGGGCCCCCTGAAGTAGTAGAAGACAAAGCGGGAATCAGCCTTGTTCGGGTCAACCGATAATTTCATCATGCTCGAGGACAACAACATTTGTCGCTTCCCGACGATGCCGACGCGCCCGATTGCGCCACGATGGGGGAAGACTAGATCTCCCTCATTCAGCAAGCAGGCGGGGAATCGTGCTGCGGTTTTCGGCTCAACAAAGACTAGATCGGACTCATCCAGCTGTCCGCCATCCTTAATGTTTTGGCCTCGGACAACGGGTACGCCAGAAGGGACATATAAATCCGCCTTGAGGCTTGATCCGAATGGCCCGATGGCTATTGAACGCTTATCAGGAGCCGCGATGTCAGCGATGGATACAGTCTTGAAACTCACAGGACCCGCCCCAGCTGCTCACGCACAACTGCCGCCAGGCGCGCGGACTCATCGAACTGTCCGAGCAACTCTTTCGACAGCCGCGCGATCTTCTCCTCGATGGGCTCGCCGTCGTGCTCCACATCAGCAGCCCCAACATACCTGCCGGGCGTCAGTGCGTAGTCGGCCGCCTTGACCTCGGCAAGGCTGGCCGAATAGCAGAAGCCGGCTTCGTCGCCATACGTCAGGCCGGCGTCAAGCGCCGAAGCTGTGCCGCGCCAAGCGTGGTAGGTGTTGGCGATCTTGGCAATGTCCTCGTCGGAAAGGGCACGCTCGGCGCGGTCCACCATGAAACCGAGGTTCCGCGCATCAATAAAGAGCACTTGTCCGGTGCGATCTACAGATCCGCCCGAACCAGCAGTCTTGTCCTTCGCGAAAAACCAGGTGCAGACAGGAATCCCGGTGCTGCGGAAGAGCTGAGTTGGAAGGGCCACCATGCAGGAGATGAGGTCGGCCTCCAGCAGCTGAGCGCGGATCGCGCCCTCGCCCCCGGAGTTCGAGGCCATCGAACCGTTGGCCATGACGACGCCGGCACTGCCTCCGGGTGCCAGCTTGGAGATGATGTGCTGAATCCAGGCGTAGTTGGCGTTGCCAGCGGGAGGTACGCCGTATTTCCACCGGGGATCCGACTCGGAACGCGCCCAGTCTTTGATGTTGAAGGGCGGGTTGGCCATGATGAAGTCGGCCTGGAGGTCGGGGTGCTGGTCGCGGGCGAAGGTGTCACCCCAGCGTGAGGCCAGATTGGCGTTGAGCCCGTGGATGGCGAGGTTCATCTTCGCCATCCGCCACGTGCGCTCGTTGAGTTCCTGCCCGTAGACGGAGATGTCCGAGCCCTCCTTATGGTGGTGCTCAAGGAACTTCTCGGTCTGGACGAACATGCCGCCTGAACCACAGCAGGGGTCGTACACTCGGCCGTAGCTGGGCTCCAGCACTTCGACCAGGACCCGGACGACGCCGGCCGGGGTGTAGAACTCGCCCCCGCGCTTACCTTCGGCTTTAGCGAATTTTTCCAGGAAGTATTCGTATACCTCGCCGAGCAGGTCGCGCGCCTTGCTGACGCCCTGGCCGGTGAAACGTGCCGAGTTGAACAGGTCCAGCAGCTCGCCCAACCGGCGCTGATCGACGTTGTCCCGGTTGTAGATGCGGGGGAGCGTGGCACTCAGGCTTGGATTGCTTCCCATGATCATGTCCATCGCCTCATCGATCAGGAGCCCAATGGACTTGGGAGGCTCACCCATCGCAGCCGGCAGGCCTTTGGCATTCTCGGCCAGGTAGGTCCAGCGCGCCCGCGGCGGCACCCAGAACACGCCGCGGCCGGTGTATTCGTCGACGTCGTCAATCAGCTGGGCGATCTGGTCTTCATTGAGACCCTCGGCCTCGAGCTCGGTAGTGATTTGTCCACGGCGTTCCTCGAACGCATCCGAGACGTACTTCAAAAAAACGAGCCCGAGGATCACGTCCTTGTACTGGGAAGCGTCCATGGAACCGCGCAGTTTGTCTGCGGCCTTCCAAAGCGTGTCCTTCAGTTCCTTCATGGTGGACGGAGCGAGGTCCACCTTTACGGCGGTGCTTCTCTTTGCTGGAGGCATTAGCGGGTTCCTTCATCGGGGGTTGCAGTAAGCATTGGATTGGTCAGGGTAAGGCTTCCGCTCGCTACGCCGTCCGTGATCAGCGTAGCGAGTTCTTCGAGTTGTTTGAGCCGTTCACGAGCGAGATCCTGTCCGTGTTGAAGTCCGGCCAGTGCGGCCACGAGCGGGCGGCGCTGAGCTTCCACTGCCCGACGCAGGCGCCAGTTCCGCCAGGTTTTGTCCGCTGCAGGAAGCCGATTGATGTCGGCCGCGGCGACGTCCGGCACAATGCCGCCGGGATCGGCGTCCTCAACCCGAAGAATCCTGGCGGGGAAGGCGACGACGGAGCCGCCCTCGACATCAACCAACGCGGCTGGCCGTGGGCTGGTGCAGAAGACAACGTCGCCGGGCTCGGTAAGGCGCCCGGCAGGATACTTGGCGGCGAAGTCCAAGAGGCCGATGAATCGCGATTCCGCGCCATGCGGATCGAGCAGCTTGGCGCTGCCGAGAACGTTGATTCCGCTCACTGGGTTCAAATCGGCCTCGTCCACCCTGTTCCCGTTGATGTATCTCAGATGTCCTGCGTTCAACAGCTCCTGAACCGATGCCGTGCTCATTTGGCCGCTGGCGACTGCGGGTTCCACTGAGGGCAGCACGGATGATGCGGAGATACCGGGCGACAGGATGCGCACCAACTCTTCGACTCGGAGCACCGCCTCCGCGTTGGTCGTGCTCGTCGAGTCGATAACCGGCGGGACGTCGACCAGCGAGCCGCTGCGGGCGAGGAGAACTCGGGTCAGCACCAGTCGGGCGAACCGGAAGGAGTGGGCCCGGATGGTGGCCCGGTCACCCATCGACGCGAGAACGTCGCTGATCAGATCCTGAGCGACATCTTGTGTGAGCGGAGTCGTGCTCAGGTCGGCCGCCATCGCCCAGCGGTCGCCGATGGGTACCGCGGCGAAAGACGGTCCCAATACCCACAAGGCCTGCGGTTCCCGCGGCTTGGCGCGAAGGAGGCCGAGCTGCAACCTCACGACTGCACGGAGTCGGCCTGAGCGCAGCAGGTCCGAGCGGAACGTGGCCGCCTCTCCGTCAAGGGCATCACACAGGACCCGGGCCGGGGCGATGACCACCGCTCTCTGGTCGTCATCCATTTGAAGCACGATGTTTTCAATCGCCGAGAGAATGCCGGTTGGGTTAAGGGCTGGATCACCGGGGGCGGGGTACTGTGCGACATGCACGGCAGGTTCTCGAACAGCGAAAGCGCCGTCGGCGTCGATCTTTAGGATTCCGCAGTCGGTGCCGTGCACCGCCAGCCGGCGGCGGGCCAGCCGCGGTGCGCCGCCGTCATGGTCCGCAGTAAGTACAGTGATCGGGCTGGAGTCGCCGTACTGCTGGACGATGCGGAGCATCACGTCACTGCCGCCAGGGGTCGAGTCGACAAACAGGTGCCTCCCGCTCAGGCTGGAAGCCAGTTCCATGGCCACAGTGGCCACGAGAGACAGTGCGGAGTCGGTGAGGGCAGTATCCGACTGTTCTCGCAGGCCCTCCCGAAATCTGCGGGACAAGAGCTGTTCGAAGGCCGCCGGCGGGCTGAAAGCGCTGTCTGCGAGCCTGTCCGCAAAGCTTGCCATCGCGGGAAGCGCGGAGCCAAGCGCATCAACCTCGGCGTAGAGAAAAGCGTCGTCCGGATCCGCTTCGTCGGCGGCGTCCAACAGTTCGGCCGGGGTCAACAGGCTGAGTTGTTGTCCCGTGATGACCTTCAGCGCGAGCAGCGCCGTCAGGCCATCGAAGTGTGCGCGGCTGTTCGGTGGTGCCACGTCTGCTGGCGTGGCGAAGCGGGAGAATGCTGCGACGTCGTTGCGCGCCTCCCGATTGTTGCCCCGACCTGTTGCTTCCAGCCAGGTGGCCACTTCGTCGGCGTCGAACATCTCGACGCCGCCCTCATAGCTGGTAGCTGCCGGGAATGGAAGGGCGCCGCCACTGTTCCGTGTACGCCACATGGACACGACGGGTCGTTGAACGCGCGCAAGAGCAGCAATATCAGAGAGCGTCATACGCATGGATCCCGTAGATAGTGTCTCCATCTCTGCGCCCTCCTTCGTAGTTGCCGTCCGATCAGCTTACAGACCGATTTGCGATGGACTGCCTAACAACTGATAAGGGGGGTTATCAGCGATTTTGTTTCACGGCTTGCCGATTCGTCCTAAGTTCATTGAGCAGTCGCGAGAGGGCTGGCGTGACTGTGAAGTGGTCGGGAACCACCGTGGGGGATGGTTCCCGACCACTGGGCGTCATTATTCGAAGCGTGTCATCGAGCCTCGGCTCAAATCAATAGCTATGATCCGGAGGAGACTAAGCGGCTTGTTCAGCCATGCCTGGTCGACGTTGGGGGTCCGTCGGAAGGGAATCTGCATGGCCATGTCTGCTGTGGAGCGCGCGTACGAAGCGCGCGGACGCTGCGAGAGAATCAGTGACTATCTGCCGGCGTTTCTGCCAAATTCAAGGGCTGGAAACCATCACCGATGCGCGCTGAACCGACGTCTCGACGGTGCTCTCACCAACGGAGCATTCGCCCCCGAGCTCGTGGGCTCGCTTCGGAGGGTGCTCTGCTGGAGCGCAGGGGGTGGGGAAATCGGACACGTTTCGCCATTCCCGCGGGGTGACATCTATGTGACGTTCCACGCAGCCGACGCCCTGAGCGGGCGTCTGCCGTCGGTGGCTGGGTAAAGGGGGAGTCATGGGGTTTTGGCACACCGGTTACATGGAGTTTCATGAGCCGACAGAGGAAGGCACGGCCGTAGCAGAGAGGCCTGCAACATTCCCATGCATGAAATGTGGGGTGGAATTCTCGACCGAACGCGATCTGCGAGTGCACATCTTCGAAGGACATGCGATTTCGCGGCCCGTCATGGTGCTGAATGGTCGGGAATGTGGTGCCAGTCGATTGACCATCACCAGCGAAACATCTGTTGGAGACTGGGTGATTCGCAGCGCTGACAGCATCACGGTGAATGGCAACCCAACATCCGCCGTCGGCGCCGCGGAGGTCTTGGCGACTCAACGAAGCGGCATTGCTGATGTGTCTCTGGCGAACGGCGACGTGGTTCAAACCTTCCACTTCGAGTTCGCTCTCGCCGAGGAGGATGACCTTGACGGGGTGGATGATGCCCTGAATCACTTCATAGAGAGCAGCGAGTTGAGTCTTCGTTCCATCGATGACTTCATCATGCGCTCAAAGCGTTACGCGACAGCGTCCAGGTACCTTTCCGGTCTTGCGGACTATCTGTACGGCGTCCTCGCTCGAGAGGACGCCGCTGATTCAGCGGTCTCCGACGAGGTGCGTCATAAGGACAGCTATCAGGGAAAGTACGACAGCGCAGTGGCAGCCTTGGGAAGTTTTGATCGCCCGCCTGCCGAGGCGATCTGCGGCATCGTCGCTTTCCACTACAACCAGTTCAGCCATGCGATGACAAAGACCAAGAGCCAGCGCGTCGCTGAAGTGTCACTGCGATTTCAGGCTCTCCTGAAGGGGGAAGCATCGTCCCGCGACGACCTGTCGCGGTCGCCGCACTCTAGCTTGGATTTCGCACTCAGTGACTCGGTCATCGAACAGGTCCTTCGATGGAGTGCCTTACCGCTCGATGGCAGTGCCGTGGCAGAAGTGGAGGAGATGGCGGCCAATATCGACTCCCAGAGGCCGTATGACGCCTTAAAGCTGCACCTAATGGCTGCCGAACACGCGCTCTCAGCAGGGGATATCGCCTCGGCGACCCGACACGCTGAGCGTCTCCGTGACAGCAGAACTTCGGAGGTCTGGTACGCAGCCGTCCGAAGCCGAATTCAAAATCAAGGAGCTTCAAAAATTGACTACTGACGGCGGAATGAATGAAGTCATTCCTGGGAAGGCTCCTGCTGTTGTCACAACCGAGAAGCCGATGGCCGGCAAGACGCGGCCGTCCAAGGAGGACGGCAAGAAGAAGAGTCGGCCGCAGTCCATTCTCGAGGTGATTGAATTCTCGTACGCTGAAGCGGGGCGCAAGCTCAACCTCGCCCGCAAAGACCTGGATAGTCTTGCTGTGTACAACGACGCAAAGTCGGCAGAGATCTCCGCCGTTCGACGTTTAGCACCTGCCGATCCAATGCTCGCCGTGCCTCTCAGCCTCCTGGCGACCTTGGCGGAGCTCGGGGCGAAGCAAGCAGTCCGTGAACGCCTTCTTGATCTCGTCGAAGTGGCATTCGCGAGCCACCGGCTCTTTGAAGGTCGGGTCGGACAGCTGAACGATCCCCGGGCTCAAGCGGGGTTCCTATCTCAAGAAGTACATGACGCGGCTAAGCTGACGCTCAAGGAACTTGGTCCTCAAAAGACGCCGGAGGCCTTCGAGACCGCTCTGAAGCGCCTTCGGATGAATGCGATAACCGGACTGGGGCTTTTCCGCGTACTTCGGGACGGATGGACGTCGGACCAGTTTGTGCAGGACATGGCTGCCTTCGTGTGGGACGCACCTCCCCAGAAAAGCACGTCCAAGATGACCGCTTTGCTCGCAACTTCGAGAAGTACAGAGGCGCTGAGTCAGTTGTCACGGCACTTCGAGGCCGCGATCCGTAAAGCTCAGCAGGAGACAGCCACCGCACGTGCCCATTCAGCGAATCAAGAACACCGCGCCGTGGCTGCTGAGGCTCGCAGCCAGGCTCTGTCCACCGAGCTGACGGCCGAAAGGCTGCGCGTGACGGAACTTCTCGCTCAGGTGGATGATCTGACGCGGCGGCTTACCGCCGAACAGAGCAGCCGAGTAGTCGACAAGAGCCACCTAGTCGATGATTACGAAGTCTTGCGAACCCAGGTCATCCGACGGCTCACTGCTCAAGTCGGGCTACTCAGCGATGGGCTCCATGCTCTTCGAAATGGAAGTACGGGGGTGGCGGAAGAGTTCGTCGACCGGGCTCTGACCGCTATCGATGGTGAGGTCACGCACCTCAAGGATCTTGATGGAGGGGTGCAATGATTGTCGGTTTTGACTTCGGGACTACCAACAGCCTGATTTCGGCCGTGGTGGGTGACCGGGTTATTGACGTCGTCGACGAGGAGGGTAGGCCGCACCCCTCAGTTGTTCGATACGAGGGTGAGGGCGTCGTCGTCGGTCGTGAGGCACGGCAGGCGCTGGAGGAGGTCGGGATAGGGGTTTACGGCAACACCGTGCGCTCGCCGAAATTCCTCCTTGGGCAGGAAGTAGTTAGCGTTGGCGGGGTCGAGCGCAGCCCCATCGATATTGTCGCTGACGTAATTCGATATGTCCGATCGGAAACGCGCCGCAGTCGTCAGCGACAGGTGTTGGGCGAGTTGGACCGCGCCGTCGTCACGATCCCAGTCAACATGAATGGCCCGAGGCGCGCGGCGCTTCGAGAGGCTTTCGCTCAGGCCGGGATTTCGGTGGCTCAGTTCGTTCATGAACCTCTGGCCGCCTTGTACGGCCACCTGCGCGGAGTGCCCAACCCTGAGAATGAGATTCGTCGGCTCATGCGACGCAACGTGCTTGTCGTCGATTGGGGTGGCGGAACCCTCGACCTCACCTTGTGCCGGATCGAACCTGGCCGAATTCTTCAGCTTCGCAATGGTGGCACCGATCAGGTAGGTGGTGACAAATTCGATGAGGTCATCCGCGACGAAGTTGTTGCAAGGTTCTCGATCAAGCACGGAATTGCCGAGTCGGATCACCCGCTCCGTGAAGCGCGTCTGCGCTTGTTACAGGATGCCGAACGTAACAAGATCGAGCTCTCCGCCCGACCGAGCGTCACGTTTTACCGACCAAACTACTTCCCCGAGTCCGGCACCACCCTTGAATACCCGCTAAGCCGGCAGGAACTGGACGGGATCACCCGTCCCCTTGTGACCGCTGGAATCCGTGAGATAGAGGCGCTTCTCGACAGCGTCGGGATGGCACCTGCACAGGTCTCTCTTTGCCTTGTAGCGGGCGGCATGGCGGCGATGCCGAGCATCCGCAGCCGACTACACGAACTTTTTGGCCCGGAGCGGGTGCTCGTCCCCGCGAACAGCGCGACCCTCGTGTCCCAAGGAGCGGCGCGGATCGCGCACGATGCGCAGCGGCTGGTGCTCGCGAAGCAGATTGAGCTGGAAATGGCACGCGGCTCGCGGCTTCCACTCCTGCGTTCTGGCACACCCATGCCCAACGATGGGAAGGTGCACCAGGACCAATTTCACTTGTACTGCACGGACCCGACGGAAGGTGTCGCGAAATTCTCAATAGTTGCCCCGTCTGAATTGGCTGAGCAGCCACAAGCGAGTGATCCTCGAACGTCGCTCGGCATGGTGACAATATCGGTGGACACGACCGCGCCACCGCTCGTCGAGCGCTTGGAACTCGGCGTGCAGGTTGATGATGACCTGATCTTGTCTGTCGATGCGGCATCCAGCCAGCGCGGCGATCGGTCGCGTGCGTCATACTTCGATTTGGAGTTTGGCATAGGACTTCCAGGGAGCACAGATCTCGGACCAGTCGATGTCGCCGATACGGATGCCTGGGTGCCGAATGACGGCCTCATTGCCCGAGCGAACGTTGCTGACAAGCAGGATCCGCGGCTTATCCCAGGCGATGTGCTGCATCAGCACAATCCTCGGGCGTTCGCCCGGATCCCCGGTCCCGATCAGGCAACGAGCGCGCAACTTACCGAATACCTGTACTACAAGCCATGCGCCGCTTGTAAGCGCAAGTGGGGCGACCGCGATTGTCGGTGCGCAACGGTGGCCTGAAGGTGGCCGCTCAGCAGCTCGACGTCCGCGTCGTTGATGGCATTTCCGTCGTTGAATCTGTCCGCCGCCCGGTCCGGCTGACCCCGGAGGGGTACGCCGGCGTCGTGTATGCAGGAGCTGTGTACCCGGTGTTCGCCGACGACGTTGTAGACATCGGCGGGGCGTCATGGGAGATCGAGGACTGTAATCGGTTCCTTTTCGCCGGCGCCGCTGTGCCGTATGCCCCCAGGGCGGATGACGCAGCGGCGGCGCAGCAGTTTGGAGGATTCCGGGGCGAGTGGAGCATCGAGACAGGTTCCTTCGGGCACTATGTCGTCTTCAATGCGTCCGAGCGGCTTGCAACCATGGTCGTCGACGCTTTGGAGGCAGGCGGTCTCGCTGTACAGCGGTGGGACGTCAGCCACCGTCCGGCCAGTGACGGAAGATTCTACGACTGGTTCGCTCGACTTCGCTTCAAAGGAAGTCACGACGAGGCTGTGTCACGGGTCTCAACGGTGTTCTCGCCTGCACTGGCTACTCCGCCTGTTGAAAGCCTCGTTGCCCCCGCAGACAGTCGTCTTGAGGACCTTGCGGCCCAGGTCGAAGGGCTGCTTGACCTCACGGGAGAGCTGAGAGCGCGACTCAGCGCGTCGGAGAGCGAAGCTGCGCTCCTCAGCCGGCGGCTCGCTTCAGTTACGGAGCGCGAGTCCAGGCTGTCCGAGGAGCTGGACAGGGCGCTCGCTCATCAGAAGTCGCTTCACGATCAGATCAGTGAGTTGAGCCGCGCTCCGGAGCAAACTGCCGATGCCAAGGCCTTCCTCGCCATGCAGTCGGAGACCGAAGAACTGCTGGAACTGGCACTGACCGAAAACTCCGATCTAATTGGCAACATCGGGACCCTGCGTGATCAAGTGGATCGCGGAGATGCTCGGATCCTCGCCTTGGAATCGACGGTGGTGAGCCTGAAGTCCAGGCTCGAAGAACTTGCGGAGCAGGAGGGGGAGCGTCGCCGGGCCGACGCCGTTCATCTGGCGCCTCGCCGTGGCCTCCTGGGATTTTTGGATACGGCCTTCGCGCGGCTCAACTTCGTTCTGGACGGCGACGAAGTACTGGCCAACGTGGACGCGCCCGCCTCACTGCTCCGCTCACTCGTGCAAATCGACATGGGGGAGATGGTGGGGAAGGATCTTGAAGGCCTGCGCGGCTGGCGTGAAGTTTCCAAACTGGGAACAGGCATGGCCGGCAGCGAAAGCATGGGCCGCATCTACTACAAACCTGACGGTGAACGGGTCCTGGTCAGTGTTCACGTGAAGCAGGACGACAAAGAACAGCGCCGGCATATAGAGCGGCTTCGCTCTGTATAGGGGATCGGCTTTAGGACCGGGACGCCACCTATGGCGACGAGATGGAAGGACGTCCTCGTCATCGGAGCTCCGTGCTGGAAATCGCGTAACATCTCGAGACACGGCGCACTGCGCAGGGGATAAAGGTGGAAGGTGACACGGCCGAGCAGATACAAGAGAGTCGTTACCGGGGGCGGAGTAGGCGGATTTGGATTCAGTGCGTCGATGGCAACGGCACTCGTTCCTACGGACGCCAAGCATTGTCAGGTGCTCGTTGACGTAATCGACGACAAGGATGCGTTTGTTATGCATCCTGCGCGTGAAGTCGGCACGAGGGTTTTCAGCTCGGTCGAGGAAGTAAGGAAACTTGCGGTCAGCACCCAGTCGCTTGTGGAAAGCCTTGAAGTCATGGAAGAAGCTCGGAACATTGCAGACGCCTGCCGAACGTTCATGCGCGAATACAGGGAAGGCGACGATCCTCGAGTACTCACCGGAATCCTTTCCGCGATGCAGGCCGATGTTGGAGAGTCGGTGGCCTTCCTCGTGAAGGTCCTTGGCCTCCGCCCGCCGTCTCGTTTTGACGTAGACGCCTATGAACCGCGGGCCATGGATATCCTCTCAGGGTGGCTGAATAGACCAATCTAGTTCTGGCTACGGACCACCAAAATCTTCTTTGCACCCGGAAGCGAGCAGTAGAATGAACGGCCTGCTTGGTGCACTTTGTTCCGAGAATGAGGCAGCACGGGCCTGGACGACTAGCCCGCCAGATAGCTTCGGGTCCCACATTCGGCACCATGTCCTGAATCGGCCCTGCATGCAGTTGCGTGTGAGGCCGTTCCTTCTCTGACTAATCTAACCTGGTTGCCAATGCGATGGCAGGGGATCACCTCGCCCATATGGTGCCCCGAGTTCGATTAGGAGAAGCATCTTCCCGTTCCGCTCGGCTACGCTACCCCGAGAGCTCCGATTGATGCCTAGCTTCCACAAGGGGAATTACTGAATGGATGCAGACGCCTACAGGGCAGAACTGGCCGCGGCCATGAAGTCCTTATTCGCTGAGGACCCATATACCGGGCAGAACTGTCATGGCCTGGCCGACGCCTACATGGCCTCCTTGCCCGAGAATGCGCACGGGCGCAGAGAGTACGACGACTGGGTCCAGTGCTCGTTGGAGAGGCAGGACATTTCATCCCCGGGACAAGTCGTGAGGACGTTCAATTACATACGGGTCAAAGCAGTTCGTGTCGCTCTAAGAATCGCCTACGAGCGGGGAGATACTGACCGTCAGTAAACTCTGATAGGTCATGGGCACCTGTTCCAGCGCTCGGTGCAATGCTGCCCAAGGCTCATGGGTGGATTGCTAGCGGGGTGCCCAGAGTAGAGATCATTGGCCGGCTTGGCATTGGTCGCTTTTCGCTGTATTGGGTTTGGTCTGCGGAGTCAGTGCGGACGCCACGTCGTCACAACGGCTCGGATTCCCACCGTTACCGGCGTGCGGTGCGTGGACATCAAGGGAAACAAACTTCGAGAATCTGCGCGAAGGGTTCTCGGAGAATGTCAATTCTCGTGGTCTTTCGGCCCGAACAGTGGAAGCACCTCCCTGAATGCTCTGGTCTGGGGCAGGATATGAAGTGTGGTCAAGAAAACGCCCGATGAGGCAAGCTCCAAGGTCCTATCCAAGAAGGACTACGAAAAGGAACTCCTGCGGTTGCAGGAGGAACTGGTCGCCTTGCAGGAGTGGGTGCGCACGACCGGGACGCGGCTGGTTGTTATTTTCGAAGGACGCGACACAGCTGGTAAGGGCGGAACGATCCAACGCATCAGCGGTGCGCTCAACCCGCGCTCCTGCCGGGTTGTGGCACTCCCGGCGCCGACGGAGCGTGAGCGGTCGCAGTGGTACTTTCAGCGCTACATTGCCCATCTGCCGGCGGCCGGGGAAATGGTGCTGTTCGACCGGTCTTGGTACAACCGGGCCGGGGTGGAGCGGGTGATGGGCTTCTGCACTGACGAACAGTATGCCCAATTCTCCGACACGGTGCCCATGCTCGAGGAGGCACTGATTTCCGATGGGATCGTCCTGGTGAAGTACTGGTTGAGTCTTTCCGACTCCGAGCAGCGCCGTCGATTCCAGAGCCGCATCGATAACCCGGCTAAGCGTTGGAAGCTGAGCCCCATGGACCTTGAAGCGCAGGCCCGCTGGGTTGACTACGCCGAGGCCAAGGACAAGATGTTTGAGTTCAGTGACACCGCGCGCAGCCCGTGGTGGGTGGTGGACGCCGACAACAAGAAGGAGGCCCGGCTCAACCTGATGGCCCATCTGCTGTCGCTGTTGCCTTACGAGCAGCCGGAGTTGCCGGACATCGAGTTGCCCGAGCGCCAGAACCGGAGCTACGAGCGACCGCCGATGGACGGCCAACGGTTCGTGCCCCAGCGCTACGAGATCGGAAAGTCGGAAAAAGCTCCGAAGGGCAAGAAAAAGGATTCCGCCCAGCATAACTCCCGCTGAATGGATCAATCGTTGACTGCTGTGACGAGGGCCTCGTTGTCGGATTCCGAATCCGACTGCGCTAGCCGTCGACCTACTGCTCGTATGCGGATTGATGTAGCGCACCGCGTGTCAGGACCGCTGGTTCTCGATCCACGGCGCGCCCGCCATAACGACGGCGGCCGCGGCGAGTGCAGCACGTACCGTGTTCGCTGCGGTCCAGTGCCGCTGGTAGACCGGCCAAAAGCTGGCACCGTCGCGTTCGAGCCTGCGGTTGAGGGGAACGTTCACCACCATGGTCACCACCGTGCTGGCGAGGGAGGCGCCAGCAAGGGCCAAGTCCCCGGCGGCTCCGCGTGACGCTGCTGTGACAGCCAATCCAAGAGCCGTACCAGCAGCGGCGCCAAAAATCAGGATGAACGGTCCACGTTCGGCCACACGGTTGATCGCAATCATCGTGGTCGACGCAACCTCGTCATCGACGCGCTTCAGGGCGGGCATCACCATCACAGAAAATGCCGTGTAAACGCCGCCAACGAGACCGGCCCCCGCCACTGCGGCGACCTGGATCACGACCAGACTCCGGACAACGCTGCCGCCCGCGCGTAGGCGCTGAATGATGATGCTGGCCTGCCCAACAGTTGCTCGACACCGGCGCCAAGGGAAGCATTGCGGCCATCGAGGATCTCTGTGAAGAGGTGTGCGAGGGGTTCGGCCTCATCCGCTGGTATGCCGTCCGCGGCGAGGTCGGAGACGAAAGTTGGGACGTCGACGGCTTCGAAGGTGACCTGCCGTCCACAGGCGGCGGAGAGGACGGCGGCGGCCTGCGTGAAGGTCAGCAGTTCCGGACCCGACAGTTCATAGTTGGCATCCGTCGGGTCTGTGCGGGTCAGCGCGCGGACCGCCGCATCGGCGACATCGTCAAGATCGACGAACGCCTCGGGCACGTCAGGTGCCGGCAGTTGCAGCCGGCCGCGACGGACGGGCCCGGTGAGGAAGTTCTCGGAGAAGTTCTGCTGGAACCATGAACAGCGCAGAACCGTCGTCGGCACGCCGCCTTCTCGCAGGGCCGCCTCGCTCGCCTGGGCTCCTTCCTCGCCTCGGCCCGACAGCAGAACAAGCCGTTCAACGCCTTCAGCGGCGGCAAGCCGACCAAGGACCGCCATCTTTTCGGGCACCCCAGGGAAGGCAAGATCAGGGCTGAAACACACATAGGCGGCGGACACCCCGTGCAGGGCGTTGGGCCAGGGACCGCGCAGGTCCCAGTCGAAGCCCGTACGGCGGGAGGCCAGCTGCACCGGCAGCCCCAGAGCAGTAAGCCGGTCAAAGATGCGGGATCCGGTGCGTCCGGCTCCACCGAGAATTGAAATAGTCATGAATCCAGTAGACGCCCGCGCCGCTGGATGAAAAATGGGCAGGGCTCGCCACACCCTTCGTCATCGTCTAGGGTCTTCCCCATGGACCCGTTGACGCACTTTCTCGACGGCCCCCGTGCAGTGCGGGCCTTCGCACTGTCGATGCATATGAGCGCCCCCTGGGGGATCAACGTCCGCGACAACGCCGCCCTCACTGTGCTCGCTGTGACCGGCGGTCAGGCCCGCATTGATGGGGTGCTGCTCGAGGAGGGCGACGTTGCCCTCATCCGCGGTCCCGAACCGTACGCGGTGACCGATGCCGCCGCCAGCACGCCCTCGATCGAGATCGGCCCCGGGCAGGAGTGCACCACTGCGGACGGACATGATCTCCGCGAGGAGTTCCGCCGCGGCATCCGGCGATGGGGGAACGCCGACCATGGCGAAACCTCACTTCTCGTGGGAACGTACGAACGTCCCGACGAAGCCGGCGGGCTCGTCGCCCGCGCGCTGCCCCGGCTCGCCGTCGTCCGGCGCGAGCGCGCCGATGTAACCCTCGTCGGTCTGCTTGCACGTGAAATCTCACACGACGACCCCGCTGCCCAGATCGTCGTCGATCGCCTCCTCGACGTCCTGGTCGTCAGCACCATACGCCGCTGGTTCGAAAACCCTGACCGTCCGACTGAACCTACCTGGCTTGCATCGAACGACCCGGTCGTCCTAGGGGCACTGGAACATCTGCATGCAGCACCGCACGCCCCCTGGACCGTGGAAAGCCTCGCTCGTCGCGTGAACATCTCGCGGGCCTCCCTCGCCGCCCGCTTCCGGGCAAGCGTCGGAGAACCTCCGATGAGCTACCTCACGCGCTGGCGCCTGACACTCGCCGGCGACCTCCTGCAGACTCCAAACGCCAGCGTCGCGCAGGTCGCCCGCAGCGTCGGCTACCACAATGCCTATTCCTTCAGCACAGCCTTCAAGAGACACGTGGGAGTCACGCCTTCCGAGTTTCGCCACCGCCGCCCGGTCCTGTCGGGTGGAAGGGCGGACCGGCCAGACTAATCCACAAGAGGCGTCCGGCTGACGGATCGACGTACGGTCAGGTCTTGTGCAGTTCCTCGGCGAGCATCACGACGATGCCGCTGGGGCCGCGGACATAGGTGAGCCTGTAGACGTCCTCGTATGTTGCCACGCCGCGCAGCGGATGGCAGCCGTGCATCGCGGCGATCTCGAGGGCCTCGTCGAGGTCGTCGACCGAGAAGGCGACGCGGTGCATGCCGATCTCGTTGGGCCGGGTGGGATCCGTCTCGACCGCCGCGGGGTGGAGGTACTCGAAGAGCTCGAGGCGGCCGTTGCCGTCCGGCGTCTGGAGCATGGCGATTTTGGCGTGGTTGCCGTCGAGGCCGACGGCGGTGTCGGCCCATTCTCCACTGACCGTGTCGCGGCCGAGGACGGTGAGCCCGAGGTCGGTGAAGAAGGCGATGGTCGCTTCGAGGTCGCGGACGGCGATGCCGACGTTCTCGAGTTTGATGGGCATGCGCCACACGCTACCAAGTTGCAGTGCCCTCTTCTTGCAGTATTGCCCTGCCGAGATGGGTTTGATCATCGTCATGTGGGGGAGTAGAGCGATGTGATGTGGTTGTGCCGCCGAGACGGATTGTCCTCTTTGTCTCTCACGCCCCCGCGGAGGCCCGCGCTGCCCAGACGGTCACCGAAGCGAAAATCCCTGAGCGGACGTTTTGGCAGCCGGAGGTAGCCGGTACTGGCAGCGGTGAGCAAGGCGTTCTTCGACAAGAAGGATACCGTCGATGAGCCGGCGCACACCGTGGAGGGGAGAAACGGCTCCCACTCCCGATCCTCTATTGGGCGGAATTTTGGGCGGAGGCGCCTGAATCGGAGGCAAGAGAGTCCAAATGACGGGCGAGTACGTTGATCGCCCAGCCGGTGTCTTCGTTCTGGCCATGTCGGATGAGGTGGAGTGCGAGCCCATCGATAACGGCGTGGGTCCGTGCGGTCTCGGATTCAGGATCTAGTGCGCCATATCCGGGATCAGTAGCGAGCAGCGCGAGTATTTGACGGCATCCTTCCTGGAGGTCGCGGTGGGCGCGGTCGTAAGCTGGCCGGAGCACGGGATCGGTCAATGCAAGGACCCCAACGGAGAAAAACACCTCCATTTCCACCCGCCGCTCGGTGTCGAGCGGTAGGAGCTGGGACAAGTAATCCTCCGCTGTCCGTCGGATCGATGTCTGTGGCTGAATCGCGGCGATCCGGTCAGTGACCTTTTGACGAACGAGGTCCAGCACATAGGCGCGCAGGGCCTCCTGCGTCGGGAAGAGGTACCGCAGCGAACCGGCAGCGATGCCGGCCTCCGCGGCGACGTTGCGAACCGAAAGTTTGGCGATCCCGTCGCGGACAACCACCCGCCAGGCCGCCTCGCCCACGGCCCGCTCCCGGACGGTTCTGTCGATCAGTTTCGGCACTCGAATATATTGACACACTTGTGTGATAACTTCGTAATACAGTTGTACCATCAAGGGGGAAGCCGTGATTCTGGCTCTAATCATCGCGTGCGAGATCGGCTTCTGGGTCGCCATCCTTGCAGGGCTGGCCGCCCGGTATATCCTCCGAGCCAAACGCCTCGGCGTGGCCCTGCTCCTGAGTGCCCCACTGATTGATCTGGTTCTCCTGGCCGCGGTCACCGTGCACCTGGCCACCGGGGCCACGGCTTCCTGGCACCACGGGCTGGCGGCGATCTATATTGGGTTCTCCGTGACGTACGGCCATCGGATGATTGCTTGGGCGGACACGCGTTTCGCCCATCGATTCGCAGGCGGACCCGCCCCGCTGAAAGTGACCGGGCGGCAGTACACACAGCGGTGCTGGGGCGATTTCATGCGGACCCTCGGCGCCGTGCTCATCGCAGCAGGCATTCTCGTGCTGATCACCGCGTGGGTCAACGACCCGGCCCGCACCGAAGCACTCACCGGATGGAACCGCATACTTGGGATCATTGTCACGGTCGAGTTCATCTGGGCACTCAGCTACACCATTTGGCCCCGCAAAGCAGCTCTATCGTTCGGCCACAACACTTCCGCCGCCTCCTGACCCAAGTGAAATCATCGAATCAACGGAGGTGGCTCCCATCTCACCTGTTTTGGGCCCGTCGGATTGGAGCGAAGGTCTGAACGGGATCTTTCATCAAGAAGTCATTGATGAGCAGATTACAAAGTTCCGGCTTCTCGACAAGCAGACCGTGTGATGTCCCGGGGACGACGGCCAGCTCGGCGTTCGGAAGCGCCCGGTACATCTCCAACGCGTGCTCAATGGACACCTCGTCGTCATCGCCGACCATGATCAGCGTCCGTATCGCCACCTTGGCCAGGTCCTGGACGGTGTAGGCGGGGCCGGTGGCATGCATGTGATTAAGCTTGCTCAGCACGAGATCGAAATGATCAACACCATCCGGTGAGAGTTCTCCATATCCCTGGCGGATGAAGTCGGGAACCTCTCCTCCGAGAACGCCGTTCATCCAGCCGTCGCGGTGAAATACGCCCGCAACACACACAAGACGACGGACAAGGTCAGGACGCCGCATCGCCACTGCAAGGGCGACGACCGCCCCGTCGCTGCACCCGATGAGGGACACCGGTTCAGCAAGGTGTTCCTCGAGGAACGCGATGGTGTCTTCCGCCATCAACTCATAGGACATTGGCCCCTCCACGTCCGGCGAGTGTCCATGGCCACGACGCTCAGGCGTGTAAACGTGGAAGTAGGGGCTCACCCCCTTGACGGTTGCCTGCAAGGCACGTGCATCAACACCGCCTGGATGTAGAAGCACGGCCGGAGGGCCCTGCCCATACTCAGCGAACCAGGTTTGTTCGACTGGCAGCGACTCTTCGGATCCCGATTCCTGCATCAGTGTCTCCTCCTCCTGATTGGTAGCTACATCCTGCCTCGTCAGGTCTGCAGCGCGCATGAGCAGGGTCTTTCGCGACAGTGAAGAGAATGTCTTGCCCCAACGGACGGTCCCGGCAGAACATTGATCGTCGACCTTTCAGCAGGGCAAATGATCCGCGAGCAGTACGTCCTATTGAAGGACGATCCGGGCGCTTCAGTCGGCAAAATCGAATCCTGGACTTCGGTCCGGACCTTCGTCGTGGACTCCGCATCATGAGCCAAGGACGGGACGAGTTGGGAGCGGCCCAGTGAAAATTCCGCCACCCTACCCTTCGCCTGATAACTGGCGGCATACAGCACCAATAATGTCATCGACCTCGGATCGAGCTGCCAGTATGAGACCTCCGCGAAGCAGTGCGGGGTGGACGGTGACTCGCTAGGGTTCCAACCATGGACACTCAAGCGCGAAGCACGGATCTCAAGCGCCGGGTGGTGATTGCGGCCATCGGTGCAGGTGTTCTTGCAGCGCTGTTCATCGGCGTGACCTCGGTACAGAAGTCGGGCCCTAATTCCGATCGGGACCCGTGGGAAACCGTGCAGAAAACCCCTGACCCGGGGGAGGAGAGGCCTTGGACCGAGGAGCGGATGAGGAAGGCGTCTCCGGAACCGCTGCCTGGGCCTTTCGGGTAGCACCGGGACAAAACCAGTGATTGCTCGTCTCGTCGGCTGGCGGTCAATTGATCATCGTCCTGAGCGGGGCACCGCAGGCTTCGTGTTCGAGCGCGTGCGCGGCTTCGCGGACCGGCCGGTCAACCTCTGGACCGTCCCTGCGGGAGCACCAGTTACCAACCCACAAGTCTCCTCGTAAGGTCATGGTTCGAGGCTGCAGGTCGCTGAGCAGGTGCGGTTCTTTCGTCCGAAGTGGGTTGTATGTGCAGGTGCGCGGGCGGCCCTGCCCTCAGTGAATGAGGGGCTGCACGCGTGTGGCATCCTAGTTTTCAGGAGGGTGCACATGATCGATCCGAGGATCGCGACGTTCGTAATCTTGGCTCTGGCGGTTGCGGGTTTTGTGACCAATCGGGTGCCACTCGTGGCCGTCGCGCTATTCGTGCCCATGGCGCTATGGGCCACGGGCGTGCTCCCACTCGGTGAGGCATTGATGGGCTTCAGTGATCCCCTTGTATTGTTCATCGCGTCACTATTCGTCCTCAGCGAGGCGCTGAATGCCACTGGGATCACCGCGTGGATCGGTCAGTGGTTCGAGAAGCGTTCGTCACTTGGCCGCTCCGGGTTGCTCGCGACCATGACGGGGGTCGCGGCGGTGCTGGCGGCTGTAATCAGCATCAATGGCGCCGTCGCGGCACTTCTTCCGGTCGCCGTGATCGCCGCGGCTCAGGCCGGTATCGTTCCTTCGAGAATGCTAATTCCGCTTGCGTTCGCATCCAGCGCGGGGTCGCTGTTGACTCTCACGGGGACACCCGTGAACATCATCGTTTCCGAGGCCGCAGCCAGCGCCGGCGGTCGGGAGTTCGGATACTTCGAGTTTGCCCTGGTCGGGGTCCCCCTCGTGCTGGCCACGACCCTTCTTGTCGTAACGCTCGGTGAACGCCTGCTTCCGGAGCGCGTTCCCGAGAGGCTCGCCGACACTGCGACCGATCCGCGTGATCGAGTACGTGCGTGGCGGCAGAGCTACACGGCGGATCTCGACGCAGGACGCATGTTCACCGGGGGCACCGGAGTCGTCGAGGTGCTTATTTCTCCTCGCTCTACCTTAATCGGACGGATCGTCTGTCCCGGCATGACAACGCGCGATGAAGGCCTGGTCGTGCTCGCGCTCCGCCGAGGCGACAGCCAATCGGTGCGCCCAAACACCGGTCTGCCCCCCGGGGCACTGGCCCTTCAGGCCGGCGACGCAGTGCTCGTGCGCGGCCCTTGGGAGGCACTCCACCGCTACACGCAGTCGCCCGATGTGATTGCCATCGACTCCTCGCGAAGCCTGCAACGGGGGGTTCCGCTCGGACGAGGATGGAAACGCTGCCTCGCGGTGCTCATCATCACGATCACCCTTCTGGCAACCGGTGTCGTCCCCCCGGTGATCGCTGGGCTGATTGCGGCGTGCACGCTCGTGGTCGCGCGCGTGATCACCGTACCCCAGGGTTTCCGAGCGATCTCGTGGGACACCGTCGTTCTGATCGCAGCGCTCATCCCTCTATCAGGGGCGTTCGTTTCGTCGGGGGCCGCCGACGTGATAGCAGAGTTCGTGTTCCGGATCATCGGCGGCGGCTCCCCGCACCTTGCGCTTCTCGTTGTGTGCTTGCTGACCGTTGCAATCGGGCAGTTAATCTCGAACGTCGCGACGGTGCTCGTGATTGCCCCCGTCGCACTTACGTTGGCGCAGTCACTCGGGGTGAGTGTCCAGCCGTTTATGATGGCCCTGACCGTCGTGGGCGCCGCGTCCTTCCTTACGCCGATTGCGACACCGGTGAACCTCATGGTCCTGCAGCCAGGCGGTTACCGGTTCGGCGACTACTGGCGCCTCGGCCTGCCGCTCACGCTCGTCTTCCTTGCGGCCGCGGTGCTGTACGTGCCGATCATCTGGCCGTTCTGAGGGCCCACCCCAACGCATAAGGCCCATGGATGCTTGCCTCCTGGACGCGATGCGCTGGAAACTATCTTTCAACCCGGGAGTTCCTCCCATGGTTGATCGGCGCGTTCTGGAACCACGGCAGGGAGAAAAGTAATGGTTCAGGCTCAGGTGTGTGCGGCAGCAAGCTTAGAACAGGCACCCCCTCTGACGGGTGACCGGCGCCGGACGGATAACTTCCTGTGCAGGGTGCAGGAGCGGACCTCCAGCACCCCGGGATCCAGGAACGCCCCGCGGCGGTTGGGAGCTCTTGGATGAGGATCACCGACACCAGCGACCTGTGGTGGAAGTCAGCTGTCTTTTACAACCTGAACGTCGAAACGTTCCTGGACTGGAACGACGACGGGGTCGGTGATCTTGAGGGCTTGGGGCAACGTCTGGACTACCTCGAGGAACTCGGGGTGACCTGCCTGTGGCTGGCTCCGTTCTACCCTTCACCGCGCCAAGACAATGGGTATGACATTTCCGACTACTTCGGCGTCAACCCGCGCAACGGCCATCTGGGCGACTTCGTGGAGATGGTCCGCACCGCTCACGACCGGGGCCTCAGGGTAATTATCGACCTCGTTGTGAACCATACCTCAGCCGAGCATCCCTGGTTTCAGGAGGCCCGATCAAACAGAGACAGCCGGTACCGGAACTTCTACAACTGGCGGGACGACAAACCCCAGGACGCCAGGGCCAATATGTTCCCGGACA
This sequence comes from Arthrobacter sp. TJ-217, assembly GCF_058269255.1. Lineage (NCBI taxonomy): Bacteria > Bacillati > Actinomycetota > Actinomycetes > Micrococcales > Micrococcaceae > Arthrobacter > Arthrobacter sp. TJ-217. Next base: position 249,949 of record NZ_JBZCNJ010000006.1, read on the forward strand.
AGGAGGACGGAGTCTGGTTCTTCGACCAGACCGCAGGCCAGTACTACGAACACTCCTTCTACCGCCACCAACCAGACCTGAACATTGCCAACACGGCCGTACGCGAGGAAATCGCGAAGGTAATCGGTTTCTGGCTGGAACTGGGGATCGACGGCTTCCGGGTGGACGCTGTCCCGTCCCTGATCCAAGCCAGCGGGAAGGAGGAGCACGACTACCTGCGCGCGCTGCGCGGGTACGTCGGCAGGCGCAGCGGCACGGGCATGATGCTCGGTGAGGTGAACCTGCCCTACGAAGAACAAAAGGAGTTTTTCGGCGATGACGGAGGGGAACTAACCATGCAGTTCGACTTTGTCGCGAACCAGCAGTTGTACCTCGCTCTCGCCAGGCACGATGCCACCCCCTTCGCACAGACACTGGCCTCCCGGCCGCCGATAGCGGTGGTGAACCAGTGGGCCAACTTCGTGCGCAACCACGATGAACTGACCCTTGATCAACTCACGGAGGATGAACGCGGCGAGGTCTTCTCTGCTTTCGCTCCCAAGGACTCCATGCGTATCCACGACCGGGGCATCATCCGACGCCTGCCTTCCATGCTCGACCATGATCCGCGGCAGATCCGCATGGTCTACAGCCTCATGTTTTCCCTTCCCGGCGCACCGGTTCTTTACTACGGTGAGGAAATAGGTATGGCAGAACACGGTTCGGTCCCAGACAGACGGGCGGTCCGCACGCCCATGCAGTGGTCGGATGAAGCCAATGGGGGCTTCTCGCACGCCGATCCGTCGAAGCTGCCGCTGACCGTCGTCGAGGGAGGTTCCTCTCCCGTGCATGTCAGTGTCTCCGCCCAGCAGCACGACCCCGATTCCCTGCTCAATTTCACCCGCAAGCTCATCGCCGCGTACAAGAAATCACCCGAGATCGGATGGGGCCGGTTCGAGCTCCTCGAGCAGGAACAACCCTGCGTTATTGCGCACTCGCTCACCGGTTCCACCGGGCAGGTTGTTGCACTGCACAATTTTGCCGCCGACGCCTGCACTGTCTCCTTCACACTCGCCGACAGCGAGAATGTGACACACCTGGTGGACCTGCTCGGTGACGAACCGGTCAGCCTCGGGGACGACGGGAGGATCGAAATCAATCTCGACGGGTTCGGATACCTCTGGCTGAGAATCGTTCGGGCTGGGGAAAAACGGATCCTCTGATTACGGTCAGAGTTCACAACGCCGGTGCGGATCCTTGCGCGGCTTGTCGGGATGGGCTCGTGGTGTTCTTGCGTTGGCCAAAATCAGGATTGGTGCCGGAACTTCACTCAGAGGAAGGGTCGCAGAGGCCTGAGAACCGTTTCGGCGAACCAGGCTGCGGGGTGGCGTTGTTTCCACAGTTGGGAGGACAATTCCAGGCAGTTCGCGC